>NZ_CP013386.1:3199000-3838800 GCF_001523745.2 Burkholderia mayonis
GCTGACGCGAGCGGATTGATCGCGCGCGCGATTCGCGGACGCATCGAAGCGCTCTTGCGCGGCGCAAAGCATGTGCGGCGGCTCCACGCGACGCGTGTGACGGCGGCCGATCGCTGCTCGTCATCGGCATGCGCTGTTCGCACGCGGCAGCGTATGGCACGACACGCGTCGATGCGCGCGTCGCCGCACGAATCTTCTGGAGATCGATCATGATTGCAGGTGTGGTGCTGTGGGTCGCCCTCGCGGTGATCTTTCCGACCGTGGCCGTTCCGGCCGCGCAACATGCGGTCGAACACGTCGTCGATCATCCGGGCAAGCGCGCAGCGCCGCCTGCCGCGCAGCACGGCAGCGACGCGCAAGGACAGCCGGCATCGCCGGACGGCGGCGATACGATCGAGCGTTGATCGGCGCCGCCTACAGTCGGAAAGGGCTGGCATGCGTGCGCGACGCGATCGAGCGGACGCGCATCGAGGCATCGCTCGGGCGAGTGTTCGAAACATGCATAGAATGCCGCCGGTCAGGATAGCCGATCGCTCGGGCGCGCATGCGGCATCGATGGCCGCTGGAGAAAAGACTCGCGAAGCGCGGCGCACGACGACGCCAGCGCGTGCAGCACGTGCCGTGCACCGTGTGCAAGCGGCCTGCGTGCTACGTGCGCATCAAGCCCGCTTGCCACACGCGCTCGCGCCCGCCGCGTCGAGATACGCGAGCAACGCCCTCGCCTGTTCGACGACGTCGCTCGCGGTCGGCCTGAACGGAAAGTGCTCGGCCTGCGGCAGGCGAACGAAATGCGCTCGGCTGCTGCGCGTATAGGCGGGATCGTAGTGAACGTCGACGAGTTCTTCGAACAACTCGCCGCGCCGCCCTTGGTCGAGCATCTGGTGCCACTTCCGAATTCGCGCGTGGCCGTGCATCGGCACGAGCTTCTCGAGCTGGATCTTGAAGAACGCGGTCTGATCGAACAGATGCCCGTAGTCTTGCAGCAGCAACTCGACGCGCTCGTCGCGTTCGGTCTCGACGTTCACGCAATCCGCCGCATGCATGCCGGTCAGCAGCGCGAGCGGCAGCGTGATCGCGCCGATGCGCCGGCTCTCCGCTTCGATGAACACGGGTTGCTCGCGGCCGAAGCCGCGCAGCGCGCCGACGAGCGCCGTGTCGAACGCTTTCTGCGACGGTTGCTCGCTGCTCGGCAGCGCACCGAGCAGCGAGCCGCGATGCGCGGCGAGCGCTTCGAGATCGAGCGTCTGCGCGCCCGCCTGTGCGAGCGCATGCAGCAGCCGCGTCTTGCCGCTCCCCGTATTGCCCGTCAGGACGACGTAACGAAATTCGGGCGGCAACTGACCGAGCGCATCGACAACCGAGCGGCGATACGACTTGTAGCCGCCGTCGAGCTGCCTCGCGCGCCAGCCGATCATGTTGAACCAGACAGTCATCGACCCGGAGCGCTTGCCGCCGCGCCAGCAGTAAATGAGCGGCCGCCAGTTGCGCGGACGGTCGGCGAACGTCGTGCCGAGATGCGCGGCGATGTTGCGCGCGACCATCGCCGCGCCGACGCGCGTCGCCTCGAACGGCGACACCTGCTTGTACATCGTGCCGACGATCACCCGCTCTTCGTTGCTGAGGACAGGCGCGTTCAGTGCGCCCGGAATGTGATCCTCCGCGTATTCGAGCGGCGTGCGGACGTCGACGATCTCGTCGAAATCGTCGATCTGGTCGAGGGAAACGGGCAGGAGATTCAACGTATCGGGTGCGGCGGGGCCGCATCATCGCTGGCGGTGGAACGACAATTATCTCACGCGCGGCGGCCGCCTCGCGCGGCACCGAGCGGCTCGCGCGCACCGCGTCCTCCATCCGCCGGATGTCGGCGACGATGCGCGTCGCGTAGCGCAGGTAGGTCTCGCCTTCTCTCGTCAGGCTGAAGCTGCGCGTCGTGCGATTGACGAGCCGCGCGCCGAGCCGGTTCTCGAGCAAGGCGAGCCGCTTCGTCGCGGCGGGCAGCGTACGTCGAGCACGCGCGCGGCGGCGGACAGGCTGCCGTGGCGCGCGACGAGCACGAAGAACGTCAGGTCGCCGATCTGATGAGCTTTCACCAAAAGTAAATAAACAAGTGAAGATTGAACACAGACTGCGCGAGCCGCGCTCTTTCGCGTGCTCGCTTGCGGCGCACGCCGCGCGCTTTCCACCCGCACCGGTCCCTTCCCGTCGACACGCGTGCCACCGCCGAACGCGCAGCCGCACGTCGTCCATGTCACTTCGCGCGGCCGCGACACAGCGGCCGCGCGATTCCGCCGCCCGCCGCCTTTCGTTCCTCCCGGCCTGAAAAATCAATTTGCTTGACGCGATTTCATCGCCGCTTATCATCTAATTAATTTTTATTATTCAATAACATATTTTTAATAAACAATAACAATTCTCGAATATAAGCACGCAGCAAAAATAGGGAAATGCATTTCAACAAAACAGAATGCTTCATTCCTTCGTTGCAGAATCAATAATATTTCGAGAGAAAACATGAAAAAGACCACCGGAGGCAATTCTCCCAGTCATCGTCGCCGCGCGTTTCTCGGCGATATCGCGCGCCTTGCCGGTGCGGGCGTCGTCGCCGGATGGACGCCGATCTATCAGATTCCCGCGCATGCACGGCCTTCCGTCCCCGCGCCGCCGAATTTCCCGGCGAGCATTCCGCTCTACAAGCAGGCGTTCCAGAACTGGAGCGGCGAGATCGCCGTGGCGGACCTGTGGACCGCCGCGCCCGCGACGCCCGCCGACGTCGTCGCGATCGTCGGCTGGGCGGCGGCGAACGGCTATCGCGTGAGACCGCGCGGTTACATGCACAACTGGTCGCCGCTCACGGTAGCCGCCCAGGATGCGAACGTCCGCGCGATTCTCGTCGACACGACAAAGCATCTGACGTCGGTGTCGATCGACGTGTCGACGAAGCCCGCGCGCGTCACCGCACAAGCGGGCGTGTCGATGGACACGCTGCTCGCGACGCTCGAGCGGCAAGGGCTCGGGATGACCGCCGTCCCCGCGCCCGGCGATATCACGCTCGGCGGCGCGCTCGCGATCGGCGCGCACGGCACCGCGCTGCCGGCCTCGGGCGAGACGCGGCCGGCGGGACACACGTACGGTTCGCTCAGCAACTCGGTCGTGTCGCTGACCGCGGTCGTCCATGACGCTTCGTCGGGCCGCTACGCACTCCGTACGTTCGCGCGAACCGATCCCGACATCGGCCCGTTCCTCACGCATCTCGGCCGGGCGTTCATCATCGAGGCAACGCTGCAAGTCGGCGCGAATCAACGGTTGCAATGCGAGAGCTTCGTCGACATCGCTTCGTCGGAGCTGTTCGCGCCGGCCGGCTCGCCGGGCCGGACCGTCGAGTCGTTCCTGCAGCGCTCGGGCCGGATCGAGGCGATCTGGTTTCCGTTCACCGACAGGCCCTGGCTGAAGGTATGGACCGTTCGGCCGAACCAGCCGTCCGGCGCGCTCGCCGTCGATCAGCCTTACAACTATCCGTTTTCCGATTCGATATCGAAAGAACTGTCCGACCTGGTGACCCGCATTTTATTGAACGGCGAAATCCAATTGGCTCCGCTATTCGGAAAAACGCAATACGCGATCACCTATCTCGGCCTGACGAATATCTTCAAGCCGCTGACGAATCTCTGGGGCTGGTCGCGCTCGGTGCTGCAGTATGTCCGGCCGACGACGCTGCGCGTGACCGCGAACGGCTATGCCGTATTGACGAACCGCGCGAACGCGCAGCGTGCGATCAACGAGTTCGTCGAGTTCTATCAGCAGCGGGTCGCTGCCTACCGCCAGACTGGCAGCTATCCGATGAACGGTCCCGTCGAGATCCGCGTGACGGGCGTCGATTCGCCGGACGATGTCGGCCCGGGCGCGGCGGCGCCGTCGCTGTCCGCGATCCGGCCACGGCCCGACCATCCGGACTGGAACGCCGCGATCTGGTTCGACATCCTGACGTTGCCGGGCACGCCCGACGCGAACCGCTTCTATCGCGAAATCGAGCGCTGGATGCTGTCGAACTACAGCGGCGGCTATGCGACCGTGCGGCCGGAATGGTCGAAGGGCTGGGGCTACACCGACGCCGCCGCGTGGAGCGACGACACGATGATCGGAACGACGATTCCAGATCTGTTCCGGCAGGGGCTGTCGCCCGCCGACAACTGGGATGCGGCGCTGCGCACGCTCGACCGCTACGATCCGCAGCGCGTGTTTTCGTCGCCGCTGCTCGACCGGCTGGCGCGCTAGCAGGCGCGGCCCACGTACCGGCCGATTCGTTTATCACCAAATAAAAAGGTTCTTCAGACATTCCTGTGGGTCGGTAGTACGCTGGCGCGCATGTTCTGCAAGGGAGGCGTGCGATGGACAGCGTGGAGTTGTACCGGCAATTGCTTGGGCTGACGGCGCGCTGTCGTTCGTCGTCGACGCGGTGCGCGGCCAGGACGTGCGCGTAATCGCCGAGACGGCCGGCACGCTGAAGAGCCGCAAGGGCATCGACGTGCCCGAGATCGACCTCGGCCACGATCTCGTTACGCCGCGCGACCGCGAGATGATTGCGTTCGCGAAGGAAACGGGCGTCGATTTCGTCGGCGTCAGCTTCGTCGAATCGGCGGCGCACGTCGCGCGATCCGTGCGCTGATCGGCGGCGCGACGCCGCAGGTCGTCGCGAAGGTCGAGAACCGCGGCGGTCCCGAGCACCTCGACGAGATCGCGGCCGCCGCCGACGATCTGAAGAACCGGACGCAACGGCTCGTCGATGCGGTCGCCGTGTTCCGGTCGAATGCGAGCGCGACCGCGCGACCGCGCGATGCGCGCCCGGCGCAAATGGCAATCGCGCCCGCGGCGGCAGTTCGCACGACCGCCAAACAGAACCGGCGGGCGACGCGTGCGATGCCGGCTCCATCGTTCGCGAGCGCGAGCGCATTGCCGGCGCCGCCCCTGCATCCGTCGCGGCGGTCGCCGAGACGGATTGGCAGACGTTCTGAACGGGACGGCGCGGGAGAATCGGCGCACGCTCGATACGAAACAGGCGGCGCTTACGCGCCGCCTATCCGTTTGCCGCCCGATGCGCCGCATATGCAGCGCGCATCGAACGGATGCGCCGTACGCGCTTTCGCTATCGCAAGCGCGACGACGTCGCGCGAACGACCGCCGTCACTGCGATGCGTCGCCCGGCAGGTGCTTGCGGCCCGCGAGCTCCCGAGCCTGCTGATAATGCGCCTGGATCACCGGCAGGCCCTTGCGCGCAGCATTCTTCAGCTGCTCGTTGCGGCCCGACGCGATTTCGGCCTGGAACACCGACAGCGACTTGCGGTTGCCGTCGAGTGCGACCTGCTCGATGTACGCCTTGTCGAACGCGTCGCCGCGCAGATTCTTGATGCTGTCGAGCACGGCGGGATCGGGATCGTTGTGCGGCACGTCGACGCCGCGCGGGCTCGCGGCGCGCAGCGTCTGCGACAGCTTCTCGTTGTCGCTCGCGACGCGTTCCGCGAATGCCTTCACGGCGCGATCGCTCGAGCGCGACGTCGCGATGCGTGCGGCATCGCGCTGCGTCGATACGGCTTTCGTCGCGTCGGTGACGAAGGCTTGATCGGCTTCATGCAGCCTCGTACCGGTTTCAGCGGCTGCCTCGGGGCGCGGCTGCGTCGGTGGAGTCGTCTGCGCGGATGCGGCGGCCACGAAGACGAACAGACCGGCGGCACATGCACCGACGAGCGATAAAGTAGAGCGGCGAGTCATACGTTCTCCTTAAGTTGAAATTCATCAACGGATCGACGAACCGGGCTGCGGTGCTGCGGGCCGGGGGCGGCGAAGCGTTCGATGCGTTCGATGCCTTCGCCGCGAGCACACCGGCCATGGACTCGGATGCGGCGCAACCCGTCCAATCCATTCTAGGAGGCACGTCGCAATCGAGGTGAAACGATGGTGTCGCTTGTGTAACGGGAGGTAAGACAATAGGCCGCGCGGCCTGTGCAACGTGCGCGCAAACATCGTGTGCGTGCTCTTTGCGTTCGTTATCGACGCGATATGCGCGCGCCCATCGGGCAAAATTTTCTTGCGATGGAAAGCGGCGGCGCCGATACGCGCATCTTTTACACGGCGCTGTAAACCCGATCGAATCCAATCATTGTTATTAGCGCGTCGACGCGTCGGTTCGCTCGTCGCGCGAGCGGCGGCGCACGCGGGCCTCGCTTGCGGCATTCGCATCGACATCGCGCGATCGCCGATACACGCTCGGAAACATTCGCGACGATTCTTTCGAGGCACGCGCACCGAACGCGCGTAACGCCGGCCGCGGCACCGCTTGCGCTATCTAGGTAGATACGCTAACGCCCCGCTTTTTCGCTCAAAAACGAATGGCTGAGCGCCGATATCGCAAGGAATCCAATATGAAAAAAATGAAGCGGAGGCTTCGTGAATACCGGATCCGAGGAATCGATAACGTCCATCGCGCCGGATGCGTCGCACGCGTTCGCCGGTGCATCCTGCAATGCGCCGGCCGCGCCCGCGATCCTGATCGTCGACGACGAGCCGAGCATCCTGTCGGCGCTCAAGCGTCTGCTGCGCACGGCGCGCTATCAGGTCGTCACGGTCGAGAGCGGCGCGGCCGCGCTCGACGTGCTCGCAGCCGGCGAAGTCGATCTCATCATCTCCGATATACGGATGCCGGGCACGACGGGCGCCGAATGTCTCGCTCGCGCGCAGACGCTCTATCCGGATGCGATGCGCATCGTGCTGACGGGCTACTCGGAAATCGACGCGGTCGTGAGCGCGATCAACGAGGACGGCGTGTACCGTTACCTGAACAAGCCGTGGGACGACCACGACCTGCTGCTCGCGGTCAAGCAGGCGCTCGAGCAGCGGCTGCTGCGCCAGGAGACCGCGCGCCTCTTCGCGCTCACGTAGAAGCAAAACGAGGAGCTCGTCGCGCTCAGCACCGCGCTCGAAGCGCAGGTGCACGCGCGCACCGCGAAAATCCAGCAGACCGTGCTGTTCCTCGAAGACGCGCAGCGCGACCTGAAGCGCAATTTCATGACGATGATCCAGGTCGGCGCGAACATGATCGAGCTGCGCTGCGGCGTGAAGGGCGGCGAATCGCGGCGTATCGGCGAGCTCGCGAAGCAGCTCGCGCTCGACATGAGCGCGCTGCAGGTGCAGGATCGGCGCAGGATTTCCATTTCGCCGGCCTGCTGCACGGGATCGGCAAGCTGTCGCTGCCGGACGAGCTGCTGCACAAATCGATCGACCGGATGAGCGCGGAAGAAAGCCGGCAGTTCCATCAGCATCCGCTGCGCGCGCAGCTGGTGCTCACGCCCGTCGCGCAGCTCAATCAGGTCGCGCACATCATTCGCCACCAGTACGAGCGCTTCAACGGCCGCGGCGCGCCGGACGGCGTCGCGGGCGACGACATTCCGCTCGGCGCGCGCATCCTCGCGGTCGCGCGCGACTACGAAGGGCTGCAGCGCGGCGGCGTCGTCAACCAACGCATGCAGTCCGAACAGGCGATTGCGCTCATCAAGTCGCAGGCCGGCATGCGCTACGACCCGCAAGTCGTCGATCGTTTCGCCGCGCTCGCGAAGGATCCGGCGACGCTCGGCTGCAACACGCCGTATGCGCAAATCACAGGCGGCCAGTTGCTGGAAGGCATGCGGCTCGCCGACGATCTGCGCACGAGCCGCGGCGTGCAGCTGACGACGAATGGCAGCGTCGTGTCCGCATCAGGTCGCGCTCGTGCGGTGTTATAAAGCGCAGGAAGCCACGCCGTTCACGGTCCTGATCCAGACGCCGCCGCCGAAGATCGAAGCCCCGGCGGCCTCCGGGCGCGGGCGCTGACGCGCGCCGCCCTCACCGTCGCGCGCGACGCGACGAGCCGACGTTCATGCACGGAACCTTCGACTTCCCGCTCGTCTTGCTGTCGCTCGCGTCCTACACGGCGCTCGATCCGAGCGCGCTCATCTCGCCCCTCGACAAGCCGCGGATGCGGCTCGCATGGCTCGCGGGCGGCGCGGCCGCGATGAGCACGGGCATCTGTGCGATGCACTTCGTCGGCATGCTCGCGTTCTCGCTGCCGATTCCGCTCGGCTGCGAGTTCCGGCTCACGTTCCTGTCGCTTGCGATCGCGATGGTCGTCTCGTACTTCGCGCTGAACGCGGTGACGCGCGGCGCGCTCACGCGCGAGCGCCTCGCGGTGAGCGGCGTGCTGATGGGACTCGGCATCGCCGCGATGCACTATACCGGCATGAACGCGCTGCAAATGCGTCCGGCGATCGAATACGACCGAACGCTCTTCGTCGCGTCGATCGCGATAGCGATCGGCGCATCGACGACCGCGCTCTGGATCGCGCACCGCCCGTGCGACGAAAACCAGCCGCATGTGATCGCGGAGCGGATCGCCGCGGCGGGCGGGACGGGCATCGCGATCACCGGCATGCATTACACCGGGATGGCAGCCGCGCATTTTTACGCGAATGCGGTCTGCATGGCGAGAAACGGCATCAGCGGCGCGTGGCTCAGCGCGACGATCGCGCTCTTCACGGCGACGATCCTGAGCGCGACGCTCGTCGCGTCGCGCTTCGGCGCGCGCACCGCGTTTCTGCGCGGAATGACCGACGCGCTCGAAGAGCGCGTCAGGAAGCGCACGAGCGAGCTCGAAGGCGCGCTGCGGCAATACGAACACGACACACGTGCTGCAGCGCACGCGCAGGAAGATGGAGCAGGAGATCGACGAACGCAAGGCCGCGCAGGCGCGCCTCGAACACGAGAAGGACAAGCAGCGCCGGCTGATTCACCAGCCCGAGGAAACGCACGTGCAGCTGTTGCAGTCGGAAAAGCGCGCGTCGATCGGCCAGCTCGCCGCGGGCGTCGCGCACGAGATCAACAATCCGATCGGCTTCGTCAACGCGAATCTCGATACGCTGAAGAGCTGGGTCCGGGGCCTGCTCGACGTGATCGCCGTGCAGGAAGCGCTGACGAGCACGCTCGCCGCCGACGCGCGCGCCGCTCGCCGCGGTGTCGCGCGACGTCGACCTCGACTACGTGCGCGGCGACATCATGGCGCTCATCGACGAATCGATCGACGACGCGATGCGCGTGCGGCGCATCGTCTGCGACCTGCGCGACTTCTCGCGGCCGAGCGGAGAGGAATGGGCGTTCGCCGATCTGCACGCGTGGCTCGAGCGCACGCTGAACGTCGTCCACAACGCGCTGAAGTACAAGGCGGAGGTCGTGCGCGAATACGGCGGCCTGCCGCTCGTCGAATGCAACGCCGCGCAACTGAGCCAGGTGTTCGTGAACCTGCTCGTCAACGCCGCGCAATCGATCGAGGCGCGCGGCACGATCACGATTCACACGACGCACGATGCCGACTCCGTGTCGATCTCGATCGCCGACACGGGCGTCGGCATTCCCGACGACGTGATCGGCAGGATCTTCGATCCGTTCTTCACGACGAAGCCGATCGGCCGGGGCACGGGGCTCGGGCTGTCGATCTCGCACGGCATCGTCGAGCACCACGGCTGGCGCATCGACGTCGAGGGCCGCGTCGGCCGCGGCACGACGTTTACGATCACGCTGCCGATCCGGCGCAAGACCGACTCGATCGAGCGCGCGGGCGCGCTCGATCACGATGCAGGCGCCGCATGCAAGACGGCGCACGCCGCCGCCCCGCTCGCTTCGCCCGCGTCGCCGCTTACGCGCGGCGCGCCTTGCTGAGCACGATCGTCTCGAACAGCGCGTACTCGGCGGTCGGCGTCTGATCGGCGCCCGGTGCGTGATAGTAGTTCACGGTGATCGACGTATGGCCGCCGTGCTCGCCCGGATCGTAGTCGAACACCGCGATCCCGTAGCCCGTGCCCGTATCGCGCCGCGCGGACCAGATCGCATCCTCGACCGCATCCGCGCCGTGCCGCACGAACGTGTTCGGCGCCGTGCCCGGCACCGGCCGGTTCGGCTTCGTGAACACGCGCGCCTGCGGCAGGCCCGTCGCCGGATTCTCGCCGTATACGTCGAGCGGCGCGCTCGTGCCGCCGCCGCCGAGAATCATGTGGATCGTGCCGTGCGACGTGTCGAACGTGCCGTCGGTCGGCTCCGACGTGACGACGGGACGCGGCTGCATCGTATCGACGACCTCGCCCGTCGCCGAGTCGACGCCCGTGCGATGGTTGCAGCCGCGCACCGGGAAGCTCCGCTCGTAGTCGTGGTCGTGGCCGCACAGCACGAGGTCGACGCCGTAGCGGTCGAAGAGCGGCAGCCACGCTTCGCGGATGCCCTTGTCCGAGCCGTTGCCCGTCTTCGACGAGCTGAGCGCGTCCTGGTGCATCTGCACGACGATCCAGTCGATGTCGCGATCGTGCGACGCGCGGCGCAGCGTCTCTTCGAGCCAGCGTGTCTGCTCGCCGCGGCTGTAGCCGCGCACGTAGAACGACGTGCCGGGGGGAATCGGCTCGCTGCCGGTGCTCGCCGCCGGCACGAGCGGATTCGGGCCCGCGACGAACGCGGCCGCGTCCTGATAGACGACGTCGTCCGCGTCGAGCGACACGAACAGCACCGCGCCGACGTGGAAGCTGTACCAGCGGCCGGGGAAGCGCGTGCCGTTCTCCGGCAGCGTGTAGCGCGCGAGATACGAGTCGAGCCCTTGCGGGCCGTTGTGAAATTCGATCTCGTGATTGCCGGGGCACGGCATCCACGGCCGATTCGCAGCGGACGTCTGGTTGTTGTTGCCGAAGTCGCGCCACACGTCGGTCTGGTGCGCGGGATTCAGGTTCGCGTAGCAGAGATCGCCGTTCAGCAGATGAAAGAGCGGCTGGAAGCGCTCGACCGCCTGCACCGCGAAGCGGCTCTGCGGCGACGACAGCACCCAGCCCGTGTTCGGCGTCGCGAGGTCGCCGTAGCTCGTCCAGCGAAACGGCGCGCGGCCCCGCGGCGCCGCGTCGAAGCGGGCGGCGAACGGCTTCGCCGCGTTGCTGTCGTTGTCGGCCGTGACTTCGTAGCGATAGACGGAGCCCGGCTTGAGTCCGCGCAGCCGCGCGTGATACGTGAACACGACTTCGCCGTTCAGGCCGTCGGTGTACGTGCGCTGCACGCCGTGCGCGGTCCGCCACGCTTCGTTCGGGCCCGCGAAGCGCACGCGCGGGTTCGCCGCGGCCGCGAGCGTCGCCCACGACACGACGACCTCGTTCGCGTCCGCGTCGCCCCACGTCAGATGAATCTGCTCGGGCGTGCCGTCCGGCACGGCAGCCGCCGCCCGCGCGGCGGCGAGGCCGCTCGCGGCGGTCGCGAGTCCGGACACGCCGGCGAACTTGAGGAAGCCGCGGCGAGAGACGGCGGAAGGCTGCTCGGTCGGCGGCACGTCAGGAGCTGGCTTGTTCGACATGATTTCGTTCGATCGTGGGAAAGTCGTGGGAAAGGAATGAAAGCGACCGGCATTCGCCGCGCGCGGCGGCGCGGCGGCGCGGCAGCCGGCATCGAAGCTCGGCCGCGCACGCCGGCGCCGACACCTTATGCCGAGATGCGTGACGCGACGATGTCAGCGCGCTGCGCTGCGCTCACATCGGCTTCACGGCGGGAATCGGCGCGCGCCCGGGGCGCCGGCGAGTCGGCTTCGATCACGCTTCGACCGGATCTCGGCGCGGTTCCGCGGTGCTACGGCGCGGCGGCGCAATCGAAGTTGAGGCCGAGGCCGAGGCCGCGCGACCGTCGCGCTTCGACGTCACACTTCGACGCGACCGTTCGGGAATCGCGAAACGGCGCGCCCGCGCGCGGCGAACCCGCCCGGCAAGTCCCGGTCCAATCGCGGTTTCATCGACGCGGATTCCCATGTTCAGTAAGATCCGCCACGCCCTCGCGGCCGTCGCGTTCGCCGTTACGGCCGGCCTCTCCGGCTGCGAGACGAGCACCGCGGCGAACGCGCCGGCCACGCAGCCGGCCGCACCGCAAGCCGCGACGAAGACCGTCTACGTCGCCGCGCAGACGGCGCGCTGCGTCGGCGTCGCGCCGATGGACTGCCTGCAGGTGCGCACGAGCCCGAACGTGCCATGGCAGCTCCGGTACAGCGGCACCGAAGGCTTCGACTACCGCCCGGACTACGAATACCAGTTCGAGATCGCCGAGTACGAAGTGTCGAATCCGCCCGCCGACGGTTCGTCGATTCACTGGGTATTGAAGCGCATCGTCCGGCAGCAGCCGCGCTGAGCCGGACGGCGTCGGAACGGGCGCGAAGCGCGCGCCGTGCAGACCTCGCGCGCTGCGCGATCCCGAATCAGGCATGCGCGCTCAGAGCGCGCGTCCGTCGAAATGCCGGACCGGCACCGCGTCGAGATCGATGCCGTCCAGGCAGCGGATGTTGACGGCCGCCATCGCGTTGCCCTTCGGATCCGTGCCCTCCGCGAACGGATGGATCCCGCAGGTCGGACAGAACCGATGCCGGATCGTGTGCTTGTTGAACAGATAGGTCGCGATGTCGCCGTCGGGCGTTTTCAAGCGGAACGCGTCGCGCGGCACGAACCACAGCAGCGAGCCCTTGCGCATGCACATCGAGCAGTTGCACGCACAGGCGCCGTCGATCTCCCCTTCCACCTCGAACCTGACTCTGCCGCAATGGCAGCTGCCGGTGTAGAGCATCGTCGCCTCCTTCGATCATGTCCGGCTCGGCGACGCGGCGACGCCGCGTTCGCATGCCCGGCCGGTGGCGTACGGTAACGCTCGGCCGGGCGGACCGCAACCGCCGGGCGGCGTCCCTCGAATGTCGAGCGAGCGAAGCAAGAAATCGCTTTCGACCCGACTCGCCCGCCGACATCCGTGCCGAACGCGCGGCTCGATCCGGCCACGCGTCCGCCGCCGCGGACGGCGCGAACCCGGCAGCGGCGCTCACTATGTGCGCAACGGCGCGATCGATACTACTTTCGCGCTGCGCCGCTGTACGATTCATGCATGATTCATGCAGACGACAGGAGACACCCGCAATGAAAATCACCCGCCTCGAAACCTTCGTCGTTCCGCCTCGATGGCTGTTCCTGAAGATCGAGACCGACGCGGGCATCGTCGGCTGGGGCGAGCCGATCGTCGAGGGCCGCGCGCACACGGTCGAAGCGGCCGTGCACGAACTCGCCGACTACCTCGTCGGCCAGGACCCGCTTCGCATCGAAGACCACTGGCAAGTGATGTACCGCGCGGGCTTCTATCGCGGCGGGCCGATCACGATGAGCGCGATCGCGGGCATCGACCAGGCGCTCTGGGACATCAAGGGCAAGCACCACGGCGCGCCCGTCCACGCGCTCCTCGGCGGCCCGGTGCGCGACCGGATCAAGGTCTATTCGTGGATCGGCGGCGACCGTCCGAGCGACGTTGCGAACAACGCGCGCGCGGTCGTCGAGCGCGGCTTCCAGGCGGTGAAGATGAACGGCTCGGAGGAGTTGCAGATCATCGACACGTTCGACAAGGTCGAAAAGGTGATCGCGAACGTCGCGGCGGTGCGCGAAGCGGTCGGGCCGCACGTCGGGATCGGCGTCGACTTCCACGGCCGCGTGCACAAACCGATGGCGAAGGTGCTCGCAAAGGAGCTCGATCCGTACAGGTTGATGTTCATCGAAGAGCCGGTGCTGTCGGAGAACGCCGAGGCGCTGCGCGACATCGCGAACCAGACGAGCACGCCGATCGCGCTCGGCGAGCGGCTCTACTCGCGCTGGGACTTCAAGCACGTGCTCGAAGGCGGCTACGTCGACATCGTGCAGCCGGACGCGTCGCACGCGGGCGGGATCACCGAATGCCGGAAGATCGCGACGCTCGCGGAGAGCTACGACGTCGCGCTCGCGCTGCACTGCCCGCTCGGGCCGATCGCACTCGCCGCGTGCCTGCAGCTCGACGCGGTCAGCTACAACGCGTTCATCCAGGAGCAGAGCCTCGGGATCCACTACAACCAGGGCAGCGACCTGCTCGACTATCTGCGCAATCCGGAGGTGTTCCGCTACGCGGACGGCTTCGTCTCGATCCCGCAGGGGCCGGGGCTCGGCATCGACGTCGACGAGGAGAAGGTGCGCGAGATGGCGAAGATCGGGCACCGCTGGCGCAATCCGGTGTGGCGGCACGCGGACGGCAGCGTCGCCGAGTGGTGAGCCTTGCGGGCGGCGGGCCGCGCACCCGCCGCCCGATATCGGGAACGCGCCGGCGCGGCGGGCGAAACGAGCAACCGGCTCGGAAGAAAACGGGAGAAAAGCACGTGCGATTCGCAACGCGCGCCGCCTGCAGGCGGGCCGCCCGAAGCGCCGCGCGGCGGCACGCGCGCGAGTGCGCGCCGACAATCCCGGCTGAGCGGCCGCGACGCAGCCGGCACGCCGCCGTTCGTCGCTACGCTCGGCCAGCATCGGCATGACGCCACGCATGACGGCATCACGACGTCACGCGCGCCGCGCGCCCTGCCGCCCCGAACGATCGGCCGCCGCCCGCGCGACGGCCCGCCCGGTCCATACCCGGGCCCGCCAGCCGCCGCGCGCAACCCTCGCGCGTCAGCCCGCCGCGATCGGCGCGGTAAACGACAGCACCGCCGCCGCGACGAACACGCCGATCATCGCGAGCGCTTCGAGATGCAGCACGTTGCGGAACGTATGCGCGTCCTCGGTCGACGCGGTGCGGCGCAGCCGGGGCAGCGCCGAGAAGCGGTTGAGCGCCGCAAGCACCAGCGCGAGCGTGACGAGCGCGAGCTTCAGCAGCAATATGCGTCCCCACGTGCTGCCGTCGAGCGCCGCGAAATTGCCGCCCGTGCCGCGGATCGTGTTGAGCGCGCCCGTGACGACCACAAACGCGAGCGCGGCGATCGACGCGCTCGATAGCCGCTGCGCGATGCGGATCATCGCGCCGCGCGCGATCGACGAGCCGAGCGCCGGCAGCACGGCCATCCCGCCCGCGATCACGAGCCCGCCCCACGCGGCCGTCGCGGCGACGTGCACCGTCTGCACACCGACCGCGGCCGAGAACGCGCCCGAATCGGCAGCATGGCCGAGCGACGCCTTGCCCGCCGCGACGACGAGCGTCGCGAGCGCGAGAAGCGCGCCCGAGGCAGGGCCGCTCGGCCGTGCGAGCGCAACCGCGAGCAGCAGCAGCGCGCCGCCGCACGCGACGCTCCACGCATGCCCGACGTGCGTCTGCGCGAGCACGGCCGGCATCGCGCCGAATGCGCCGCGCAGGCCCGCGCCGCTCATCGACGCGGCCTCGTAGACGAGCCAGCCGACGTCGGCGAGGACGAGCACGGCCGCCGCGACGGCAAGCGAGCGCAGCGATTGCCGCCAGGCGGGATGCGACGGCGCGATGACGCTCTTCGCGCCGTCGTTCGCGAGCCACGCGCCGATCAGCGCGGAGCCGACGGCGACCGCGAACGCGACGTCGCCGAGCGCGGCGAGCGCCGCCTGGCCGAACCAGAGACTGTCGATCTTCATCGCGCACCGCCTGCGCCACGCACGCCGGATAAACGGAAGGATCGACTGTTGTTTTCAGGCAAACAGGAAAAAGAGGACTTCATCGACTCGCATGGAAGTAAGGAAATCGGGGCGGCGCGGCGGACCGCCCTGACGCCGCGCCCCCGAAGTGTACGGGCTTCGCCGTCGGCTGCGCTGCTTGTCCGACGTTTGAACCATCATCCGCGCGTCAAATTGTCGCAACCCGACCACGGCTTGGAACCGTGCCCTCCGCGTCAAATAGCCGCCATTACCCATCGATGATAGAATGCCGCGTCGCAGCAGCCCGGCTGTCTGCCCTCGTTAGTTCTTGCCGTCACGCCGAGCCGATCGGAGCCCGGTCAGGTCCCCGACGAATAACAATGGAGTCCCGTGTGTCTTCTCGACGCCTTTTCCGTCCGCTGCTCGCCGTTGTGTTGATGAGCGCAGCGAGCCTTCTGAGCACTGCGCACGCGCAGACCAAGCCCACCGAGCCGGCTGCCGCGAAGGCGCCCCTGAAGGCGCCCGACACGATGGCTGAGCGCGTGCGCGGCTGCACGGCCTGTCACGGCACGCACGGGCAGGGCACCGACAACGACTATTTTCCGCGTCTGGCAGGCAAGCCAGCCGAATACCTGTACAACCAGCTCGTGAACTTCCGCGACGGTCGCCGCAAGTACCCGCCGATGAACTATCTGCTCACGTACCTGAACGACGACTACCTGCACGAGATCGCGCAGCACTTCTCCGAGCAGCGTCCGCCGTACCCGGCGCCGACGAAGCCGACCGTGCCCGCCGCCGTCGTCGAGCGCGGCAAGCAGCTCGCGCTGCACGGCGATCCGGCGCGCAAGCTGCCCGCGTGCGTCGCGTGCCACGGCGCCACGCTGACCGGCATGCAGCCCGCGATCCCGGGTCTCGTCGGCCTGCATAGCGATTATCTGAGCGCGCAGATCGGCGCGTGGCGTTCGGGCACGCGTCATGCGAAGGCGCCCGACTGCATGCACGAAGTCGCGAGCAAACTGTCCGACGAGGACGTGACCGCCGTGACCGCGTGGCTCGCCGCGCAACCGGCGCCCGCCAACCCCGTGCCGGCCCCGGCCCGCTCGATGAAGACTCCGCTCGCCTGCGGCAGCGAACCGCAATAAGGCAAGGGAGACAGACTAAATGAAACGCAAGTCCCTGTTTGCACTCTCGGCTGTCGCGATCGTCGCGGCAGCGGCCCTCGTGCCCGTCCTGTGGCCGGGCAACGACACGCTGCACGGCAACGCCGCCGTTGCCGCGACGCCCGCCGACCAGGCCGCGCTCATCAAGAAGGGCGAATACCTCGCGCGCGTCGGCGACTGTATCGCGTGCCACACGGTGCGCGGCGGCAAGTCGTTCGCGGGCGGCCTGCCGATGGCGACGCCGTTCGGCACGATGTACACGCCGAACATCACGCCGGACGATCAATACGGGATCGGCAAGTGGACGTCGGACGACTTCTACCGCGCGATGCACACCGGCCGCTCGAAGGACGGCAGCCTGCTCTACCCGGGCTTCCCGTTCACGAGCTACACGAAGGTCACGCGTGCGGATTCGGACGCGATCTACGCGTACCTGCGCTCGGTCGCGCCGGTCAACACGGCGAGCCGTCCGCACGAGCTGCGCTTCCCGTTCAACAACCGCAACCTGCTGATCGGCTGGCGCACGCTGTTCTTCAAGGAAGGCGAGTACAAGCCGGATCCGACGAAGTCGGTCGAATGGAACCGCGGCGCGTATCTCGTCGAAGGCCTCGGCCACTGCAGCATGTGTCACACGTCGATCAACATGATGGGCGGCCCGGTGAGTTCGGCGGCCTTCGCGGGCGGCCTGATTCCGCTGCAGAACTGGTACGCGCCGTCGCTCACGAACGACAAGGAACTCGGCCTCGGCGAGTGGCACGTCCAGGAACTGTCCGATCTGCTGCAAGCGGGCGTCTCGAAGAAGGGCGCGGTGTTCGGCCCGATGGCGGACGTCGTCCACAACAGTCTGCAGTACATGACGGATGAGGACACCCGCGCGATGTCGACTTACCTGAAGTCGATCCCGCAGAAGGCAGAAGCGCCAAAGAACATGCAGTACGAGCCGTCGCAGCAGTTCGGCAGCGCGCTGCTCGAGCAGGGCAAGAAGATCTACGCGGACAACTGCGCGACCTGCCACGGCGCGCATGGCGAAGGCAAGCCGACTGCGTACCCGCCGCTCGCGCAGAACCGCTCGATCATGATGGAATCGGCCGTGAACCCGATCCGCATGGTGCTGAACGGCGGCTATCCGCCGAGCACGTCCAAGAATCCGCGTCCGTATGGAATGCCGCCGTTCGCACAGTCGCTGTCGAACCAGGAAGTCGCGGCAGTCGTTACGTACATCCGGATGTCGTGGGGCAACAACGGATCGCCCGTCTCACCGCAACAGGTGAGCGACCTGCGTTCCGCGCCGCTCGATTAATCGGCACTTGACGCGAACGGGGCGCGGCTGCGGGAAACCGCGGCCGCGCCCTTTTGCTTTTTCGGTGACGTCCGTTTCCCGCGCGGGCCGCGCGAGGACGTCGCCTTACCAATAAATCAAGAGTATCTATGTCTTTCGCATCTCTCGGCCTCGCCGAACCACTCGTGCGGGCCGTCACCGAGCTGGGCTACACGCAGCCCACGCCGATCCAGGCCCAGGCCATCCCCGCTGTGCTGGGCGGCGGCGATCTTCTCGCCGGCGCGCAGACGGGCACCGGCAAGACGGCAGGCTTCACGCTGCCGATCCTGCAACGCCTGCACACGTTCTATGCGGAAAACCGCAGCGCGCGGCGCGCGGTGCGCGCCCTCATCCTCACGCCGACGCGCGAGCTCGCCGCGCAGGTCGAGGAAAGCGTGCGCGCATACAGCAAGTACGTGAAGCTGCGCTCGACCGTGATGTTCGGCGGCGTCAGCATCAATCCGCAGATCGATGCGCTGAAGCGCGGCGTCGACATCGTCGTCGCGACGCCGGGGCGCCTGCTCGATCACATGCAACAAAAGACGATCGACGTGTCGAGCCTCGACATCCTCGTGCTCGACGAAGCCGACCGGATGCTCGACATGGGCTTCATCCACGACATCAAGCGCGTGCTCGCGAAGCTGCCGGAGAAACGCCAGAACCTCCTGTTCTCGGCGACCTTCTCCGACGAGATCAAGTCGCTCGCGGACAGCCTGCTCGACTCGCCCGCGCTGATCGAAGTCGCACGCCGCAACACGACGGCCGAGACGGTCGCGCAGAAAATCCACCCGGTCGACCGCGACCGCAAGCGCGAGCTGCTCACGCATCTGATCCGCGAGCACAACTGGTTCCAGGTGCTCGTGTTCACGCGCACGAAGCACGGTGCGAACCGGCTCGCCGAGCAGTTGACGAAGGACGGCATCAGCGCGATGGCGATCCACGGCAACAAGAGCCAGTCGGCGCGCACACGCGCCCTCGCCGAGTTCAAGAGCAGCACGCTGCAGGTGCTCGTCGCGACCGACATCGCCGCACGCGGGATCGACATCGATCAATTGCCGCACGTCGTCAACTTCGATCTGCCGAACGTGCCCGAAGACTACGTGCACCGGATCGGCCGCACGGGCCGCGCGGGCGCGAACGGCGAGGCGGTGTCGCTCGTGTGCGTCGACGAGAAGCAATTGCTGCGCGACATCGAGCGGCTCATCAAGCGCGAGATCTCGCAGGAAGTGATTTCGGGCTTCGAGCCGGACCCGAACACGAAGCCGGAGCCGATCCAACGGCGCGCGCAGCGCGGCGGGAATAGCGGCGGAAACGGCGGCGGCGCGAGCAACGGCGGCCGCAACGGCGGCGGCAATCGCGCGCCGCGGGCCGCGAATCAAGGGCAAGCGCCGGGCCAACCCGCCGCGCGTCGCGACGGCGGCGCAAAAGCGAAGGCTGCGCCATCGAAGGCAGTGCAGCCCAAAACCGCGAAGCCGCAGCAAGCACGCGGCGGCAGCGGACGACCGACGGGCAACGGCAACGCGAACGGCGGCGGCGCGCATGCGAATCGCAATCGTTCGTCGCGCAGCGGTCAGCGCGGCCATTGAGCGTCACGCGCCGCTGCGCCGCTCATCGAAGCGGCCCGGCGGCGCGCGGCGCCCCCTTCTCTCTGAGCGAGCGCGCCCTTGCGCGTCCTTCAGCGCTTGAGCTGCGCGATCTGCCGCGCCCAGCGCGCGAGCACGGCGCGCGCATCGGCGTCGGCAAGCTCGAACGTGACGCCCGCCGTCAGACGCGCATAGCCGACTCGCTGCGCTTCGCCGCCGACGAGCGTGGCGATGAAGCGCGCGAGCCCGTCGCCGGTCGAATCGGATGAATCGATGCGCAAACGCGCCTGATGGAACGCGTCGTCGGCGACGAACGTGAGCGTCGCGTCGGGACGCGCGGCGAGCGCGCGCGCCGCACGCGACTGCGGCCATAGCGAGAAGCGCAGCGACTGCGCATCGGGCGCGTAGAGCTCGCCCGCGCTCAGCAGCGTCGAGCGCGGCTGCGGCGGATCGACGTCGCGCTCGACGACGACGAGCGCGGCGGTGAAGCCCGCCTTGTGCGCGAGATCGTCGCCGTCGAACAGCGCGAGCGCAGCGCTCGGCCACACGTCATACATCGTCCGTTCGAGGGTGCGTCGGTCCGGATCGGTCACGGTGTTCTCCTGCTGCGCGTCGTGTCGAACGAAACCCGCAGCATACCGCGCGACGCGGCGCCGACGCTTACCGGAAGAACACGTGCTGCGTGAGCTTCGTCAGCGGATAGTGGACGCCCGGCTGGATCTTCGCGGGCAAGTCGAGCGGCTTGAGCAGCATCTTCACGCACATGTCCGCGGACAGGTTGCGCCGCACGAGCGCGTTCACGCGCGCGGTGCGCTCGCGGCAATACGCGGAATCGCCCGCGCGGTCCGGATAGCGGATCGCGAACACGTGCCGCAGCGCGATCTCGGAGTCCTCGTTCTTGATCTCGAGCACGCGCCGCGTCAGCGCGCCGAGCACCGCGAGCCGGCCGTTGCCCTCGACCTCGTTGTATTTCTTGAAATAGCGGAAGAAGTGCTTGTAATGGCGGACTTCGTCGGTGCGGATGTTGTCGGTGATCTCCTTGAGCACGGGCTCGTCCGAGCACTCGTTGATCGCGCGATAAAGCGTCGCCGTGCCCGTCTCGACGACGCAGCGCGCGACCATCTCGAGCGCCCGCGTCTTCTCGAACGCTTCGAGCGAGCAGGTCTTCGAATACTCGTCGAAGAAATTCGCGAATGCGAGATCCCAGTCGAACTCGGGCCACACATGCGCGATATACGCCTTCAGCGCGCGGCCATGCTGCAACTCCTCGTGTTCCCATTCGGTGTTGAGCCACGCCGACACTTCGCGATCGTCGTCGAAGAATTGGCTCAGGTTGCTCGTGTAAAGATCGGAGCCGCTCTCGATGAACGACGCTGCGCACAGCAGCAGCAACAGATCTTCGTTCGCTGCGGCGCGTTGACGGTCGATTCGCGTCAGGTCGATGTCTTCGATGCGCCAGGGCATCTCGTGCGAGGTATCAGCCAGCATGTTTCGCGCTCCCAAACGCCGCTTCGCGTCCGGACGGGCCGCGCCGCGCGCGGCTCGCGATCCCGCCGGTTGCGGCGCGTTGAAATCGGTTATTCGACACGTCCGGCCATCTTAGCCGGACTTTTTTGATCGTGCTTCGAGCACTGACCTTAACCGGCAATCGCAGTTCCACGGCGATTATCACGCAATATTAGACCCGTAATTCGAAAAGGCGTGCGATATCGAAAGCGAAAGCCTTTTTTGAAATGCCTTTCGATATCGTTTCGCCTGCAACGAACGCCGCGCGCAAGACGCATGCGCGGCGCGCGCATCCCGTGCGCGTCAGAAACCCGCCGCGAGACCGTCGCGCCGGCTGTCGCTCGCCGCGACGTAGCCGCGGTCGGGTTCGCTGCGGTCGAGCCGCCAGATGAACTGGCCGGACCCGAAGTCCATGTAAGGATCGTCGATCGCCTGGATCGTATGGCCGCGCGCGGCGAGCGAATCGACGACGGACGCATCGAGCGCCGCCTCGACATCGAGCGTGAACGACCGGCTCACCCTCCAGCGCGGCGCGTCGCATGCGGCCTGCGGCTGCTGGCCGTAGCCGAGCATCCGCACGATCGTCTGCAGATGGCCCTGCGGCTGCATGTCGCCGCCCATCACGCCGAAGCTCATCACGGCTTGTTGCCGCCCGTCCGCCTGCTGCGTGACGAACGCCGGGATGATCGTATGGAACGGCCGCTTGCCGCCCGCGACGACGTTCGGCGACGCCGGGTCCATCGAGAATCCGCAGCCGCGGTTCTGCAGCGCGATCCCGGTGCCCGGCACGACGAGTCCCGAGCCGAAGCCCATGTAGTTGGACTGGATGAAGCTCACCATCATCCCGCGCTCGTCGGCCGCCGACAGATAGATCGTGCCGCCCGCGCGCGGCATCCCGAACGTGAAGTGCGTCGCGCGCTCGACGTCGATCAGCTTCGCGCGCGCGTCGAGATACGCGTCGTCGAGCATCTGGGCGGGCGTGACTGCCATCGCGCGCGGATCGGCGACGTAGCGGTGGACGTCGGCGAACGCGAGCTTCATCGCCTCGATCTGCACGTGCTGCGAATCCGCCGAATCGAGCGGCAGGTCGGCGAGATCGAAGCGCTCCATGATGCCGAGCGCGATCAGCGCGGCGATCCCCTGCCCGTTCGGCGGGATCTCGTGCACCGTGTAGCCGCGATAGTCCTTGCCGATCGGCTCGACCCACTCGGGCCGGTACGCGCGCAGGTCGTCCGCGCTCAGCGCGCCGCCGCCTTCGCGGAAGAACGCGGCGATCGTCTCGGCGATGCCGCCTTCGTAGAAAGCGCGCGCGCCTTCGGCCGCGAGCGTGCGCAGCGTCTTCGCATGGCCCGGCAGCCGCAACAGCTCGGCCACCTCGGGCGCGCGGCCGCGCGGCATGAAGGTCTCCGCGAAACCCGGCTGGTTCTTCAGCTCGGGCACGGCGGCCGCCCACTTGTGCGCGACGATCGCAGCGACCGCATGCCCGCGCTCCGCGAGCTCGATCGCCGGCTCGAGGAGGTCGGCGAACGGCAGCGAGCCGAATTTCGCATGCAGCGCTTCCCAGCCGGCGATCACGCCGGGCACCGTCACCGTGTCCCAGCCGCGCGTCGGCTGCCGCGCGAGGCCGTTGCCCGCTTCGCCGTGCCGGCGGCGGAAGTAGTCGACGCTCCACGCAGCGGGCGCAACGCCCGATGCGTTCAGGCCGTGCAGCTTCGCGCCGTCCCAGACGAGCGCGAACGCGTCGCCGCCGAGGCCGCACGACACCGGCTCGACGACGGTGATCGCAGCCGCCGCGGCAATCGCCGCATCGACTGCGTTGCCGCCCTTCCACAGCATCCTGAGCCCCGCCTGCGCGGCGAGCGGATGCGACGTCGACACGACGTTGCGCGCGAATACCGGCACGCGCGTCGTCGGATACGGGTTGCGCCACGAGAAGGTCGCGCCGGGCATGTTCGAGTGAAGATTCATCGCAAGTAGACTGTAAACGGGATCGAAACAGACATTCCAACGCGAATGGGCGGCCCCGACAAATTTATTTGTCACATGAATTGATGCGCCGGAAGCATGAATCAAGTCTAAATCGAATGCCGCGCCGGTGCGCGGGCATGTATGCCGCACGCTGGACGAATCGGCCCGAACAGCCCTTACAATGCGGATTGCCGTCCCCAGTTCCCCGCTCCATCGAGCCGAATCGAAACCCCCGAACATGACACGAGACCCCCGCCTCACCCTGAACGCACGTCAGCAGGAATTGCTCGAATGGGTGCAGCGCGACGGCTTCGTCACAGTCGACGATCTCGCCGCTCATTTCGACGTGACGCCGCAGACGATCCGCCGCGACGTCAACTGGCTCGCCGATCTGAACCTGCTGCGCCGCTACCACGGCGGCGCGAGCCTGCCGACGAGCTCGGAGAACCTGTCGTACACCGCGCGCCAGCGGATGTTCCACGACGAGAAGCGGCGCATCGCGGCGCTCGCCGCTTCGCACATCCCGGATCAGGCTTCGCTCTTCATCAACCTCGGCACGACGACCGAGGAAGTCGCGCGCGCGCTGAACCGGCATCGAGGCTTGCGCGTGATCACGAACAACCTGAACGTCGCGAGCATGATGAGCGGCTATCCGGAGTGCGAGGTGCTGATCACGGGCGGCATCGTGCGGCCGTGGGACAAGGGCGTCGTCGGCGAGCTCGCGATCGACTTCATCCGCCAGTTCAAGGTCGATTACGCGATCATCGGCACGTCGTCGATCGAAAACGACGGCACGCTGCGCGACTTCGACACGCGCGAGGTGCGCGTCGCCGAGGCGATCATCCAGCACGCGCGCACTGTCTACCTCGTCACCGACCATTCGAAGTTCGGCCGCCCGGCACTCGTGCGGCAGGGGCATCTGAGCCAGATCCATGCGCTCTTCACAGACAAGCCGCTGCCCGGCGACATGGCCGAGACGATCGCGCAGGCGGGCACGCAAGTGTATGTCGCCGACTGACCGGACCGCCGCCCGAGCGACGGGTCGCGCTGCTGCACCGCACCCAAAACTTCAAGTGAAATCAAGGAATTGCCGCACCGGCAAAACCGCCTGACGAATTCCTTGATGTCAATCAGAAAATTATCAGGGTGTGATTTGTAGATGCCGGTTCGCTTGACTACACTCCAAATCCCCGGCGCGGTTGCGCGTACTTTGCGCAACCGGGGCGGCGTCTCAATAACGCCAAGGCCGGGACAGCGGCTTTTCCCCCCACGCCTTCCCTTGCTGGGTCACTCGACCGGACACTTGCACCCGGGACAGTACGGTTGTCATGGAGAGAACGATGCTAAGTCCGCATGAATTCGCCACGCTGTTGCTTGTGAAGGATGCTCCCGACCAAGCCGACATGGACCGCGACGAACTCGACGCGTTGCTCGAGCGACAGCTCGTGAAGCTGGAGGCGCTCGGCTCCGGCAAGAAATACTGCGTCACCGAAATCGGCGACGCGGCATTGCGATCGATCAAGCTCCGATATTCGTGATGTACTGGCCGGAGGGGCGCAGCCAGTGCCAGGCCGCGCCCCTCCGGCCCATCCCTTTCCCGCCTCTCAACCGCCGCGCAGCGACGGATCGACGGCTGCTCGCCAGCTGATCGCCTGCGCGCGCGCGTCGTTGAGATAGCTCACCCAGCGGCCCCGCCCGGCCGGGTCGGCGCTCGTCCCCAGCGCCGCGTGGCGCCGCGCAAGTTCGTTTTCGAACGCACAGAAGCGCGCATCCGTCAGCTTGCCGTGGCGCTTCGCAACCCACGCATCGAACATCGCCGAATAGACGGACTGCGCGTCGCCGCCATAATCGCGCACCTCGCCGCAGGTCCGCTGCAGCTCGGCAAACGATGGTCCGCCCCAGCCGCCGAATTCGGACGGCACGCCCGCACATCCGGCCAGCAGCGCGAACGCGCCGGCCGCGATCATCGTACGCATGTGTACACCTCGCTCGTTGATCCTCCGCCAGTATCGTCCGGGATCGTGCGCTGCGCCACCCGGCCCTCAATAGCGAACTTTACTTTTTCGATTATGTTCGTTAAATTTCGAATTCGAACATTTCAGGTTCGCTCATTTTCTGTTATATGAACGATAGGATCAGCGGGTGACTCAACAGAATCGTTACGATCTGCTCGTCGTCGGCGGCGGGATCAACGGCGCGGGCATCGCGCGCGATGCGGCCGGCCGCGGCCTGTCGGTGCTCCTGTGCGAACAGGACGACCTCGCGTCGCACACATCCTCTTCGAGCACGAAGCTGATCCACGGCGGTCTGCGCTACCTCGAGTACAAGGAATTCGGGCTCGTGCGCAAGGCGCTGCAGGAACGCGAGACGCTCTTGCGCGCGGCGCCGCACATCATTTGGCCGCTGCGCTTCGTGATGCCGCACATGCCGAACCTGCGTCCCGCATGGCTCATCCGCATCGGCCTCTTCCTGTACGACCATCTCGCGAAGCGCGAACTGCTGCCCGGCTCGCGCGGCATCGACATGCGCCGCCACCCGGCGGGCGCGCCGCTCATCGATTCGATCAAACGCGGCTTCGTCTATTCAGACGGCTGGGTCGACGACGCGCGGCTCGTCGTGCTGAACGCGCTCGACGCGCAGGAACGCGGCGCGCGCATCCTCACCCGCACGAAGCTCGTGTCGGCCGAGCGCCGCGACGGCGAATGGCGCGCGCAGCTTCGGCGCGCCGACGGCTCGACGCTCGACGTGCGCGCCCGCGCGATCGCGAACGCGGCGGGCCCGTGGGTCGGGGAAGTGCTGCACGGCGCGCTCGGCCGCGGCGCGCAGCACAGCGTGCGCCTCGTGAAGGGCAGCCACATCGTCACGCGGCGCCTGTTCGATCACGACCACGCGTACATCTTCCAGAATCCGGACAAGCGGATCATCTTCGCGATTCCGTACGAGCGCGACTTCACGCTGATCGGCACGACCGACGTCGAATACCACGACGATCCGTCGCGCGTCGCCATTGATCGCGACGAAACGCGCTATCTGTGCGAGTCGATCAATCGCTATTTCAAGCGTAAGATCTCGCCCGCCGACGTGTGCTGGACCTATTCCGGCGTGCGCCCGCTCCTCGAAGACGAGAACGCGGACAACCCGTCCGCCGTCACGCGCGACTATCGCCTCGAGATGGACGACGGCGCGAGCGCGCCGCTCCTGTCGGTGTTCGGCGGCAAGATCACGACGTTCCGCAAGCTCGCCGAAGAGGCGACCGACATGCTCGGCGGCACGCTCGGCGCGGCGCGCGGCGCATGGACGGCGGGCGTGCCGCTGCCGGGCGGCGACATCGCCGATGCGCGCTTCGCGCCGTTCGCCGCAACCTTCGCGAAACGCCATCCATGGCTGCCCGCCGCGCTCGCGCGCCGCTATGCGCGCGCGTACGGCACGCGCGCCGAGCGCGTGATCGGCCGCGCGAAGTCGCTCGCCGAGCTCGGCGCCGAGCTCGCGCCCGGCCTTCATGAAGCGGAATTGCGTTATCTGCGCGACGCCGAATGGGCGACCTGCGCGGACGACGTGCTGTGGCGGCGTTCGAAGCTCGGCCTGCATGTTGCGCCGGGCACGCTCGACACCGTGACGGCCGCGCTCGACGCCTGGTTCGGCGCCGCGCGCGAAGCGGCGAGCGCCGCGCATTGACCGACGCGCATCGGCGCCGGCAGCAACGGACGACGACAGGAAACACCGGAAACGCGCCGCACCCGCGGCGCCAATCACAACTACGTACGCTACGTACGGATGGAGATGAGACAAATGCAGGATCAATACATCCTCGCGCTCGACCAGGGCACGACCAGCTCCCGCGCCATGCTGTTCGATCGACAAGGCAACATCGTGTCGATCGCGCAAAAGGAATTCGAGCAGATTTATCCGCAGCCGGGCTGGGTCGAGCACGACCCTCAGGAGATCTGGTCGACGCAAGCGGGCGTCGCGGCGGAAGCCGTCACGCGCGTGGGCCTGAACGGCACGGCGATCGCCGCGATCGGCATCACGAACCAGCGCGAGACGACGATCGTCTGGGATCGCGAAACGGGTCACCCGATCTACAACGCGATCGTCTGGCAGGATCGCCGCACCGCCGATTTCTGCGACCAGCTGAAGGCGCAGGGCTTGAGCGAAAAGGTCCGCGCGAAGACCGGCCTGCCGATCGACTCGTACTTCTCGGCCACCAAGATCCGCTGGATTCTCGACAACGTCGAGGGTGCCCGCGAGAAGGCGCGCCAGGGCAAGCTCGCGTTCGGCACGGTCGACAGTTGGCTCGTCTGGAACTTCACGAAGCACGAGCTGCACGTGACCGACGTGACGAACGCGTCGCGCACGATGCTCTTCAACATCCATACGCTCGACTGGGACGACGAGCTCCTTGACGCGCTCGAGATTCCGCGCAGCATGCTGCCGGAAGTGCGCGCGTCGTCCGAGATCTACGGGCCGACGAAGACCACGGTGTTCGCGTCGAAGATCCCGCTTGCCGGCATCGCGGGCGACCAGCAGGCCGCCCTCTTCGGCCAGATGTGCACGACGTCCGGCATGGTGAAGAACACCTACGGCACCGGCTGCTTCCTGATGATGAACACCGGCGAGAAGCCGATCGAATCGCAGAACAACCTCGTCACGACGATTGCGTGGCAGGTCGGCGGCAAGGTCAACTACGCGCTCGAAGGCAGCATCTTCATCGCGGGCGCGGTCGTGCAATGGCTTCGCGACGGGCTCGGGATCATCAAGAGCGCATCGGAGATCGAAACGCTCGCAAGCGGCGTGCCGCATACGGACGGCGTCTATCTCGTGCCGGCGTTCGCCGGCCTGGGCGCGCCGCACTGGAACGCACGCGCCCGCGGGTCGCTCTTCGGCGTCACGCGCGGCACGACGTCCGCGCATCTCGCGCGCGCGGCGCTCGACTCGATCGCGTATCAGTCGCTCGACGTGCTGAAGGCGATGGAAGCCGACTCGGGCATCCGGATCGGCGAGCTGCGCGTCGACGGCGGCGCGAGCGCGAACAACCTGCTGATGCAGTTCCAGGCCGATCTGCTCGGCGTGGACACAGTGCGTCCGCGCGTCACCGAGACGACCGCGCTCGGCGCCGCGTATCTCGCGGGCCTCGCGATCGGCTATTGGGAGAACGTCGACGAGCTGCACAGCCAATGGCAGCTCGAACGCCGCTTCGCGCCGTCGATGCAGGGCGAGCAGGTCACTTCGTGCCTCGCCGGCTGGCAGCGCGCGGTGCGCGCGGCGAAGGCGTGGGCGGACGACACGCACTGAGCCGGTTCGTTCGGCATCCGCAGCAACTCAATTCAATACATATATTCACAACAATCAGGCGGGCCGCGCGACGCAAGCCGCGAGCCCGCCATACCGGTAGAGAGACGACATCATGTCACCATATATCGCGGAGTTCATCGGCACGGCTCTCCTCGTGCTGCTCGGCAACGGCGCTGTTGCGAACGTGCTGCTCGCGAAAACCAAGGGTAAGGGCGCCGACCTCATCGTCATCGTGATGGGCTGGGCGATGGCGGTATTCGTCGCGGTCTACGTGACCGCATCGTTCTCCGGCGCGCACCTGAATCCGATCGTCACGATCAGCCTCGCGCTCGCGGGCAAGTTCGCGTGGGCGAAAGTGGGCGGCTACATCGCGTCGCAGATGCTGGGCGGCATGGCGGGCGCGTTCCTCGTGTGGCTCGCGTATCGCCAGCACTTCGCAAAGGAAGCCGATCCCGATCTGAAGCTCGCCGTGTTCTGCACGGCGCCCGCGATTCGCAGCGTCACGCACAACGTACTGACGGAAGCGATCTGCACGTTCGTGCTGATTCTCGGCGTGCTGTACCTCGCGTCGCCGCAAGTCGGCCTCGGCTCGCTCGACGCGCTGCCTGTCGGCCTTCTCGTGCTCGGCATCGGCATCTCGCTCGGCGGCCCGACGGGCTACGCGATGAGCCCCGCACGCGACCTGTCGCCGCGCATCATGCACGCGCTCCTGCCGATTCCAGGCAAGCGCGACAGCGACTGGCGCTATGCGTGGGTGCCGGTGCTCGGGCCGCTCGTCGGCGGCGTGCTCGCGGCGAACCTGTATCTGTATCTGCATACGACGCACTGACCGCGATGCGGCGCCGCGCCGCGTTCGCATCCAGGCCGCGCGTCGACTACGGTCGCAAGCCCCCTCGCGCCTCGCCGGGCGAGGGGGTTTAATGAGATGGTCAGCCTGACCGAAACAGCCCGATCGGCTTACGCTGATCGGGCTGTTTCCTTATGGGAGATCGTCATGGACACCATCTCGTTGATCGGAATCGATCTTGGCAAGCATTGCTTTCACCTGCACGCACAGTCCGCATCGGGCCGCATGGTGTTCCGCAAGAAGCTGACGCGCAGCCAAATGTTCACGCTGCTTGCCAATGTGCCGAGTTGTACCGTGGTCATGGAAGCGTGTGCTGGGGCTCACTGGGTCGCCCGGCGCATCCAAGAACTCGGGCACCACGCGAAGTTGATCTCCCCGCAGTTCGTCAAACCTTTCGTGCAAGGCAACAAGAACGACTTCGCCGATGCACAGGCGATCTGCGAAGCGGCATCGCGCCCGAGCATGCGGTTCGTCAGTCCGCGCAACGAGGTGCAACAGACGATCTCGGCGCTGCATCGCGTACGTGAAGCGCTGGTGCGCGACCGTACTGGCACTGTCAACCAGATTCATGCCTTTCTGCTGGAATTTGGGGTCAGCCTGCCCAAGGGGATGGCCGTCATTCGTCGGCTTCCAGCCGTGCTGGCCACACACGCTCTGCCGCCGCGGCTAGTTGAATTGCTCGAGCGTCTGCAAGCGCATTTCAAGTACCTCGATGAACAGATCACGCAGATCGAAAGCGAGCTGATACGGCAGCTGCGGGAGGACGAACGCAGCCAACGCCTGTTGGAGATTCCCGGCATCGGTCCAATCACGGCCAGCGTGTTGGCAACTGAATTGGGCGACGCCCATCAGTTCGCTTGCGCTCGCCAGTTTGCGGCATCCATCGGGCTGGTTCCACGCCAATACAGTACCGGCGGCAAGACAACGCTGCTGGGAATCAGCAAGCGCGGCGATAAGCATTTAAGGCGACTCCTGGTGCAGTGCGCGCGAGTTCTCATGCTGCACATCGAGCGGCGCACCGATCGCCTGGGCGCCTGGGTCCGCGACCTGCTGGCCCGACGGCATTCCAACGTGGTGGCTTGTGCGTTGGCCAACAAATTGGCGAGGATCGCCTGGGCCATCCTCGCCAGCGGAACACACTACCAAGGTGGTCAGGTTGTGGCAGCAGCCTGACACGGTGCGCCGCCTCCGTTACCCTTTTTACCCAGTCATTTCCTGGTTTTGCGACGCGAGATACGTGAAGACATAAACGGCTCAACGGCCGGGCAAGCAACCTGGTAAAACAAACAGCACTCTGATGCTGCGGGTTTTTTGAGGTTTGCCCGGCGCGGCTCTCATCATGGGGCGGGAACCTGTTCCCACAACGACCCCGGATAGATTTGCGCATGCCCAATTTACGTCAACACCGCCTCGCTTGCAAAAGTCAGGCTGACCATAGATTTCGTTTTGCGCTTCACCTCCTGTCGCTCGCGAGCGACACACCCGTGTAGCCGCGGACATCCTCGCGGCTTCGCCATCACGCCGCCACCCTTGCACCCGCGTCGGCGCGAGCGAACGAGCGCCGCCCGCCAGCGCGCCGCGCCGCATCGCGCGCCGGCGCCGACAAAGGGCGCCCGCCGCCGGCAAAGCACGTATCATGGCGCTTCGTCGCCTCATCCCATTTTCGTTGTTTCTATGCTCGACCACCTCATTTGCGACTGCGACGGCGTGCTCGTCGACAGCGAAGTGATCGCCGATCGCGTGCTGTTCGACACGCTGTCGGCCGCGTTCCCCACGATCGATTTCGCGGCCGACGCGAAAGCCGCGTTCGGCCAGCAGACGTCGCGCTTTCTCGCCGGCCTCGAAACGCGTCACGGCATCGCGATGCCGGCGGATTTCCTCGAGACGATCGACCACAACATCGAGATCGGCCTCGCGCAATGGCTCGCGCCGATCGCGGGCGTGCGCGACGCGCTGACGAAGATCGCGCTGCCCGCGGCCGTCGTGTCGAACAGCCGGCTCGAGCGCGTGCGCAACTCGCTCAAGCGCGCGGCGCTCACCGACGTGTTCGGCGAGCGCGTGTTCAGCGCCGAGCAGGTTGCGCGGCCAAAGCCCTATCCGGACGTGTACCTGCACGCGGCAAAGACGCTCGGCGTCGAGCCGGCGCGCTGCGTCGTCGTCGAAGACAGCGTGTCGGGGCTGAACGCGGCGCGCGCGGCCGGCATGAAGACGATCGCGTTCGTCGGCGCGAGCCACATCCCCGGCGGCTATGAAGACGCGCTGCGCAAGATGGGCATCACGCGGATCATGCGCTCGATGGACGAACTGCCCGCGCTCGTCGAGGCGGGCAGGCGCGGTGAATTCGGCGACGTGCAGTCGTAGCCGCGCGAAATCGCCTCGCGTACGGCGCGGCTTGCGCGCCGTACGCGCCCCTCCCGGCAGAATCGGACGGAATCGATCAGGCGGCGTCCTCGCAGCACGCGTCGCGTTCGCGCTCGCGCGCCGCCGCGAGCCGTTCGCGGAACGCGACGAGTTCGGCGATCGTCAGCATCGGCAGCCCGTGCTGCGCGGCGAAGCGCTCGACGTCCGCGCCGCGCGTCATCGTGCCGTCCGGGTTCATCAGCTCGCACAGCACGCCCGCCGGCTTCAACCCGGCGAGGATCGAGAGATCGACGGTGCCTTCGGTATGGCCGCGCCGCGCGAGCACGCCGCCCGGCGCCGCGCGCAGCGGAAACACATGGCCGGGGCGCACAATGTCGTGCGGCTTCGCGTCGTCGGCGATCGCCACGCGGATCGTCGTCACGCGATCGGCGGCCGACACGCCCGTCGACACGCCGACGCGCGCCTCGATCGACACCGTGAACGCGGTGCCGTTCTTGCTCTCGTTCAATTGGGCCATCGGCGGCAGCTCGAGCGCGCGCACCCGCTCGTCCGTCAGGCACAGGCACACGATGCCGCTGCACTCGCGGATCAAGAGCGCCATCGTCTCGTCGGTGAGCCGCTCGGCGGCGACGATCAGATCGGCTTCGTTCTCGCGGTCGTGGTCGTCCTGCAGCACGACCGCGCGCCCTTCGCGCAGCGCGGCGAGCGCAGCGGCGATGCGCGGCGGCACCGGTTCGGCAGCGAGCAACGGGAGGTCGGAGAAAGCGTCGGCGGGCGCCGACTTCGAAGGCAACGGAAACGACATGATATGAAACGCTCCTCGCGGATAGAATTGGGCGAAAAACGTTTCAGGGCTTAGCAAACAGACAGCGCGACGCCGCTCCCGCGCCGCGCGGACGACACCGCGCGCGCAGCGGACAAGACCTGCGCACATGACCATCTGCACATCTTCTTTCATCCGGACTATGACCGTCGGCTCTGGCATCGGACCAGATCTGCTGACCCCGCGCATCGCGCGGGCGCTCGCGGGCTTGCCGGCAACATGCCGACCTACCGCCGGTGGGGATTTCCGCCCCGCCCTGAAGACGCACTGATTGCCGGACGAACCGGCGGGTGAAGCATACAACACCTGCGGGCCCGCCGCAGCGAGAACCCGCCAAGACCCTACCGACGAAGCCGTCTAAACCGCGCGACGCGCAAAGGCGCACCGCAGCCCGGCGTCACGCCGGCACGTGCCAGCGCGGCGGCACTTCGGCGTTCACCGTCACGCGGAACGCGCGCGCCTCGGTATCGCCGGGATTGCGCAGCGTGTACGGCTGGTCCGCGTCGAACACGATCGCGTCGCCCGTGGCGAGCAGCTGCCGGCGATCGTGGATGCTGACTTCGAGCGTGCCTTCGCTGACGACAAGATTCACGCTCGTGCCGGGCGCGCGCGGCGAGCCGGGCTCGGTGTGCAGCGGCGCGATCCGCAGCTCGTGGAATTCGGCGACCGCGGGCTCGCCTTCCGGATAGAGCGCGCGCGCGGAAAAGCGTCCGTTCGAACCGACGACGCGCACCGCGCGCTCGGCGGACAGATGCTCGAAGCCGTTGACCGCGTGCCGCCGCAGGAACGCGGCGACCGACACCTTCAGTGCGGCCGCGACCTTGCAGAGCACCTTGATCGACGGCACGCTGCGCGCCGATTCGATTTGCGCGAGCATCGCGCGCGACACGCCGGAAAGCCGCGCGAGCGCGTCGAGCGACAACTGGCGTTCCGCACGCAAGCGCGCGAGGTTCACGCCGACGAGCCGCTCGAGCCCATCGAACGACTCGTGCGATGCGTCGGCGTCGGCCGCGGAAGCGGCATCCAGTGAAGACACATCGCGCACGAGCGCCAACGGAGAATGCATGACGTTGCCTCCAGGGCTGCAGCGAGCCCAGCGGTTTCAGATAAGGCAAGACTAACATCCGCTCGGGGCCCGTCAAACAAAGTTATCTTCACACTGTTATCAGGATCGCAGAGGACAGCGTTTTGCGATGCGTCATTGCGCCGTTGCAGCCGCACCCGATGAGACGCGCGTATCAAGCCGCGCGGCGAACATCGTGACCACGAGCGCCGCGAGCGTGACGGCGGCCGCGAGCCACGGCAGCGCGTCGAGCGGCATCCCGTGCGACAGCGCGACGCCGCCGAGCCACGCGCCGCCCGCGTTACCGACGTTGAATGCGCCGATGTTGAGCGTCGACGCGAGATTCGGCGCATGCGCGGCCTTCTCGACGACGCGCGCCTGCAGCGGCGGCACCGTCGCGAACGCCGCGATCCCCCAGACGAACACCGTGACGGCGGCCGCGACGGGCAGATGGCTCGTCTTCGCGAACACCGCCATCACGACGATCAGCGCAATGAGGATCGCGATTAGCGACGGCATCAGCGCGCGATCCGCGAGCTTGCCGCCGATCGTGTTGCCGACCGTGAGTCCGGCGCCGAACAGCACGAGGACGAACGACACGGAATGCGGCGAGAAGCCCGCCACGTCCTCGAGGATCGGCGCGATGTAGGTGAACACGACGAACACGCCGCCGAAGCCGAGCACCGTCATCGTGAGCGCGAGCCAAACCTGCGGCTCCTTCAGCACGCGCAGCTCGCGGCCGAGCGCGGCGCCCGCCGCGTCGCGCCGGTTCGGCACGAGCGCAGCGATCCCGGCGAACGACGCGACGCCGAGCGCCGCGACGATCCAGAACGTCGCGCGCCAGCCGAACATCTGGCCGACGAACGTGCCGAACGGCACGCCGAGCACGTTCGCGAGCGTGAGCCCGGTGAACATCAGCGCGATCGCGCTCGCGCGTTTGTCGACGGGGACGAGCGACGCGGCGACGACCGCGCCGATGCCGAAGAACGAGCCGTGCGCGAACGACGTGACGACGCGCGCGATCATCAGCATCCCGTAGCCTTGCGCGACCGCGCACAGCACGTTGCCGGCGATGAAGATCGACATCAGCAGTTGCAGCGCCGCCTTGCGCGGCATCTTGCTCGTGAGCACGGCGAGGAGCGGCGCGCCCGCCGCGACGCCGAGCGCATAGCCGCTCACGAGGAGGCCCGCGGACGGCAGCGTGACCGCGAGGTCGCGCGCGACGTCGGGCAACAGGCCCATGATGACGAATTCGGTGGTGCCGATGGCGAACGCGCTGATCGCGAGCGCGAGTAACGGTAGGGGCATGAGACGCTCCGGGTGCGGGACGCGGCGCGACTCATGCCGCACCGCATCAAAAGACCTGATGAGCGCGCATTGTCTCGAATCACAGGATTTTTGATAATTAGCGTAGCATTTGAACCATTTTCAAAAATTTTGTGAAAATCACATGGATCGATTGGGTGACATCCGCTTGTTCGTCGAGGCGGCGGAGCTCGGCAGCCTGTCGGCCGCCGGGCGCAAGCTGAACCTGACGCCCGCCGCCGCGAGCGCGCGGCTCGCGAAGCTGGAGGCGAAGGTGTCGACGCGCCTCTTCGAGCGCTCGACGCGGCGGCTGCGGCTCACCGACGAGGGCCGCCTATATCTGAACTGCTGCCGGCAGGCGCTGCAGGCGCTCGACGACGCCGACGCGATGCTGCAGGAAGGCCGCAACGTCGTGAGCGGCAAGGTGCGGCTGTCGTCGACGTCGGATTTCGGGCGCAATCAGTTGCTCGACTGGCTCGACGAGTTCAACGCGCGCTACCCGGACGTGACGTTCGCGGTGACGGCGTCGGATTCGTCGTCGAACCTGTGGCAGGACGAGATCGATCTCGCGATCCGCTTCGCCGCGCCGCCCGACGGCGCGCTGATCGCGCGACGGCTCGCGGCGAACCGGCGCGTGCTGTGCGCATCGCCCGCGTTCGTCGGCAAGCACGGCGCGCCGAAGGACCCGCTTGATCTGGCCCGTTTTCCGTGCAACGTGATTACGATCGCATCCGGGCCGATCAACGTCTGGCGCTTCACGCGCGGCGACGACACGCAAACCTACACGGTGCCGCTCGCGAACGCGCACGAGACGAACGACGGCGGCCTGACGCGCGAATGGACGATCCGCGGCTACGGAATCGCGCTGAAATCGATCTGGGACATCGCCGCCGACGTCCGCGCGGGCCGGCTGAAAGTGCTGCTGCCCGAGTGGCGGCATCACGACGCGCCGCTGCACGCGATCTATCACGGCAAGCGCTACATGGCGCCGCGCGTGCGGGTGCTGCTCGACTTCCTCGTCGAGCGCTTCGCGAAGGAGGAGGCGGCGCTTGAGGATCTGCTGAACGCATGCCGGTGACGCGGGTGCGTTCGGCTTCGCGCCTCTTCGATCATGGATTCGCTTTCCTGCTTTCACGCTTCCAGCGCGAGGACCGCGCGCCGCCGTGGACATCCCCTCGGTCGCGCAAACACGCCGCCTACCGGTCACCGCCCTCGGCGCAACCAAGCAAGCGCCGTCCTCCCCGCGCGACGCGCCGCCGCCCGCCCCGCGAAGCCCGAAAAGCTATAATAGAGAGCTTTCCCGGCGGCATCTCTCCGTACGCGCCCCGCGCTTTCGCGCGGCTGACGGCGCGCCGATCCGTCCCCCGATCCACTTTGAACGACGCCCCCAGGTCAACCACTGCGAACGGCGAATCCTCATGACCAAGAAAGTTTACGTAAAGACCTTCGGCTGCCAAATGAACGAGTACGACTCCGACAAGATGGTCGACGTGCTCAATGCGTCCGAAGGCCTCGAAAAGACCGACTCCCCCGAAGACGCGGACATCATCCTGTTCAACACCTGCTCGGTGCGCGAGAAAGCGCAGGAGAAGGTGTTCTCCGATCTCGGCCGCGTGCGCGAGCTGAAGGAGGCGAAGCCGGATCTGCTGATCGGCGTCGGCGGCTGCGTCGCGAGCCAGGAAGGCGCGTCGATCGTCGCGCGCGCGCCGTACGTCGACCTCGTGTTCGGCCCGCAGACGCTGCACCGCCTGCCGCAGATGATCGACGCGCGCCGCGCGAGCGGCCGCGCGCAGGTCGACATCACGTTCCCCGAAATCGAGAAGTTCGATCACCTGCCGCCCGCGCGCGTCGAAGGCCCGAGCGCGTTCGTGTCGATCATGGAAGGCTGCAGCAAGTACTGCAGCTATTGCGTCGTGCCGTACACGCGCGGCGACGAAGTCTCGCGTCCGCTCGACGACGTGCTGACCGAAATCGCCGGCCTCGCCGACCAGGGCGTGCGCGAAGTAACGCTGCTCGGCCAGAACGTGAACGCATACCGCGGCGCGCTGACGGCCGGCTCGCCCCCCAAGGAGGCTTCCTTCGGGGCGCACGACATCGCCGATTTCGCGACGCTGATCGAATATGTCGCCGACATTCCCGGCATCGAGCGGATCCGCTATACGACGTCGCATCCTAAGGAATTCACGCAGCGCCTGCTCGACGTCTACGCGAAGGTGCCGAAGCTCGTCGACCACCTGCACCTGCCCGTCCAGCACGGCTCCGACCGCATCCTGATGGCGATGAAGCGCGGCTACACGGTGCTCGAGTACAAGTCGGTGATCCGCAAGCTGCGCGCGATCCGGCCGAACCTGTCGCTGTCGACGGACATCATCGTCGGCTTCCCCGGCGAGACCGAGGCCGATTTCGACAAGACGATGGCGCTCGTCCACGAGATGAGCTACGACACGAGCTTCTCGTTCATCTACAGTCCGCGTCCCGGCACGCCGGCCGCGAACCTCGCCGACGACACGCCGCGCGAGCTCAAGCTCAAACGCCTGCAACATCTGCAGGCGACGATCGAGGAGAACGTCGTACGCATCAGCCAGTCGATGGTCGGCAAGGTCGAGCGCATTCTGGTCGAAGGGCCGTCGCGCAAGGACCCGAACGAACTCGCGGGCCGCACCGAGAACAACCGGGTCGTGAACTTCCCGGCGCCGCTCGCGTCGCACCCGCGCCTGATCGGCCAGATGATCGACGTGAAGATCAATCACGCGTATCCGCACTCGCTGCGCGGCGAGCTCGTGCTCGCGCGCGACGACGCGAGCGCCGCCACGCACTGAACGCCCAACAGGAACCCGACGCCACTTTGAAAACCGCTCAAGCACTGGAATTCACCGCGCCGCGCGACGACAACGCACGCCTCGCGAACCTCTGCGGCCCGCTCGACGAAAATCTGCGGCAGATCGAACAGGCGCTCGACGTGACGCTGTCGCGGCGCGGCCACCGGATCTCGATCCGCGGCCGCGCCGCGAAAACCGCGCTCGCGGCGCTCGAAGATTTCTACAACCGCGCGCGCGATCCGCTGTCGGTCGACGACATCCAGCTCGCGCTCGTCGAGGCCCGCCACCCGGGCAATTCGCGCCGCAACGGCAATGGCGAAGGCGAGCCCGAAATCGACGTGCGCTTTCGCGGCGATCCGGATCATCCGTTCGACGAGCCCGTCGTGCGCATCGGCGAAGAACCGTACGTCGACGAGACAGCGCCGAAGCTCTACACGCGCCGCGCAGACCTGCGCGGCCGCACGCCCGCGCAGCGCGAATACCTGAAGCAGATCCTGTCGCACGACGTCACGCTCGGCGTCGGGCCGGCAGGCACCGGCAAGACCTATCTCGCGGTGGCGTGCGCGGTCGACGCGCTCGAGCGCGACCAGGTCAAGCGCATCGTGTTGACGCGGCCGGCCGTCGAGGCGGGCGAACGGCTCGGCTTTTTGCCGGGCGACCTCGCGCAGAAGGTCGATCCGTACCTGCGGCCGCTCTACGACGCGCTGTACGACCTGCTCGGCTTCGACAAGACCGCGAAGATGTTCGAGCGGCAGATGATCGAGATCGCGCCGCTCGCGTACATGCGCGGCCGCACGCTGAACCACGCGTTCATCATCCTCGACGAGGCGCAGAACACGACGCCCGAGCAGATGAAGATGTTCCTCACGCGGATCGGCTTCGGCTCGAAGGCGGTCGTCACGGGCGACACGAGCCAGGTCGACCTGCCGCGCGGGCACAAGAGCGGGCTCGTCGAAGCGCAGCAGGTGCTCTCCGGCGTGCGCGGCATCGCGCTCACGCGCTTCACGAGCGCGGACGTCGTCCGGCATCCGCTCGTCGCGCGAATCGTCGAGGCCTACGACGAGTTCCACGCGCAGCACAAGGACGAGTAAGCGGGGCGAACGGGCTCGGTGGAATCGGTTCGATCGGCGGCCGCTTGCGCGATTGCACACGTCTCGGGTGACGGGCGGCAAACGCGGCCTGTCCGGGCAGCGTTCGTTCGTTCGTTCGTTCGGCAGCATAGACCGCAGCGGCGCTCGGCCGCGCGCATGTCGATCGAAATCCCAACCTCGCGACACCACGTCGGCCGATCCGGCGACGATCGAGCGCCGTTCGCGTACCGGCCGGTGCGGCACCGTGCGACGATCGCCCGAATCCGCGCACCTTGCATCGGCGAAGCGCCGACCGAACAGCCGGCCGTTTTCAGGCCCTCACCCGTCGCCGAGCGCCGGCCGTACACCGCCCCTTCGAGTCGCCCGACCGCCGCGCGCCAGCACCTTCCCCGCTTCCGGCGATCCTGTTAAACGGCGCTCCGGGGGCTTGTCCGTTTGGTGTATCCTCAACCGCGTTCAAACCGACGCAAGCGTCATGAAATCGTCCCGTTCCTCAAAGCCCGTACGCGCCGACGCGGCGCAACCCGCGTTCCCTCGCCTGTCGCTGCTCGACGCGAAAGGCAAAGTCAAGACCGTCGATGCACAGGCGCTGCGCGTCGACTTCGCCGACGGCCGCAGCCTGATATTCGACCTGTCCGGCAGCTCGGGCGACGCGGCGGTCGCGATCGTCGCGCAGCACACGGATCCGTCGCTGCGCGCGACGATCGCGCTGCGCCCCGAGCACTACGACAGCGTGACCGTCGAGGTCGGCGCCGACGAGAATCCGGACTTCGCGCACGACGAAGCCGACGGCGAAGCCCAGGCGCACGAGCCCGAGCTCGATCTCGCGGTCCAGTACGGCGACGAGGTCGGCGACGCGCAGCGCAAGTCGCTGCCGAAGCGCAAGGTGATCGCCGAATGGCTCGAGCCCGCGATCTTTTCCGATGCGCAGTTCACCGTGCGCTTCGTCGGCGCGGACGAAGGGCGCGCGCTCAACAACAGCTATCGGCACAAGGACTACGCGACCAACGTGCTGACCTTCGCGTACGGCGAGGAGCCGGACGGCGTCACGGTCGCGGACCTCGTGCTGTGCTGCCCGATCGTCGAAAAGGAAGCGCGCGAGCAGGGCAAGACGCTCGTCGCGCATTACGCGCACCTGCTCGTGCACGGCGCGCTGCATGCGCAGGGCTACGACCACGAGCGCGGCGACGAAGACGCGGCCGAGATGGAAGCGCTCGAAATCGACATCCTCGCGAAGCTCGGCTTTCCGAATCCGTACCGCTGATTCGCATCGCCCCGCCCGCCGTGAGCCGCCCCGCACCCGCCCCCACCCGCCGCCCCTACCCTCCGTCGCTCGGCGAAGCGCGCTACCTGAGCGACGGCGAACTCGCGGCGTCGCTCGGCGCGACGCTCGCCGGCTGGGATCGCACGAGCGATCTGTGGCTGTTCGGCTATGGCTCGCTGATCTGGAACCCGGGCATGCCGGCCGTCGAGGCGGTGCGCGGGAAGGTCCACGGCTACCACCGCGGGCTCTACTTGTGGTCGCGCGTGAACCGCGGCACGCCCGAGCAGCCGGGGCTCGTGCTCGCGCTCGACCGCGGCGGCTCGTGCATGGGGCTCGCGTTCCGGCTCGCCGGCCGCACCGCGATGCCGCACCTCGAAGCGCTGTGGCGGCGCGAGATGGCGATGGGCTCGTATCGTCCCGCGTGGCTGCCGTGCGCGCTCGCGGGCGGCGAGCGGGTCAGCGCGCTCGCGTTCGTGATGCGGCGTGACGTCCCGACCTACACCGGCAAGCTGACCGACGACGTCGTGAAGGCCGTATTCGGCTGCGCGAGCGGCCGCTATGGCACGACGCTCGACTACGTGAGCCGCACCGTCGACGCGCTGCGCGACAGCGGAATGCCCGACCGGGCGCTCGAGGCGCTGCTCGCGCGCTGCCGGTAGTTCGCTGCCCATAGTTCGCCGCCGGCATCCTGCCGGATCGGCGCGAGAAACCGGCGGGCATCGCGCGCCGTTACGGATCGTGCTCCCGGCCGTATGCCCCGCCGATGCCGGTCGCACGCGCGGTCTCCCCGCCACGTCTCGCCGACCGGCTCCACGAACCCGCATCGCCCGCCTGCCTCGCGAAATTCACGTCCCGCCCGGTTTCTCGAGCGATCGACCATGCAATTCGGCTCGCCGCGCCGCGCCCCTTCGCGCCGGCCTGGCCGCCCGCCTCGCCGCACGGCTTCCTGCCGCGTCGGGCCACGCCCCCTTCTGCCGAGCGACCCGGTTGCCCGTCCTGCGCCCATCCGACCGACCATAGACATCGCCGCGCCGACGCACATCCCGGCGCGCCGGCGAGCGCTCCGCGGCGCGCCGCGGCATCTCGTCCCATCCGCCGCTTTTTTTCCGCCGCCGCCCGCGCGCCTGTTTCTGCGCTACGATGAGGGCACGCCCAAGGCCGCGCCGTCTGGCCGGAATCGCGCGAAAAGCCGCTTCGGCTCGCGCGGACGCCCGTCGACACGGTCGCGCCATGACCTTGGTGTATCCTTGCCAATTCCGTGACAGCGCGCCTCCGATTCGCGGGGCGCACCACCATGAACGATTCGTATCCCAGTCGAAAATCCTCCGACAAACCGCATGAAAAACGCTCGCTGCTCGAGCGTCTGACCGACTTCATCTCGCCCGAACCCGATTCGCGGGCCGAGCTCCTCGAAATCCTCCAGGACGCGCACGAACGCAACCTGATCGACGCCGATTCGCTGTCGATGATCGAAGGCGTGTTCCAGGTGTCCGACCTGTGCGCGCGCGACATCATGGTGCCCCGCGCCCAGATGGACGCGCTCAACATCGCCGACAAGCCCGAGGATTTCATCCCGTTCGTGCTCGAGAAGGCGCACTCGCGCTACCCGGTGTACGAAGACAACCGCGACAACGTGATCGGCGTCCTGCTGGCCAAGGACCTGCTGCGCTTCTACGCGGAAGAGGAATTCGACGTGCGCGGGATGCTGCGCCCCGCCGTCTTCATCCCCGAATCGAAACGGCTGAACGTGCTGCTGCACGACTTCCGCGTGAACCGCAACCACCTCGCGATCGTCGTCGACGAATACGGCGGCGTCGCGGGCCTCATCACGATCGAGGACGTGCTCGAGCAGATCGTCGGCGACATCGAGGACGAATACGATTTCGACGAGGAAGCCGGCAACATCATCGCCGCGCCGGACGGCCGCTACCGCGTGCGCGCGCTGACCGAGATCGAGCAGTTCAACGAAACGTTCGGCACCGATTTCTCCGATGATGAAGTCGACACGATCGGCGGCCTCATCACGCACCACTTCGGCCGCGTCCCGCATCGCGGCGAGAAGGTGCGCCTGGGCGACCTGCTGTTCGAGATCCAGCGCGGCGACGCCCGCCAGATCCACGTGCTGCTCGTGCGCCGCGCGCCGCTCGCGGGCCGGCGCAGCAGCTCGGCCGGCGAAGACTGACGCGCCGCCCGCCCGTTTCCCCAACCCGCTCTCCCGACGCAACGCATGGCCGAACCGATCTCGACCCGCTCGCAACCGAGCGTCTCCTCTTCGGCGAGCGGCCGCGCGCTGCCCGTCTGGCACTATCCGGCCGCGCTCCTCGCGGGCGCGGCCAACACGCTGACGTTCGCGCCGACGCCGCACGGCGGCTGGCTGCAGCTCGTCGTATTCGCGTGGCTCTTCGCGCAGCTCACGCGCACGACGAGCTGGAAGCACGCGGCGGCCACGGGCGGCGCGTTCGGCTTCGGCAACTTCATCACCGGCATCTGGTGGCTCTACATCAGCATGCACGTGTACGGCGAGATGGCCGCGCCGCTCGCGGGCGGCGCGCTCGTGCTGTTCTGCCTGTACCTGGCGATCTATCCGGCGTTCTCGGCGGGCCTCTGGTCGTTCTGCGCAGGCCACGCGCAAAACGGCCGCACGGCCGATCCGCGCCCGTTCTCGCCGACCTGGCACGGCGCATTCGCATTCGCGAGCGCGTGGGCCGTCGGCGAATGGCTGCGCGGCACCGTGCTCACCGGCTTTCCGTGGCTCGCGAGCGGCTATGCGCAGGTCGACGGGCCGCTCGCCGGCTATGCGTCGATCGTCGGCGTCTACGGGATCGGCTGGGTGCTCGCGCTCGTCGCGGCGCTCGCCGTGCAGGCGGTCGCGCGCGCGCGCGGCGACGGCGACCGCCGCGAAAACGGCAGCGCCGATGCAAACGCGACAGGCGGCGCACCCCGGTCGTCCCGCGCGCCGCGCGTCGCGGCGCCGGCGCTCGCAGCCGTCGCGTTCGTCGCGATCGGCCCGCTGCTCGCGCTCGTGCCGTGGACCGTGCCCGCGAACGCGCCGCTCACGGTGCGCCTGCTGCAAGGCAACGTGAAGCAGGACATCAAGTTCGAGGAAGCGGGCATCAAGGCCGCGATCGAGATGTATCAGAAGATGATCACCGACAAGCCCGCCGATCTGATCGTCACGCCGGAGACGGCGATCGCGGTGCTGATCCAGGAGCTGCCCGAGCCGTTCGCGCGCGCGGTGCGCAATTTCAGCGACACGACCGACACGGCGGTGCTGTTCGGCGCGGTCGGCGGCACGGTGACGGCCGATGGCCGGATCGTCGATTACACGAACAGCCTGTACGGCGTGACGCCGCATTCGCGCGACATCTACCGCTACGACAAGCATCATCTGGTGCCGTTCGGCGAGTTCATCCCGTGGGGCTTTCGCTGGTTCGTCGACCTGATGAAGATGCCGCTCGGCGATTTCGCGCGCGGCGCGCCGGTCCAGCAGCCGTTCATCGTGCGCAACCAGCCGGTGATGGCCGACATCTGCTACGAAGACATTTTCGGCGAACAGATCGCGGCGACGATCCGCGACAATCCGGTGTCGCCCGGCGTGCTCGTCAACGTGACGAACCTCGCGTGGTTCGGCGACACGATCGCGCTCGACCAGCACCTGCAGATCGCGCGGATGCGCTCGCTCGAGACGGGCCGGCCGATGCTGCGCGCGACGAACACAGGAATGACGGCCGCGATCGACGCGCAGGGGCGCGTGCTCGGCCAGCTGAAGCCGTACACGATCGGCTCGCTCGACGTGCGGATCGAAGGCACCGCCGGCCGCACGCCGTACGTGACGAGCGGCAATGCGACGGTGCTCGCGCTGTCGCTGCTGCTGCTCGCGTTCGGCTTCGCGTTCGGGCCGGGGCTGCGCCGGCGCGGCTGACGCCGCCGGTGTGGGCGCGCAGCCATCGTCGGCCGCCCGCGCAGACGGCCGGCCTGCTTTCCCGCATCAGCGCGCGCGCTGCGCCCATTCGCACAGATCGCGCGCCGCCTCCTCCATCACCGGCTCCCAGCGCGCGAACGCGCGCTGACGATACAGCGTCGCAGTCGGATACCACGGACTGTCGCGCCGCTCGAGCTGCCACACCCAGTGCGGATTGACGTCGAGCAGCACCCACGTCGGCCGCCCGAGCGCGCCGCTCAGATGCGCGACCGACGTGCAGACGCTCACGACCAGATCGAGCGCGCCGACGTAGGCCGCCGTGTCGTCGAACGTACTCAGCTCGGCGGTTTCGTCGACGATCGGAAAGCCCGCCGCGCGCGCCGCCTCGACATCCGCCGCCGCGCCCGGCTGCAGCGAATGAAACGTCACGCCGCCGATCCCGCCGAACGCGGCGGCATACCGGTCGAGGCCGACGCGCCGGAACGGATTGCGCTGATGCGTGAGGCTGCCCGTCCACGCGAGCCCCACGCGCAGCGGCGCTGCGTCCACCGGCGCCGACGCGGCGAAGCGCTCGCGCCATCCGGCGATCGCCGCGTCGTCCGCGCGCAGATACGGCACGGTGTCGCCGAGCAGCGCGTCGCCAAGTCCGAGCATCCAAGGCGCGCTCATCAGCGGAATCTCATAGTCGAACGGCTGGAGCGCGGCGACGCCGCCGCCCGCGCGATAGCCGTCGACGTGCGCGCCCAGGCTGCGCACGAGCAGATCGCCCATCTGCGGAAACGAATTCCACTCGAGCCGCCCGCCTTCGCGATGCACGCGCTCGGCGAGCGCCGGCACGAAGCGGGCGAACTGCAGCAGGTCGCCCATTCCCTGCTCGCCCCACACGAGCAGCGTCTTGCCTGCGAGCGGCTCGCCGCGCCAGCGCGGGCCGGGCAGCGCGGGCAGCTTGCCGCGCAGCTCGGGCGCGCCGCTCCAGCGCATCTCGTGCTCCGGCCAGCCGGCCGCATAGTCACCGCGCGCGAGATGAATCAGCGCGAGGTTGAAGCGATGCGACGCATTATCGGGATCGCGCTCGCTGACGCGCGCCGCGATGCGTTCGGCGTCGTCCCAGCGCTGTGCTTCCTTGTACGCCATCGCCGCGTTGTTGAGCGCGAGTGGGCTGTCGGGCGCGAGCGCGAGCGCCTTCGCCGACGCCTCGAGGGCGCCCGGCAGATCGCAGCCGCGCAGCCGCGCGATGACGAGATTGATCCACGCGTCGGGCGCCGACGGTGCGTCGGCCGCCGCCCCTTCTAGCAGCGCAAGTTCCTCCGCCGCGTCGCCTCCCGCCATTCGGACGGCAACCGCGAGGTTGTTCTTCAGCGACGGCCACGCGGGCGCGACGGCCAACACTCGTCGGTATGGCGAGATCGCATCCGCATGCCGCCCCGCATACTGCAGCGCGTAGCCGTGATTGAACGCGGCGGCGGGCGACGTCGGCGCGAGTGCGTCGTAGAGGCGCGCAAGTTCGACTGCGTCGTCCGTGCGCCCTGCGCCGACGAGCGCCATCGTCAGTTGCGGGATGGCGGCGTCGTCCACGGGATGCAGCAGGCGGGCGGCCTCGAGCCAGATCGCGCGGGCGTCGCCGCTGGCGTCGAGCGACCGGCGAAGCATCGCGACGAGCGGCGGCACGAGCGGAACATTCGGACTGGATGCGGCTGAAGACATAAGCGATCGTCACGGTGACAGCGTGGCGCACCTCGCGGCGCCGGAAGCGCTCCATCTTACCGGCTCGACATCGCCCGGGCATCTCGAAAATGCGACGAGGGCTTCGCCGCGTCGCCCGGCCGGCATGCGCGCCCGAGCGAATGCCCGACACACGATCCGTCGCGGAGCGCCCGCCGAGCGCCGTCTGCCGCGCGCTGCGTCGAACGTCATGCGCCGCACGCCGCGCGCTCGGCGCAGCGCCGCCGCGCGCCGGGACGCGGCTCACGTCCTCGACATCGCCGGCGGCAAGGAACGTGTCGAGATCGCCGGGGAATCGCGTCGACGCGCCGTGCGCGCCGCCCCGCGCAGCCGCACGTTTTCCCGCGATTTTCGCGCCCGCGAACGCGTATGGAGGGCTGCCCCACCCCGTTCCGGCCGCACCCGTCCGCCGATCCGGTAAAATTGCGTGTTTTAGCACAGACCCAAGCCGCGCGCCGCGCGAGCTGCCGGCGCGAACCTCGCTCGCGCCGGCAGCCCGAAGCAGAGCGCCCAGCGCCACGAAGGCCTCTCATGCTTACGTTTCAGCAAATCATCCTGACGCTCCAGTCCTATTGGGACAGGCAGGGTTGCGCCCTGCTCCAGCCGATCGACATGGAAGTCGGCGCCGGCACGTCGCACGTGCACACGTTCCTGCGCGCGATCGGCCCCGAGCCGTGGCGCGCCGCGTACGTGCAGCCGTCGCGCCGCCCGAAGGACGGACGCTACGGCGAGAACCCGAACCGCCTGCAGCACTACTACCAGTACCAGGTCGTGCTGAAGCCCGCGCCGGAGAACATCCTCGACCTGTACCTCGGCTCGCTGGAAGCGCTCGGCTTCGACCTGAAGCAGAACGACGTGCGCTTCGTCGAGGACGACTGGGAGAACCCGACGCTCGGCGCGTGGGGCCTCGGCTGGGAAGTCTGGCTGAACGGCATGGAAGTCACGCAGTTCACGTACTTCCAGCAAGTGGGCGGCCTCGACTGCAAGCCGGTGCTCGGCGAAATCACGTACGGCCTCGAGCGCCTCGCGATGTACCTGCAAAAGGTCGAGAACGTCTACGACCTGATCTGGACCGAGTGGGAAGAGCCGGGCCCGAACGGCCCCGAGCTGCGCCGCCTGACCTACGGCGACGTCTATCACCAGAACGAAGTCGAGCAATCGACCTACAACTTCGAGCAGGCGAACGTCGACCTGCTCTTCACGTTCTTCAACAGCTACGAAGCCGAAGCGAAGCGGATGATCGAAACGCAACTCGCGCTGCCCGCGTACGAGCTCGTGCTGAAGGCGGGCCACACGTTCAACCTGCTCGACGCGCGCGGCGCGATCTCCGTGACCGAGCGCGCCGCGTACATCGGCCGCATTCGCGCGCTGTCGCGGCTCGTCGCGCAGGCGTACTACGATTCGCGCGAGAAGCTCGGCTTCCCGATGATCGGCAACCCGGTGCCGGGCGTGCCGGGCTTGACCACCGACGCGCAGGAGGCCGCGCAGCCCGCATGGGCGCCGCCGCTGAAGGCCGAACGCAAGATCGATCAGGACTGACGAGATTCTTTACACCATGACGCAAAACCATCCCGCTTCCCTGCTCGTCGAACTGCTGACCGAAGAGCTGCCGCCGAAGGCGCTCGCGCGCCTGGGCGACGCGTTCGCCGAAGGCATCGCGCAACGTCTCGCCGCGCGCGACCTGATCGAAGGCGAGCTCGCCTTCGAACGCTACGCGACGCCGCGACGCTTGGCCGTCGTCGTGCAGAACGTGCGCGCCGTCGCGCCGGAAAAGCAGGTCCGCGAAAAAGTGCTGCCGGTGTCGGTCGCGCTCGACACGGCAGGCAAGCCGGCTGCGCCGCTCGCGAAGAAGCTCGCCGCGCTCGGCCACCCGAACCTGTCGATCGCCGATCTCGAGCGCGCGCACGACGGCAAGGCCGAAGCGTTCTTCGTCAACTACGCGGCGCCCGGCGCGACGCTCGCCGACGGCCTGCAGGCCGCGCTCGACGAAACGCTCGCGAAGCTGCCGATCCCGAAGGTGATGACCTATCAGCGCCCGGACGGCGCCGACGTCCAGTTCGTGCGCCCCGTGCACCGCCTGACCGTGCTGCACGACGAACGCATCGTGCCCGTCTCCGCATTCGGCATCGACGCGGGCGACACGACGCTCGGCCACCGCTTCCTATCGGACGGCCTCGTCGCGATCCAGCACGCAAGCGCGTACGCGGACACGCTGCGCGAGAAGGGCCGCGTGATCGCGCACTTCGCGGGCCGCAAGGACGCGATCCGCACGCAGCTCGACGCGCATGCGCAAGGCGACGAGGTCGTGATGCCGGAGGCGCTCCTCGACGAAGTGACGTCGCTCGTCGAATGGCCCGTCGTCTATCCGTGCCGCTTCGAGGACGAATTCCTGCAGGTCCCGCAGGAGTGCCTGATCCTCACGATGCAGACGAACCAGAAGTACTTCGCGCTCACCGACGCGGCGGGCAAGCTGCGCTCGCGCTTTTTGATCGTGTCGAACATCGAGACGAAGACGCCGAGCGAGATCATCGAAGGCAACGAGCGCGTCGTGCGCCCGCGCCTCGCCGACGCGAAGTTCTTCTTCGAGCAGGACAAGAAGAAACCGCTCGCCGACCGCGTGCCGCTCCTCGCGAACGTCGTTTATCACAACAAGCTCGGCTCGCAGCTCGCGCGCATCGAGCGCCTCGAGACGCTCGCGGGCGAGATCGCGCCCGCGATCGGCGCCGACGCGACGGTCGCGATCCGCGCGGCCCGTCTCGCGAAGGCCGACCTGCTGACCGACATGGTCGGCGAGTTTCCCGAGCTGCAAGGCACGATGGGCACGTACTACGCGCGCCACGACGGCGAGCCGGAAGACGTCGCGATCGCGTGCACCGAGCACTATCAGCCGCGCTTCTCCGGCGACGCGCTGCCGACGACGCCCGTCAGCACGGCGGTCGCGCTCGCCGACAAGCTCGAGACGATCGTCGGCATCTGGGGCATCGGCCTCGCGCCGACGGGCGAGAAGGATCCGTTCGCGCTGCGCCGCCACGCGCTCGGCGTGCTGCGCCTGTTGCTCGAGAAGCAGCTTCCGCTCGATCTCGTCTGGCTGCTGCGCACCGCGTACGAACGTTTCGCGGCGGTGCCGGGCGTCGTCGAATCGACCGACGCGATCTACGCGTTCTTCATCGACCGCCTGCGCGGCCTGCTGCGCGAGCGCGGCTACTCGGCGGGCGAAGTCGATGCGGTGCTGAGCCTGAACCCGACGCGCCTCGACGACATCGTCGCGCGCCTCGACGCGGTGCGCGAGTTCGCGCGCCTCGACGAAAGCGAAGCGCTCGCGGCCGCGAACAAGCGGATCGCGAACATCCTGAAGAAGTCGGAGAGCGGTGCGAACGGCGCGGTGCAGCCGACCCTCTTCGTCGAACCGGCCGAGAAGGCGCTGCACGAGCAACTCGCCGAAGTGACGCCGCGCGTGCAGTCGCAGCTCGAGGCGCGCGCGTACACGGGCGCCCTGTCCGCGCTCGCCGCGCTGCGCACGCCCGTCGACACGTTCTTCAACGACGTGATGGTCAACACCGAGGATCCCGCGCTGCGCGCGAACCGGCTCGCGCTGCTGTCCGCGCTGCATCAGCAGATGAACTGCGTCGCCGACATCTCGAAGCTCGCCGCATAAGCCAGAGGAACCACGCGATGCCGACCAGTCTCAGCAAGAAGCTCGTCATCCTCGACCGGGACGGCGTCATCAACGTCGATTCGGACGCATTCGTCAAATCTCCCGACGAGTGGGTCGCGCTGCCCGGCAGCCTCGAGGCGATCGCGCGGCTCAATCACGCGGGCTACCGCGTCGTCGTCGCGACGAACCAGTCGGGCATCGGCCGCGGCCTCTTCGACATGGCGACGCTGAACGCGATGCATTTGAAGATGCATCGCGCGGCGGCCGCGGTCGGCGGGCGGATCGACGCGGTGTTCTTCTGCCCGCACACGGCCGACGACCACTGCGACTGCCGCAAGCCGCAGCCGGGCATGATGAAGCTGATCGCCGAGCGTTTCGAGATCGATCCGGAGGACACGCCCGTCGTCGGCGATTCGCTGCGCGACCTGCTGGCAGGCGCGGCGCTCGGCTTTCGGCCGCACCTCGTGCTGACGGGCAAGGGCAAGAAGACGCTCGCTGCGGGCGGGCTGCCGGACGGCACGCGCGTGCACGACGACCTGCGCGCGTTCGCGCTCGATTTCCTTTCCGAAGATCACGAGTGATGCCGTCCCGCGCGCATCCTCCCTCACCGTAACGTCACGCCGATGCGCTTCGTCCGCTCCCTGCTGCTTTTCGTCTATTTCATCGTCTACACGGCGCTGTACGCGACCGCGTGCTTCATCGCGTTCCCGTTCCTGCGCCCGAACGCACGCTACTGGATGGCGGCCGGCTGGTGCAAGTCGACGCTCTTCGTCGCACGCTGGCTGAACGGCATCCGGTATCGCGTCGAAGGGTTCGAGAACCTGCCCGACGGTCCCGCGGTGCTGCTGCCGAAGCATCAGTCCGCGTGGGAGACGGTCGCGCTGCCCGCGCTGATGCCGAAGCCGCTTTGCTACGTGTTCAAGCGCGAGCTGCTGTACGTGCCGTTCTTCGGCTGGGCGCTCGGGATGCTGCACATGGTCCACATCAACCGCAAGGACGGCAAGAACGCGTTCGACTCGGTGATCCGCCAGGGCCGCGCACGGATGGCGGACGGCGCGTGGGTCATCATGTTTCCGGAAGGCACGCGCACGCCGGTCGGCAGCCAGGGCAAGTACAAGACGGGTGGCGCGCGCTTCGCGATCGGCGCGGGCGCGCCCGTCGTGCCGATCGCGCACAACGCGGGACGCGTGTGGCCGCGCAATTCGTTTATGAAATATCCCGGCACCGTCACGGTGTCGATCGGCAAGCCGATCGACACGCAAGGCCTCACCCCCGATCAATTGAACGAACGCGTCGAAAACTGGATCGAAGCGGAAATGCGCCGCATCGACCCGGACGCCTACCGGCACGAGCGCGACGGCGCACGCGGCGCCGACCGTGCGTCCGACGCCGCGCGTACCTGAAGTCAAGCGAGTTTCACCCATTGCGCACCGCCAAACGAAGCGAACTGATGCCGAAGCGTCCCAGGCCGCGGCCGGCCGTCGTGGCGCTCGATCACCGCCAGCTCGACCTGCCGCTCTTCGACGGGCCGGCCGCCTCGCCGTCCCCCGCTTCCCCTTCCGCCGTTCCGCCCGCTTCGTCCGTTGCGCCCGCCGCACCCGCTGCGCCACCCGACGCCGACCGCTCCCGACGCCGCACGCTCGCGCTCGACGGCCGCGTGCTCGAATACAAGCTGAAGCGCTCGGCGCGCCGCACGATCGGCTTCGCGATCGACGGCAGCGGCCTCACGATCACCGCGCCGCGCTGGGTGACGCTCGCCGACATCGAAGCGGCGATCGCCGAGAAGCGCCGCTGGATCTTCAACAAGCTCGCCGAATGGCAGACGCGAACCGAGCAGCGCGCGCTGCCGCAGATCGACTGGAAGGAAGGCGCGCAGATTCCGTATCTCGGCAAGCCCGTCAGCATCGCGCTCGCGTCGGCGAAGGGCGCGCTCTGCTTCGATGCGGCCGCCGCGACGCTCGAGCTCGGCCTGCCCGCGCACGCGAGCGAGCAGCAGATCAAGGATCGCGTGCAGGGCTGGCTGCAGAACGAGGCCAAGCGGATCTTCGGCGAGCGGCTGGCGATGTATGCGGAGAAGCTCGGCGTCACGTATTCGATGTATGCGCTGTCGTCGGCCGCGACGCGCTGGGGCAGTTGCTCGAGCGACGGCAAGATCCGCCTGAACTGGCGGCTCGTCCACTTCCCGATGTCGATCGTCGATTACGTCGTCGCGCACGAGCTGTCGCATCTGCGCGAGATGAACCATAGCCCGGCGTTCTGGCAGACGGTCGAATCGATCTTCCCGGAATTCCGCGAAGCGCGGCATACGCTGAAGCACCATCCGCCGGAGCTGCTGCCGGCGCTCTGAGCGCCGCGCGTCGATGGTGCGACCGCCCGCTCGCTGGCGATTCGGCTTGCAAACCTCGAACGGGAAACGCTCGCCGCGGCCGAGCGCCGCCGCAGCATCCGACACGGGCCGGTCTTCATCGTCACGACTGCCGGCCGACTGACGCCGGCCCGGATCGATTCAACCGGCTCGGTCTTCTTTTCCTCGCACTGCGTTCGTCCCGCATCGCACATCCGACGCATCCGCGCGACGGCATGCAGCGCATTACCCGCAGCGGCGCTCGAACCCGCGCGGCACCCGCCCGCGAACGCAACCGCGCCGCTGCGTGGCGCAGCCGAAGCCAAGCAAGATCATGGGAACGAACAACGACGCGGTACGCATGCTCGATCGCATCGCGCACCGCAGGCCGGCGCGGAGCGCCGCAGCGCCCCGCGCGGTGAGACTGCGCTCAGTGAATCTTCCGCTGAATGAACTCGATCTTGTAGCCGTCCGGATCTTCGACGAACGCGATCACCGTCGATCCGTGCTTCATCGGCCCGGCTTCGCGCGTGACCTTGCCGCCTTGCGCCTTGATCTGCTCGCACGCCTTGTACGCGTCGTCGACCTCGAGCGCGAGATGGCCGAAGCCCGTGCCGAGCTCGTACGACTTCGTGTCCCAGTTGTGGGTGAGCTCGATGACCGTGTGGTCCCGCTCGTCGCCGTAGCCGACGAACGCGAGCGTGAATTTCCCGTCCGGATAGTCGTCGCGGCGCAGCAATTTCATGCCGAGCAGCTCGGTGTAGAACTTGATCGAGCGGTCGAGATCGCCGACTCGCAGCATCGTGTGAAGCAAACGCATGATGGGTACTCCGTGGGGACTTGCTTGAACGTGCGAATGTACCAGACCCGCGCGATTCCCGCCGGCACGCGCCTCGTCCATCCGGGCAGCAGGGGCGATGCGCGGCGCGCGGCGCGATCGGTTAAGATCGTCGCGGCGGGCTCGCGATGCGTGCGCCGCAACGCTGCCTGCCGCGCTGCGCGACGACGTCCGCCCGGTCGGCGTCCCGTAACGAATCGAAGATCCGAACAACCCTCTCCGACCGCCGATCCCATCGGCCTGCGAACCGTGCGAACCCATTTCTTCGAACCGAGCCGGCCCGCCGAGCGCCCGGCCGGCGTCCCGTTCTCGGCTCACGCCGCCGTTTTCAGGAGCGCCCGATGAGCGCCGTCGCCTATGCGCCGGCGCGCCCGTCGCTCGATTTGCGCGCGATCGGCGTGATGGTTCTGCTGTGCGCGATCTGGGGCTTCCAGCAAGTCGCGATCAAGAGCGCAACGCACGCGATCCCGCCGATGCTCCAGGCCGGGCTGCGCTCAGCGATCGCGGCCATCGGCGTGTGGGCATGGGCGGGCGCGCGCGGCACGCCGCTCTTTCGCGCGGACGGCACGTTCGGCGCGGGCGTCGCCGCAGGCACGCTGTTCGCGGGCGAGTTCGTCTGCCTCTTCTTCGGCCTCACGCTGACGAGCGCCGCACGCATGGCGATCTTTCTCTACACGGCGCCGTGCTTCACCGCGCTCGGGCTGCACCTGTTCGCGCCCGGCGAGAAGATGCGCCGCACGCAATGGACGGGCGTCGCGATCGCGTTCGCGGGCATCGCCGTCGCATTCGCCGACGGCTTCGCACGGCCGGCCGCGGACGGCGCATCGGCGCTCGCCGGACTCGCGGGCGACGCGCTCGGCGTGCTCGGCGGCGTGATGTGGGCGGCGACGACGGTCGTCGTGCGCTCGACGTCGCTCGCTCGCGCGACCGCGAGCAAGACGCTGTTCTACCAGTTGACGGTGTCGTCGGCCGTGCTGCTGGGGCTCGCCGTCATGACCGGACAGACGACGCTCGCGCACGTGACGCCGCTCGCCGTCGCGAGCCTCGCGTATCAGGGCGTGATCGTCGCGTTCGCGAGCTATCTCGCGTGGTATTGGCTGCTGACGCGCTACAGCGCGGCGCGGCTTTCCGTGTTCACGTTCCTCGCGCCGCTCTTCGGCGTGAGCTTCGGCGTGCTGCTGCTCGGCGATTCGGTCGATGCGCGCTTCGGCGCGGCGGCCGTGCTCGTGCTGGCGGGCATCGGGCTCGTCAACGCGCCGCCGCGCGGCGACGGCAAGTAAGTGCATGCGGGGTTGGTCGAGAGAAATGGAGGCCGGCGCAAATCGCTGCGCCGATGGGCTGATGTGCCACCGTGCCGACGTGCTCACGCGTGGATCTGCAAGCGCGCCGACGTGTCGACGTGCATGTGCCGGCGTGCCGATACGCCAATGCGCTGATGTGTCGGCACGGATACGCCGATGCGCGCAGCGTGAGGATTGCAGGCTTCGGCCCTGAAGAAGCGTTGTCGACGGCACCGCGAAAGCCACCGCGCAGCCATGCCGTCGCCGCGCCCTGGCCCGCCACGCGGCAAGACCGCCGCGTATCGACGATCGACCGCGCATAGATCGAGAAAGCCCCTCGTCCGAGGCCAGCGCGCGGATGCATGCTTACGGCGTCGCGCCCCGCAACCGAAAAGAAGCGATGCCGGAAGCAATCCGCGCAACGACGAAGCCGCCCCAAGCGCCCCCTATCGCCGGCGCCGACCGGACAAAATCGCGCGACGCGCCCTGCCCCGTCAGCCGCCGATCAGCCGCCCGCGCGCCGCGCGCCGACCGCCTGCGCGACGCGCACGTACTCGTCGACATCGACATCTTCCGCGCGTCGCGCGAGATCGAAGCCGAGCGCATCGAAATCGACGAGATCGCGATAGCCGCCGAGCGTGTTGCGCAGCATCTTGCGGCGCTGCGAGAATGCGGCCGTCACGACTTCGCCGAGCGCCGCCGGATCGACGGTCTGCAACTCGTGCGGCGCATGCGGGATCATCCGCACGATCGCCGAATCGACCTTCGGCGGCGGCTGGAACGATTCGGGCGGCACGTCGATCAGCTTGTCCATCGTGTAGCGGTACTGAAGCATCACCGACAGCCGGCTGAACGCCTTCGTGCCCGGCTCCGCGACCATCCGCTCGACGACCTCGTTCTGCAGCATGAAATGCTGGTCGATCACGACGTGCGCGAACGACATCAGATGGAACAGCAGCGGGCTCGAAATGTTGTACGGCAGATTGCCGATGATCCGCAGCGACGGCTTGTCGCCTGGCAGGGCGAGCGAGCCGAAGTCGAACGCGAGCGCGTCGCCCGCGTGCAGCTCGAGCAGGTCGCCGAAGCGCTGCTTCAGGCGGCCGATCAGGTCGCGGTCGAGCTCGACCGCGTGCAGCGGCGAGCCGGGCGTCGCGAGCCGCGCGATCACGGGCCCCGTCAGCGCGCCGAGGCCCGGCCCGATTTCGACCATCCGCTCGCCGCGCTCGGGCCGGATCGCCGCGACGATCGCGTCGATCACGCCGTGATCGACGAGAAAGTTCTGCCCGAAGCGCTTGCGCGCGAAATGCCCTTGGTGCTGTCTGCTGTTCGACATCGAAAAATAGAAAAACGGATGACGCGAAAATTCAGCCCGCGCGCCGATGGCGCGCCATCGTCACGGCGGTATCGATCGCGGCGACGAGGCTGCCCGGATCGGCGCGGCCCGTACCGGCGAGATCGAGCGCGGTGCCGTGATCGACCGACGTGCGGATGATCGGCAGGCCGAGCGTGACGTTGATGCCCTCGCCGAACGTCGCGTACTTGAGGACCGGCAGCCCCTGGTCGTGGAACATCGCGAGCACGCAATCCGCGTGCTCGAGGTAGCGCGGCTGGAACAGCGTGTCGGCGGGATAAGGCCCGCGCGCGTCGATGCCCGCGGCCCGCGCGCGCACAAGCGCCGGCTCGATCACGTCGATTTCCTCGCGGCCGAGATAACCGTTCTCGCCCGCGTGCGGATTGAGGCCCGTCACGAGAATGCGCGGTGCGGCGAGACCGAAGCTGCGGCGCAGGTCGCGGTCGACGATCGCGAGCGTATCGGCGAGGCCGTCGATGGTCAGCGCGGCCGACACGTCCTTGAGCGGCAGGTGCGTCGTCGCGAGCGCGACGCGCAGCGGCCGCTCGCCCGTGCCCGCGAGCATCATCACGACGTGCGGCGTATGCGTGCGCTCGGCGAGATATTCGGTATGGCCGGTGAACGGCACGCCGGCATCGTTGATCGTGCTCTTTTGCAGCGGCGCGGTGACGATCGCGTCGAATGCGCCGGCGACCGCGCCGTCGATCGCCGCGTCGAGCAGATCGAGCACGTAGCGCCCGTTCGCCGGATTCAGCTTGCCCGCTTCGGCGGGTGCGGCGAGCGCGCGATGCGCGACCGCGACATGCGCGTTTGCGACATGCGCGTTTGCGACATGCGCGTCTGCGACATGCGCGTCTGCACCGCTCGCCGTCATGCGCGCCCAATCGACGCCGACCGCGGCTGCGCGCTCGGCGATCAGGCCCGCGTCGCCGAGCACCGTGAAGCGCGCGTCGGGCCAGCGCGCCGCCGCGTCGGCGAGTGCACGGGCCGTCAGCTCGGGGCCGACGCCGGCCGGCTCGCCGGTCGTGATCGCGATGCGCAGCGGCTGCGGGCTGGCGGACATGTTTCGGCTACGCGCTTATTGGACGACAGGCAGCTTGACCTGCACGTACGACGAGTCGCGCAGCTCGCGCAGCCAGTCCGAGTACGCCTGCTCGGCCTTGCGCTGGCCGATCGCCTGGCGCGCGATGTCCATCTGCTGCTGCACCGAGCCTTCCGCGTCGCGGCGGCCGAGCACCTGAATCAGGTGGTAGCCGTACTCGGTGCGCACCGGGTTGCTGACCTGGCCATCCTGCAGGCTGTTCATCGCACGCTCGAATTCCGGCACCGTCTCGCCCGGGCTGATCCAGCCGAGATCACCGCCTTGCGACGCCGAGCCGTCCTGCGAGTAGGTGCGCGCGAACTTCTCGAAATCGCCGCCCGCCTCGACCTGCCGGCGGATGTCGATCAGTTGCTGGCGCGCCTGCGATTCCGACTTGCCTTCGCCGACGCGCAACAGAATGTGGCGCACGTGCGTCTGCACGATCTTCGGCGACGCGGCCGACACGCTCTGGCTCGCGCGGCGGTCGACGAGACGCACGATCTCGAAGCCGTCCGGCACGCGGACGAGCGTCGGGTTGACCTGGCCGGGACGCAGCTTCGACACCGCGTCGACGACGTCGGACGGCAGCGACGACGGCGACTTGAAGCCGAGATCGCCGCCCTTCTTCGCATCGTCGGCTTCCGAATTGTTCTTCGCGAGCCGCTCGAAATCGACGCCTGACGCGAGCGCCTGCTGCAGCAGGCCTTCCGCCTTCTTCTGCGCGACGTCGATGTCGGCTTGCGGCGCGCTGGTCGGCGCCTTCACGAAGATGTGCTCGAGCCGCAGATCCTGCTGCGAGCCGGCGTTCGGGCCGCGCTGGCTCGCGATGTAGCTCGCGACTTCGGCGTCCGACACGGTGATCTTGCCGTCGACTTCCTTCTCGCGCAGCTTCGAGAGCATCAGCTCAGTGCGCGCGTCGCGCACGAACACGTCCCACGGCACGCCCTGCGCCTCGATGCGCGCCTTGTATTGGTCGAGCGGCATCCCGTTCGCCTGCGCGAGGCGCCCGAGCGTCGCCTGCACGGTGGCGTTGTCGACGACGATGCCGTCGTCCTTCGCCCGCTGGATCTGGATGCGCTCGAGCACCATCTGGTTCAGCACCTGTGCGCGCAACTGGTCGATCGGCGGCACGGGCGCCTTCTGCTGCTGCAGACGGCGCGCGATCAGGCCGACGCGCTGATCGAGCTCGCGCCCGGTGATCACGTCGTTGTTGACGACAGCGACCACCTCGTCGGCGAGCGACGCGCCCTGCGCGCGCAGCGCCTGCGCAGACGCGGCCGGTGCGACCGTGATGAGCGACGCGACCAGACCGGATGCGATAGCCGCGAAGCGAAGGGTTTTCTTCATTGCCACAGGTACTCCATTGAAAGCGGGCTGCGCAAACGCCGCTCGCCGCGAACGCCTCGTCGGCGGTTAATCGTAATTGCTGAAACGCGACAACGGCGCCGGCGCGGGCGGCAGCGGCGTATATCCCTGCACGCCGGCGCGGAACGAGGATACGAGTCCGTTGTCGATGCTCGTCAGCCCCTTGAGCACGAGCTGCGCGAGCACGCGGGTCGACGAATTCTGCTGCCCCGACGTGTTCACGCCGTTCGCGTAGCGCTGGACGCCAACGCCGAACGCCCAGCAGTCGGCATCGTACTGGAAGCCGACGAGACCGTCGACAACCCGGCTGCTCGCGAGATCGTAGTTGAGCCGGCCGACCGCATAGAGCCGCCGCGTGAGCGGCCATTGCGCGGACACGAGAACCTGATTGATCGGCTCGTTGCTGAGCGTCGCGTTCTGCCGCGTGTAGCGATAGCCGACGTTGATCACGCGCCGCTCGCCCGGGCTGTAGCCGAAGCCGACGCTCGACTTGACGAGCTGGTTGTTGTCGACGTTGTACTGGAACGCGGTTTCCGACGCGAAGCCCGCGCCGAGCTTGACCGACGCACCGAGGATCAGGTCGGAGTGCCGCGCGGTCGCGGACGCGTCGGTCGGCAGCAGCGTCACGCGCTGGTCGGTGAAGTAGTACTGCTGCGCGATGACGAAGCGCGCGCGCTCGTCGCCCGTCGTCGGATTGATGAAGCGGGTCGTGAGCGCGGCCGTCAGGCGGTTCGCGTCGGCGATCCGGTCGTTGCCGACGAAGGTGTTCGGCGTGAAGATCTCCGCGAGCCCGAAGTCCGACACGGCCGTGTCGAAGAGCGGCGCGTCCGACTGGTTCCGGTACGGCGTGTACACATAGTACAGCCGCGGCTCGAGCGTCTGGATGAAATCCTGGCCGAACAGGCGCACCGAGCGGTCGAAGATGAGCCCGGAATCGAAGCTGAGCGTCGGAATCGAATAGGTGAAGCGCTTCGCCTGGCCGGGCACGCCGCCCGTCGTCGTCGTCAGGTCGTACGACGCGAAGTGCATCTGCGCCTTCGGTACGACGAAATAGCCGGGACCGTACACCCCGTACGACACGTACGGGTTGAACATCACGCGATCGCCTTCCGGCTGGTCGGCGGTCGTGATCCGGAAGCGCGAATAATCGGCTTCCGCGCCGAAGTCGAAGCCGCCGACGTTGTACTTCGCGTACTTCACGTTCAACTGCGGCTCGCGGCCGTACGGCGCGACCGACGGCGCGAGCGTCTGCCAGTGCTGGTAGCGCCCGAGCACGGACCACGGCCCGTTGTTGTACGTCAGGCCGGCTTCCTGCTGATAAATCGTCTGGAGCCCGTTCACGAACTGGTTCGTGGATCCGAGATCCTCGGGATACAGGTTGTCCGAAACCTTGTTGAAGTAAACGTAGCCGCCGAAGCCGTTGCCGAAGTTCTGCTGGTGCTGCCAGTAGATCGCGTAGCGGTTGCGCTTCGCGACACGGTCGTCCGGCAGGTATTCGCCCGTCAGCGTGCCCGAATAGTTCGTCGACAGATAGCGGAACGTCGCCTGCGTGAAGATCCCGCGCTTCGAGATGATGTGCGGCGTGACCGTCAGGTCGCGATTCGGCGCGATATTGAAGTAGTACGGCAGCGAGAATTCGAAGCCGTTCGTCGAGCTGAACGGCGAGAACGTCGGCGGCAGGAAGCCGCTGCGCCGCTCGCCCGACAGCGGGAACGTGAGCCACGGGCTGCCGAAGAGCGGCACGCCCTGGAAGAACAGCACGCCGTTGCGCGCGACGCCTTCGTCGGCGCCCGTATCGAAATCGAACTCGGTGCCCTTGATGTACCACGCCGGGTTCGTCGTGCACTGGCAGCCCGTGTAGGTGCCGTTCGTGAACACCGAGCGCTCGCTGTCGAGCAGTTGCACCCGCTCGGCGCTGCCCGAGCCGCCCGTCGCCGTGAAATGGTACTTCGGCGTCGTCATGAAGCCCTGGTTCGCCTCGACCTTCAGATGCGCCTCGGGGCCCGAGAACGTCGTGCCGGCGTTCGACACCGTGACCTTGCCGTACGCGTCGGCCATGTCGGTGTCCTGGTCGTAGTGGATCGCATCCGCCTTGACGACCGCATTGCCGCGCCGGATCTCGGCCGAGCCCTTCGCGGCGAGATCCTGGTCGGCCGTGCCGTTCGTGTGGTCGCCCAAGACGAACGTCGCGGGCTTGCCGCGCTGCTTTTGCGGATGCTCGTCGAGCTGCGGCGCGAGGCGAAGGTCCCACGGCGAGCCGAACGCCTGCGGCTCGGCCGCGGCGCCCGACAACTGGGCCTGCGACACCGCCGGCACGAGGCCCGGTACGGCCAAAAGCGCGACCGCGAGCCGTTTTTTGCGCGGCGCGGCATCGCAAGCTGGGACGAGCGGGAATAACGTTTTAGGCGGCATCTATCGTTCGGCGAATCGACCCTGTCAAACCCGGCCTCCGCACGTCGCAGCCCTCGCAATCGAACCGTGACTGCGGCTTCGCGCATACCGGGGGAAAACGGGCAAACGAGCGGCGTGGCGGACTGCGGGCCCGCGCCGGCGGGGATTGACACGGGACGCGTCAAAAAAGTCGTGGGGTATTATATGGCAAGACGTTCCCCCTCCCCGACTTTCAATGACGCAGCCCTTGGCCGATCCCCGCCTCGCCCTCCTCACCGACTGGCTCGCCACGTTCGCCGACCGCTACGCGCTCGACCCGGCGTCGCTCGTCCCTGCGTCCGCCGACGCGAGCTTCCGGCGCTATTTCCGCATCGCGAGCGCGGCCGCGCCGGGCGGAACCGCGATCGCCGTCGACGCGCCGCCGCCCGAGAAATGCCGCGAGTTCGTGCAGATCTCGCAGTTGCTCGACGCGGCCGGTCTGAACGTGCCGAAAGTGCTCGAACACGACTTCGACGCGGGCTTCATGCTCATCACCGATCTCGGCACGCGCTCGTACATCTCCGCGCTCGATCCCGCCGCGCCGGACGCCGCTCGGCCGCTGATGCGCGACGCGCTCGACGCGCTGATCCGCTGGCAGCTCGCGTCGCGCGAAGACGTGCTGCCGCCGTTCGACGAGGCGTTCCTGCGCTGCGAGATGGAGCTGATGCCCGAGTGGTACGTCGGCCGGCATCTCGGCAAGACGCTCACGGATAACGCGCGCGGCGTGCTCGACCGCACGTTCGCGCTGCTGATCGCGAGCGCGCGCGCGCAGCCGCAGGGCTACATGCTGCGCGACTTCATGCCCCGCAACCTGTTGATTGCTCAGCCGAACCCGGGCGTGCTCGACTTCCAGGACGCCGTCTACGGGCCGCTCACGTACGACGTCGTGTCGCTCTTGCGCGACGCGTTCATCAGTTGGGACGAGGCGTTCGAGCTCGACTGCTTCGCGTACTACTGGGAAAAGGCGAAGAAAGCCGGGCTGCCCGTCGAGCCCGACTTCGGCGAGTTCTACCGGCAGCTCGAATGGATGGGCCTGCAGCGCCACATCAAGGTGCTCGGCCTGTTCGCGCGGATCAACTACCGCGATCACAAGCCGCACTATCTCGCCGACCTGCCGCGCTTTCTCGGCTACGCGCGCAAGGTCGCGCTGCGCTACCGGCCGCTCACGCCGTTCGCGAGGCTGCTCGACGAGCTCGAAAACAAGACAGCCGAAGTCGGCTACACGTTCTGAACGATGACGCACACACTCGACACGGCGATGATCTTCGCCGCCGGGCGCGGCGAACGGATGCGCCCGCTCACCGACACGACGCCGAAGCCGCTCCTCGCGGCGGGCGGCAAGCCGCTGATCGTCTGGCAGATCGAGCGGCTCGCCGCGGCGGGCATTCGCACGATCGTCGTCAACCACGCATGGCTCGGCGAGCGGATCGAGGCCACTCTTGGCGACGGCTCGCGCTGGGGCGTGCGGCTCGTCTATTCGGCCGAGCGCGAGGCGCTCGAAACGGCGGGCGGAATCGCGCAGGCGCTGCCGCTCATCGAGGACGGCAGCGGGCCGAAGGTGTTCGTCTGCGTCGCGGGTGACGTCTACGCAAACTTCGACTACGCGACGCTGCGCGCGCGCGCCGCCGCGCTGGCTGCGGCGCCCGAGCCCGGCATGCACCTCGTGATGGTGCCGAACCCGCCGTTCCATCCGGCGGGCGACTTCGCGCTCGACGGCGACGGCCTGCTGTCGCTCGACGGCGCGCCGCGCGTCACATTCGGCAACATCGCGCTCTACGACTCGCGAATGTTCCGCGCTCTGCCCGCCGGCACGCGCAGCCGGCTCACCCCCTATTTTCGCGAAACGATCGCCGCGCGCCGCGCGACGGGCGAGCTATATGCGGGTGTGTGGGAGAACGTCGGCACGCCGGCGCAACTGAGCGAGCTCGACGCCGCGCTGAGGGCAGCGCGCTGAAGCCGGCCGGCTGACGCCCGCTCGCCCGGGTTCATCGAGCGGCTCCGGCGTGATCCGCCGAGCGTCCAGCCGGCCGCCAATCGGCAACGACACAACGACGCGCCGCTATCGGCCGAGACGCGCGAGTCCGCGCCACCATGCCGCGCGCGGCGCGCCCCGCCCCATTAAACCTCTTCCGCCGCCGCGCCGTCGGCCGCCGCGCGCTGCTGCTGCAGCGCCCACATCTGCGCATAGAGGCCGTCTGCGCGCAGCAGCTCGGCATGCGTGCCGCGCTCGACGATACGCCCGTGGTCCATCACGATGATCTGGTCCGCGTGCACGACGGTCGACAGCCGGTGCGCGATCACGAGCGTCGTCCGGTGCCGCGCGATCTGCTCGAGCTCGTGCTGGATCGCGCGCTCGGAACGCGAATCGAGCGCCGACGTCGCTTCGTCGAACACGAGGATCGGCGGGTTCTTCAGGATCGTCCGCGCGATCGCGACGCGCTGCTTCTCGCCGCCCGACAGCTTGAGCCCGCGCTCGCCGACGGGCGTGTCATAGCCCTTCGGCAGACTTTCGATGAACGTGTGGATGTGCGCGGCGCGCGCGGCCGCGATCACCTCGTCGCGCGTCGCCGACGGCCGGCCGTACGCGATGTTGTAGTAGATCGTGTCGTTGAAGAGCACCGTGTCCTGCGGCACGATGCCGATCGACGCGCGCAGCGAATCCTGCTTCACGTCGCGGATGTCCTGGCCGTCGATCGTGATCGCGCCGCCCGTCGCGCGACCGAGATCGTAGAAGCGGAACAAGAGGCGCGACAGTGTCGACTTGCCCGAGCCGCTGTGGCCGACGACCGCGGTCGTCGAGCCCGCTTCGATCGTGAAATCGACGTCGTGCAGGATCTGCCGCGCCGGCTCGTAGCTGAAATTCACCCGTTCGAAGCGCACCTGCGCGCCGTTCACCTTCAGCGCGGGCGCGCCGGGCGCGTCGTCGACTTCGCGCGCGGCCGACAGCAGCCCGAACATCCGGTCCATGTCGGTCAGGCTCTGCTTCAGCTCGCGGTAGACGACGCCCAGGAAGTTGAGCGGAATGTACAACTGCAGCATGAAGGTGTTGATGAGGACGAGGTCGCCGAGCGTGAGCTTGCCCGCGAGCACGCCCTGCGTCGCGCGCCACAGGATGAACACGAGCCCCGCGCCGATGATCGCCTGCTGGCCGAAGTTGAGAAACGACAGCGAGTTCTGCGAACGGATCGCCGCCTTGCGGTAGCGCTTCAGGTTCTCGTCGTAGCGCTGCGTTTCCCACTCCTCGTTGCCGAAATACTTGACCGTCTCATAGTTGATCAGCGAATCGATCGCACGCGAGTTCGCACGCGAATCGAGCTCGTTCATCGTGCGGCGGAAATGCGTGCGCCACTCGGTCACCTTCACGGTGAACACGATGTACGCGACGAGCGCCGCGAACGTCACGTACGCGTAATACGCTTCGTACTTGACGGCGAAGAAGCCGAGCACGAGCCCCACTTCGACGAGCGTCGGCAGGATGCTGTACAGCGAATACGAGATTAATTGCTGGATGCCGCGCGTGCCGCGCTCGATGTCGCGCGACATGCCGCCCGTCTGCCGTTCGAGGTGAAAGCGCAGCGACAGGCCGTGCAGATGCCGGAACACCTGCAGCGCGAGCCGCCGCACTGCGCTCTCCGTCACCTTCGAGAACAGGATTTCGCGCAATTCGGTGAAGAGCGACGTCGATAGACGCACGAACGCGTACGCGACCACGAGGAGCCCCACGCCGCCCGCGAGCACGATGCTCGCCGACTGCTCGGCGCGGCCGAGCGCGGTCAGATGCTGGACGGCGGCGAGACTGTCGACGATCCGCTTCATCACGACGGGCACGCCGAGGCTCGCGACCTTCGCGCCGATCAGGCACGTGAGCGCGAACGCGACGCGCCACTTGTAGGCGGTCAGGTACGGCAGCAGCGAGCGGATCGTCTGCCAGTCGTTGCGCGGCCCGGTCGCGATGGGCGCGGGCTCGGAAGAAGCGGGATAGCGGCGCATGGGGGAGTTCGTGGGTTCGCTTCGTCGGTGAAAGTATGCGTTTCGGGTTCGCACGGCCGGCGTCGGTGCGACGCAGGGGCGCGGCGCGCGCGAATCGCGCGTCGGCGGCCATCTGCATCCGCCGTCCCGGCCGCCGCATGGCGATCGGTCTCGAGCCGGCTGGCTACGCCACGCGCGTCGCGTAGCCAGCTGGCGGCGCGAATCGCGCGACGAAATACCCGACGGACTGCCGGCGCGTTCCGGTCCATGCGGCACGGCGGACGTTGAGCTGCCCGCCCGGCTCGGCCCATGCGGCTTGGGCGACGCAATTCTGCCCGCCCGGCCCGGCCCCAATCCACACTTTCTCGTACAATTTCAGAACTTTGTATTCTCGCAGAAGCCGGTTCGCGCCGCTGCGCGCCGCCTCGCCCGCGGCGGCGCGCGAAATCGCGCAAGCCGGCCGCTTTTCTTACAAGATGGAAGCTTCAACCATGACCGATTCGCCCCTGCAACTCCCGCAAAAACCGCCCGCGCTGCGCGTCGTGCCGCAACCGTCCGACGCGAACGTCCACGGCGACGTATTCGGCGGCTGGATCATGGCGCAGGTCGACATCGCGGGCTCGATCCCGGCGTGCCGCCGCGCGAACGGCCGGGTCGCGACGGTCGCGGTCAATTCTTTCCTGTTCAAGCAGCCGGTGTTCGTCGGCGATCTGCTGAGCTTCTACGCGAGCATCGTCAAGACGGGCAACACGTCGGTGACGGTCGACGTCGAGGTTTACGCACAGCGGATGAGTCTGATGAGCGAAATCGTCAAGGTGACCGAAGCGACCCTCACCTACGTCGCGACCGACGCCGATCGCCGCCCGCGGGCGCTGCCGCCGCTCGAATAAGCGCGGCTGCGCGTCGCATCCGGCGCCCGCGCGCGAACGGCGGGGCAACGCGCGTGGCGCCGCCTCGCCCGCTCAATGCGCGGAGAGGCCGAACTCGCGCATCGCGGGGATGAAGTCGTGGTTGAGCTTCGGCTTGCGCGACAGCTTCGCGAGCACGTAGCGTTGAAACGGCGTGAGCGTCGCCCACTGCGCGGCCGACGGCGCCTGCAGCCCGGCCAGCCCGCTCTGCGCGACGAGCGCATCCGGCACCGCATCGGCGCTGCGCCAGGCCGGATGCTCGTCCGGCTGGAACCAGCTCGGCTCAACGTTCGCGTGCGTACGCAGCATCTCGAACAGCGCATGATCGAAGTTCGGCTCGATCACGACGTCTTCGTCGGCCGGAAAGCGCGCGAGCAGCTTGCGATCCTCGATCGGCAGCATCTGCCATTGCTCGAGCGAGATCCGCAGCCCGAAGCGGTCGAGGTTGAAACGGACGATCATCGGAATGTAGGTCAGATCCTCCGACGATACGACTTCGAAATTGAACAGCAACGGCGCGTCGCTCAGTCCCATGTTTGCACCCACTATGACGTTTGCCGGCACATTTGGCCTGTCTGGAGTATTTTAGAACCTTCGCGGGCGACGGGCGTGCCGCCGGACGCCGCGCCCCGCTCGTCCGCCCCGTCCAATCGAAGGAGTAGTCCCCCGTGAGTCTGTCCGAAACCGTCGAACCCAGCGGCATCGTCGAGCTCGCGGTGCGCAGGCGGCGCGGCGACGCGGTCGAAGCGACCGTCGACCACGTCGGCCAGGAATGGCCCGTCGCGCTCGTGTTCAACGGCATCTCGCACGCGGTGATGATGTGCACGCCACGCGATCTGGAAGCGTTCGCGGTCGGCTTCGCGGTGTCGGAAGGCATCGTCGAGCGCGGCAGCGACGTGAAGGACATCGAAGTCGTGCTGCACGGCGACGCGCCGCTGCCGCACGCCGAAGTGCAGCTCACGGTCGTCCAGCAGGCGTTCGCCGCGCTGAAGGAGAAGCGCCGCGCGCTCGCGGGGCGCACCGGCTGCGGCGTGTGCGGCATCGAGAGTATCGATCTGCTCGATCTCGTGCCGGAACGCGTGCCGGATACCGGCTTTCTCGCGCGCATCGCGCCGGATGCGATCGCACGCGCGGCGCGCGATCTCCCCGCCCATCAGGTGCTCACGCGGCAGACGGGCGGGCTGCACGCGGCCGCGTGGTGCGACGCATCGGGCGCGATCGTCCACGCGTTCGAGGACATCGGCCGCCACAACGCGCTCGACAAGCTGATCGGCACGCTCACGCTCGAACGCGCCGACATGACGAACGGCTTCGTCTTCCTGTCGAGCCGCGCGAGCTACGAGCTCGTGCGCAAGTCCGCGCGCGTCGGCATTCCGATGGTCGCGACGATCTCCGCGCCGTCGTCGCTCGCGATCGAAATCGCGCGGCAAGCCGGGCTGCGGCTCGTGAGCTTCTGCCGCGAAGCGGGCTACGTCGACTACGGCTCCGCTTAGCGCGCCGCCGCATCGATGGGCGTGCGGCGGAAGCGGCACACCGCCGCACGCCGCCGCGTTTGCGTTCGCGTTCAGTCGAACTGCCGGAAGTCCGGCTTGCGCTTCTCGAAGAACGCAGTGATCGCCTCGCGCACTTCGGGCGAGCGCAGCATCCGGCCGAACTGGTCGCCTTCTTCCGACATCCGCGCGGCGACGTCCGCGCCGCCCCCCTTCTTGAGGAACGCCTTCGTCGCGCGCAGCGACGATGCCGGCAGCGCGACGAGCTTCGCCGCCTGCTCCGCGGCGAACGCGTCGAGATCCGCGGCGGGCAGCACGCGGTTCACGAGGCCGATCCGGTGCGCTTCGAGCGCGTCGAACGGCTCGCCGAGCAGGAGCTTCTCGGCCGCGACCTGATGGCCGGCAAGACGCGGCAGCAGCAGGCTCGACGCCGCCTCGGGACACAGTCCGAGCTGCGCGAACGGCAGCGAGAGCTGCGCGGTGTCGGCCGCGTAGACGAGATCGCAGTGCAGCAGCATCGTCACGCCGATGCCGACCGCGACGCCGGAAACCGCCGCGATGACCGGCTTCTGCGCGCTCGCGATCTGGCGCAGAAACTGGAACACGGGTGCGTTCTCGTCCTTCGGCGGCGCCTTCATGAAGTCGTCGAGATCGTTGCCCGCGCTGAAGTTGCCGTCGCTGCCGCGAATCACGATCGCGCGCACCGACTTGTCATCCTGCGCCGCCGCGAGCGCATCGGCCATCGCCTGGTACATCGCCGCGGTGATCGCGTTCTTTTTCGCGGGGCGCGCGAGCGTGATCGTCAGCACGCCGCCTGCGTTTTCGATCTGGATATCCATCTGAGCCGTCTCCATGGCTGTTTTCATTCGATAAACAAAAAAAACGGTGCGCGAGCTGGTCGCCCGCGCACCGTCGTCATGCGTCGCGCGCTCCGATCAGAGCCGCTCGATGATGCCTGCCGCACCCATGCCGGTCCCGACGCACATCGTCACCATCCCGTACTTCAGGTTGCGACGACGCAGGCCGTGCACGACGGTCGCCGCGCGAATCGCGCCCGTCGCGCCGAGCGGGTGGCCGAGCGCGATCGCGCCGCCGATCGGGTTGACCTTCGACGGATCGAGGCCGAGATCGCGCATCACCGCCAGCGATTGCGCGGCGAATGCTTCGTTCAGCTCGATCCAGTCGAGATCGTCCTGCTTCAGGCCCGCCGCCTTCAGCGCGGCCGGAATCGCTTCCTTCGGGCCGATGCCCATGATCTCCGGCGGCACGCCGCGCACGGCAAAGCTGACGAAGCGCGCGAGCGGCGTCAGGTTGAACTGCTTGAGCACCTTCTCCGACACGACGAGGAGCGCGCCCGAGCCGTCCGATGTCTGCGAGCTGTTGCCCGCCGTCACCGAGCCCTTGTTCGCGAACACCGCGCGCAGCTTCGCGAGGCCTTCGATCGACGTGTCCGCACGCGGGCCTTCGTCGATCGCGATCTCGCGCGTCTTCGTCTCGATCTCGCCCGTCGCGAGATTCGGGAAGCGCTCGATGATCGTGTACGGCGCGATCTCGTCCTTGAACTCGCCCGCCTGCTGCGCGGCGAGCGCCTTCCTGTGCGACTCGACCGAGAACGCGTCCTGGTCTTCGCGGCTCACCTTCCACTGCTCGGCGACGCGCTCGGCGGTCAGGCCCATCCCGTAGGCAATGCCGACGTCTTCGTTGCGATCGAAGATGTGCGGCGACATCGACGGCTTGTTGCCCATCATCGGCACCATGCTCATCGATTCGACGCCGGCCGCGAGGAGCGCGTCCGATTCGCCGACGCGAATGCGGTCCGCCGCCATCGCGAGCGCGGTGATGCCCGATGCGCAGAAGCGGTTCACCGTCACGCCGCCGACCGTGTTCGGCAGGCCCGCGAGCAGCGCGCCCATCCGCGCGACGTTCAGGCCCTGCTCTGCCTCGGGGATCGCGCAGCCGACGATCGCGTCTTCGATCAGCTTCGTGTCGAATTCCGGCACCTGCGCGATCGCCGACTTGATCGCGTGGACGAGCAGCTCGTCCGGGCGCGTGTTCTTGAATGCACCGCGGGGCGCCTTGCCGATCGGCGTGCGGCTTGCGGCGACGATGTATGCGTCTTGCAGTTGTTTGCTCATTTGAGACTCCTGTCGACCAGAGTTGGCACTTCAGCGCTGACTCTGGTCCCATGCCCTTGGGCGGTCGATCGCAGTTAGCGCTGTGGCGCTTACTCTGCTCCCATGCAAAGTTGTCCGCTCGGCTCGCTCAGTTGCGAACCGGCTTGCCGGTCTGCAACATGCCCATGATCCGTTCCTGCGTCTTCTGCGTGCCGAGCAGCTCAACGAACGCGCGACGCTCCAGCGCGAGCAGCCATTCCTCGTCGACCGTGCTGCCGGCTTCGACGTCGCCGCCGCAAACCGCCTCGGCGATCCGGCTCGCGATCAGGAAATCGTGGTCGCTAATGAAGCGGCCGTCGCGCATGTTGACGAGCTGCGCCTTGATGGTGGCGATCGCCGAGCGGCCGGCCACCGGGATTTCCTTCGCCTTCAGCGGCGCGCGGTAGCCCGCCGCCGCGAGGCCGCGCGCTTCCTTCTTCGCGATGTCGAGCAGTTCGAACACGTTGAACACGATCGTGTCCGACGGCTTCACGTAGCCCATCGCGCGCGCCTCGTGCGCGGACATCGACACCTTCGCCATCGCCGCGTTCTCGAACGACTTCGTCAGGAACTTGAGCAGCTCGCTCGTCAGGCCCGCCGCCGTCGCCGCGTCCGCCGCGCGCAGCGCCGCTTCCTTCAGGCCGCCGCCCGCCGGCACGAGGCCGACGCCGACTTCGACGAGGCCGATGTAGCTCTCGACGTGCACGACGCGCTTCGCGCTATGCAGCATCAGCTCGCAGCCGCCGCCGAGCGCCAGGCCCGACACCGCCGCGACGACCGGTACGTTCGCGTACTTGACGCGCAGCATGCCTTCCTGGAACTTCTTCACGAACGGCTCGATGCCCTTCGCGCCGCCCATCATGAACGCGGGCATCGCCTCTTCGAGGTTCGCGCCGGCGGAGAACGGGCCGCCCGGGTTGCCGAGCTTGAGCGACGTCGGCTGCCAGATCACGACGCCCTTGTAGTCCTTCTCCGCGAGCTCGATCGCCTGCACGAGGCCGTCGATCACGCCCGGGCCGATCGTGTTCATCTTCGACTTGAACGACACGATCACGACGTCGTCCTCGCCCGCACGGTCGTCGACCCACGCGCGCACCGAGTCGGTCTCGAACAGCGTCTTGCCGAACGTCTTCGGATCGTGGCCCGCTTCGCCGAGGAGCGGCGCGCGGAACACCTGCTTGCCGTAGACGGCGAGCGTCGAGCGCGGCGCGAAGCGCTTAGTCGCGGGCGACCACGAGCCTTCGGCCGTGTGCACGCCGCCCTGCTCGGCGACGACGCCTTCGAGCACCCACGCGGGCAGCGGCACGTTCGCGAGCGCCTTGCCGGCCGCGATGTCTTCCTGCACCCACTCGGCGACCTGCTTCCAGCCCGCGGCCTGCCAGCCTTCGAACGGACCTTCGTTCCAGCCGAAGCCCCAGCGGATCGCGAGGTCGACGTCGCGCGCGTTGTCGGCGATCGATTCGAGGTGGAGCGCGATGTAGTGGAACACGTCACGGAAGATCGACCACAGGAACTGCGCGTGCGGATGCTCCGTCTCGCGCAAGAGCTTCAGGCGCTCCGCGGGCGGGCGCTTCAGGATGCGGCCGACGGTCTCGTCCGCCTTCGCGCCGGAGTCGACGTAGGCGCCCGTCTTCGCGTCAAGCACCTTGATCGCCTTGCCTTCCTTCTTGTAGAAGCCGCCGCCCGTCTTCTGGCCGAGCGCGCCCTGTTCGACGAGCTTCGCGAGCACGGCGGGCGTCTTGTAGACCGGGAAAAACGGATCGTCGGCGAGATTGTCCTGCATCGTCTTGATCACGTGCGCCATCGTGTCGAGGCCGACCACGTCCGCCGTGCGGAACGTCGCCGACTTCGCGCGGCCGAGGCGGCTGCCCGTCAGGTCGTCGACTTCGTCGAAGCGCAGGCCGAACTTTTCGGCTTCGGTGATCACGGCGAGGATCGAGAAAATGCCGACGCGATTCGCGATGAAGTTCGGCGTGTCCTTCGCGCGCACGACGCCCTTGCCGACGACGCTCGTCAGGAACGTCTCGAGCTGGTCGAGGATCTCGCCGCGCGTGTGCGTGGTCGGGATCAACTCGACCAAATGCATGTAGCGCGGCGGGTTGAAGAAGTGCACGCCGCAGAAGCGCGCCTTCAGTTCATCGGCGAAGCCATCGGACAGCGCCGTGATCGACAGGCCCGACGTGTTGGTCGCGAAGATCGCGTGCGAAGCGATGTGCGGCGCGACCTTCTTGTACAGGTCGTGCTTCCAGTCCATCCGCTCGGCGATCGCTTCGATCACGAGGTCGCATTCGGCGAGCTTCGCGATGTCGTCCTCGTAGTTCGCGGGTTCGAGGTACTTCGCGTCGTCCTTCACGCCGAACGGCGCGGGCGACAGCTTCTTCAGGTTCTCGATCGCCTTCAGCGCGATGCCGTTCTTCGGACCTTCCTTGGCGGGCAGATCGAACAGCAGCACCGGCACGCGCGCATTGACGAGATGCGCGGCGATCTGCGCGCCCATCACGCCGGCGCCCAGCACGGCGACCTTGCGAATGTTGAAATTGCTCACGGGACTCCTCCGGATTGAGCCGCGCGTCGCCGTTCGTAAGGACGCGAGCGCGGCGTGTGAGTGCTAAGAATCGGTCGTTCAGGCGGCGCGCGGCGCGCCGCCCGGCGGTCGCGTTAGAACAGCGCTTCGTCGACTTCCATCATCGTCTTCCCGCCGGCGCGCGCGAGACGGATCGACGCCGCCGTTTCGGGCAAGAGGCGCGCGAAGTAGAAGCGCGCGGTCGCGAGCTTCGACTTGTAGAACGGATCGCCCGACGCTTCCTTGTCGAGCGCGATGCGCGCCATCCGCGCCCAGAAGTACGAGAACACCAGGTGACCGACGGTGCGCAGATACGGCACGGCCGCGGCGCCCACTTCGTCCGGGTTCTGCATCGCCTTCATGCCGATTTCCATCGTCAGCTTCTGCACCTTTTCGCCGATGTCGGCGAGCGGCGTGACGAATTCGGACATTTCGGGCTTCACGCCTTCTGCTTCGACGAACTCGGTGACGATCTTGCCGAACTTCTTCAGCTTCGCGCCCATGTCGCCCAGCACCTTGCGGCCGAGCAGGTCGAGCGCCTGAACCGAGTTGGTCCCTTCATAGATCATGTTGATCCGCGCATCGCGCACGTACTGCTCCATGCCCCACTCGGAGATGAAGCCGTGGCCGCCGTAGATCTGCATCGCGTGGTTCGTGCACTCGAACGCGTTGTCGGTCAGGAACGCCTTGATGATCGGCGTGAGGAGCGCGACGAGATCCTCCGCTTCCTTGCGCACCGCTTCGTCGGCGTGCGACAGCGCCTTGTCGATCTGCAGCGCCGACCAATACGTGAACGCGCGCGCGCCTTCCGCATATGCCTTCTGCGTGAGCAGCATGCGGCGCACGTCCGGGTGGACGATGATCGGGTCGGCCGGCTTGTCCGGCGCCTTCGGGCCCGTCAGCGAGCGCATCTGCAGGCGTTCCTTCGCATACGTGAGCGAGTTCTGGTACGCGACTTCGGTAAGGCCGAGACCTTGCATGCCGACGCCGAGACGCGCGGCGTTCATCATCACGAACATCGCGTTCAAGCCCTTGTTCGGCTCGCCGATCATCCAGCCTTTCGCGTTGTCGAGGTTCATCACGCAGGTCGCGTTGCCGTGGATGCCCATCTTGTGCTCGATCGAGCCGCACTTGACGCCGTTGCGCTCGCCCGGCTCGCCCGATGCGTCGGGGATGAACTTCGGCACGATGAAGAGGGAGATGCCCTTCGTGCCCTTCGGCGCGTCCGGCAGGCGCGCGAGCACGAGGTGGACGATGTTCTTCGAGAAGTCGTGTTCGCCGCTCGAGATGAAGATCTTGGTGCCGCTGATCGCGTACGAGCCGTCGCCGTTCGGCTCGGCCTTCGTGCGCAGGATGCCGAGATCGGTGCCGCAGTGCGGCTCGGTCAGGCACATCGTGCCCGTCCATTCGCCCGCGACGAGCTTCGGCAGGTAGACCTTCTGCAGTTCGGGCGCGCCGTGCGCGTGCAGGCATTCGTATGCGCCGTGCGACAGGCCCGGATACATCGTCCACGCCTGGTTCGCCGAGTTCAGCATTTCATAGAGCGCATTGTTGACGAATGCGGGCAGCCCCTGGCCGCCGTAGTCCGGATCGCAGCCGAGCGCCGGCCAGCCGGCCTCGACGTATTGCCGATACGCTTCCTTGAAGCCCGTCGGCGTCGTCACGACGCCGTCGCCGACATACGTGCAGCCTTCACGGTCGCCGACCTGGTTGAGCGGGAAGAGCACCTCCGAGCAGAACTTGCCCGCTTCCTCGAGCACCTGGTTGATCGTGTCGGCGTCGAGATCAGCGTGCTTGGGCATCTGCTTGACCTCGGCTTCGACGTTCAGAAGCTCGTGCAACACGAATTGCATGTCGCGCAACGGCGCGGCGTACTGTCCCATGACTCTCTCCAAGATAAGGCAATCGGCTCGAGCTCCCGGCGGCGGTCGCGCCGCCGCTAACGGCTCTCGCTCTGGTACGAAACAATCGTCTTTTCAAGCGCGGCCCACGTGAGGCGCACGGCGTCCGGCTGATGCAGGAAGCGCGCGTCGTGATGCAGACCGAGCGTGAAGCTGTACAACTCGAAGAGCATCAGGTTCGGGTCCGTATCCGGACGCAGATGCCCCTCTTCCTTCGCCTGCGAAATGGCGCGCAGCAGCGCGGCGCGCCATGCCTTCACGCTCGCGATCAACTGCTCGCGCACCGCGCTGTCGGGACGGTCGTCGTACTCGACGGCGCCGCTGATATAGATGCATCCCGTCGTCACTTCCTGGATGCGCTTCTCGATCCAGCGCGCGAGCATCGCCCGCAAGCGCGGCAGACCCCGCGGCTCGCGCAGGCTCGGAAAGAACACCTCGTTCTCGAAACGATGGTGGTACTCTCGCACGACCTCGACCTGCAAATCGTCGCGCGATCCGAAGTGCGCGAACACGCCGCTCTTGCTCATCTGCATGCGCTCGGCCAATAGGCCGATCGTCAGACCCTCGAGCCCGTCACGGCTGGCAAGGTCCAATGCTGCTTCGAGTATCGCGGCACGCGTCTGTTCGCCTTTTCGCATAGCTTTTAATAACCGTTCCAGGTAATCGAATAAAATCGAACGGCCGTACTATTATTGAGTGCGGCCGTCGGCGAAACAAGGAAATTATTAGAAATCGGTTTCTAACCATCCCCGCTATTTTGCAGGGTTGCGCGCCTTTGGAGGCGGCCCTGTGCAGGCCGTGGCGCGCGGCGTGTGTAAGCGAATGCTTAGTCGTATCCGCCGACTGTCAGGAGCTTCATCGCCCCCCGGTACGCGGTGTACGCGAACCAGTTCAGGAACCGCTCGACGGCCGGCCGCGCCGCGTAGAGCGCGGCGTCGATCTCGCGGCCGTCCGCGAACGCGGCGGCGATCGCGTCGCGCAGCGCGGCGGTCTCGCCGCGATGCCGCACGAGCACGACGTTCGCCTCATTGTTCAGCATCAGGCTCAGCGCGTCCAGATTCGACGAGCCGACGGTCGCCCAATGATCGTCGATCACCGCGACCTTGCCGTGCAGCATCGTCTTGTCGTATTCGGCGACCCTGACGCCCGCGCGCAGCAACGCATGATATAGGAACGGCACCGCCATATCGAGCGACGCGAACTCGTTGCGGCCGATCAGGATCCGCACGTCGACGCCGCGGCGCGCGGCGCCCGCGAGCGCGCGGCGCAGCTTGCGCCCTGGCATGAAGTAAGGGTTGGCGAGCAGGATCGACTGGCGCGCGCGGCCGATCGCGGCGAGATACGCCTTCTCGATCGCACGGCGGTTCACGACGTTGTCGCGCGCGACGAACGCGACGCTCGGCTCGGTCACGACGCGCAGCGCGCCCGCCTTCACCCACCGGTGGCTGCGCATCCAGCGGCGAAAGCGCGCGGCGAATGCGGAGCTGTCGACGCCGTGCGGCGCGAACGCCGCGTAGCGCTTGTGGCCGGCGGCGATCCGGTGCCACTGCACCTCGAATGCGGCGCGCACGTCGGCGACGGCCGGCCCGTTCAGTTCGACCGCGAAATCCCAGCGCGGATACGGCAGGCGCTCGCCGCTCTGCTCGAAATCGTCGACGATGTTGATGCCGCCGCAGAACGCGTATGCGTCGTCGACGGCCGCGAGCTTGCGGTGCGTGCGCGAGAAGCCGAAGCGGCCGAACAGATAGGGGTTGTAGATCCGGTGCTCGACGCCCGCGTCCGGCCACGCGTCGAAGAGCGGCAGACGCTCGGTGCCGATCCCGTCGGTGATGACCCGCACGTGGACGCCGCGCGCGGCCGCGCGGATCAGCGCATCGGAGACCGCGCGTCCCGCCGCGTCGTCGCAGAAGATGTAGGTTTCGAGCGCGACGCGCTCGCGGGCGGCGTCGATCCGTTCGATCAGCGCCGGGAAGAACGTCGCGCCGCCGTCGCAAAGCCGCACCGTGTTGCCGGACGTGAACGCGAGCCGCGACGCGGAGCCGCGCTCCTGCAGGAACATCTGCCGCAGTTGCGCGAGACGGTGCCGAGTCTTGCCGCTCATGCGGCGCGCGATGCGACGCGTTCGGGCAGTTGCAGGATCGCCTCGGCGTTCGACGGCGAGTAGCAGCGCGCGGCCGCTTCCCGGTAAGGCAGCCACAGATAGGCGGTGTGCTCGCGCGGCGACAGCGTCACGTCGATGCGGCCCGGCACCTCGAGGCCGAACCAGTGCTCGATGTTGCGCGTGACGCCGGGCGCGTAGCGGTGCAGGTACTGCGGGTAGATCGTGTATTCGATCGCGTGATGCCAATCGACGAGCGCGCTCTGCGGAATGCCGGCGCTGCCGACGACGATGCCCGTCTCTTCGGCGACTTCGCGCGCGGCAGCCTGCTCGATCGGTTCGTCTAGCGCGTCCTTCGACCCCGTCACGGACTGCCAGAAGTCGGGCTGATCGGCACGCTTGATGACGAGCACGTCGAGCGCGGACGTATGGATTACGACGAGGACGGATTCGGGGATTTTCGGCGGTTTCGTCATCGGGATGTCATCGGCGCCTGCCCGCTCGACGCGGCGGACAGCGCGGCACCGTCAAAAAACCATGAGGCTGACTGTACCGCAAAAAACGAAAAGGGCGCACGCGCGCCCCCATTTCTGCAGTTGCTTCCTGCTCCGGCCGGTTGCGGCCGGGGCCATCGGCCGCGTCGACCGCCGGCCGATCCGCGACGGTCGACGATCGGCCGCAGCCGGCGAGCGGGCGACCGTTACGCCTTCGGCTGCTCCGGCTGGCGCAAGCGGATGTGCAGCTCGCGCAGCTGGCGCTCGTCGACGGGGCTCGGCGCCTGCGTCAGCAGACACTGCGCACGCTGCGTCTTCGGGAACGCGATCACGTCGCGGATCGAGTCGGCGCCCGCCATCATCGTGACGATGCGATCGAGGCCGAACGCGATCCCGCCGTGCGGCGGCGCGCCGTATTGCAGCGCGTCGAGCAGGAAGCCGAACTTCGCCTGCGCCTCCTCCGGGCCGATCTTGAGCGCGCGGAACACCTTGCTCTGCACGTCCTCGCGGTGGATACGCACCGAGCCGCCGCCGATTTCCCAACCGTTCAGCACCATGTCGTATGCCTTCGCGAGGCAGCGGCCCGGATCGGTCTCGAGGTACTCGAGATGCTCGTCCTTCGGGCTCGTGAACGGGTGATGCGCGGCCACGTAGCGCGCGTCTTCGTCGTCGTATTCGAACATCGGGAAGTCGACGACCCACAGCGGCTTCCAGCCCGACTCGACGAGGCCGTTCGCCTTGCCGAATTCCGAGTGGCCGATCTTCAGGCGCAGCGCGCCCAGGCTGTCGTTGACGACCTTCGCGCGGTCGGCCGCGAAGAAGATGATGTCGCCGTCTTCCGCGCCCGTCCGCTCGAGGATCGCCGCGATCGACGCGTCGTGCAGGTTCTTCACGATCGGGCTTTGCAGGCCGTCGCGGCCCTTCGCCTTCTCGTTGACCTTGATCCACGCGAGGCCCTTCGCGCCGTAGATGCGCACGAACTCGGTGTAGCCGTCGATGTCGCCGCGCGTGAGCTCGGCGCCCTTCGGCACGCGCAGCGCCGCGACACGGCCGTCCTTCGTGTTGGCCGGCGTGCTGAACACCTTGAAGTCGACGTCCTTCATCGCGTCGGTGAGCTCGGTGAACTCGAGCTTCACGCGCAGGTCCGGCTTGTCCGAGCCGAAGCGCGCCATCGCTTCCGAATACGGCATCACCGGGAATTTCGCGGCGAGCTCGGCGTCGATCGTCGTCTTGAAGATGTGACGAATCATGTCCTCGAACAGGTCGCGGATTTCCTGCTCGCCGAGGAACGACGTCTCACAGTCGATCTGCGTGAATTCCGGCTGGCGGTCGGCGCGCAGGTCTTCGTCGCGGAAGCACTTGGTGATCTGGTAGTAGCGATCGAAGTTCGCGACCATCAGCAGTTGCTTGAAGAGCTGCGGCGACTGCGGCAGCGCGAAGAACTGGCCCGCGTTCACGCGCGACGGCACGAGGTAGTCGCGCGCGCCTTCCGGCGTGCTCTTCGTCAGCATCGGCGTTTCGATGTCGATGAAGCCCTGCTCGTCGAGATACTTGCGCGCCTCGATCGCGACGCGGTAGCGCAGGCGCAGGTTGTGCTGCATCTGCGGACGGCGCAGGTCGAGCACGCGATGCGTGAGGCGCGTGGTTTCCGACAGGTTGTCGTCGTCGAGCTGGAACGGCGGCGTGACCGACGCGTTCAGCACGTTCAGCTCGTGGCACAGCACTTCGATCTTGCCGCTCTTCAGGCCGGCGTTGATCGTGCCCTCCGGACGGCCGCGCACGAGGCCCTTGATCTGGATGCAGAACTCGTTGCGCACGCCCTCGGCGGCAGCGAACATCTCGGCGCGGTCCGGATCGCACACCACCTGCACGAGACCTTCGCGATCGCGCAGGTCGATGAAGATCACGCCGCCGTGATCGCGGCGACGGTGGACCCAGCCGCACAGCGACACCGTCTGGCCCAGCAGGTGTTCGGTCACGAGACCGCAGTATTCAGTTCGCATCGACATGATGTTTGCTTTCTTTCGTAGTGGTCAACGGGAAGAGCCGCACTCTCTCCCGGGCATTACAGCGGCGGCTCGACGGGACGGCGCGCGGGCGCGGCGACGGGCGCCGGGGGCGCGACGACGCCCATCGAGACGATGTACTTGAGCGCGGCGTCGACCGACATGTCGAGCTCGACGACCTCGCTTTTCGGCACCATCAGGAAGAAGCCGGACGTCGGATTCGGCGTCGTCGGCACGTAGATGCTCACGTGCTCTTCCTTCAGGTGATTGACCACGTCGCCGCCCGGCGTGCCGGTCAGGAACGCGATCGTGTAGGAGCCGCGGCGCGGATACTCGATCAGGAGCGCCTTGCGGAACGCATTGCCGCTGCTCGACAAGAGCGTGTCCGACACCTGCTTCACGCTCGTGTAGATCGGCCCGACGACTGGAATGTGCCGCACGACTGCGTTCCACCAGGTGACGAGCTTCTGGCCGATGAAGTTCTGCGTCGCGAGCCCGACGACGAAGATGAACGCGAGCGTCAGCACCGCGCCGATCCCCGGCAGGCGGAAGCCGAGCAGCCGCTCCGGCTGCCACGATTCGGGCAAGAGGAGCAGCGTCTGATCCATCGTGCCGATGATGAGCCCGAGGACCCACAGCGTGATCGCGAGCGGGACGAGAACCAGGAGTCCCGTCAGAAACACCGATTTGAGGGTCGTCTTTTTCATCATCTGCCGTCGAAAAATCGCGCCGGTGCGTCAAGCGCGGAACGCGCCGCCGACACGGGCGGCGCAGCGATCAAGTGCTGCTCGCGGGCGCGGCGGCGGGCGCGGGTGTCGCCGGCGCGCTCGCCGAGCTGTCCGCCGCGACGGGCGCGCTCGCCTTCTCGCCGCCAGCCTTCTCGCCGCCCGCCTGGTCGCCGTTCGCGGCCGACGTGCTCGCCGGCGCGCCTGCGCCGCCCGAGCCGCCGCGGAAGTCGGTCACATACCAGCCCGAGCCCTTCAACTGGAATCCAGCCGCCGTGACCTGCTTGCGAAAAGCGTCCTTCCCGCATTCCGGGCACTGCGACAGCGGCGCGTCGCTCATCTTCTGAAGCACATCCTTCGCGTAACCGCACGCTTCGCAACGATAGGCGTAGATCGGCATGGTATTTTCCCGCAGAAACAATAACCGGTATAAAAAGCTTGCAAAGCTTTGAATTATAGCCGAAAGGTGGACGCCACCCTCGGTCTCCGCAGGCGGGCCGCTACGAGCGGCGCCATGCGAGCCAGCGCTCGCGCCCCGCGAACACCGGCAGCGAATCGGCGACGGGCGCGTCCTCGACGAGCTCGAAGTGCGGCGAAAGAAGCGCATCGAGGTCCGCGCGCTCGATGCCGAACGGCGGGCCCTTCGGCGTCGCGCCCACGTAGAAGAAACCGGCCAGGAAGCCGCCCGGCGGCAGCAGTTCCGCCATCCGCCGCGCGTAGTCGGCGCGGCGGCTCGGCGGGATCGCGCACAGGAACGCGCGCTCGTAGATCCACTGCGGGACGAACGGCGGTGCATACGTGAAGAAGTCGGCCTGCTCGACGAGCAAGGCGTCTTCACCCAATTGGCGGCGCGCGGCCTCGACCGCCTGCGCGGAAAAGTCGATCGCGCGCACAGGCCAGCCGGCGCGTGCAAGCCAATGCGCTTCGTATGCGCTGCCGCAGCCGGGAATCAGTACCGGACACGGCGTTCGCCGCGCGGCGAACGCGGCGAACGCATCGGGCACGCGCGCGCTGTCCCATGGGATGTGGCCCTGCTCGAAGCGCTCGTCCCAGAACGACGCGTCGCCCGGATCGCGCGACGCGAAATTCCCGGCAGGCAGCGCAGCCGGCGTGGCCCCGGCAGCCGGAGCCGTCGGACTTGCGTCGCCGGCCGCCTGCGCGGCGGCATCAGGTTTCTTCGTTTCGCTCGTCATACCGTCGCCCGTCCTTCCCGCGTCGCCCGTGGACGGCGCTTGCCCGAATCCCGCACCGCGCGCTCAGCCGCCGTACGCGATGATGATCAACACCCGCGCGATCACCGCGCCCGCCCCGACCGCGAGCCCGAACACGAGGAGCGCCTGCAGCAGCCGGTTGGTCCGCTTCTGCTCGACCAGGATCTGCCGGACGAGATCGTCGCTGATCGCGCGCGGCGCTTCGTGATGTGCGGTGAGCGCCTGATGAACGAGGCGCGGGAGCTGCGGCAGCGTCTTGCTCCATTGCGGCGCCTCGACCTTCAAGCGCTCGTACCAGCCGCGCAGCCCAATCTGCTCGGTCATCCAGCGCTCGAGGTACGGCTTCGCAGTCTTCCACAGGTCGAGCTCCGGATCGAGCGAGCGGCCGAGCCCCTCGACGTTCAGCATCGTCTTCTGCAGGAGCACGAGTTGCGGCTGGATTTCGACGTTGAAGCGGCGCGACGTCGAGAAGAGCCGCATCAGCACCTGGCCGAGCGAAATGTCCTTCAGTGCGCGGTCGAAGTACGGCTCGCAGACCGCGCGAATCGCGCTTTCGAGCTCCTCGACGCGCGTATCGGGCGGCACCCAGCCCGATTCGAGGTGCAGCGTCGCAACGCGGTGGTAGTCGCGCTTGAAGAACGCGAGGAAGTTCTGCGCGAGGTAGTTCTTGTCGAAATCGGACAGCGCGCCGACGATCCCGAAGTCGAGCGCGATGTAGCGCCCGAAGTGCTTCGGATTGAGGCTCACCTGGATGTTGCCCGGGTGCATGTCCGCGTGGAAGAAGCCGTCGCGGAACACCTGTGTGAAGAAGATCTCGACGCCTTCGCGCGCGAGCTTCGGAATGTCGACGCCCGCCGCGCGCAGCGTGTCGATCTGGCTGATCGGCACACCTTCCATCCGCTCCATCACGAGCACGCTCGGCGTCGAGTAATCCCAGAACATTTCCGGCACGAGCAGCAGATCGAGCCCCGCGAAGTTGCGGCGCAGTTGGCTGCCGTTCGCCGCCTCGCGCATCAGGTCGAGCTCGTCGTGCAGGTATTTGTCGAATTCGGCGACCACCTCGCGCGGCTTCAACCGCCGGCCGTCCGCCCACAGGCGCTCGGCCCAGGTCGCGATGTCGCGCATCAGCGCGAGGTCGGAATCGATGACGGGCAGCATGTTCGGCCGCAGCACTTTGACCGCGACCGCCTTGCCCGCGTGCTCGCCCTGCTTGAGCTTCGCGAAGTGCACCTGCGCGATCGACGCGCTCGCGACCGGCTCGCGCTCGAACTCGTCGAACAGTTGATCGATGCGCGCGCCGAGCGCTTTCTCGACGAGCGCGATCGCGACGGCCGAATCGAACGGCGGCACCTGGTCCTGCAGCTTCGCGAGCTCGTTCGCGAAATCGACGGGCAGCAGATCGCGCCGCGTCGACAGCACCTGGCCGAACTTCACGAAGATCGGCCCCAGGCTTTCGAGCGCGCGGCGCAGCCGCACCGCGGGCGGATCGGCGAAGCGGCGGCCGATCGTCGTGATGCGCAGCAGGAACTTCACGCGACGGTTTTCGATGCGCGACAGCATCACCTCGTCGAGGCCAAAGCGGATGACGGTGAAGACGATTTTGATGAAACGGAAAATGCGCATGCCTCGCGGCCCTCACTGCGCGCGTCGCGAGCTGCCGCCCGCGCGCGCGTCAATTTTTTGTTCCAGTCGTTCGATCCGCTTCTCGACGCGCGCAAGCGCGTCGCGGGCCCGGGCGAGCTCCGCGTCGAAATCGGCGAGCACGCTCTTGCGCACGACCTGCGGGTTTTCGTCGAGCCAGTATTCAGCGATCGAATCGAGCACATTGCGGCCGGTGCGGCGCGCGTGCTCGCCCGTCGAACGCACGAAGGTCGCGATCCGGTGCGCGGCCGCATCGCCGACGATCTTCGCGAGATCCTCCTCCGGCTCCCAGCGCAGGTGCTCGGCGAGCTTCGCGATCTGCGTCGCGAACTCCGCGTCGCCGTCGATCTTCACGTGCTTCATCACGGCCGCCTGCCCGCCCTGCAGGAACGCGGCCGCCGCGTCGAACGGGCCGCCCTTGTCGCCGCCCGACAGCGCGATCGACACGTCGAACTGACGCGCGTCGTGTGCGTCGACGGCGGCCAGGTAGCCGTCCGGCTGCACGAGCAACACGAGCGTCACGGGCGAAATTTCGAGCCGGGCGGTCTTGCCGGCATAGGGAATCAGACGGTCGCGCGCCCAGGATTCGCGGGCGAGCAGGTGATTGACGGCGGCGGCAAAAGGCTTGGCGGCAAGGGTCATCTGGCTGGCAATGAAAAGCCCGCGTAGGCAGGGCGCCTGCGCGGGCTTCTATTGTAACGTCGGTTCGGCCGCGGCCTCGCGAGGCGCGACGGGCGGCACGACTTCCGTCAGTGCGTGTTCACCTGCTGGATGCCCGCGAGGAGCCACCCCTGGCTGCCCGACTTCGACAGGTTCCACACCTCGTCGAACGGCTCGGCCGACGCGCCCTGCGCTTCGCGGATGAGGCCGTGGAAGCGCACGCTCGCGAAGTGATCGCCGCCGCGATCCTCGACCGCGAGCAGTTCGGCGTCGAGTTGCACGACGTCCGTCTGGTTCGCGCCCGCGCCGCGACCGTCGAGGTCGATCTTCACTTCGGCGAACATCTCGGGCGTCGTGAACTCGCGGATGTCGGCGAGGTTGCCCTCGTCCCACGCGGCCTGCAGCCGCACGAAGTAGACCTTTGCGTTGCGCAGGAACGCTTCGGTGTCGAAGCCGGCCGGCACCACGGGCGCCGCGGCGGCCGCAGCCGTCGTCGCGGCGGCCGCGCCGCCAAACACGCGCTGCGCTTCGCCCGCGTACGTGCTGCCCGAGCCCGGGAATGCGTCATTCGACGCCGCCTGGCGCGGAACGCTCGCGTCCTGACCGAAGCCGCCGCGGTTCTGCGACGGCTGGCCGCCTGCGTAGGCAGGCTGCTGCGCGCTACGCCGGTTCATGAACTTGCGGACGAGCCAGATGCCGGCCATCGCGAGGAGCGCGATCACGATGACGTTGGCCATCATGCTGGCGAACGCGCCGCCGAGCCCCAGGTGCGACAGCAGCGCCGCAATGCCGAGGCCGGCGGCGAGACCGGCGATCGGGCCGAGCCAGCGCGAGCGGTTCGGCTGCGCGGCGGGCGTCGGCTGCTGGCGCGGCGCCTGGGCGGGCGCCGCCTGCTGCATCGGCTGCTGCGCGGGCGGTGTCGCCTGACGCTGCTGCAGCGTCTGCGACTGGCGGCCGACGCTGCGGCCGCCGCCCATGCGCTTCGCTTCGGCATCGAGCGACGCAAACGTGCCGGCGGCCAGAAGGCCGACCATCAGGAACGTGCCGATTCGCCGCGCCAACGACTTCGGCCCTCTGCTGCGGTTAAACGACGAACGCGATTCGGACATCCCGGCCTCCAAGCTGAAAGTAAATTGTATGGATGGAACCCCTTAATACTTGGTTCCCACGTGCAAAGCTACCACGCCACCTGACAAATTGTAATATTTGACGGTATCCAACCCGGCTTGTTCCATCATCGTCTTCAGTGTGCCCTGATCCGGGTGCATCCGGATAGATTCAGCAAGATACCGGTAACTGTCGGCATCTTTCGCGAATTTGTCGCCAAGCCACGGTAATACTTTGAAAGAATAAAGATCGTAGGCTTTTTTCAGCGGCTCCCAGACTTTCGAGAATTCGAGCACCATCACACGGCCGCCCGGCTTCGAGACGCGGCGCATCTCGGCAAGCGCGGCATCCTTGTGCGTCATGTTGCGCAAGCCGAACGCGACGGTGACGACGTCGAAGTAGTTGTCCGGGAACGGCAGCTTCTCCGCGTCGCAGAGCAGCGACGGCGCGACGATGCCCTTGTCGAGCAGGCGATCGCGGCCAACGCGCAGCATCGATTCGTTGATGTCGGTATGCCAGACCTCGCCAGTCGGCCCGGCGGCCTTCGCGAACGCCTTCGTCAGATCGCCCGTGCCGGCCGCGATGTCGAGCACCCTGAAGCCCGGCCGCACGTTCGCCTGCGCGATCGTGAACGCCTTCCACGCGCGGTGCATGCCCGCCGACATCAGGTCGTTCATCAGATCGTAGTTGCTCGCGACCGAGTGAAACACCCCCGCGACCTTCTTCGCTTTTTCGTTTTCCTCGACGGTCTCAAAGCCGAAGTGGGTTTTGCTCATCGCGTTGATCCTCTATCAATGCCAAACGGCGCCGCAACCGGCGCCGTCGTTCAGTGGTGGTGGCCTCGCGGTAGCGAGTCCGCCGGCATTGGCGCGTCGCGCTCGACGCCCGCCGCCTTCAATTTGTCGAAATATGCGCGCCAGAGCGCGTCCTGCCGCGTCGCGAGCTCGTACAGCAGATCCCACGAGTAGATGCCCGTCGAATGGCCGTCCGAGAACGTCGGCTTGAGCGCGTAGTTGCCGACCGGCTCGAGCGCCGTGATCGTCACGTCGCGCTTGCCGGTCTGCAGCGTCTCCTGGCCCGGGCCGTGACCGCGCACCTCGGCGGACGGCGAACAGACGCGCATCAGCTCGAAAGGCACCCGGTAGCTTTCGCCGTTCGGGTACTGCAGTTCGAGCACGCGCGACACCGCGTGCACGACGACGCCGGACGGCACGGGCGCCGTCGAAGTCTGGCCGCTCATGCCCGGCCTCCGCTCACCACCTGCTCGATCTCCTCGTGCACCGCGTTGTGCAGGAGCGTCGCCTGCGCGGCGCGCAGCCGCAGCAGTGCGTCGGACACCGACCGCTGGCGCGGCGCCCAGACCGGCTGCGGGAAATGCGCGTCGTTCGAAAAGCGCGGAATCACGTGCCAGTGAACGTGCGGCACCTGGTTGCCGAGGCTCGCGAGATTCACCTTCGTCGGCTGCATCACGCGCCGCACCGCCTTCTCGACCGCGTAGACGATCCGCATCAAATGCGTACGCTCGGCTTCGGCCAGATCGGAAAATTCAGCGACGTGCGCGTGCCAGATCACCCGGCAGAATCCCGGGTAATCGGTTTCGGTCGTCGCGAGGACGACGCGCACCACGTCGTCCTTCCAGAGCAGCTCGCCGCCGTCTTCGCGGCAGAATACGCAATCCATCGTCAATTCCTTCACTGGTGGAACGTTCGTCACCTTACACCAGCACGCGCTCGATCCCGCCGTTGTTCGCGCGCGCGACGTAGTCGGCCATCCAGTTTTCGCCGAGCATGTGGCGCGCGATCTCGACGACGATGTAGTCGGCTTCGATGTCCGCGTCCTCGTTATAGCGCGACAGGCCCTGCAGGCACGCCGGGCAGCTCGTCAGGATCTTCACGTCCGACGCGCCGGCGGCCGGCCCGTTCGCGCCGTTGCCCGACACCACCGGAATGTTACGCAATTTGGCGGCGCCCTTCTTGATCTCTTCCTCCTTTCGGAAGCGGACCTGGGTCGACACATCCGGACGCGCGACGGCGAGCGTGCCCGATTCGCCGCAGCAGCGGTCGTTCTTCTCGATCTTGTAGCCGTCGTTCTGCGCGCCCATCAGGTCGTTGACGAGCTTGACGGGGTCCATCGTCTTGATCGGCGTGTGGCACGGGTCGTGATACATGTAGCGCGTGCCGGCCACGCCGTCGAGCTTCATGCCCTTCTCGAGCAGGAACTCGTGGATGTCGATGATCCGGCAGCCCGGGAAGATCTTCTCGAATTCGTAGCCGGCGAGCTGGTCGTAGCAGGTGCCGCACGACACGACCACCGTCTTGATGTCGAGGTAGTTCAGCGTGTTCGCGACCCGGTGGAACAACACGCGGTTGTCGGTGACGATCTGCTCGGCGCGGTCGTACTGGCCCGAGCCGCGCTGCGGATAGCCGCAGCACAGGTAGCCCGGCGGCAGCACTGTCTGCACGCCCGCTTCCCACAGCATCGCCTGCGTCGCGAGGCCGACCTGCGAAAACAGGCGCTCGGAGCCGCAGCCGGGGAAGTAGAACACCGCTTCCGAATCGACGGTCGTCGTGTTCGGATTGCGGATGATCGGCACGATCTTGTTGTCCTCGATGTCGAGCAGCGCGCGCGCCGTCTTCTTCGGCAGGTTGCCCGGCATCTTCTTGTTGACGAAGTGGATCACCTGCTCGACGACGGGCCGCTTGCCGGTCGTCGACGGCGGGTGCGCGGTCTGCTTCTGCGCGACCTTCTTCAGCACGTCGTTCGCGAAGCGCTGCGCCTTGTAGCCCAAGCCCATCATCACCGCGCGCGTCGCGTTGATCGTCTGCGGATTCGTCGCGTTCAGGAAGAACATGCCGGCCGCGCTGCCCGGGTTGAACTTCTTCTTGCCCATCTTGCGCAGCAGGTTGCGCATGTTCATCGTCACGTCGCCGAAGTCGATCTTCACCGGGCACGGCGTCGCGCACTTGTGGCAGACCGTGCAGTGATCGGCGACGTCGTTGAATTCGTCCCAGTGCTTGATCGACACGCCTCGGCGCGTCTGCTCCTCATACAGGAACGCCTCGACGAGCAGCGACGTCGCGAGGATCTTGTTGCGCGGGCTGTACAGCAGGTTCGCGCGCGGCACGTGCGTCGCGCACACCGGCTTGCACTTGCCGCAGCGCAGGCAGTCCTTCACCGATTCGGCGATCGCGCCGATGTCGGACTGCTGCATGATGAGCGACTCGTAGCCCATGAGGCCGAAGCTCGGCGTGTACGCGTTGCGCAGGTCCGCGCCGTCGAGCAGCTTGCCCTTGTTGAAGCGGCCCTGCGGATCGACGCGCTGCTTGTACGCGCGGAATTCGGCGATCTCGTCGTCGGTCAGGAACTCGAGCTTCGTGATGCCGATGCCGTGCTCGCCGGAGATCACGCCGTCGAGCGAGCGCGCAAGCTTCATGATGCGTGCGACGGCCGCGTGCGCGTCCTGCAGCATCTCGTAGTTGTCGGAGTTGACCGGGATGTTCGTGTGGACGTTGCCGTCGCCCGCGTGCATGTGCAGCGCGACGAACACGCGGCCGCGCAGCACCCGCTTGTGGATCGCCTGCGCCTCGTCGAGGATCTGCTTGAATTCGCCGCCGTTGAAGATCGCGCGCAGTTCCGCGCGGATCTCCTGCTTCCACGAGATGCGCACCGTGCGGTCCTGCGCGATGTGGAACACGGTGGCGTCCGGCTGCGCGTCGACGCGGTCCGCGAACTTCTCCGCGAGCGCCTCGTAGCCGAGCGCGACGAGATAGTGCTGCGCCTCGCGCAGCGACAGGTCGAGCCTATCGCGCAGGAATTCCCAGCGCGCGCGAACGTGCTTCAGCAGATCGAGCGCCTGCTGCACGCGGTCTTCGAGCAGCTCGGCGCTCGGGATCTCGTTTGCGTCGTCGCTCTTGCCGAGCGGCAGGTTGCCCGCGGTGAAGAACGCTTCGAGCGCGTCGACGAGCTGCAGCTTGTTCTTGATCGACAGCTCGATGTTGATCCGCTCGATGCCGTCCGTGTATTCGCCCATCCGGTTGAGCGGGATGACGACGTCTTCGTTGATCTTGAACGCATTCGTGTGCTTCGCGATCGCGGCGGTGCGGCTGCGGTCGAGCCAGAAGCGCTTTCTCGCTTCCGCGCTCACCGCGACGAAGCCTTCGCCGCTCTTGCCGTTCGCCATCCGGACGACTTCGGACGTCGCGGCCGCGACCGCGTCCGCATCGTCGCCGACGATGTCGCCGATCAGCACCATCTTCGGGAACGCGTTGCGCTTGCTCTTCGTCGCGTAGCCGACCGCGCGCAGGTAGCGCTCGTCGAGGTGCTCGAGGCCGGCGAGAATCGCGCCGCCCTGCCTCGACGTCTCGAACAGGTAGTCCTTGATCTCGACGATGCTCGGAATCGCCTCGCGCGCCTGGCCGAAGAATTCGAGGCAGACGGTGCGCGTATGCGCGGGCATCTTGTGCAGCACCCAGCGCGCGGACGTGATGAGCCCGTCGCAGCCTTCCTTCTGCACGCCCGGCAGCCCCGCGAGGAACTTGTCGGTCACGTCCTTGCCGAGGCCTTCCTTGCGGAAGCGCCGGCCTTCGATGTCGAGCGTCTCGGCGCGCAAGAGTTTCTCGCCCGGCGCGCGCGCGCCGTCGAACCACTTGAGCTCGAAGCGCGCGACCGGGATGTCGTGGATCTTGCCGAGGTTGTGCTCGACGCGCGTGACTTCGAGCCAGTTGCCTTCCGGATCGACCATCCGCCACCACGCGAGATTGTCGAGCGCGGTGCCCCACAGCACCGCCTTCTTGCCGCCCGCGTTCATCGCGACGTTGCCGCCGATGCACGATGCGTCGAGCGACGTCGGATCGACCGCGAACACGTAGCCGGCCGCCTCGGCCGCCTCGGTCACGCGGCGCGTGACGACGCCCGCGCCGGAGAAGATCGTCGGCACCTTGTGCGCGACGCCCGGCAGCTCGGTCAGTTCGACCGCGCCCAGCTGCTCGAGCTTCTCGGTGTTGATGACGGCCGAGAACGGCGTGAGCGGCACCGCGCCGCCCGTGTAGCCCGTGCCGCCGCCGCGCGGGATCACGGTCAGGCCGAGCTCGAAGCAGGCCTTCACGAGGCCCGCGATTTCCGCTTCGTTGTCGGGCGTCAGCACGACGAACGGATATTCGACGCGCCAGTCGGTCGCGTCCGTCACGTGCGACACGCGCGCGAGGCCGTCGAAGCGGATGTTGTCCTTTTGCGTGCAGCGGCCGAGCACCTTCGTCGCGCGGCGGCGCAGTTCCGCCATCTTTTCGAATTCCTGCGCGAACTCGTCGACCGCGCGATGCGCGGCCGTCGCGAGCATCTCGACGCGCGCGGCGCGCTCGCGGCCCGCCACGTCGCCGTGCTCCGACAGATCGGCGCGGCGGCGCTTCTCGATCTCGGACAGCCGATGGTTCAGCGCCTCGATCAGGAGCGCGCGGCGCTTCGGATTGTCGAGCAGATCGTCCTGCAGATACGGATTGCGGCGCACCACCCAGATGTCGCCCAGCACTTCGTACAACATCCGCGCCGACCGGCCGGTGCGGCGCTCGGCGCGCAGCTCGTCGAGCGCGGTCCAGGCTTCGTGGCCGAGCAGCCGGATCACGATCTCGCGATCGGAGAACGATGTGTAGTTGTAGGGAATTTCGCGCAGGCGCGGAGCGGGGTCGGCGGCAACGGCGGCTGCCGCGCCGTGCGGATCGAAAACTTGCGGTGCGTTCATGTTCGGACGATTCGGAGGCCGGCGCGCGGCGAAGGAGCGCGAAACCGGCAGGCGCGTGGTGCGCGATTTTGGGGAAATCTTCTGTTACCAGGCACGTGACTGCTTTGCACGGGACCGGAGTGCGCTGCATGGGACCGGCGTAAGTGCTGAAGCATTAACTCCGGTCGACAAAGCGCTGAAGCGCGACTCCGGATCGACACGACCTGGCGGCGCTCGGTACCGTCAACACGATCGCGCGCGGCGCGCGTGCCGTTCCGCCGCCGGACATGCTGCGCGCGGCGACGGCTTCAAAGCGACGATCCAAGACTGCCTTTGCATCTTCCGATCCTTGATTCAAAACGAAATTCTAACCCAGGTTGGACGAACGCGTTAATCGTCGACGCGGCAGTCGAATGGGCCGTCGGATCGGCTGCGGCGACCGACTGGCGGGCGTTTGCGGCCGGCCGCGCCGCGCGGCGCGCTCGTCTTTCAGTACCCCGACGGCGGTCGGACCGACTTCGATTCGCCGTCCGGACGGTCGGTAACCATTCGGTTAAGGTCGAAACGGCGAGGGTTGGCGCTATCATTGCCCTTTTCCGCCGCATCCACGCTTTTCGCCCCCTCTCATGGCTTCCCACGATTATCTGAAGAAAATCCTGACCGCCCGGGTATACGACGTCGCGCTCGAAACCGAGCTCGAACGCGCGCGCAACCTGTCCGCGCGGCTGCACAACGACGTCTATCTGAAGCGCGAGGACAACCAGCCGGTGTTCTCGTTCAAGCTGCGCGGCGCGTACAACAAGATGGCGCACATCCCGGCCGACGCGCTCGCGCGCGGCGTGATCACCGCGTCGGCGGGCAACCACGCGCAGGGCGTCGCGTTCTCGGCCGCACGAATGAACGTGAAGGCGGTGATCGTCGTGCCGGTGACGACGCCGCAGGTGAAGGTCGATGCGGTGCGCACGCACGGCGGCCCGACCGTCGAGGTGATCCAGGCGGGCGAATCGTACAGCGACGCCTATGCGCACGCGGTGAAGGTGCAGGCCGAGCGCGGCCTCACGTTCGTCCATCCGTTCGACGATCCTTACGTGATCGCGGGCCAGGGCACGGTCGCGATGGAGATCCTGCGCCAGCATCAGGGGCCGATCCATGCGATCTTCGTGCCGATCGGCGGCGGCGGGCTCGCGGCGGGCATCGCAGCATACGTGAAGGCGGTGCGCCCCGAGATCAAGGTGATCGGCGTGCAGACGGACGATTCTTGCGCGATGAAGCGCTCGCTCGCGGCGGGCAAGCGCGTCGAGCTGCCCGAGGTCGGCCTCTTCTCCGACGGCACTGCGGTGAAGCTCGTCGGCGAAGAGACGTTCCGGCTCTGCACCGCGTATCTCGACGATGTCGTGACGGTCGACACCGACGCGCTCTGCGCGGCGATCAAGGATGTGTTCCAGGACACGCGCAGCGTGCTCGAACCGGCCGGCTCGCTCGCGGTCGCGGGCGCGAAACTGTATGCGGAGCGCGAAGGCATCGAGGGCGAGACGCTCGTCGCGATCACGTCCGGCGCGAACATGAACTTCGACCGGATGCGCTTCGTCGCCGAGCGCGCGGAAGTGGGCGAAGCGCGCGAGGCGGTATTCGCGGTGACGATCCCCGAGGAGCGCGGCAGCTTCAGGCGCTTCTGCTCGCTCGTCGGCGAGCGCAACGTGACCGAGTTCAACTACCGGATCGCCGACGCGCAATCGGCGCACATCTTCGTCGGCGTGCAGATCAAGCGGCGCGACGAATCCGACGAGATCTCGCGCACCTTCGCCGCGCACGGCTTCACGACCGTCGATCTGTCCGGCGACGAGCTGTCGAAGCAGCACATCCGCTACATGGTCGGCGGCCGCTCGCCGCTCGCGCACGACGAGCGGCTGTTCCGCTTCGAATTCCCCGAACGGCCGGGCGCGCTGATGAAGTTCCTGTCGTCGATGGCGCCCGACTGGAACATCAGCCTGTTCCATTACCGGAATCAGGGCGCCGACTACAGCTCGATCCTCGTCGGCCTGCAGGTGCCGCAGGCGGACCACGCGGAGTTCGACCGCTTCCTCGCGGCGCTCGGCTATCCGTTCTGGGAAGAAAGCGACAATCCCGCGTATCGTCTCTTCCTGTCGTAATCCGGAATCCACATACGATATGAACCCCGAACACTCCCCGCTCGGCAAGACGACCGTCTACTCGGGCGCCTACGACGCGTCGCTCCTGTTTCCGATTCCGCGCGCGGGCGCGCGCGAACAGATCGGCATCGGCACGCAGTTGCCGTTCTTCGGCACCGACATCTGGAACGCGTACGAGCTGTCGTGGCTCAACGCACGCGGCAAGCCGCAAGTCGCGATCGCGACGTTCTACGTGCCGGCCGAATCGCCGAACATCGTCGAATCGAAGTCGTTCAAGCTGTATCTCGGTTCGTTCGCGCAGACCGCGTTCGAATCGGCCGACGCGGTGCGCGACACGCTCAAGCGCGACGTGTCCGCCGCGTGCGGCGCGAATGCGACGGTGCGCCTGTCGACGCCCACCGAGTTCCGCAAGCTGCGGATGGAGGAACTCGACGGGCTGTCGCTCGATCGCCTCGATCTCGAAGCCGATGTCTACGAACCCGATCCGTCGTTCCTCACCGCATCGCACGAAGAAGCGCCCGTCGAGGAAACGCTCGTGACTGATCTGCTCAAATCGAACTGCCCGGTGACGGGCCAGCCCGACTGGGGCAGCGTGCAGATCCACTATGTCGGCGCGCCGATCGATCATGCGGGCCTGTTGCGCTACATCATCTCGTTTCGCAATCACACGGGCTTTCATGAGCAGTGCGTCGAGCGGATCTTCATCGACATCCTGCGCGCGTGCAAGCCGGTGAAGCTCGCCGTCTACGCGCGCTACACGCGCCGCGGCGGGCTCGACATCAATCCGTTCCGCACGAACTACAACCAGCCGATGCCGGACAACGCGCGAACTGCGCGGCAGTGACGCCCGCGGTGCGGAAGCCGTTCGGCGCCGCGCGGCCGGTACCGGCACCCTGCGATCCGCTCGCCGGTTCGTTTGCCCAAGAAAAACGGGGCCCCGCTCGGGACCCCGTTTTCCGTTTACCGGCCGCGCTCGCCGCGCGTCACTTCGCCGGCGCCTTGTACGCGATGCAGTCGACTTCGACCTTGCAGTCGATCACCATGCTCGACTGCACGCACGCGCGCGCGGGCGGATGCTCGCCGAAGTACGAGATGAAGACCTTGTTGAACGACGCGAAGTCACGCGCGTCGTCGAGCCACACGCCGCAGCGCACGACGTGCTCGAGACCGTAGCCCGCTTCCTTCAGGATCGCGATCACGTTCTCGATCGCCTGCTTCGACTGCGTGACGATCCCGCCCTCGACGACCTCGCCGCTCACCATCGGCGTCTGGCCGGACACGTAAAGCCACCCGTCCGCCTCGACCGCACGCGCGAACGGCATCACCTGACCGCCCGTGCCCTTCGCTTCGCCCACGCCATATCGCTTCATCGTTTCACTCCTTCGTTTCGTTTGCCAACACGCGCCGCCTGCGCGATGCAGGCGACGCGCGACGATCGGTCGCCGGCGCGCGCGTCGAACGGCCCGCGCGCGCCGAAATCCGTCAATCGAGAATGCTCAGAACGCATCGTCCGCCGTCGCCGCAGCGCGCTCGCCGCGCGCGACGAAGCGGCCCGCGCGCTCGCCCGTCGGCTCGCCGTCGCGATACGACAGCACGCCGTTCACCCACACAGCCTCGATTCCGTGCGCGGGCTGCTGCGGCTTGTCGAACGTCGCGGCGTCGCGCACCCGCTCGGCGTCGAACAGCACGAGATCCGCGTGATAGCCGACCCGCACCTCGCCGCGCTGCGCGAGCCCGAAGCGCCGCGCGGATAGCGACGTCATCTTGCGCACCGCCTCTTCGAGCGGAATCAGCCGCTCGTCACGCGCGTAGTGGCCGAGCACGCGCGGGAACGCGCCCCAGAGACGCGGATGCGGCAGCGGATCGTTCGGCAGGCCGTCGGAGCCGACCATCGTCGCCGGATGCGACAGGATCCGGCGCACGTCGTCCTCCGACATGTTGTGATAGACGGCGCCCGCCGGTTGCAGGCGGCGCGCCGCGTCCTGCTCCGGGACGCCCCATTCGGCCGCGATCGCCTTCAACAGCTTGCCCGCCATCTCCGGATGCGGATTGGACCATGTGATCGTGATGTCGATGTCGCCCGTCGCCTGCTTGACGTCGAGCGTCGACGAGCTGCGGCTGTACGGATAGCAGTCGCAGCCGACGGGCTGGAGCCGCCGCGCGCCTTCGAGCGACGCGAGCACTTCGGCGCTGCGTCCCCAGTTCGACGGCCCCGCGCACTTCAGATGCGAGATCACGACGGGCACGCGCGCGTGTCGGCCGACGCGATATGCCTCGTCCATCGCATCGAGGATCGCGTCGAACTCGGTGCGCATGTGCGTCGTGTAGACGGCGCCCGCGTTCGCGAGCGGCTCGGCGAGCGCCATCACTTCTTCGGCCGGCGCGGCGAACGCCGAGCCGTACGCGAGCCCGGAGCTCAGGCCGAGCGCGCCGTGCGCGAGCGCTTCTTCGAGCTGCGCGCGCATCGCGGCGATTTCGGCGTCGGTCGCCGCGCGGTCGAGCCGGTCCATCTGGTTGTTGCGCAGCGCGGTATGGCCGACGAGCGCCGCGACGTTGACGGCCGGCTTCGCCGCGTCGACCGCGTCGACGTACGCGGCGAACGTCGGATAGCGGAACGCCGCGCGGGCGCCGAGCAGGTTCATCGGATCAGGCGGATCGCCTTTCAGCGCGACGGGCGACGCGCTGATCCCGCAGTTGCCGACGATCACCGTCGTCACGCCCTGCGAGATCTTCGGCAGCATCTGCGGCGCGTCGATCACGTGCGTGTCGTCGTGCGTGTGCACGTCGACGAAGCCGGGCGCAAGCGCCCGGCCGTTCGCCTCGATCACCTGGTCCGCGAGCCAGTTCGTCAGATTGCCGATCGCGACGATCCGGTCGCCGCGGATCGCGACGTCGCGCTCGACGCTAGGCGCGCCCGTGCCGTCGTACAACTGGGCGCCGACGATCAGCGTATCGGCTGCTTCGGGATGCGAGTGCATGTCAGTCTCCTAACGGTTGGCGGTCGCCGCCGCCGCGGTGCATGTCGAGCGCGTGCTTCATCCGGCGCAGCCGCTCGCGGCAGTCGTCGCCGAGCCGCAGCGCGACCTCGGTGACGAGCACGTCGAGCGCCATCAGCATCGCATAACGCGATGTCGACGGCTTGAAGATGAAATCGGTTTCGAACGCGACGACGGGAATCAGGTGGTCGGCGAGCTGCGCGAGCGGCGACGCCGGCGCGGTGATCGCGATGAGCGTCGCGCCATAGCGCTTCGCGAGCGAGCAGCTTTCGAGCTGCTCGGGGACGCGCCCCGTCACCGACAATGCGACGACGACGCAGCCGGGCGTCGCCGTGCTCGCGACCATCCGCTGCAGCAGCGCATCCTGATACGTCGCGACCGGCCGGCCGAAGCGCACGAGCCGAAAGCGCAGCTCGTCGGCGAGCGCGGTCGAGCCGCCGCCCTGCCCGTACACGTAGATCATGTTCGCGGCGGCGAGCGCGGCGGCCGGCTCGCCGAACGACGTCTGGCGCAGCAGCCGGTGGTTGTGCTCGAGCGCGATCTGCACATCCTCGTACACGCGCGCGACGGGCGTCTCGTCGCGCTGCGCATCGGCTGCGGCCGGGGTCAGAAAGCGCTGGCCGACGGCCGCCGCCTGCGCGAGCCGCAGCTTCAGCTCGCGCACGTCGCGGCAGCCGACCGCCTTCGCGAAGCGCGTGACGGTCGCGACGCTCACGTCCGCCTGCGCGGCGAGCGCGCTGATGCTCGCGTGCGTGGCGCGGGTCAGATCGCCGAGGATCAGCGCGGCGACCTTGCGTTCGGCGCCGCGAAGCTCGGGCGCGCACTCGGCGATCCGGGCGACGATGTCGAAGGCGGGCGGCTCGGTGGACGGAGTCATCGGCGACGGCTAGCAGGGACGGCCGGCGCGAACCGGCTTGTTAATAAATAACATTACCGCAGCGATGCTACTTTCTGTACTATCGCGAAGTCAACTTTGCATCAATATATATGGACGATGGAGCGAGATGAGATGAAAGTTACAAACTATCAGGAAGCGACGATCGATCCGTTCGGCAAGGGTCTCGGCAACGTACCGAGCGCGAGCGTGCCGCTATCGGACGCAGCCCGCCTCGAATGGAATCTGCTCGCCGAGGACGTGAGCCTGCCCGCTGCCGTGCTGTACGCGGACCGGATCGAGCACAACCTGAAGTGGATGCAGGCGTTCGTCGCCGAATACGGCGTGAAGCTCGCGCCGCACGGCAAGACGACGATGGCGCCGCAGTTGTTCCGCCGCCAGCTCGAGACGGGCGCGTGGGGCATCACGCTCGCCACCGCGCATCAGGTGCGCGCCGCGTATCACGGCGGCGTGCGGCGCGTGCTGCTCGCGAACCAGCTCGTCGGCCGGCACAACATGGCGATGATCGCCGAACTGCTGACCGACCCCGATTTCGAGTTCTTCTGCCTCGTCGATTCGGTCGACGGCGTCGAGCAGCTCGGCCGCTTCTTCGGCGCGGCGAGGAAGCCGCTCAACGTGCTGCTCGAGCTCGGCGTGCCGGGCGGCCGCACCGGCGTGCGCGACGACGCGCAGCGCGACGCGGTGCTCGCCGCGATCGAGCGTCACGCGGGCGTGCTGAAGCTCGCGGGCATCGAGCTGTACGAAGGCGTGCTGAAGGAGGAAGGCGAGATCCGCGCGTTCCTGCGGCGCGCGGTGACGCTCGTGCACGCGCTCGCGGCGGCCGGCCGCTTCGCGCGCACGCCGGCGCTGCTGTCGGGCGCGGGCTCCGCGTGGTACGACGTCGTCGCCGACGAGTTCGCGCAGGCGTCGGACGCCGGCGTGATCGACGTCGTGCTGCGTCCCGGCTGCTATCTGACGCACGACGTCGGCATCTACAAGAAGGCGCAGACCGACATCTTCGCGCGCAACCCGATCGCGCAAAAGATGGGCGAGGGCCTGTTGCCCGCGCTGCAGCTTTGGGCGTACGTGCAGTCGATTCCGGAGCCGGAGCGCGCGATCGTCGCGCTCGGCAAGCGCGACTCGGCGTTCGACGCGGGCCTGCCCGAGCCGGCGCGCCACTTCCGCCCGAGCGCGGGCGGGCTGCCGCGCGACATCGCTCCGGGCGAAGGCTGGGAAGTGACCGGGCTGATGGATCAGCACGCGTACCTGAAAATCCCGGCGGGCGCGGACCTGAAGGTCGGCGACATGGTGTCGTTCGACATCTCGCACCCGTGCCTCACGTTCGACAAGTGGCGGCAGCTGCTCGTCGTCGATCCGCAGTACCGCGTGACCGAAGTGATCGAAACGTACTTCTGACGCCGACGCGAATCTCTGGCGGGCGCAAGGGCGGCGGCTGTCGCCCTTGCGGGGCGGCGCAGCGCGCGCCGCGCCGCCGCTTCCGCGCTTCGCTGCGGCCTCTTGCCTTTGCGACAAGCTCGCGCCTCGCATCATCGCGTGCGCTTTACGTCCGCTTCACGCGCGCGTCATCTGCGCCGCGGCGGGCCGGGGTACACTGCCCGTTCGTCCTGGATCATCCGCTGTTGTTCAACAGGAGAACACCATGGCAGCAAAGAAGATTCTGTTCCTGACCGGCGACTTCGCCGAAGACTACGAGACGATGGTGCCGTTCCAGGCGCTGCTCGCAATCGGCCATCACGTCGATGCCGTATGTCCCGGCAAGCGCGCGGGCGACAAGGTGAAGACGGCGATTCACGATTTCGAAGGCGACCAGACCTACACCGAGAAACCCGGCCACCAGTTCACGCTGAACGCGACATTCGACGACGTCGACGCGACCGGCTACGACGCGCTCGCGATCGCGGGCGGCCGCGCGCCCGAATATCTGCGTCTCGACCCGAAAGTGATCGCGCTCGTGCGCGCGTTCGCCGAAGCGAAGAAGCCGATTGCGGCGATCTGTCACGCCGCGCAATTGCTCGCGGCAGCCGACGTGATCCGTGGCAAGCGAATCTCCGCTTACCCGGCGTGTGCGCCGGAAGTGCGGCTCGCGGGCGGCGAATACGCGGACATCCCGGTCGACGCCGCCGTCACCGACGCGCCGTTCGTCACGGCGCCCGCATGGCCCGCGCATCCGGCGTGGCTGTCGCAATTCCTCGCGCTGCTCGGCACGCGCATCGAGCTCTGAGCCGCCGCGCGCGCCGGCACGCGACGCGCCCCACGCGCGCGCCTCGCGCTCAGCGCGGCGCGGCCTTCGTCTGCGCCGCGCCGCCCGCCTCGGCGACGCGCGCCTCCAGCATCGTCAACGCGCCGGACAGCGCGTTGAGTGCATCGTCCGGCAGCGACGCCATCGTGTCGTGCAGGAACGCGTTGCGGCGCGGCAGGCATGCTTCGAACGCCGCGCGTCCGGCCGGCGTCAGCTTCACGTTCGTCACGCGGTTGTCGCGCGAATCGGCTTCGCGGTCGATCCAGCCGAGCGTCTCGAGCGTCTTCAACTGGCGCGTGAGCGCGCCCGGATCGACGCGCAGCAGTTCGACGAGCCGCTTCTGCGACGACGCGCCGCCGTGCTGCTCGAGCGCGACCATGATGCGCCAACGCGGCAGCGGCTGCCCGACGTGCGCCTCGAACGCGGCCATGAACGCGCGGTATGTGCGTCCGAACTGCTGCAAGATCGCGATGCGGTCCTGTTCTTCCATGCGCTGACTTCGGCTCCGTAACTGACTGACTTGGATGACGTGAGCAAACGCCCGCTCACTCGGCGACGACGGCCGGCTCGAACGCGCGGCGCAGCTCGACGGGCGGCACGCGGCGGCTCTGCCACACCGCGACGAGCGCGACGAGCGCGCCGACCGCGATGCCGATGTGGATCGCGCCGACGAGGGAATCGCGCGCCGCCTCGAACAAATGGGCGCCATGATGCCCGGCGCGCACAAGTTCGTCCACCAGGCGCGTCTGCGCGGCGCGGTCGATCAGGACCTGCGGATCGGCGAGGCTCGCCTGCCAGCGCAGCGCGCCGTCCGCCGCGAGCGCGTCGTGCACGCCGCTCGCGTAGAGCTGGTTGACGAGCGTGCCCGTCAGCGCGGTGCCGACCATCCCGCCCACCATCCGCAGCGACTGGAGGAGCGCGGTCGCGATCCCGAGATGCTCGCGGCCCGCCGTCTGCTGCGCGAACACGGTCAGGTTCGGCAGCACGAAGCCGAGGCCGACGCCGCCTGCGACCATCAGCGCCATCAGCACCCAGCCTGGCGTCTCGTGCGACGACGCGACGACGCCCGCGCACGCGATCGCGAACAGCAGGAAGCCGGCGTACAGCATCGCGTTCGGGTTGCGGATCCGCGTGATCACGCGGCCGTTCATGATGCTGCCGATCGTGATGAACACGACGAGCGGCGTGATGACGACGCCCGCCTGCTGCGGCGACATCCCGAAGCCGCCCTGGAACAGCAGCGGCGCGTAGAAGAGGAGCGAGAACATCGCGAAGCCGGCGAGGATCGCGAGGATGAAGAGCGTCGACAGCGCGCGGTTCGCGAACATGTCGAACGGCAGAATCGGCTGCGCGCAGCGCTTCTCCCAGCGCCACAGCGCGACGCCGCCGGCGAGCGCGACGACGAGGAGGAGCGTCGGCCAGCCGCCGATCCCGTATTTCGGCAGCCACTCGACGAAGAGCTGCATCGCGCCGAGCGTCGCGGCGATGAGGAGCGCGCCCGGCCAGTCGAGCCGCATCTTGCTGCGGTGCTCGACGTGCCGCAGATGAGGCAGATAGCGCCAGACGAACAGGAGCGACAGCAGGCCGACCGGCAGATTCACGTAGAACACCGAGCGCCAGCCGTAGTGCTGCGTCAGCACGCCGCCGAGCGACGGTCCGACCGCGTTTGCAATCCCGAACGCCGAGCTCATCAGCACCTGCCAGCGCAGCCGCACGACCGAATCGGGAAAAAGATCGGGGATGCACGCGAACGCCGTGCCGACGAGCATCCCGCCGCCAATGCCCTGCAGCCCGCGCGCGAGCACGAGCGACAGCATGTCCTGCGCCATCCCGCACAGCACCGACGCGCCCGTGAACACGACGAGCGACGCGATCACGAACGGCTTGCGCCCATAATAGTCGCCGAGCCGGCCGAAGACCGGCACGGTGATCACCGACGCGAGCAGGTACGACGTCGCGACCCAAGCGTACAGGTCGAAGCCGCGCAGCTCGGCGACGATCGTCGGCAGCGCGGTGCCGACGACGGTCTGGTCGAGCGCGACGAGCATCGTGACGAAGGAAATGCCGAGCATCGCGAGCAGCGACTCGCGAAACGGCAGGACTTGCCCGCTCGAATGGTGGGCGGCGGTATGGACGGCCATCTTTTGTTCGTGCAACTTTTGATACATCAACGAATCAAAAATTCTATCATGCATCGGGTAATCTAGCCGGCGCCCCCATGCGATGCGCGCGCCGCGAAGGAGTCAGATGGAACCGCTCACAATCGTTGCCGGACCGACGCTGTCGGCCGAGGATCTCGACACGCTGCGGCGCGCGAAGCTCGCGCTCGAGAGCCCGTCGCTGACGGTCAAGCTGACGAGCGTCGTCGGCGCGCCCGTCGAGAAGATGATCGGCAAGCTGCCCGGCTTCGCGACCGACAAGATCAACGACGCGACGCAGCTCGCGCTGCGCAAGTGCCTGCACCTCGCGCTGCGCACGCTCGGCAAGTCGGGCGGCGTCGCGAGCGACGGCGAGACGCCGAACAAGCCGAGCAACCTGCTGCACAAGCTGGCCGTCGCGACAACGGGCGCGGCGGGCGGCGCGTTCGGCCTGTTCGCACTGCCCGTCGAGCTGCCCGTCACGACGACGCTGATGTTCCGCTCGATCTGCGACATCGCGCGCAGCGAGGGCGAGGATCTGTCGATCGCCGAGGCGCAGTTGCAATGCCTCGCGGTGCTCGGGATGGGCGGCGGCTTCGGCCCTCTGCCGGGCGCGGGCAAGAAGGACGGCGGCAAGCGCAACGAGCGCGCCGAGCGCGGCAAGCAAGAGGAAGACGCCGACATCGGCTATTTCGTGCTGCGCGGCGCGCTCGCGCAGGCGGTGTCGAAGGCGTCGTCGGAGATCGCGTCGAAAGGTTTCGCGACGCACGGCTCAACCGCCCTCTTCCGCCTCGTGCAGACGATCGCGTCGCGCTTCTCGGTGCAGGTGACCGAGCAGATCGCCGCGAAGTCGATTCCGGCGATCGGCGCCGTGCTCGGCGCGACCGTCAACACGCTGTTCATCGACCACTTCCAGCAGGCCGCGCACGGCCACTTCGCGGTGCGCCGGCTCGAGCGCGAGTACGGCCAGGCGGCCGTGAAGGCCGCGTATCAGACGATCGACGCGTCGGCCGTGCGCTGAGTCGCGCGCTCGACCGCGGTGCGCCGCACGAACGCGGCCGCGCGCACGAGCGCCCGCGCCGATTCGGGTACGAACGGCACGTAGATCTGCCATACGTGCGGCATCTCCGGCCATACCTCGAGCTCCACGTGCACACCTGCCGCGCGCGCCTTGTCGGCGACGCGCCGCGAATCGTCGAGCAGCACCTCAGTGCTGCCCGCCTGGATGAAGAGCGGCGGCAGCCCCTTGAAATCCGCATAGAGCGGCGATGCGTACGGATGCGTGCCCGGCGTGTCGCCGAGATAGAGGCGCGCCGCGCGGCCGAGCGCCGCGCCCGCGAACATCGGATCGAGGCCGTCGTGCGCGCGCAGCGTGTCGCCCGTCGCGGCGAGATCGGTCCACGGCGAAAACAGCACGGCGCCCGCGGGCAGCGGATCGCCCGCGTCGCGCAGCGCGACGAGCGTCGCGAGCGCGAGGCCGCCGCCGGCCGAATCGCCGCCGAACACGATCGACTCGGCCGGCGTGCCGGCCGCAACAAGTTGCCGGTACGCCGCGAGCGCGTCGTCGACCGCGGCCGGGAACGGATGCTCGGGCGCGAGCCGGTAGTCGAGCGAGAACGAGCGCACGCCCGCGTGCTTCGTCAGCGCGAACACGAGCGGACGGTGCGTCTGCGGTGAGCAGAAATAATAGCCGCCGCCGTGGAAATACAGCAGCATCCGGCTTTGCGGCGCGCGGCCGGACGCGGCGTCCGCGCGCTCGAGCCATTCGCCGCGCAGCGGCGCGTCGCCGGGGCCGTAGCGCTCGCGCAGCCGCCAGCCCGCGGGCGGACGGCGCGGCACACGCATCCGCAGCTTCGCCAGACGCCGCGCACGCGCCGGATCGATCACGGGACGCAGCGTCTCGGGACGAAACTGCCGGCGCAGCAGCCAGCACGCAACCTTGCTTTGCCAACTCATCGGACGTACTCCGAACCCAAACAACGTGACGATACTACGAGCGATTCGGCGCACGTCCGTCGATTGGCCCCTCTAAATCCGGATCGCCCGGCTCAGTTCGCCGGCCGGACCTGGCCGCGAATCTCGCCGCCAGGATGGGCCTTCGTGTGCACATTGAAATACCACTTGGCCGCCATCAGGTCGCCGACCTGCTCGTCGGTCAACGCCTTCTCACCTGCAATCGGACTCGCGAGCGCGTCCTTCGGAATCGGCACCTGCACGCCCGCATTCTGGCCGACGGACGCCGGGCCGTGAAAGTGCGCGGCGGTCGCGGGTCCCGTCAGATCGCGATACGTGACGTTCCAGCGCAGCGTGCGGGTTGCGGTATCGTAGGTCGCGTCGAGCGAGCCCGAGCCCTTGCTCGTCGTCGGCGGCACTTCGCTCGACGGCTGCAGGTTCGCGACGAACTTCACCGTCTCCGCACGCGCGATGCCCGCCGCGAATGCACACGCGAGCACACCGATTCCGATCTTGCGCAATGTCAACATGATTCCTCCTTGCGATCGCCGACCGTATTGCGCGGGCGAGCTCGATGCCCGCCCGACATCCGATGGTAGTCGATCTTGTGCGCGCGGCGCTCGACGCAAAGTGGCGGCCAATCTCGCTCGGCGCCGCGTTCGGCGGCCGTTGCGCGGATGGCGGCGTGCGGCAAGCATCCGCCGAGAACAGAGATTTGCACGAAATCGTCTGAATCCGCATGCGGGGTTTCGCTACACTGCTTGTACACAGTTGCATGTTTCCTTCCGTTCGAAGGAATATCTGCGAGTTTTGACGCGGCCTTCGGGCCGCTTTTTTTGCGCGCCCCCAACGCGCGCGCGCGCCGCATCATCGACTGCATGGCGGCGGATCGCGTTCGCGCCGACTTCGCGCGGCATGCGCGCAACACCGCATTGCCTGCGAACGACTCGCGCACGCCGCCATGAGCGAAATCAGCATCGTTCCCCCACGACACGACGATGCTTCACAATTTACGCGATAATCGGCTCGTCTCGAATGAAACAATGTGGAAGGCCGTGCCGATTTGCCGCTTGTCGCCGCCGCTTCGCGTCACTCCGTTCGCCCGGCTCCTGTTGCGAAGCGCCCTCTGCTTATCCACGCTCGCCGCGACATCCGCACATGCGCAGGAATTCGCATTGTTCGGCGGCCTGCTCGCGGGCGGCGGCGGTCATAGCTACGCGTGGGCGTTCGATTATCAGGAAGGGCTCGGCCGCTATGCCGCCGCAGGCTTCACCTGGTACAACGAGGGACACATTCCGAATCACCATCGCGACGGCCAAGCGGTCCAGCTCTGGGGCCGACTGCCGCTGCGCGACAACCGCTTCGTGATCTCGGCAGGCGCGGGTCCGTACCGCTACTTCGACACGACCGCGGCCACCGAAGGCCGCGGCTATTCGAACTCGCACGGCTGGGGCGTGCTGATGAGCGTGCGCGCCGCGTATTACACGTCGCACCGCTGGCTCGCGCAACTGCAGGTGAACCGGACCCAGGTGTTCAGCGGGCCGAACACGACATCGCTGATGTTCGGCATCGGCTATCAGCTCGACGCGCCGGACACTCCCGGCCCGCGCGACTACGCGGCGAGCCGCGCAGGCCGCGTGACCTCGAACGAAGTCACCGCGATGCTGGGCGAGACGATCCTCAACAGCCGGCGCTCGCCGAGCGCGCTCGGCGGCAGCCTCGAATACCGGCGCGGCGTCGCGAAATACGTCGACTGGACGGCGACCTATCTATACGAAGGCTCGAAGCAGTCGATCCGCCGCAACGGAATCGCATCGCAGTTCTGGCTCACGCGCGCGTTCCTCGACGACAAGGTCGCGCTGTCGGCCGGCGCGGGCGCGTATCTGACGCTCAACGAGCGCGACATTCGCGACCGCCCCGGCGAAGGCGACGGGCGTGTGTCGGGCATCGTGTCGATATCCGCGAGCTACCGTTTCGACGATCGCTGGCTCGCGCGCATCACGTGGAATCGTGTCGTCACGCGCTACGATCGCGACACCGACGTGATTCAGGCCGGGCTCGGCTACCGGTTCTGAGTTCCGTCAATCCAGCGCGCGCAGCACGCCGATCAATTGCTTCGCGGCAACGTCCCAGCGGAATCGCGACGCATACCGCCGCCCCTTGTCGCGCATCTCGCGCCGCAGCTCGGCATCGCCCATCAGCTGCGCGATCGTCGCCGCTATGTCGATCGCATCGTGTGCGTCGCAATACAGCGCGGCGTCGCCGCACGCCTCGGGCAGCGACGCCTCGCGCGACACGATCACCGGGCACCCGCAATACATCGCCTCGAGCGGCGGCAGGCCGAATCCTTCGTATAGCGAAGGAAACACGAAACAGCCGGCGTTCTCGTAGAGCGCCTTCAGCTCGCCGTCGCTCACGTAGCCTGCCCACGTCACGTTGCGCGCGCTTGCGTTGTCGCCGAGCGTCGACGTGCCGAAGATCTTGATGTTGCTGCCGCCCGCGATCACGAACTTGAGCTCGGGACGCGTGCGCTCGAGCCTCGCGATCGCGTCGAGCGTGCGCGCGAGATTCTTGCCTGGCGCGATCGAGCCGACGATCAGCACGAAGCCGTCGTATGCGAGACCGAGCCGCTCGAGCACCGCCGGATCGCTGTCGATCCTTCCAAAGTGATCGACGCCGGACGCGATCGTCGTCACGTCGGTCGGCGCGACGTTAAGGCGTGCGACGATCCGCTCCTTCGAGAAGCGCGACACCGTCAAGATGTGCCGCGCGTTGCGCTTCAGCATCCAGAACGCGAAGCGATACCAGAGCCGGAACGCGAGCGAATAGCCTTGCGGAAAGTCGAACACGGCGACGTCGTGAATCATCACCACCTGGTTGCGCTTGAAAAGCGGCCCGACGTTGCAGAGGCTGACGAGCGTCTGCCCGCGCGTCGCGAACGGCAGCGCGAGCTGCTCCCACAGCGCGCCGCGCAAGCGGGGCACGACGCGTCGCGCGACCGCGGGCGGCAGCGCATCGCTCGCGTGATCGCGAGGCACGACGAGCGTCGGATTGCGCTCGCCCGGCAACAGACGCGCGAGCGCCGACGTGAACTCGTGCGCGACGCGCTGCACCCCCGTCAGGCGCTGCGACGTGAACTTGCCGTTGATCGCGACGGGCGTCGGCAAGGCCGTGGCGCTCGCACGCTCGCCGGCAAATGCAGCGCGATGCGGCGTGTCGTGCACCGTGCCCGCCGCCTGCGACGCGCTCGCCGACGTTACATCGAAGTCCTGACGATCGCGTAGCGTGTGCAGCGACGGCTTGGATAAGGGGGAAGACAGATTCATGGCGGCTGCAACGGCGTGACGACACCCGATTGACGAACGCATCCGCGACGTTCGCGGAAGCGCGCTATACACGTTCCAGTGTCGTCATTCCGTTGCGCGCGGTCTGTGCGTTCCGTCGCACAACGCGGCGCACGGCACGTGAATCTCGCCGTGCGCCGCATTCGCGTGCGTCAGCGACCGCGGCTCACCGACCAGATCAGATAGAACGATTCGGCGGTCGGCAGGATCTGCGCGAGCATCCGATTGAAGCGCGCAGCGGGCGCCGTGCCGACGTATACGACGTCGAGCGGCTTCATGTCGAACTCGGTCGCGAGCATCAATGCGTCCACCTGCGTCATGTCGAGACGGAACACTTCGGGCTTGTTGTGTTCGGGCGCGTAGTTGACCTTCTTCAGGCCTTCCTGCAATCCGCTTTGCACGCCGGGCGCCTGCGCGAGCGGCGGATTCGGATGGCGAATGACGATTACCTGGCGCGGGTTCGCCCCCGTCGGATCGATGCTGCCGGCTGCGCTCAACGCGTCCGCGAGCGACAACTGCCCCTGGTTCATGTAGACCGTCTGCGGCTTTGGCACCTCGCCCATCACGAACACGCGGTTCCGCGTACGGTCGGGCACGTGAACGATGTCATCCGCTTGCAGCACGATGTTCTGTCGCAAGTCGCCGCGATTCAGAATGCGGTTCACGTCGATCGTCATCACCTGATCGCCGCGCGTGACGAGCACGCGCTGCAGATCGGCGTCGGGATTGCCGCCGCCCGCGCGGTTGAGCGCGTCGACGAGGCGCAGATGCGAGCCCGTCAGCGACAGTTGCCCCGGGTTCTTCACGTCGCCCGTCACCTGCACGCGCTGGCTGCGGTACTGCATCACGCGCACGTCGATCTGAGGATTTCTGATCTGCTTGTTCAGACGCCGAGCGAGCAGCGCGGAGATCTGCACGGGGCTCATCCCTTCGACGCGCAAGCGGCCGAGTGTCGGAAAGAAGATCGTGCCGTTGGCGGCGACGCGCTGGCCCGGCGAGTCGACCTCGCCCTGCCCGTTCGTGCCGAATGCGCTGACCTGCTGCGGCAGCACGCCGCCGAGACCGCCCGACGCCTGCAGCGTGCCGATGTCGGCGAGCGGCGACGTGTCGGCGCCCGTGCCGTTCCCGCCGCCGCGCGTGAGCTCGGGGTGGTCCCAGACAACGATGCCGAGCACATCGTCCGGGCCGACGCGATAGTCGGCCGGCGCAGCGGGCAGGCTCGGCCCAATGCCTGCTTCCTTCGCGCGCGTGTCGGCCTCGTCGGCCTGCTTGAGCGTATAGACGAGCTGCGGCGTGATCAGCTTGATGTCGTACACCGTCGAATCCGTCGGTGCGCTGAGGTTGTCGTTCATGCGGCTCGAATCGAGCGCCGGTCCCGGGGCCAGCGCACAGCCCGACAAGGCGACCGCCGCGGCGGTCGCCCATGCTAGGGGCTTCAACATCTTGTCGTTTCTCCTTGGTAGCGTGGTCGTCGAAGACGATCTTGGTTCTCGGTGTACGCGCTGCAGGCTGCTCAGAACGCGTTGCGGCCGATGAATCCCTTGACGAGCGTAATCAGGATGATCTTGATGTCGAACCAGAAGGTCCAGTTCTGCATGTAGAAGAGGTCGAACTTCACGCGCGCGGCCATCTTCTCGACCTTGCGCGTCTCGCCTCGATAACCGTTCACCTGCGCCCAGCCGGTGATGCCGGGACGCACGCGATAGCGGTACATGTAGCCGTCGACGAGCTCCTTGTAGATGTCGTCGTGCTCGATCGCGTGCGGACGCGGACCGACGACCGACATCTGGCCGAACAGCACGTTGAGAAATTGCGGCAGCTCGTCGAGCGACGTGCGGCGCAGGAACGCGCCGACCTTCGTGATCCGCGAATCGTTGCGCGACGCCTGGCGCACGACGCCTCCCTCCTCGGCATGCACGCGCATCGTGCGGAACTTCAGGATCTCGAACTCGCGGCCGTCGACGCCCTTGCGTTTCTGCCGGAACAATACGGGGCCCGGCGACGACAGCTTCACCGCGAGCGCGAGCGAGGCGAGAATCGGCGACAGCGGAATCAGCACCGCGAGCGCGAACAGACGATCGAACATGAACTTGGGCCACAGCTGCGGAATCGACAGCGGGCTCGTCGCGAGATTGATCGCGGGCATGCCGACCACCTGCGTGACCGACCGGTTGAAGAACGTGATGCCGCGCACGTCGGGCAGGAAGCGCAGGTTCACGAAATCGTGCCGAAACTCGCGCACGATCCGCTGAATCTGCCGCTCGTGCGACAGCGGCAGCGCCAGCCAGATCTCGTCGATCGCGCCTGCGCGCACGCGGCGCTTCAGCTCGCGCAGATCGGCGACGACGGGCACGCCGCCGACATGACGCTCCGCATCGGCGACGCGCACGCTGTCGTCGAATACGCAAACCGCCTCGTAGCCGTGCGACGACGACGCACGCAGTTGCTCGATCACCGCACGCCCATAAACCTCGGAGCCGACGATCGCGACCGCGCGCGGCTTCGCGCCCGGCCGGCGCAAACCGGTCAGCACGCCGTGGATCGACGCCTTGCCGAGTAGCAGCACCGCGCCCGACATCAGCATCGTCCGGCCGAGCCAGACGAGCGACACGTCGGCGTCGCGATGCAGCAGCAGCGTGAACGCCGCGGCGATCGCGGCAACGCCGAGCCAGCCGAGCAACACGCGCGACAGCGTGCGATACGACATCTGCTCGCGCGCGCCGTCGTACACGCCGATCGCCGGAAAGACGATCAGCGTCAACGCGCACAGCAGCGCGATGGCCGTACGCTGCGCGTCCGGCACGTCGAGCGTGCCGCTGTCGTACAGCACCTGTGCGAGCAACGCCCCCGCTGCCACCAGTACCACGTCGAGCAACTTGTTCAAGAGTCCCAACATTGCCGAATCTCCACTTTCCTCGTTCTGTCGTCTCAAGCAGCCGAGCGCACGACGCCGTGATAACCGGCGGCGCGTAGCGGCCGGCCTTCCGCCGGAATCGGCTGCGGCGTGTGCGCTTCGCGCGTCGCCTCGAGGATGAGGCGGTTGAATTCGCCGCGAATCACGCCGTAGCACTCGCACGCGTGCGTTTCGAGGCCGTGCCGGTCGAGCACCGTGATGTGTCCGCGGCGCTGGCGGATGAACCCCGCCTCCTGCAGCTTGCCCGCCGCTTCGGTAATGCCTTCTCGACGCACGCCGAGCATGTTCGCGATCGTCTGTTGCGTGACCGCGAGTTCGTCGCCTTCGACGCGATCGTGCGCGAGCAGCAGCCAGCGGCTCAGTTGCTCGCTGACGGAGTGATGACGGTTGCAGAGCGCGCTGCGCGCGATCTGCGTCATCGCGGCCTGCCAATAGCGGAGCATCAATTGGTAGGTGTCGAGCGAGCGGTCGAATTCGCGCCGAAACACCTGGGTCGGCACGCGATAGGCGAAGCCGCCGCTGCGCACCTCGACGCGGCCCGACGCCCCGCCGCAGCCGTAGTCGGCGAGCGTCGACACGCCGACCACGCCTTCTCTGCCGACTGCGGCGACTTCGACCATCGCGCCGTCCTCCATCAGATACAGCACGGACATCATCGCGGTGGTCGGGAAATACAGATGACGCATCGGCTCGTCGGTTTCGCAAAGTAGTTGCGCGCTCTTGATCTTCACGAGCTCGAGATGCGGTGCGAGCGCGCGGAGGCTGTCGTCGGCAAGCGAGCCCAGCAGGGCGTTGGCATGAAAACCATTGGTCTGATGAAGCATGTTCGTGTCCCGGTTTGTCAGCGCCGCTCAAGTCGCGGCGCAGGGTTCCGTTTTTCGCAAGACACGGTCACAGCAAGAATCGTTGTTCCTCGGAATCGTGTCGGCGGCCCTTCTGGTCGTCCTCATACAAGCTGATGCATCACCCTCTTGGGGGGGGGTGAAAACCCTTAAGCGATTAACGTGCCAATTGGTACAGCTCCTTAATATATAAAGGCATTGGCCGGACAATTCCTATCTGAATATCCTTTCTCCAACCGAAAGCGTCTCATTCGCGGACACTTTGATACGGATCGAGCGACAGCAGGTGTCTCATCTAACAGTTTCGTAATCTTTACGCAGCCCTTGCCGCTTAGTGCTTGGCCCTTTCATTACAACGGCTTGCGAACCTTTACAGACAAGAATGAAATGATGTGAACATTTCATCTCAATAAAACGAGAGTTCGCAGCGGTTCTTGGGAAACTGTCTCAGATGTGAGTCAGCGAGGGACAGACACACTCTGTCATCCAACCCACACATCCAAGCCAAGCCATTGATTACAAACAGTTTAACAAAAACACAAAAAGCTCACCGAACCTAACCGGCGTAAAAAGGTAAAAAATCCCGAACAACCTCCCAGAATCGGAAATAGATACCGAAAATCGAGGTACCGGTTCCATTAAAAATGGTAAAACCGATTACTCTTTCTCTAAATAATTAAGTTCATCCGAAATTGATTTAGGAATATTCCTAAATGTCAACATTTGTGAAATGCGCATCGTATGCAAACCTCAAAAAATCCGACGTGATAATCTGAAATTGTATTTTCAACGTCAAGCTGAATTAACAAATAAAAATCGTACCTGTCTAGCCAGGCGGGTTCGATTGCGCGCGGCGCCCGGCCAGGCACTGCGCCGTTGCTCCGGATCTCCGATCCGGAAAGGACAAACCGTGACCTACCGCGAATTCAAAGAGCCCGCGACGAGGGCCGGCGGCATCATCGAGCTGCCGCACCGCACCGACGCCAACCGCTTCCTCGCATCGCTCGGCGTCGCCGAGCGCGCGACGCTCGCGAGCCACCTGCAACTCGTGCACGTGAAGTCCGGCCAGGTGCTGTGCGAACCGGGCATGCCGCTCGAGCACGTCTATCTGCCTGTCACGACCGTCATCTCGATCCAGTACGCATCGTCCGACGGCATGACGCTCGAGATCGCGGAGATAGGCAACGAAGGGATCGTGAGCCCGCAGCTCGTCGGCAGCGACGGCGCGATTCCGTGCCGCGTGCTCACGTGCCGGGACGGCTTCTCATATCGGCTCAGCGCGCGCGTGCTGTCGAACCTGCTCGAGGAATCGACGCAGATGCGCCAGGCGGTCTTTCGCTGCACGCACCTGCTGATGGCGCAGGCGAAGCAGATCTCGTTTTGCAGCCGGCATCACGTGCTGAAGAACCAGCTGTGCCGCTGGTTCCTGCTCGCCTACGACCGCTCGCGAAGCGTCGAGATCCAGGTCACGCACAGCATGCTCGCGCAGATGCTCGGCGTGCGCCGCGAAACCGTCACCGACGCGGCCGGCGACATCCAGAAAATGGGGCTGATCCGCCAGTACCGCAGCTCGATCATCCTCGTCGATCTGCCCGGGCTCGATGCACAGTCGTGCGGATGTCACACGATCATTCGCGAAGAGATGAAGAAGATTCTGTCCGCGCCGACGAGCGCGTCCGGCGCGCTCACCGAATTGCGCAGCTAGCCCGTTCCGCGCCGCTCGTTCGCAGCGGCGGCTGCGCCTCGCACGACAATGACGCCGCACGCGCGGCTCCCGCCTTCGGCGCGACGCCCGACACCGTCGGTTAGGTGCCGAACAGAACCGCCTCATGCCCGATGGTCTACTACCCGTCGTACGCCACGCGGGCGTCATACGTCTTGCCCGCAGATACGGGGACCCTCATCCAAGCCGGAGCCGCCAGATGAAAAACGAATTGAGAACAATCATCAAGGACGTCGCGCATCTCGAAGCGTCGATCGACCATATCGCGGACAGCGACGACCTTTACGAAGCGGGCCTGTCTTCGCTGAACACGATTCAGTTGATGCTCGCCATCGAGAAGCGCTTCAACATCGAGATTCCGGATGAAATGCTGAACCGCCAGCTCTTCCAGAGCATCGACTCGCTTGCCGGAGCCGTCACGCATCTGCAGCGTGCCGCACAATCCGCATGAAGCGCTTCGACGCCGAAACCGGCAACGCACGCGTCGCTGCCGTCGAATCCCTGCTCGCCGACGATCACTCGTTGAACGAAGCCGCGCGCCGCGTCGCGCAAGTCGCCGCACGCTTCGCCGACGCGGTCGATCGCGACGCGCGCTTTCCGACCGAAGCGATCGACGCGATGCGCGAAGAGCGCCTGCTCGGCGCGCTCGTGCCGACCGAACTGGGCGGCCGCGGCGCTTCGCTTGCAGCCGTCGCCGCCGCGTGCCGGATCATCGGCCAGGCCTGTTCGTCGGCCGCGATGATCTATGCGATGCATCAGACGCAGGTCGCGAGCATCGTCGATCACGCGCTGTCGAGCGACTGGCACCGCCGCTTCGTCGAGCAGCTCGCCGAGCGCGAATGGCTGCTCGCGTCGGCGACGTCCGAAGAAGAAGTCGGCGGCAATCTGCGCAACAGCCGCTGCGCGATCGAAGCCGAAGACGACACCTTCACGCTCGCGAAGCTCGCGCCGACGATCTCGTACGGCGCGCAAGCGGACGCGATCCTCGTGACCGCGCGGCGCCATCGCGACGCGCCCGCCGCCGAGCAAGTGCTCGTCACGCTGCTGAAGGAAAACGCGACGCTCACGCGGCGCAGCGGCTGGGACACGTTCGGCATGCGCGGCACCTGCAGCGAAGGCTTCGCGCTCGACGCGCGCGGCCACTGCGAGCAGATCTTCCCCGTGCCGTTCGCGCAAATCGCCGAGCGAACCATGGTGCCGACGTCGCACATCCTGTGGGCGGCAGTATGGACCGGCATCGCGAACGACGCATTCCTGCGCGCGCATCAATTCTTCCGCGCGCAGATGCAGAAGCAAGGCGGCGCGCTGCCGCCGTCCGGCCGCCGGATCGCCGATGCGCTCGCGCTGCTGCAGGCGATGCAGGCGCGCATCGACGGTGCGCTGCGTCTGCATGAGCACAGCGCCGCTCGCTCGTGGTCCGCGTCGATGGCTCAGGCGGCCGAGATCAACACGCTGAAGACCTACGTGTCGACGACCGCGCTCGACGTAGTCAAGCACGCGACGATGATCTGCGGGATGGCGTCGTACAAGAACGGCACGCCGTACACGCTCGGCCGCCATATCCGCGACCTGCATTCGGCGCCGCTCATGATCAGCAACGACCGCATCGAAGCCAATACAGCCAACCTGCTGCTCGCGTTGCGTCCGGCAACGCTGGAGAGAGAGATTTGAACGACATGACCAATCCTTCTGCGCATGCGGCCGAAACGGTTCAGGCGCCCATCGATCGCGACGGCGTGAATGCGCTGCGCGACGAGCTCGTCGAAGCGGGGCTGTTGATCTCGACGGGCATTCAGGGCCTCTTCGGTCGCAGCGAGAAGTTCGAGCGCGTCGTCGACGCGCTTGACGCCTACATCACGCGCCTCGGCGCCGACCAGCATGCGGAAGTGCTGCGCTTTCCACCTGCGATGAGCCGACCGGAGTTCGAGCGCAGCGAGTATCTGAAGAGCTTCCCGCAGCTCGCGGGCACCGTGCACAGCTTCTGCGGCGGCGAGCACGATCAGCAGCGCGTGCTGCAATGCCTCGATCGCGGCGAGGACTGGACCGAGAGCCAGAAGCCGACCTACGTCGTGATGACGCCCGCCGCATGCTATCCGGTCTATCCCGTCATCGCGCAGCGCGGCGCGCTGCCCGCCGACGGCCGGATCGTCGACGCGTTCTCGTACTGCTTCCGCCACGAGCCGTCGCTCGATCCGACGCGCATGCAACTGTTCCGGATGCGCGAGTACATCCGGATCGGCACGCCCGAACAGATTCTCGCGTTCCGTCAGGGCTGGATCGAGCGCGGCACGCGGATGATCGAAGCGCTGCGGCTGCCGAACAGCATCGACCTCGCGAACGACCCGTTCTTCGGGCGCGGCGGCAAGATCGTCGCGAGCAGCCAGCGCGACCAGAACCTGAAGTTCGAACTCCTGATTCCGATCGAATACGACGGACGCCTGACCGCATGCCTGAGCTTCAACTACCACATGGACCACTTCGGCCTGCTGTGGGGCATCAAGACGGCCGACGCCGAGGTCGCGCACACGGGCTGCGTCGGCTTCGGCCTCGAACGCCTGACGCTCGGCCTCTTCAGGCATCACGGCTTCGATCTCGACGCATGGCCGCAGGCGGTACGCGACGTACTGTGGGGACATCGATGAGCAGCATCCTGCTCGATGCGCCGGCGAACGGCGCGTCGCTCGAAGAAATCTTCACCGACATCCGGCATCGCGTGCGGCACTACCGGCCGCACGCGCTGCACGGACCGCAGATGGTCTGGAAGCAGACCAACTGCTACGTCGATCTATGGATCGAAGTGCTCGGCTGGTGGGGGCTCAATCCGTATGCGGCGCTGCCGTTTACGATCACGCTCGACTTCGAGGGCGACCAGTTCTCGTTCTTCAAGTTTCCGTTCGAGGATCTCGAGACGCTGTACGGGATCGTCGTACAGGAGCATGCGATTTTCGAGCCGGTCGACGTGCACGTCGAGAACCAGGTCGCGCGCGGCCACCTGATGCTCGTCGAAGTCGATGCGTGGTATCTGCCGGATACGCGCGGCAACAGCTATCAGACCGAGCATACGAAGACGACGATCGGCATCGACGCGATCGACCGAGAACGGCGACGCGTCGGCTACTTCCACAACAGCGGCTACTACCTCGCGGAAGGCATCGACTACGACGGCCTGTTCGGCAAGCACGCGCCGTCGCAGCTCGTGCCATACGTCGAATGCGCGAAGCGCCGATTCAAGCCGCTCGAGGAACGCGAGCTGTGCGAAGCGTCGCTCGCGCTTCTGGCGCGCCATCTGAAGCGGCGGCCGACGTCGAATCCGATCGCGGCATTCCGCCAGCAGCTCGCTCGCGACGCGAAGACGATCGCGTCGCAACCGATCTCGTACTTTCACGCGTATTCGTTCAACACGCTGCGGCAGCTCGGCGCGAACTTCGAGCTGTTCGGCCGCTATCTGCGCTGGCTCGAAGCGAGCGGCTGCAGCGGCCCGTTCGACACGCTCGTCGCCGCATGCGACACGATCGCGTCGGAATCGATGGTGCTCGAATTCCGTCTCGCGCGCGCGAGCGCGCGCGGCAAGGAGGAGCGCGGCGAAAGCAGTCTCGACATTCTCGAGCGCGCGCATGCGTCGCTCGTCGGCGGCGTCGCGCGAATCGCACCGCCCGGCAAGGCCGAGCCGAATCCGCCATTCGGCACGCTGTACGTGCCGCCGAGGCCCGTCTCCGCGGTCAGATGAAATCCGCGCCGGATCGCGCGGCGCTCAGCGCCGCCCAATGGACGTTGATCGCGACGCCCGCGGGCGCGATCGCGCGACCGAGCGAGCTCTGCGAAACCGGCTGGTGCGCCGCGCCCGTGCCCGGCACCGTCGCGCAGGCGCTCGCCGCCGCGCGGCGCTTCGATCCCGCGCATCCGTATCCGCTCGGCGACAGCGACTATTGGTATCGAACGACCTTGCACGGCGCGGGACCGCGCATCGTCCGACTGAACGGTCTCGCGACGATCGCCGAGGTCTGGCTCGACGATACGCTGCTGCTCTGCTCGGACAATATGTACATCGCGCACGATGTCGCCGTGACGCTCAGCGGCGCGAACCGCTTCTCCGTCTGCTTCCGCTCGCTCGACCGGCATCTCGCCGCGCACCCGCCGCGCGGCCGTGCACGCTGGCGCACGCGTCTCGTCGACACGCCCGCGCTGCGCGGCGTGCGCGCGACGTTCCTCGGCCGGATGCCCGGCTGGTTTCCGGCGATCGAGCCGATCGGTCCGTGGCGCGCCATCGAAATCGCGAATCCGGCCGGCGCGCCGACGATCTTGCGCGACACGCTGCGCGCGACGTTCGACGGCCGCGACGGCATCCTCGACGCGACGCTCGAATTCGCCGCGCCGCTCGCGAACGCGGCGCACGCGCAACTCGTCTGCGGCGCGCACGCGGCGGCGCTCGAGACAACCGGTCCGCACACCGCGCGCGCGACGCTGAGGATTCCGAATGTCACGCCGTGGTGGCCGCACACGCACGGCGAGCCGGCGCTGTACGACATCGGCGTCGAAATCGGCGGCGCGACGATTCCGCTCGCCAAAACCGGCTTTCGCATGCTCGCCGTCGAACGCGGCGCCGATGGCCGAGGCTTCGCGCTGTCGGTCAACGGCACGCCGATCTTCGCGCGCGGCGCGTGCTGGACGAGCGCAGACCCGGCCGGCCTGCAGGCCGATCCCGCTGCATACCGCCGCGCACTCACGCTCGCGCGCGACGCCGGCTGCAACATGATCCGCGTCGGCGGCACGATGATCTACGAAGCCGACGCGTTCTACGCGCTGTGCGACGAACTGGGCCTGCTCGTCTGGCAGGACTTCATGCTCGCGAACTTCGACTATCCGTCGGCTGACCCGCGCTTCACCGAGTCGCTGAAGCGCGAAGCCGAACAGTTTCTCGATCGGCATGCCGCGCGGCCGTCGATCGCCGTGCTGTGCGGCGGCAGCGAAATCGCGCAGCAAGCGGCGATGGTCGGGCTCGCGCCAGACGAGCGTCGCACGCCGCTCACCGAGCAGTTGCTCGCCGAGCTCTGCGTCGAGCATCGGCCCGATGCGATCTACATCGCCGATTCGCCGCACGGCGGCGTATTGCCGTTCGCGCCGCGCGAAGGCGTCACGCATTACTACGGCGTCGGCGCGTATCTGCGGCCGCCCGAAGACGCGCGCCGCGCCGGCGTACGCTTTGCGAGCGAGTGCCTCGCGTTCGCGAATGTGCCGTGCGACGCGACGCTCGCATCGATCGGCTCGCCCGCCGCGCACGAGCCGAACTGGAAACGCGCAGTGCCGCGCGATCCGGGCGCACCGTGGGACTTCGACGACGTGCGCGACCATTACCTGCGCACACTATACGGCGTCGAGCCCGCGCGTTTGCGCGGCAGCGACCCCGCGCGCTATCTGACGCTGTCGCGCGCGATCGCCGCCGATCTCGTCGCCGAGACGCTGTCCGAATGGCGGCGCGTCGGTTCATCGTGCGCGGGCGCGCTCGTCTGGCAGTTCCAGGACGTGATGCCGGGCGCCGGCTGGGGCCTCGTCGACGCGCATGGCCGGCCGAAATCCGCCTGGCATGCGCTCAAGCGCGTGTCGCAACCACGGCAGATCCTGCTGACCGACGAGGGGCTCAACGGTCTCGACGTGCACGCGCTCAACGACACGCCCACGCCGCTCGACGCTCGCGTCGAGCTCGTCGCGTTGCGTGACGGCAGGACGCCTCTCGTGCGCGTGGACCATGCGTTGCGCATCGACGCCCACGCCGGCGTATGCATGAACGCCGCCGATCTGCTCGGACGATTCTTCGACTTCACGTACGCGTATCGCTTCGGCCCGCGCGAGCACGACGTCGTGCTCGCATCGCTGTATGCGGCCGACGGCGCGCTGCTGTCGCAGGCCTTCCACTTCCCGGAACGTACCGCGCCGACCGTGTTCGAGCGCGGCGATATCGGCCTCGAAGCGAGCGCCGCGTATCGCGACGGCCGCTGGCACGTCGACGTGCAGACGCGCACGTTCGCGCGCTACGTGCACGTCGTCGCGCCCGGCCTGCTGCCGGACCTCGACTGGTTTCATCTCGCGCCCGGCGCCGCCGCGCGAATCGAGCTCTCTGCCGACCCTCGTTTCCCCGCTTCCGACGACAACCCGCCCGACGCGCCCGCAGCTCGCCCTGCGCCGCCCGCGATCGAGGTGCGCGCACTGAATTCCAACAAGACCGTTCGCTCGAGGATAGAAAATTGAGACCAGTTCGATTCGACGATTGCTTAGGATGGCTGCATGAGGGACGCACGCGACGCGGCGCTGTCATTTGCGAAGCGCTCGGACACGAGGCGTTGTGGACGCACAAGGTGGTTCGCGCGCTCGCCGAGCGTCTCGCCGACGACGGCATGTGGGTGCTGCGCTTTCATTACCCGTCCGCGGGCGACTCGGCGGGCGACGATCTCGCGCCGGGGCGGCTGCCTGCGAGCGTCGCGAGCGTGCGGCGCGCGCTCGCCGTGCTGCGCGACAGCGCGCCCGTCGACGACGTCACGCTCGTCGGCCTGCGCGCGGGCGCCGCGTTCGCGATGCTCGCGCTCGCGGGCAACGACACGCCGGCCGTCGATGCGTTCGTCGCGCTCGCGCCTGTCGTGCGCGGCCGCGCCTATCTGCGCGAACTCTCGGTCGTGCAGAAGCGCTGGCTCGACACGACGCCGCCCGCGATCCGCGAGCAGCATCACGAGGAAGCGTGGCTCAACATCCTCGGCCACCGCTACCCGGCCGATTTCGTCGCCGATCTGAAGCAGGTCGATCTGAACGACGCGGTCGCGGCGACGATCGCGCCGCCGCGCGCCGCGCTGCTCGTCGATACCGGCTACGGCGACGGCCCCGCGCTGCGCGCCGCGCTCGTCGCGCGCGGCGTGTCGACGGACGTCGAGCCTTTCCCGGAATGGCCGAACGCGCTGCAGGAAGGCGCGCGCTCGCGCGTGCCGCTCGCGGCGCTCGAATCGATCGCGCGCTGGATCGGGCGCGGCGAACGTTCGGCGGAATCGGAGTCGGCTGAGGCCGCCCGCGACGATCTCATGACCGCCGCACCGGCATCGAATGAGGCGATCGCGATTGCATCGCGCATCGCCGAGACGGCCAACGCAGCGAACGCTTCAAATGCAACGCGCGCCGCACATGATGCGAAAGCCTCTTCGCCGATCACGTTCGCATTCGACGGCGTCGCCGAAACGCTCGTCTACATCGGCGCAAAGCGGCTCGTCGGCACGCTGTGCGAACCCATCGCGCCTGCGCACGCCGGCACGCCGTGCCTGCTGATCGCGAGCACCGCGGCGAATCCGCGAAGCGCGGACGGCCGCATCGGCGTACGACTCGCGCGCACGCTCGCGCAACGCGGCATCGCATCGCTGCGGGTCGACATCGAAGGCATCGGCGACAGCGGCGCGCGCGCGCCGGACGATCAATCAGTGGTGCTGTATTCCGATCCGGCGATCGCGGACGTCGTCACGGCCGCCGACTGGCTCGGCGCGCGCTGCCGACGGCCGGTCGTCGCGTTCGGCGTGTGCTCGGGCGCGTTCGCCGCGCTGCATGCGACCGCGCATGCGCACGCGACCGTCGGCGTGATTGCAGTCAATCTGCCGCGCTTCATCTGGCCGCGCGGGCTCACGATCGCCGAAGCACGCAAGCAGCAGACGAACTCCGCGCGCGGCTATTTCGCATCGATGCGCGACTGGGACAAATGGCGCCGGCTGCTGCGCGAAGGCCGCGACCTGCGCCCCGTGCTGAGCGCGCTGCGTCGCCACGTCACCGCGCGCCTGAGCGAGCCGGCGGGACGCCTCGCCGAACGGCTCGGCCGGCCACCGAAACGCGACACGCCGCGCGGTCTGATCAAGGCGCTCACCGACCGAAATGTCCGCACGATGCTCGTCTACGGCGAATTCGACCCCGGCGTCGACGAGCTGAGCCGCTACTTCGGCTCGCCGCGCCGTGCGTTCAAGCGCTCGCCGCTCGTGAGCGTCGAGATGATCCGCCTGCTCGATCATTCGGTGTACGGCACGTCGGCGGCAGAGATGGTCATCGCGCTCTGCATCGACACGTTGACGGCCTGGGGCGACAAGACACGCGGACTGCAGCCGCGAATCCGGCCGACCGACAGGCGGCACGGCGCGCCGCACGCGGCTTCCGCCGATGCGGCCGCGTCGTCCTGACGGCGACGACGCTCGCGCGGGCGCGCCGCTTTCGCATCGGCGCACCGGCGCACCGGCGCATCAACTGGACGAAGCGGTGCTGCGCGGACGTTCGATGCCGTACGCCTCCATCCATCGATACAGCGTCGCGCGCGAGATGCCGAGCTCGCGCGCGGTGCCGGCGAGACGCCCGCGATTGCGCAGCAGCGCGAGTTCGATCACTTCCCGCTCGATCGATTTGCGAATCGCCGCGACCGACAGCGGCGCGACCTCGATGCAATGGTCGAGTTCGAGATCGTGCGCGGTGACGAGCCGCCCTTCCGCCATCACGAGCGCGCGGCGCACGCGATTGATGAGCTCGCGCACGTTGCCCGGCCAGTCGTGCTTGTAGAGCGCTGAGATTGCATCAGTCGAGAAGCCGCGCACACGGTGCCGCGCATCGGCGCGAAAGCGCTCGAGCATGTGCCGCGCGAGCAGCTCGATGTCCTTGCCGCGCGCGCGCAGCGGCGGCTGATCGACGCGCAGCACGCAAAGACGGTGATACAGGTCCGCGCGAAAGCGCCCGTCGTTCATCGCGCCGCGCAGGTCGACGTGCGTCGCCGAGACGATGCGCACGTCGACGGGCACGGGTTCGTTGCTGCCGAGCCGGTGAATCGTGCGCTCCTGCAGGAAGCGCAAGAGACTCGCCTGGCTTTCGAGCGGCAGATCGCCGATCTCGTCGAGCAGCAGCGTGCCGCCGTTCGCCGCCTCAACGTGGCCGATCTTGCGCGTGCTCGCGCCCGTGAACGCGCCGCGCTCGTAGCCGAACAGTTCCGACTGCAGCAGATGCGGCGGAATCGCGCCGCAGTTCACCGCGACGAACGGCCCCGCGCGGCGCGCCGAATGCTGATGGATCGCGGCCGCCGTAAGCTCCTTGCCGGTACCCGTCTCGCCCGACACGAGCACGGGCGCGTCGGTGCGCGCGATGCGGCGCACCGTGTCGAACAGTTGCAGCATCGCATCGCAGGTGCCGATCATCCCCTGGTCGGCGGACGCGATGGGCGCCGTGCTCGGCGCGAACAGACACTCCATGCCGTACGCGTGACCGACCGCGTCGGCGACCCGCTGATGCGATGCCGGCAGCGTGATGTAGTCGAAGCAGTAATCGCGCAGCAGCGTGCGCACGTCGGGCACGTTCGCCTGATGCGCTTCGACGAGCGCGACCCACGCGACATTGCGCAGCGACGCGCACACGGACGCGACTGCACTCATCTCCTCGATCGATACGGCGCTCAGATCGAGAATGCCGCCCGTGACTTCGCCTGCCGTCGTGCGCACCTGGTTCGCGCTCGCGACGACCGAAATCTTCCAGTCGCGGCGCGCGAGCTCCCGGCGCAGCAGCGTCGACGGCTGATGCGTCCAGTAAATCAGCGGCCGCTGTCGGATAGATCTCCGGGAGAGCCCCCCGATGATCGCGCTAGTCGTCACTGGTGCCTCCGATAATGAACTGACTGTGTGACTCGACGAATCCATGTGTGGGCAAAAGCCGACAATCGTCCGCCTGCCGGCAACGCCGTGCGAGATGGGAGCGTGTCGCACCCCGCCCGTACACGATGCCGGGACGCGCCCGCTCGTATCGTTCGGGAGCGCGCGTCAGATGCCTCTTTGGTCTCTGATTGAAGGTTAGATTTCGCAAAGAAAGCGGCGACGTATCGTTTCGGCCGCGTTTTTCACGTGCGGCGCGCCGCAGGATCCGCAGGCGGCCTTGGACAAGGGACGCAAGGTCCGCTCCGAAAGCCGCGACACGCGCCGAATCGCCCGCGTGGCCGGGCTTGTTGAACTCGTCCGGAAAGATCGTGCGGCACACCGCGCAATCCTCATCACCTCGCTCTCTCAAGATGGCTTTACTACGTCATGCTCATGAAGCCGACTGTCGAAGTTACTCTACCATTCGCACTCTTTTACGATCGAATTCCCAACCTTGATTTGACCATCGTTGACCATCTATTGGGCAATTGCCACGGCCGGAATCGGACACTTTCGCCACGGCATACCCATTGTGGCGCAGCGGCGCCGTAATGTTTGTGTATGAATGAAACAAATCCTTCCGGATCGATCGATGTCTGCCCGGTTTTTATTGAGATAAGACATTTGCGTTATTCCGTTGAGTCGTTTCATTGAATGTCTGCGTGGCTTCTCTGCGTTGCTTGAATATGGCTCGCGCGTTCAGCGCGTATCGTCGAGCCAGACGCGGCTCCATTCGGCGAATTTCGGCGCGGCGTGCGAAATCCATGCGCTCACAGGCGCGCTTCGTCCGTAACACGACAAGGCGATCGTGCAAGCCGCCGCGACGAACGCGATCGTCGATCGCGAAACGCCCGCTGCACGTCGTGCGGCGACGGCGTCGACGTACGCGTGCGTGTTGCGATCCGCACGCGTCGACGTCGAACGAACCGCGCCTGCATGCGCGTCGCCGGCACGCGCACCGGCGCGACGCAGGCGACGCGCCGTCGACATCGCGACGCCCGCGCCAAGCAGCCAGCCGGATGCGATTTCGGACCATGAATGAAAGCCGAGCAGCACGCGCGAAATGCCGATCGCGAGTGCGAATGCAAGACCCGCCGCCACTGCACGCCGTACGTGGGCGTCGCGCACGCTGATCGCCGCGACGAGCGGGTACACGGCCGCGCCGAGCATCGTGTGGCCGCTCATGCCGGTGAATCGCCAAGCGGCGATGCCGATTCCCCAGCCTGCGTAGATGAATTTCGTCGACGCGACCAAGCCGACCGCGCACGCGAAACCGATCGCCCAATATAGCGCTGCGCGACGGCGTCCGGTCGCCGCGAGCCAGCTCGACACCGCGACGGCGAGCGGCGCGGTAAGAAACGGGTCGCCGAAATTGGTCAACAGAACGAGTAATCGCATCACGTCAGATAGAAGAAGCGTCCGCGCTCAAGTGCGCGCGAGCGTTTCGTTCCGGGAGGCGTCGTGCAGCGACGTCGTCGCATCGCATTCGACGGGCGCGGTGCCCGCCGGGAACAGCGATGCAAGCGGCTCGGCTTGCGTCGTGGAAACGATCGACGCGCCCGGCGCCGGCGCGGCGCCCGACGACTCGCCCAATTCCGCTTGCAAGACCGCATAGCCTTCGAGCACGAAACGCGAGAATGCCGAGCGGAACCGCGCGGCGCTGAAACGCTCCGCATTCGCGCGACAAGCGTGCGGATCGAACGCGCCCGCCGGCATCGCCTCGAACCGGTCGATCGTATCGATCAGCGCGTCGCACGTCTGCTTCGCATAGAAAAGACCTGTCGGCGCCGTGCCCGTCGCGCGCACCGATTCGCAGACGCCGCCCTTGCCATACGCGATCACGGGCGTCCCGCACGCCTGCGCTTCGACGGGCGAAATGCCGAAATCCTCTTCCGCCGCGAACACGAACGCCTTCGCGCGCTGCAGATGATCGTGCAGCACGTCGAACGGCTGGTAGCCCAGCAGCATGACGTTCGGGCCCGCGAGCGCGCGGATCTTGCCGGCCTCCGGCCCGTCGCCGATCACGACGAGCCGGCGCGACGGCATGTGCGAAAACGCTTCGACGATCAGATCGATCCGCTTGTACGGCACGAGGCGCGACGCGGTCAGATAGAAGTCGTCCTTCGCGTCGCGCAGCGCGAGATGATCGACGTCGACGGGCGGATAGATGACCGTCGCGTCGCGTCGATACGTCTTACGAATGCGGCGCGCGACGAAGCGCGAATTCGCCGCGAGCAGATCGACGCCGTTCGCCGAGCGTGCATCCCAATTGCGGATGTAATGCAGCAGCGAGCGCGCGAGCGCCGACTTCAAGCCGCGCGCGAGTCCTGCTTCGTTCAGGTACTGGTGCTGCAGATCCCATGCATAGCGGATGGGCGAATGCACGTAGCTCGCGTGCAACTGATCCGGCCCGTTCAACACGCCCTTCGCGACCGCATACGAGCTCGACAGGATCAAGTCGTAGCCGGACAGGTCGAATTGCTCGATCGCGAGCGGAAACAGCGGCAGGTAGCTGCGGTATTTGCTGCGCGCGAACGGCAGCTTCTGGACGAACGACGTGTGCACCGGCCGGCCACGCAGGCACGAGCGGTCGTCGAGAAAATCGACGAGGCTGTAGATGTCGGCTTGCGGAAAGCAGTCGATCATCTGCGCGAGCACACGCTCCGCGCCGCCATGCACCACCAGCCAGTCGTGAACGATTGCTACCTTCAAGCGGGAAGTCCTTTTGATGTGCGCATTGGCGCGTCGAATCGAACGCAGGGTGCGTCGTCAGCGAACGGCGCGGCGGGCACGGTGTCGCGTCGTCATCGCATGACGGCCATTATCCGAACAAGCGCGGACGCCCTATGTGCGGAAGCGCACAGTACGCAAGGATCGGCGCAGCGACTCGCGTGCGCTGCGCACACCGGCATGCAGCACGACGCGTCCCGCTCGTCACGAGCACGGTACGCTTTCGAACAGAACGGCACGAGGTCCGCCCGTATCTTGGCGACCATAGGCCGCATCGGGAACATCTCATGTCGCGGCGCACAAAACCCCGCGCCGCACGACGCGGCACGCGGCCCAGAAACGAGGACTCTCCATCATGGACTGGACATGCTGCGAATTCAGGCATCTGAATTCGAACGAGCTTTACATGATCCTTCGCGCACGCAACGCGGTCCTGGTCGTCGAGGATGCGCACACGTATCTCGACATCGACGGCAAGGACGAATTCGCGATCCACGTGTTCGCAACCGACAAGCGCGGCGAACGGCCGTCGATCGCCGCGTATGCGCGTCTTATGCCGGGTGACGACATCGATCCCGAAACGACGATCGACAAGATCCTGACGAGCGCCGCGCATCGCGAAGACGGGACGATAGACGCGCTGATCGAACACGTGCTGGCCGCCGCGCACGCGCGCTGGCCGGACGCGCCGGTGCGCGTTCAGGCGCCCGCGCATCGCGAAGACTTCTACAACCGCTTCGGTTTCCGCAAGGTCGACGGACCGTATCTCGAGCATGGCGCGCCGTACGTCGGCATGCTGCGCGCGGCGAGCAGCCCGTCGAAGGCCGTGCGCAACCTGCTCGATCTCGTCGGCGCCGCGACGACCGCGAGCGCCGTCGCGACATCGGCGCCGCGCGCGAAGCGCAAGGCCGATGCCGAATCCACCGCCGACGGCGAGCGCTATGCGTTCGCCACCCGACTTCCGGCCGATTCCGGGATGAACCGATGACCGATCACGCCATGAACCCGACTTCCGCCGCGCCGCGCCAAGCGCTGCCGCGCATCCTGCCCGTGATTCTCGCGGGCGGCTCCGGCACGCGCCTCTGGCCGCTGTCGCGCGAGCATCATCCGAAACAACTGATCGATCTGATCGCCGACGAGTCGCCGCTGTCCGCGACCGCGCGCCGCCTCACGGGCATCGCGAACGCCGAGCTCGCCGACACGCTGCTGCTCGTCTGCGGCGAGCAGCATCGCTTCACGAGCGCCGCGCAAGTGAGCGCACGCGGCCTCAAGGCGCGCATCCTGCTCGAGCCGGCCGCACGCAACACGGCGCCCGCGCTCACGCTCGCCGCGCTCGAAGCGCTCGCGCATCACGGCGATCCGGTGCTCGCGGCGATGCCCGCCGATCATGCTGTGTCCGACACGCGCGCGTTCCAGGACACGATCGCGCAAGCCGCGCGCTACGCGCAGGACGGCGCGATCGTCACGCTCGGCGTGCTGCCGCGCCGCGCGGAGACGGGCTACGGCTACATCAAGGTAGGCGCGCCGCTCGCGGATTCGCAGGGTGTCGAAGGCGGCCACGCGATCGACAGCTTCGTCGAGAAGCCGCATCAGGAGCTCGCGCAGCAATACCTGCAATCCGGCGACTACTGGTGGAACAGCGGCATCTTCGTCGTGCGCGCGTCGACGTGGCTCGCTGCGATCCGCGCGCTGCATCCGGACATGCATGCGGCATGCGAAGCCGCATGGCGCAACGGCACGACCGAAGGTTCGTTCTTCAAGGCGGACGCGGCGGAGTTCGCCGCCTGTCCGTCCGACTCGATCGACTACGCGGTGATGGAGCGGTTGACGGGCGCGCGCGAGCTCGACATTCCGGGCGTGATCGTCCCGCTCGCGGCCGGCTGGTCCGACGTCGGCTCGTGGGACGCGATCTGGGAACTGCTGCCGAAGGACGAAGCGGGCAACGTCGCGCGCGGCGACGTGCTGTTCGAAGGCACCGTGGACAGCTTCGCGCGCTCCGAGGGCCGGCTCGTCGCATGCGTCGGGCTGAAGGACGTGGTCGTCGTCGAGACGCCCGACGCCGTGCTCGTCGCGAACAAGCATCGCGTGCAGGACGTGAAGACCGTCGTCGCGCGCCTGAAGTCCGGGCAGCACGAGCAGGTGCGCGATCATCGCAAGGTGCAGCGCCCATGGGGCTCCTATGATTCGATCGATCGCGGCGAGCGCTTCCAGGTGAAGCGGATCGTCGTCGATCCGGGCAAGCAGCTGTCGCTGCAGATGCACTATCACCGCGCCGAGCACTGGATCGTCGTGCGCGGCACCGCGAAGGTCACGCGCGGCGACGAAACGTTCCTGCTGAGCGAGAACGAATCGACGTACATCGCGGTCGGCGCGGTTCACCGCCTGGAGAATCCGGGCAAGATTCCGCTCGAGATCATCGAGGTTCAATCGGGCGATTATCTCGGCGAAGACGACATTGTCCGATTCGACGACCGCTATGGCCGCGCGAGCGCGCAATCCATACCCGAAGCGGCGAAGCCGGCCGCAGCCGAGCTCGAGCCATCCGCCGAGCCCGCCCGCGCGCTCGGCGAGCACTGACAAACGCGGGCGGACCGCCCGCGTCGTTTCGCATGAAAGTACTCGTCATCAACGATTTCGCCCGCAAGGGCGGCGCCGAAGAGGTCTACCGGACATCGGTCGACGTGTTGCGTGCGCAGCCGGGCGTCGAAGTCGCGACGTTCGACGAAAGCGCGTTCGGCGGCGCATCGAACGGCGCGGCGCGCGCATGGAACGCACCCGCCGCGCGCGCGCTCGCGGCCGTCCTCGGACGCGAGGCGCCGCAGCGCGTGCTCGTGCACAACTACCACAATCTGCTGTCGCCTTCCGTCGTGCCGGTGATCGCGCGCTACAAGCGGCGCGCCGGCTGTCGCGTGTACCTCACGTGCCACGACTATCACCTCGTCTTCTACAACCCGAACCTGTTGACCTATCCGGGCGGACGCGCGACGCCGCTGCCGCTCGACGCGCTCGCGCGCGGCACGCGGCTCTTCGAACGCGCGAGCCCGCGCGGCGCGCTGCACGACGCGATCAAGAAGCTGCATTGGCATGCGATCGATACGTTCGTCCAGCCGGCCGGCGTATTCGACCTGCTGCTCTGCCCGAGCCCGTACATGCGCGACGCGCTCGCGCAGCGCGGCATCACGCGCACCGCGCTGCTGCACAATCCGGTCAGCACCGCGCTCATGCCGCGCGAACCGAAATGCGTGAATCGCGAAAAGCTCGACCTCGCGTTCGTCGGCCGCATCGATCCCGAAAAGGGGCTCGACGAATTCCTCGATCTCGCGCGCGCGTCGCGCTTCGATCGCATCGCGAGCGTGACCGTTTACGGCGACGGCGGCCAGCGCGCGGCGCTCGAACGCAAGTACGCGGACCTGATCGCCGCGGGGCAGCTGCGCTTTGCCGGCCGCCTCGATCACGCGCAGCTCTTCGTCGCGCTGCGCGAGCACGATGCGCTCGTGCTGCCGTCGGTGTGGGCGGAGAACGCGCCGCTCGTGATCGTCGAGGCGGCGATGATCGGGCTGCCGGTGCTCGTCCACGACGTCGGCAGCCTGTCGAGCTTCGGCGACGAGATCGGCAACAAGATCCGCTACACGCGCAACGAGACGAGCCTCGCGCACGCGCTCGACGCGCTGCGCGCGCATCTGCGCGATCCGCCGCGCCGCTACGACTGGTTGTTCTACACGCGCCGGCATTACGCCGAGCGTCTGACCGCGTTGCTGCAACTGAGCGCCGACGAAATCCGGGAACTCGCGCCACAATGCGATTGATTGATCCGGTTCACTCCGGCGCGTGCGCCACGCGCGCACGCGCCAAGATGTCGCCCGTGCGACGCGAAGGCCACGCATGACGACCGTCCGCAAGAACTTCCTGCTGCTGATGACGCTGCAGATCTCGACCTATGTCGTGCCGCTCGTCACGCTGCCGCTCCTCACGCGCGTGCTCGGGCCGGAAGCATACGGACAGTTGTCGCTCGTGCTCGCCGTCATCACGTATTTCATCAATTTCACGAACTACAGCTTCGATCTGACCGCGACGCCGCGCGTCGCGCTCGCGCGCGACGATCTCGCCGCGCGTTCGAAGATCTTCTGGGCGACCTTCGCCGCGCAGGCCGCGATCACGGTGGCCGGCTTCGCGATTCTGCTCGGGCTCACGTTCACGATCGACCGCTTCGCGCTCGATCGCACGCTGCTCGTCATCGGCTTCGGGATGACGGTCGGCGCCGCGCTCACGCCCGGCTGGTATTTTCAGGGCATCCAGAAGCTGCGCATCTACAGCATCACGCTGTTCGTGTGCCGCGCGCTCAGCGTGCCCGCGATGTATCTGCTCGTACGATCGCCTGCCGACCTGATCGATGCGGTCGCGATCAACGCCGCCGTGCCGCTCGTCTGCGGCGTGCTCGTGTTCGGCTATCTGATCGTGCAGCGCGAAGTCGAATTCGTGCGCATCGGCGCCGTCGACGTCGCCGCGTCGCTCAAGGGCGGCTGGCAGGTGTTTCTCGCGTCGACGTCGGTCGCGTTCTATGCGTCGACGAACACCGTGCTGCTCGGCTTCGTGTCGGGCAACGTCGCGGCGGGCTACTTCGCCGCCGGCGACAAGCTGATCCGCTCGGCGATCAGCCTGCTGCAGCCGCTGAAGGCGGCCGCGTATCCGCACGTCAGCTACCTGATGCATCACGCGCGCGAAGACGCGATGTCGTTCCTGCGCAAGCTGCTCGTCGTGCAGGGCGCGATGGTGCTCGCGATTTCGCTGACGATCTTCGCGCTCGCGCCGCTTGCCGTGCATATCCTGTACGGCCCGACCTACGAGCCGACCGTCGGCGTGCTGCGCTGCATGGCGTTCATTCCGTTCATGGCCGGCATGACCGATCTGTTCGGTGTACAAACGATGCTGCCGCTCGGCATGAAGACCGCGTTCAGCCGCGTGCTGATTTCCTCCGGCGTGCTGAACGTCGCGCTGCTGCCGATCCTCGCGAAGTTCTTCGCCGAGCAGGGCGCGGCCGCCGCGGTGCTGATCGCCGAGACCACGGTCGCCGCGACGCTCGCGTACGTGCTGTACCGGCGCCGCGTGTCGATCTTCGCGCGCCCGGCGCCGCGGCCCGCCGCGGACGGCTGACGGACGACGCTCGTCTGCGGCGCACGCGGCGCCCAGGTCCGTTCACGCGAACGGCGGGCTTGCGAACGCGCATCGCCGGTCGCAATGACGGCCCCTACGAACACATCGCCTCGCTCCACGGAACGGGCCGGCCGATGTAATAGCCCTGCGCATAGTCGACGCCGAGCGCGGTGAGCTTTTGCAGCGTCGCCGCGCTGTCGACGTACTCGGCGATCGTCTTGCAGTTCATCGCGTGACCGATGTCGTTGATCGACGCGACGATGCCGAGGCTCGCCGCATCATCGTTCGCGATGTCCGTCACGAAGCTGCCATCGATCTTCAGATACTCGACCGGCAGTTGCTTCAGATAACTGAACGACGCCATCCCCGCACCGAAATCGTCGAGCGCGAATCGGCAGCCGAGCGCTTTCAGTTCGTGCATGAAGCGCAGCGCGCCGGCCAGGTTCGCGATCGCGGCCGTCTCGGTGATCTCGAAGCAGATCAGCGCGGGCGCGACGCCCGTCCGCGCGAACTGGCCGAGCACGTAGCCGAGAAAGCGTTCATCGCCGATCGACATCCCGGACAGATTGATCGCGTATTCGGTGAAACGCCGGTACGGCGTGCGCGCGAGCGCGTCGAGCACGGTGCGCACGACCCAGCGGTCGATGTCGGTCACGAGCCCGTAGCGCTCGGCCGCGCGAATGAACAGGCCGGGCGGCGCAATGCCTTCGCGCGCGCCGAGCGTTCCCATCCGCAACAGCAGCTCGCCGCGGCTTGCATGCGGCAAGCCTGTCACGCCGTGCGTCGCCGTATCGATGATCGGCTGCACATACAGGCAGAAATCGTCGTATTCGAGCGCCTGCCTCACGCGCGCGCACCACGATACGTCGCTGATGTGATGCGCGAGCTCGCGATCGAGCGGATCGGCAAGCTGCACGCGGTTGCGTCCGCGCGCTTTCGCGACGTCGCACGCAATGCCCGCGAGGCGCACCGCATCCTCGACGCGCCGCGCGCGTTCGGGCGTACCGAGCAGCGCGACGCCGACGCTCGCCGTCACCGAGAACGGCTGGCCGTCCCAGACGAACACGAAGCCGTCGACGCTCGCGCGCAGCCGCTCCGCCGCGCAAACGGCCGCCGCTTCGTCGCACGCGTCGAGCAGCACGCAGAATTCGTCGCCGCCGAGCCGGGCGACGACGTCGCCCGACGCCGCGCACGCGACGAGGCGCGCGGCGAGCGCGGCGAGCATCGCGTCGCCCGCTCCATAGCCGCACGTGTCGTTGACGATCCGGAAGCGATCGAGATCGACGAACAGCAGCGCGACCGGTCCACGCGCGCCTCCCGCAAGCGCGAAATCGACGTGACGTTCGAATTCGGTGCGATTCGGCAGGCCGGTGAGCGGATCATGCGTCGTCTGCCACGCGAGACGACGCACGAACTCATGCTCGGTCGCGAGGCTCTTCAGCACGAGCACGCGGCCGCTGCCGCGCGTGCGCTCGGACGTCGGCGCGATCGACGACGCCGTCGCACGCACGGCGATCTCGCCGCCGTCCGTGCGATGCAGCATCACGTCGCAGCTTCCGCCGTCCTCGAGATCGCCGAGCGACGCATCGGGCGATTCGGGTGAATCGGGCGGATCGGCCGCGTCGCCATTCGCGCGCGACAGCCTCAACGTCGTGATGAGCGGCCGCCCTCGGCAATCGTCGGCGAGCAGGCCGATCAGTCGCTCCGCGGCGGGATTCAGGCATTCGACGCGCCCCGCCCGGCCGGTGAAGATCACGCCGTCGCCGACGGCGACGAGCGCCGCGCGAGTGCGCGCTTCGCTCATCGCGAGCGCGCCTTCCGCTTCGCCGAGGCGAAGCGCGAGCCGCCTGATCCGAAAGACAGGCAGCAGTGCGAGCACGATCATGCCGAGCAGGCCGAGTGCGAGCACGATGGCGGCCGGTTCGCGAAGCGTCGAATGGATCATGTCCGAATACGATTGCATGTGGGGGACCGCCGCGGCGCCCGCATCGGACTGCCGAGGCATCGAATTCGAAACGGCGCGCGGCGCGACGTCGACGCCCACGCCGCGATCGAGCGCATCGGCCCACGCGGACAGCGCGACCTTGCACGCAAGCGCACGCCCGGACCGCCACGCAAGCAGTTCGTCCGACGCCGTCGCGTTCGCCATGCACGTCGCACCGCGTGCGCGCGTTTCGCGCGTGCCGATTCTGCCGAACACACGCTGGATCGCATCTAAGTCAGCCGCCGCGCCCATCGACGCCGCGCTCGGCAACGATGCCGCTCCGACACGACCCGCGACGTCCATGCAGCGAAGCACGCGCGCGCCGATGCTCGCCGGTACCGCAAAATACGCATGGCCGCGCGCGATTTCGCGAAGCTCGACCGACAGCAGCGCCATACCGAGCAACACCGCCGTCAGCGCGGCCGCAATGGCCGAGCGCGCGCACCGAACGCGCCATGCGCCCGGACCGCCGGACAGTCGACTCGGAACGGAAGCCATCGATGCATCACCGAAAGCGGCAAGCCGCGATCATTTCGAGGGCGCGTTCTATTAATCGATCAATCTGAAATTCGGATGCCAAATCGATTTCAATTTTCGCCCATTCAATTTGATGCGATCATCCACGACATCAAGGCACGAGTGTGTGGGCTGGATGACGTAATTCATTTCGAATTAACCGGCGCTTCGCACGGCGATCCATTTTTTCGTATCCGTCACGCCTGGCGCGCGGTTCCACTATGCATCCGATGAAAACGAATCGGAACGTTCCTGCCGCACTCGCATACGAAAATCATCGAATGAAATCGAAAATTAAAACATAAACCATTAAATTTCACTTCCGAATGCCGACGTTCCGGTTCAATTGATTCTCTATATTTGAAGTCGATCCGGTGAACGATTTTGATCGAAACAATCCGCTGCCGCCGCATTCAGCCGCGGTAATTCGGATCGATCCGATCGACGATCCGCTGCAGCGCGTCGAACGCATCCTGTCCCGCGCCGTAGCGCGGATCGAGGTTCAGCGAATCGCGCGCGCACGCTTCGAGGATCGGCGTGCCGATCTCGAGCGGCGCGCCGACCGCGTGTGTCGCGACCTGCACTTCGCATGCGCGATTGAGCAGCCACATCAGCGAGAACGCGTGTGCGAGCGTGCCGCCGATCGTAACCGGCCCGTGATTGCGCAGCAGCAGCACCGGACGCCCCGCCGCGCTGTCGACGATCCGCTTGCCTTCGTCGAGCCGCACGGTGATGCCTTCGAAATCGTGATAAGCGACCTTGCCGTGCAGTTGCGCCGCGTAGAAGTTCGAGAACGACAGTCCGTGCCGCGACGCGCAGACGGCCATCGTCGGCGTCGTGTGCACGTGCATCACGCAATGCGCGCCGGGCAGCGCCGCATGAATCGCCGCATGAAACGTGAAGCCGGCCGGATTGATCGGCCAGTCCGCATGGCCGATCGGATTGCCGTCGAGATCGATCTTCACGAGATTCGACGCGCAGACCTCGCGATAATGCAGCCCGAACGGATTGATCAGGAAGTGTGCGTCTTCGCCCGGCACGCGCAGCGAAATGTGGTTGTAGATCAGCTCGCTCCAGCCGAGATGATCGACGATCCGATACGCGGCCGCCAATTGAACGCGCGCTTGCCACTCCGCTTCGGCAAACCGCGACGGGCGGGCGAACGGCTGGTTCGGCGCGTGAGTCATGTCGTGCGCTCCTTGTCGAATGGAATCGATGCGAACGCGCCGCGCACGCGAACCGGGCGCGGCGCTCCTGATTCCGGCGGCCGATGCCGCCGGACTCGCCGCTACAGAAACAGCAGCGCGCGATTGAGTGCGTCTTCGTCGCGCGGCTGCTCGCGCCAGCCTTCGAGGACAGGCACCGAATACAGCCGCTGCGCGCCGAAGCGCGGCCAGAAGTGGCAAAGGCCAGGCGCGATCACCTGCACGACCGGCAGGCCGATGTCGGGCCGCGTCTTGTCGACGACGAGCGTATCGATTCCCGCCGCCGACAGCCGTGCGACGCATCGCTCGATGTCGCCCTTCAGATCGGCGGCGGCGCTCGTCGCGCGCGCCGATGCGCGCGTCGGCGGCAGCGCGGCGTCGGGATGGAGGAACGCGTCGCTCGACAGCTTGTCGACGTCCCATGGCGGCGGCGCCGACGCGCCGACGTCGAGCAGCTGGTTCACTTCGGTGAGCGCGCGCTGCAGCGCGATCCGGCTGTCGAGATGGCAGCCGAAGCCGATCGAGAAGCGCCCCGTCGCGGCTTCGCGCGCGAGCGCGACGAAGACGGGAATGCGCAGGTCGTGCGTGATGTCGAGCGCCCACAGACGCCAGCCGAGCGATGCGTATTCGGCGACCAGCGCGTCGAAGTACGGATCGCCGAAGCTCGCGATGTCGATGCTCGGCCGGCAAAGTTCGTTGTACCACCAGATCGCGACCGCATCACGCTCGACGAGCTCCAGCAAACCTTGCAAGATCGCTTCCTCGATGCACGCGCCCGCCGCGCAACCGTTCGGGTTGGGCACGCAATAGGCGGCCCCGCTCGTTGCGGGCGCTTCAGCATAGCAATAACCGAGCGGCACGAGCCGCCGCACGCCCGTCGCGATCGACCATGCGGGCGTCCAGTCGATCACACTGTGCGACGTGAAGCGCCGCGGCACCTGCTTGCGCGGATCATCGGTCGTCGCGTTGTGGCGCTCGCGCCGTTCGAACTGGCGATCGCTGTACTGCTGCAGCGCGTTGACGTCGATCGGCCCGCCGCCCGGCGGCGCCTGCGCGGACAGTTCCGCGAGACTGCCGCGCAGCGCCGCTTCGTCGCCCTGATAAACGCCGCTGAACCGTTCGAGCGCCTCGGCGAGCGCGCTCGCGCGCGCCTGCGCGTCGCTCGCGCCCTTGCCCGAGCACAGCTTGTCGAACCGGTTCTCGCGCGGCGCGCTCTGTGGACACACCAGATAGCCCGCGACGTACACGTGCCGCATGCCGGCGTTGCGCCCCGGCATCGGATGCAGGTAGGCGATCGGGCCGCTCACCGGAGAAATCAGATGTCCGTAGCGTTTGAAGAGTTCGCCCGCGGCGAGCGTCCGATAGCCGCCTTCGCGACGCGCGCCCTCGCCCGCGTCCGCCACGGCGAGCGTCACCGGACGCTCGGCCTGCTCGCGCATCCACGCCGGATTTCCGCAGCGCGGGCATTGCGGCCGCCGGACCACGCGATGCGCGGCGGTCGCGAGCGTATCGATGCGCAGCGACACGATGTGCGTGCCCGCATGACGACGACGCTGCGCATTCACCGCGAGCTGCTCGACGAACGATGCGACGAGTGCCGCGACGGCGGCGGCGCTCGCGCGGCTGTGCACGGGCGGCAGACGCGCCGCGTCGCTGCCGTGCATGCGTGCGAGCAGCGCTTCGACCGGACGGTTGAGCGCCGTCCAGTAGCGCACGCATTCGATGCAAGGCGGCGCATCGGCCGCGCCGGGCGATGCCGCGAGCGGGCCGATCAACGGCCCGAGCAGCGGCTCCACGCGACCGGGGGCGACGACGAAGAGCGCGCCGCCTCGCGCGGCCGCGCGTTCGGCGGCATCGATCAATTCGGCGCGGTCGTATCCGTCGGTCAATGCGATCGTCATCGGCGCATCCGGCGCGACGTCGATCCCGCACGCGGCGAACGCATCGCGCTGCGCACGCGGATCCACGCCGAACGCTTCGACGGCGACCGCGAGCCGCGATGCGATGCCGCTCGCCGCATCGCCGTCGACGCCCGTACGCTCGAAGAAGCCGATCGCGGCGTCGCGCTCGCTCGGCGCGTCGGCGCGCGCGTAGCCGCGCCGCACGAGATGATCGAGCGCGGCGAGCACCTCCCATTCTGAAAACCGCACGGCCAGCGTCGCGAATGTCTGCGCGATCGTCAGGCCGTCGCGGATGCACGCGGCCAGTGCGGGAAACACGTCGCCCGGCAGCACCGAGCGTCTGAATTCGTCCACCACGTACAACGCGCCGGGACCGGCGTCGCGCACCAGCAGATGCGGCTTGAAACGCAGTACGCGCGAGAAGTCTTCGAGCATCGTCACCCCGTATCGGATACCGCGATCGGAATGGGCGGCGCGACCCGCGAGCGAAACGCTTCGGGCCGCGCCGCCCGTTGCCGTATGAACGGCTCAGCAGCAGGTGAACAGATAGGCAGGTCCGGCGTCGTTATACGCGGCGAGCGCGATGCCCTCGTCGGCGAGTTCGCCAGGCCGCGTCGGGATGCCGACGCTCATCGCGTTGACCGGCAGGTGCCAGCGCCGCGTATGCGGCTTCCAGCCATATCCGTCTTTCGGGTTCGCTTCGACGATCTTGAGATTCAGGATCCATGGACAGCGATAGTCGAGATAGCGTTCGAGCGCGTCGTACGGATCGGCGAGCAGCTTCTTCCTGAACTCATCGTTCTCCCAAGACAGCGCGATCGCGCGCAGATAGACTTCCTGAAACTCGAGCATCGATTCCTGCGAGGGGACTGCGTTGTTGTCGGCCATGTCAGATCTCCTTGCGGTCCGGTCCAAACAGACTGATGTGCTTCGCGTTGTACGCGGCGAGCGCGGCCGCCCGCTCTTCCGGCGGCGGCGCCGGCGGCAGCGCAAGCTCGAGCGTGTTGGTCTCGTTCGTCGTCCAGCCGCCGTTTATACGCGGCGCCCACGTCGCGCTGTCCTCATGCACCTTCAGATGCATCTTCATCGGGAACCGATAGTCGAAGTACTCGTGCAGCGCTTCGACCGGGTCGTCGATCAGTTGCGCGCGAAACTTCGGGTCGTGCCAGGCCGCCGCGATCGCCTGCACGATCACGGCGCGGTATTCGAGAAACTGGTCGTACGACGGCATATTAGGGCCTTGGTCCATCATCGCTCTTCTCCCGTGGTTGAACGGAGTTCTCGTTGCAACTCGCGCAGCTCCGCCTGCGCTTTCTTCACGATTCGAGCCATGCCGCCCTGCTTCGCGACGGCGGCAGCCTGCACGCACAACGCCTCGACGGCGTCGCCCGCGCGGCGCCCGTGCGCTTCGTGCACGCAGCGCGCTTTCTTGAGCAGCAGTTCAGCGACGTAGTAGCGCTCGTCCGTCGATTCGGCGAGCGCGAGACACTCGTCGAGCGTCGCAACGGCGGCATGCCAATCGCCGCGCGCGGCGTCGATGTCGGCGACGACCGACGCGTAATAAGTGAGTCCCAGCAAGCATCCCGATACGCGCAGCGCGTCGACGTTCGCGAGCGCCGCGTCGCGATCGCCGCCGCACCACGCGTGCACGACGGCCGCGTAGCGCTCGACCGCATTGAGCCCGTAGCAGCGCGACAGCCGCAGCACCGCGTCCGACGTCACGCGCGCGCCGTCGCGATCGCCCGCGCATTGCTGCATCCGCGCGAGATACATCATCGTCACGCCGATCGTCGGCAGATGATCGCTGCAGGTCGCGAGATGGACCGCATCGTGCGCGAGCGCGAGCGTATGCGCGACGTCGTCGTCGATGCCCCACAGCACGCTCGCGCGCGCGGTCAGCGCCCAGGCGCGCGTATCGAGGCCGAACGTGCGGCGATGGTCGGCGTCGCGGCGCGGGTCGTACGCGGCGAGCGCCGCATCGAACGCGTCGAGCGCGAGCGTGTAGTGGCCGTCGATCCAGAGGCTCATCCCGCGCAGCGTGTCGGCGGCGACGCCGAGATCCGCGAGCGCCGACGCGCGCGCGAGATCCGACAGCTGCGCGCCGATGCGGCGCACCGCCGCACGATCGCCCGCGACGTGGTGATACACGGCGACCGTCCACAACGCGCTCGCCGCCGCCTTCGCGTCGCGCAGCGCGCCGACGCGCGACAGCACGCGGTCGGTGTGCTCGCGCACGCGCGGCTCGCCCCAGCCGTCGCGCGCCATCTGCGCGTGCGCGAGCGTCAGGTCGACCGCGACCGCATCTTCTTCCTGCCCCGGATAATCGCAATGCAGCAGCCAGCCGCGCACGGCGCCCGCATAGCGGATCGCGTCGTCGTGCAGCGCACGCTCGAGCGCGCGGCGCGCCGAAGCAATGCCGTGCGGCACCGCTTCGGCGAACGCATGCGCGTGCGCGAAATGATCGGCGATGCTCGCGGACCGCGCCGCCGGATCGCCGCCCGCGGGACGCGCGAGCAACGCCTGCGCGACACGCCGGTGATTCGCGCGGCGCATCGCGGCCGGCATCGATTCATACGCGGCCTCGCGCAGCAGCGCGTGACGGAACACGTACGTCGCGCCGCCGATCCGGTGCTGCGCGTACAGCACGCGGCCTTCGAGCAGCCGCCTCAGACGATCGTCGAGCGCCGCGCCCGCATGCGGCGACGCGTCGGCGAGCAGCCGCGCGTCGACTTCGAGGCCGATCGTCGCGGCGAGCTGCACGGTGTCGAGCGCGTCGTCCGCGTGTTCGAGCGCGAGCTCGAGCGTCTCGCGCAGGCTGCCAGGCAGCGGGCAGCGCCCCGCCTCGGCGAGATCCGGCAAGCGCCCGCCTGCCGCCGGCGCGATGCCGCCGAAAGCGAGCGCGCGCATCGTTTCCTCGACGTACAGCGGCACGCCGCCCGTGCGCTTCACGAGGAAGTCGAGCGCCGCGCGGTCCGCGCCGGCATCGGGCATCAGCGACACGATCAGGTTGCGCGTCGCGGCGGCCGACAGGCGGCGCAACATGAGCCGCTCGGTGCCGCCGCGCCAGCGCTCGAGTTGTTCCGGCCGCGACGTCAGCACGACGCACACCGCCGCGCAGGCCGGGTGATGCGCGAGCGCGTCGAGAAAATCGCCTGTCGCGCTGTCGACCCATTGCACGTCGTCGACGATCAGGAGCACGGGACCGCCGCCGCCGAGCGAGCCGAGCAACTGGCACAGCACGTCGAAGAGCGCCTGCTGCTGCCGCGCGCCCGACCAGCGCAGCTTGTCGGCACCGCCCGGCAGGCCGAGCCACGCGGCGAGCGTCGCGCGCGCGGACGCGCGATCGCCGTCGAACACTTCGAGCATCCGGTCGAGCGCCTGCGGATCGCCCGCATCGAGCTGCCAGTGCGCACGCACGAAGCGCAGGATCGGAAACAGCGCGTGGTTCGTTTGCTCCGGCAGGCACACGCACGCGGCGCACGCGCCGTGCTGCGCACGCACCGTCTCGCGCAGCGCGTGCACGAGCCGCGACTTGCCGATCCCCGGCTCGCCGACGACGAGCGTCGCGCGCCGCGCGGCCGCGTGCTTGCCGCCCGCCGCTGCGCGCACCGCGTCGCGCCACGCGCGCGCGAGCGCCGCCTGCTCGCGATCGCGTCCGACGATCGGCGCCGCGTCGCCGAGTTCGAGCGACTCGAACGGCCCGCGCTCGTAGCGCTCGCCGAGCAGCTCGCGCACCGGTTGCGGCGCCGCGCCGGGCGCGGCGAACGCGAGCGGAGTCGCCGCGGCGTCGACGTGACGCTCGAGCGCGCGCGCCGCTTCGTCGCTCAACAGGATGCGGCCCGGCTGCGCGACGCGCTGCAGGCCGACGGCCGCGCTCGCGATCGCGCCGCCCGACGCGCCGCGCGCATTCGCGAGCGCCGTGCCGACATGGATCGCGCCCGCGATCTCGACGCGCCACGCGGGCTCACCCGCGCCGTCGGCCACCGGCTGCGGCGCGCTCGCCGCCTGCCCCGCCTGCCGCGTCATTTCGAGCGCCGCGCGGCACGCGCGCTGCGCGGGCCGATCGATCCCTTCCGGATAGCCGAAGTAGAACAGCAGCGTGTCGCCGAGCGCGCCCGCGACATGGCCGCCATAGCGCACCGCAATGTCCGAGCAGCGTGTGAGCCAGTGCGCGTGGAACGCATCGAGCGCCTCTTCGGCCGCCGCCGCGTCGTCCGGCTGCGCGCCGTCCGCGACGACCGCGACGCGACAGCACAGCGCAGTGACCTGCCGCCGTCCGACGGGCGCGTCGACGGCGGTCTGCCCGCCGCGCTCGCTGTACGCGACACCCGGCTCCGCCTGCGCGCGCGGCCCGTAGCGCAAGCCGCCGACGAGCGCCGGAAAATGGATCGCGCGAAACCGGTTCGCAAGCGCCTGTGCGGATTCCGCACGCTGCCGCGGATCCTTGTTCAGCGCATCGCGCAGCACGTCGCCGATCGGATGCGCGGCGATCGCAGGCGGCAGCGCGACATCGACAGGGCTCAGATGCTGATACAGCACGTCCGCGACGCTCGCGCCCTGCATCACCGGATGCCCGGTCAGGCATTCGATCACCATCAGGCCCCACGCGTAGAAGTCGCTTTTCGCGGTCGGCGGCTCGCCGCGCAGTTGCTCCGGCGCGCAATACTGCGGCGAGCCGAGCACCTCGGTCGTCGCGGTGAGCGTCAGCTCGTCGGCCGCATGCGCATCCGGCAGCAGCGCGCCGATTCCGAAGTCGAGGATCTTCGCGCGCGGCTCGCCGTCGATCGTCGTCACCATCACGTTCTGCGGCTTCAGATCGCGATGCACGACGCCGCTCGCGTGCGCGTGCGCGAGACCGTCGAGCACCTGCGCCATCAGCGCGCCCGTCGCCTCGGCGGGCAACGCGCCGTCGGCCGCGAGCAGCGCACGCAGCGTGCGGCCCGCGACGTGCTCGAACACCGCGAACAGCACGCCGTCCGGCGTCTCGCCGCTGTCGAGCAGCGCGACGACGTTCGGATGCGACAGCCGCGCGCACAGCGCCATCTCGCGGCGAAAGCGCGCGCGCAGGCGGGCGCTTTCGCGCACGCCGCGCGGCGCATCCTCACGCAGCAGCTTGACGGCGACGCGCTGCGACGTGTCGAGCCGGCTCGCTTCATGCACACGGCCCGCGCCGCCTTCGCCGAGCACGGCGCCGAGCCGGTAGCGATGCTCGCCCTGCAGCTCATCGCCTTCGCCGGGCAGCGGCGGCGCCGGCATGCGCGACGCGTGGCGATTGCCGGCGTGCGCGCGTTCGGCCAGAACGGAAGAAGACATGAAGTGCCGCTCAGCCCAGCGGGGCGGGCGAGACGAACGTCGATGCGCCGCGCGCGGCCGGTTCGGGTATCGGCGCGAAAGCGTCGGCCTCGACCGACTGGCATTCGAGCCGGTCGCCGCGCACGACGCGGAACGCGAGCGCGCCGAACCGCACGCCGCCGCGGCGGCGCTCGACGAGCTCGGGAGAGCCGGGGGACAGGAGCGGCAGGAATTGCGTGCGGGCGCGATGGATCTGTACGTTGACGTGCGATTCGTCGAGACCGAGCATGCGTGCGAGCACGTCGAGCTCGATCCAGCCCTGCGACGCGGCGTCGTAGCCCGCTTGAGCATCGGCGAAACGCGCGCGTGCGAGCGTCACGAGACAGTAGTGATGGGCGCGCGCGCCGAGATCGACGACGCCGCCGCGCGTGTGCAGCGTCGCCGTCACGTGCTCCTCGTCGCGGCTCACCGTGAAGTCGATTCGCTGCGGCAGCGTCGCATCCTGCGCGGCGCGCGGCAGCGCGGCCGTCATGCTGCGATGCGCGAGCACCAATTGCCATGCGAAATCGCCGCAGATCACCGCATCGCCATCGTGCAGCACGCGCGGCGGCGCCGTGTCGTCGCAGAGCCAGTCGCCCTGCGCGGAGCGGCTGACGGTGATCGCCGCGCCCGGTAGCGCCTGCGCGCGATCGAGCGTGATCGGCTGCGCGGGCGAACGCAGCGGCCACAGCATGTCGACGGGCTCGCCGAGATGACGGGCCCGCCAGCGAACCGAGCCGGCGCTGCCGAACTGGATCAGGTCGCCGTCGGTCAGCACGACCCGTTCGCCTTCGCCGACGAATCTCCCGGACACGAACGTGCCGTTGCGGCCGTGGTCGTGCAGTTCCCACTGCCCCGCCGCCCAGCAGATGCTCGCATGGATGCGCGACACGTAAGGATCGGCGATGACCGTGTCGCAGCGCTGCGGATCGCGACCCAATACGTGGTGCGCGCGCAGCAGACAGGCTTCCCCGGAAAGACCGTTTTCCAATAACGCCATTTCGTCGACCTGCGGAAAAATGCACGACAACCTGTGGCACCGCTATATGGATATCGTGCGCGTCTTATGTGAATGATTGACGGTCGAATATCAGATTCTGTTGAATCATAGGCAAGCGCCGCATCAGCGACAAGGCGTAATTGGATGTAATGGATTTCGTTGATCGTCTCGCCTACGTTTTGTTTCACCGGCACATCCGTATGCCGGCGAAGATTCAATATTCCGAAAATGTGACGGATATCTAGCGTTTGGAGACCATCATGGGATTCTATGGACCCGAGCCGTTCGAAAAAGCGCGCGCCACGTACGTGTGGCTGGGCCTGCGCGTACCCGGCGCCCTCATCGTTGAGGTGGAAGGCAACGCGCCTCGCTTCACGACTGGCATTCAACTGGTACGCGATCCACACTTCGTCGGCGGACTGAAGGTGGACGTGATGGGCTGGACGGGGCCGCTGTCGAGCGGCACGCAGCCATACCGGGTGCGACATACGTTCCAGGGCGTATTCCATCCGACGATCGTCGTCCACGGCAGCAACAAGACCGAGGTCGTCGAGGTCAAGCAGATCCCGCACGAAGAAGCCGACGCGTTCCTGCAGGCGCTCGACGCCGCGTGATCGCGGCGCGCCGGCCGGGTCGGAACCGGCCGGCGGCGGCGAACGCCGCATTCCGAATCGTTTGCACGACAATCGGAGACGAGCGCTTTAAAAGCCAGAAAATCGCCGAACAAGAACAAGCGAACGAAAGCACCCGGCGTCCGGCAACGGATCGCCGGTTTTTTTATCGCAAGTCCGCCGGTCTCTCGAAACGAGCGCGCCGCATCGCGATTATCGAGAGACAAATGCGCGACGCGCCGCGTTGAATGTGTTTCGATCCCGATGCTTCGCGATTGCGAATGTCGGCGACATCGCATTCATTGCCGACTGTCACGGTCGATGAATACGTCGATCGGAATCGGGACGATTTCGTGCGTGCATGTGTGCACGTGTGCATGCCGGCGGAATTGCTTGGCGACACGCGGCGGCGAAATCGATTTCGCATCGAGCCGCGGCTGCATGCGTCGATGCGAACCGAGGCGCGCCGCAGACCCACGATCCACCGCACACCGCCCGTCGCGCGCGACGTAATCGAGTGTAATGGATTTCGCCGCCCCGCCGCCGTACTGTTCGTTTCACCGGCACTGCCGCATGCCGGCAACGATGCTTCTCTCGATACATGACGCTGCGGGAAGCGGCGCGTGGAGACCAACATGAGTTCGTCGGACATCATCCAACCACGCCGGGTCCTCGTCTCGGTCGCGAGCGCAAAGGCTATGTATACGGCCTTGAGCCCGCACGTGCCGGGCTTCTTCCATATCATCGCGGAAGGCGAAGCGCCGCTCTTCGTCGGCAACATTCACCTCGCGCACGATCCCGGCTTCATCGGCGGGGTGCTCCTCCAGGTGGTGGGCATCGCCGGACGCCCGTCGCCGAGCGTCAAGAAGTACCGGACGCCGACTTGCTCGTTCGAGAGTCAGTATCACAAGGAGATCTTCATCCGTGGCGCGAACGGGATCATTCCCGTCAGCGTCGGGCTGTTCTGTCATGACGCCGCGCAAGCGCCCGCGGCGACGCTCGACGCCGAGTGAGCCGGCGAACGCCGCGCTTCCGCTCCGATCGATCGCCTGACGACAACAACAGAGAACGGGCATGAACCAAGACCTGCTCGCACATATTCGGGCCGACCAGCTCGACGAGAGTATTTTCAACGCGTCCGGACATTCGGTGACGATCGGTCCGGTCACGCTGGAGTTTCGCGTCAGCGGGAAACCGGCTTCCGCGACGGCCGAGCTGTACATCGCGCGGCAGTTGATCGGCGGCTGCACGCTGAACCCCGCGCATCCGAGCGGCAAGTTCGGCGGCGCGGTCGACAAGCTGAAGTCCGAAGTCGATCTGACGCTCGACGTGCCCGGTAAGAAGCTGGACTACAGGCTTACCGTCTGCGCGCCGATCATCGGAGGCACGAGCAAGAGCGGCACGCTCGGCCTGTGACCGTCGAACGAGGGCCGGCTGACTGCGAACCGGCCGCCGCGGATTGCCGCGGCGGCGGCAAGCGGGGCACGCGCGGCGGACATCGGCTTCGGCAAATCGTGCGCCGTCGATCCGAAACGGCGCCCGGCAGACCGCGCATCGTCTGTCCGGAATAAAAACTATTTCGGTAGCACCTTGGTATCGTTTCGCGATAATGCAGGCACGCCCGTCCGAATGCGGCGGGATCGACAAAACAAGAAGCGCGCAAACGAAAAACCCGGTGATCCGGTCAGGATCGCCGGGTTTTGTTTTTACCGGCCGCAGCCGAGGACGACGTGCGAGCGGCGCAGCGATCCCGCTTTCGTTTCGCCGATTCCCACATCGGATTGAAATACGTCTGTCAGGATGCCGAATGAGAAGGCGCGGCGGGGGCGTGGCCGGCTTCCCTGAAGCGCCCCGGGGATGAAGAGAGCGGGAGCATATCCGATTCCAACGGGAGAACTCGGGGTCACCGCATTTATAGCACCGTTACGCGGAACGGCGCGTGCAACGGCCGCTTCCGGTCGCCGCGGCCGTCCCTTGTGGGTCGCCTCCGGCCCGATCCGATTATAAAAACCTACAGGCCAATGATCCCAGCCTTATGCGTGAGCTTTGAGAGTTCCCGGCGGGAATGGCCCGCTCCTGCGATGCATTTCCGCGCCCCCTCCTCCAAAACCCAAACCACCGGCATTCAATCGCATCGCCGACATCAACATCGCTTACAACGGATGAGCCGCCCCCGCCTGCAACAACAACGACACAGCGACCGGATCGGGCATACCGTCTGCGTCGATCGCGCCCGCTCCCGCGAGCGCGCCGAGATCGCTGTCAACGCCCGCTTGTCCGACGACGAACGGCGTCGTCAGAAACGCCGGCGCCGTCAGCGTGACCGCATAGCGCTGCTGGAGGTTCGTGACGACTGCCGCTTGCGCGGCCAGCACGTCGGTCTGATTTTCCAGCACCTGCTGGAAGCGCGAATTGCCCGGAAAATCCCCGATCAGATGGGCCGTGTTCGTACCCAGCTGCGAAGCGAGGTAAACCAGCATCAGCTCGGTCTCGGGCGTCGCATTGAACGTGCCGCCGGCAAATGCCAGCGAATGCAGCGTCGTGCCGCCGGAACTCACGGAGATGACACAGGGAAGCGTGGCATTGAACGTGATGCTGTAGTGCCCGCCGCCATCCGACAGGGTAGCGCCCGAACCCTGCGCACAATCGACGTTGACCATCGCACTCGCCAGCGCCCGGCCAGTGGCGGCCGTGCCGGATAGGGAGATGGTCTGCATGCCGTTTTCGTTGAAACATCCGTCGAAGCCGAAGCAGGCGTCGCCGCCGCACGCGTAAAGCGTCGCAAGCGAAGCAACGCAAAGTGCGCCCAGTGTCGGGCGAACGAAGCGCACGCTGTGAATGTTCATGGCCCGTGCAGTCGATAGAAAGAGGAAAAAACGACTGGTTCCACGCCAGACGACAGGCGCTACGTCCCATTCTAGATCGTGGGTTCCGAAACCGCTGATCGCGTCGATCCCATTCGCGACCGCATTTGTTCTCGCGTCATGAAGCGCCAGCAGCGTTGGGTTATCGCAGCAGTCGTCGTGCAAGGACGCGGTGCGCCGTACCGACACTTTGCGACACTGGATGGATTCGCATGCCACGATCGTCATCGGACAGCGAAAGGCTAACGGCCTTATCGACGACTTCCACACCATCCGGCGGCCGCTTGACTCTGGAATCCGTCGTTCCCGTGATGATTCGTCGAAGGGTTGCAACGGATCGGCTATCGATACGGCCTTCGGCCGCAAGCGGATAGGCGAAGCGAGAGATTCCCGATACGCTTCACATGTCTGCAAAAACCGAAAACGATACAAAACCCCCACGAACGTCAACCTCCCCTCTCCCCTCCCGCCCCTCAACAGGACTACACTAAAGGCGCTGAAAGCGGAGACAACCATGATTCCTCCCGACCCTGAAAGCACCTTCCGTGGCTTGCCGTTGACACCCGAGCAGGACGCTGAAGTAAGGCATTACATCAAGGTTCGAACGCAGCGCGGTCTGCCGTGGGACACGCCCGAGTTGCAGGCGATGATTCGCGACATGATGCAGCCCCCGGAAGACGACGCCAACGAATCCGATTTCCTGTCTGACGAAGCGAAAGCGGTCGCCGAGCGCGCGATGTCGTCGGTGGAAGACGAGATGGACCCCACCGAGGCGCGCGAGGAATGGCGAGCGGCGATGGAAGCGGAAAACATGAAGGGCCTGCGCCGATAGCCGCCCTCTCCGCGTCCAAGGCCGTCGCGCGCAATGCGCCCCGCCAAGCACGACAGCGAATGTCCGTCATCGACGGTTTCCGCGCGCACGCGCGAGCCGCCGATCGCGTTGGCGTGACTCGCTCACGCCCCGTCCATTAACGTCGAACGCACGAGAGGACGACCATGCGACTGATTGAACCGAGCGAACACGCGGACTATCTCGCGGCCCTGCACAGCTGCGGCCTGTCGGGCAGCGACTTCGCGCTTCGCGAAACGGATACGACCGACCCGAAAAGCGACGAGAACATCGGGCAAATGGGCTTCGTCACGATCACCCGACGATCGACGCACGTGACGAAGGAATACCCGCTCGGCGACGCAAGCGATTGGCTCCTGCACTTCAAGAAGGATCTCGAAGCGGGCGTGTTCGACCAGGCGAACGACAACTCGCACGCCGCCGGGGCGTAACGATCAAGCAATGCGCGGCCGTCCCGCACACGCACGACGACATTACGCCCACCGATACATGCACGGGGGCCGCGGCCTCGACGATTCCGGCGTCTCCGAATCGGGGATGTCGCGCGCGCCATCAGCAAGCCGTAGTCGATCGCGCGATGATCGCAACTGCATCGTCCGCGGACGATCGGTGCGGACGAACAGCACCGGATATCGTGAACACCTGCGTCGAAATGGCTCCACGACCGCTTTGTCCGGAGCCTCGTTGCCCGCATCGCGTTCTCTGGCGACATCCTCATGCACGATTGCCCGTCGCCTATTGCGGCGCATCGCACACGCCCGACGATCTTTCATTCCCGGTCATCCTTAGACTGACGCGACCGACGAGGTCCATTCGAAACGCCGCGCGTGACCGCGCACGGCATCGATCGGTCCGCCGACCCTCAATGGATCGATCGCCCTCCATTACGTTCAACATCTACCTGATGCCGAGGATGACCCGATGATCGACCTGATACTCGAATGGCCGACCTACATCCTGTCGGGGACCATGCCGCCGGATGCGCTGGCCGCCGCGCGAAAGCGCGCCTCCGATCCGATCGTCGCGCGGCGACTTGAAATGTGCAGTCGACAAAAAAGCCCGCAACTGCGAGGGTTGCGAGCTTTTTAGCTACCGCTTCGTGAGATCCGGTCGGGAAATCAGAACGGGATATCGTCGTCCATCTCGTCGAACCCGCCGCCCGCCGGCGCGCTCGGCCGGCTCGCACCACCGCCGCCGCCGCCGCCGCTGCGCGCAGCCGCGCCGCCCGCCGCACGGCCGCCGCCATTGTTGCCGCCGCGCTCGGCATCGCCGCGACCGCCGCCATAACCGCCACCGTAGCCGCCGTCGTCACCGCCGCCGCCCGAACCGCCACGGCCGCCCAGCATCTGCATCTGGTCGGCGACGATCTCGGTCGAATAACGGTCCTGGCCGTCCTGGCTTTGCCACTTGCGCGTGCGGATCCGGCCTTCGATGTATACCGACGAGCCCTTCTTCAGATACTCGCTGACGATCTCGGCAAGACGACCGAAGAACGCCACGCGGTGCCATTCGGTCATTTCCTTGAATTCGCCGGACGCCTTGTCCTTGTAGCGGTCGGTCGTCGCGAGGCGGATGTTCGCTACCGCGTCGCCGCTCGGCAGATAACGCACTTCGGGATCGGCGCCGAGATTGCCGACGAGAATGACCTTGTTGACGGATGCCATGTGTTTCTCCAGTTGATTCGATGCAAAACAGCGCGGCAAAACCGTTCACGGCTTCATCGGCCGGCGTGTGCCGGACCGGAGCACGCCGCGCGCTTAGAAAGGCGTTCGCGTGTCAGGCTTTGCGCGGCGGCTGTTTCATGCCGGCCGCGATTATAAGCCACACGGCTACGAGTGCCGAACACGCGAAAAACACCGTATTCGCGCCGCCGCTCTTCAGCAGCAGGCCGCCCAGGCCGCCGCCAAGCGCGAGCCCGATGGACTGCGTCGTGTTGTACACGCCCGTGGCCGCGCCCTTGCGCGATCCGGGCGCGAGCTTCGACACGAGCGACGGCTGCGACGCCTCCAGAATGTTGAAGCCCAGGAAGTAGACGAACAGGATTGCCGCGACAATCAGAATCGTATGTGTTGCAAAGCCAAGCAACAACTGGCCGATTAGGATAGCTGCAATTCCGCCCAACAGCACGGGCTTCATCTTGCCCTGTTTTTCCGCGACGATGATGGCCGGCACCATCGTCACGAACGCGAGCCCCATCACCGGCAGATAGACCTTCCAGTGCAACGCGACGGGCAAGCCGCCGTCGACGAGCAGCCGCGGCACGACGAGAAAGAGCGCGGTTTGCGTCGCGTGCAGCGCGAGCACGCCGAAATTCAGGCGCAGCAGCTCGACGTTGTGCAGCACTTCGGCAAACGGCGCCGGTACGTGCACGGGCAGCGGCGCGTCCGGCACGACCCACAGCACGACGCCGATCGCGGCGACCGACAGCGCGCCGACGATCGCGAAGAGCCCGCTCATCCCGACCCAATGGAACACGATCGGCGCGCCGACGATCGCGACCGCGAACGACACGCCGATCGAGCCGCCCACCATCGCCATCGCCTTCGTCCGGTTGTGCTCGGACGTGAGGTCGGCGATGAACGCGAGCACCGCCGACGATACCGCCCCCATTCCCTGGATGACGCGGCCGACGATGATCCACGTGATGTCGTGCGCGAACGCCGCGACGAAGCTGCCGAGCGCGAAGATCAGCAGCCCCGTGGCGATCACCGGCTTGCGTCCGAACTTGTCCGACGCCCAGCCGTAAAAAATGTAAAGCAGGGATTGCGTGACGCCGTATGCACCGAGCGCGATGCCGACGAGCACGACGTTGCCGCCGCCGGGAATCGTCTTCGCGTAGACGGAGAACACCGGCATGATCATGAAGAGGCCGAGCATGCGCAGCGCGAAGATCGCCGCGAGCGACGTGGTCGCGCGCAGCTCGGGTGCGCTCATGCGAGTGGAAGTAGCGGACGGATTGGACATCGGGCGTGTGTTCGAGTGAATCGGTAGTCCGCCCGCTGCCGGGCGGCGGAAGATCCGGGCGGGCCGCCTGCCGCCGCGCGCCGCCTCGCTGCGGCTCGGGCGTCGCGAAAGCCCGCCGCCGGCAGGCGCGGGAATTGGTTGGGAGCCTGAAACGACGGACTCGAAAAGTCGTTATAGTAGCAGGTTTGGTTCTCTCATCTTCCGCCGGGTTCATGGAACAAATTCGTATCCGTGGGGCGCGCACCCACAACCTGAAGAACGTCAATCTCGACCTGCCGCGGCACAAATTGATCGTGATCACCGGGCTGTCCGGCTCGGGCAAGTCGTCACTCGCATTCGACACGCTGTACGCAGAAGGCCAGCGGCGCTACGTCGAAAGCCTGTCGGCATACGCGCGCCAATTCCTGCAGTTGATGGAGAAGCCGGATGTCGACCTGATCGAAGGCCTGTCGCCCGCGATCTCGATCGAGCAGAAGGCGACGTCGCACAATCCGCGGTCGACGGTCGGCACCGTCACCGAAATTCACGATTACCTGCGACTTTTGTACGCACGGGTCGGCACGCCGTATTGCCCGGATCACGAGATCCCGCTCGAGGCGCAAAGCGTGTCGCAGATGGTCGACGCCGCGCTCGCGCTGCCCGAGGAGACGAAGCTGATGATCCTCGCTCCCGTCGTCGCGAACCGCAAGGGCGAGCACGCCGAGCTGTTCGAGGAGATGCAGGCGCAGGGCTTCGTGCGCTTTCGCGTCCGCTCGGGCGGCGGCACGGCGAACGAAGGCGTCGCGAAGATCTACGAGGTCGATTCGCTGCCGAAGCTCAAGAAGAACGACAAGCACACGATCGACGTCGTCGTCGATCGCCTGAAGGTGCGCCCGGACATGAAGCAGCGTCTCGCCGAATCGTTCGAGACCGCGCTGCGCCTCGCCGACGGCCGCGCGATCGCACTGGAGATGGATACCGAGCAGGAGCATCTGTTCAGCTCGAAGTTCGCGTGCCCGGTATGCTCGTATTCGCTACAGGAGCTCGAGCCGCGCCTCTTCTCGTTCAACAACCCGATGGGCGCGTGCCCGGAATGCGACGGCCTCGGCCAGATCACGTTCTTCGATCCGAAGCGGGTCGTCGCGCATCCGTCGCTGTCGCTCGCGGCGGGCGCGGTCAAGGGCTGGGACCGGCGCAACCAGTTCTACTTCCAGATGCTGCAAAGCCTCGCGGCGTTCTACGATTTCGACATCGACACCGCGTTCGAGGACCTGCCCGAGAAGATCAAGAAGATCCTGCTGTTCGGCTCCGGCAAGCAGACGATCCCGTTCTCGTACATCAACGAGCGCGGCCGCACGACGATCCGCGAGCACGTGTTCGAAGGGATCATCCCGAATCTCGAGCGCCGCTACCGCGAGACCGATTCGGTCGCGGTCCGCGAGGAGCTCGCGAAGTATCAGAACAACCAGCCGTGCCCGTCGTGCGACGGCACGCGCCTGCGCCGCGAGGCGCGCTTCGTGCGCGTCGGCCAGGGCGACTACGCGCGCGCGATCTACGAAGTGAGCAGCTGGCCGCTGCGCGACACGCTCGGCTACTTCGACGGCCTCTCGCTCGACGGCGCGAAGCGCGAGATCGCCGACAAGGTGATCAAGGAGATCGTCGCGCGGCTCACGTTCCTGAACAACGTCGGCCTCGATTATCTGTCGCTCGAGCGCAGCGCCGAGACGCTGTCGGGCGGCGAGGCGCAGCGCATCCGGCTCGCGTCGCAGATCGGCTCGGGCCTGACAGGCGTGATGTACGTGCTCGACGAGCCATCGATCGGCCTGCACCAGCGCGACAACGATCGCCTGATCGCGACGCTCAAGCACCTGCGCGACCTCGGCAACTCGGTGATCGTCGTCGAGCACGACGAAGACATGATCCGCACGGCCGACTACGTCGTCGACATGGGCCCGGGCGCCGGCGAGCACGGCGGCACGGTGGTCGCCGAAGGCACGCCGAAGCAGGTGCAGGCGAACGGCGATTCGCTGACGGGCCAGTACCTCGTCGGCAAGCGGACGATCGAGTTCCCGGACGAGCGGATCGGGCCCGATTCGGAGCGGATGCTGCGGATCGTCGACGCGCACGGCAACAACCTGAAGCACGTCGACCTCGAGCTGCCGGTCGGCCTCCTGACCTGCATCACCGGCGTGTCCGGCTCCGGCAAGTCGACGCTGATCAATGACACGCTGTATCACGCGGTCGCACGCCACCTGTACGGCTCGTCGGCCGAACCCGCGCCGCACGAGTCGATCGAGGGCCTCGAGCACTTCGACAAGGTGATCAACGTCGACCAATCGCCGATCGGCCGCACGCCGCGCTCGAACCCGGCCACCTACACGGGCGTCTTCACGCCGATCCGCGAGCTGTTCTCGGGCGTGCCGACCTCGAAGGAGCGCGGCTACGATCCGGGCCGCTTCTCGTTCAACGTGAAGGGCGGCCGCTGCGAGTCGTGCCAGGGCGACGGCGTGCTGAAGGTCGAGATGCACTTCCTGCCGGACGTCTACGTGCCGTGCGACGTTTGCCACGGCAAGCGCTACAACCGCGAGACGCTCGAAGTCCAGTACAAGGGCAAGAACATCAGCGAAGTGCTCGACATGACGGTCGAGCACGCGTACGAGTTCTTCAACGCGGTGCCCGTCGTCGCGCGCAAGCTGAAGACGCTGCTTGACGTGGGCCTCGGCTACATCCGGCTCGGCCAGTCGGCGACGACGCTCTCCGGCGGCGAGGCGCAGCGCGTGAAGCTGTCGCTCGAGCTCTCGAAGCGCGACACCGGCCGCACGCTCTACATCCTCGACGAGCCGACGACCGGCCTGCACTTCCACGACATCGCGCTCTTGCTCGAAGTGATCCACCGGCTGCGCGACCAGGGCAACACGGTCGTGATCATCGAGCACAACCTGGACGTCATCAAGACGGCCGACTGGGTGATCGACCTGGGGCCGGAAGGCGGCGCGGGCGGCGGCCAGATCATCGCGCAGGGCACGCCCGAGCAAATCGCGAAGACGAAGGCGAGCTTCACCGGCAGGTACCTCGCGCCGCTCCTCAAGCGCGGCAAGTAAACGGGACGCGGCCGTCCGGGCGCACGCCCGGCCGCCGCCCCCCGGTCCGCGCGCAACGCGCGGCCTCCATCCGCGGCCCCCAAAAGCGGCCCCGACGCGCGGCCGATGCGGCGCCAAATTCTTCCTTACAACATCCTAATATTCAGGTCGATAATCGTTGCTATACTTCGCGGCGATGCAAGGTTATGCCCGCTTGCGGCCACAAGCGCGCCGAATAGCCTCCGAATACAGGGATACTCATGGAGAAGCAATCTGAGCCGCCGCGCGAGCCGCAAACGCGGGAACCGCACCTGCGCAGCGTCCGGCTGACGAGCGATTTCAGCCTGCCGAAGCTTTCGGCGATCGAGATCGGCAGCTACCTCCTCGCCCTCGTCGGCCTGTGGCTCGTCCTGCACCTGAGGCTGCTCGGCGGCCTCTTGGCCGGCCTCCTCGTCTATCAGCTCGTCCACATGATCGCGCCCGCGATCGAACGCCACATGTCGAGCCAGCGCGCGCGCTGGGTCGCGGTCGTGCTGCTGTCGGCGGCGATCGTCGGCGGGCTCGCGGGCCTCACGATCGCGGTCATCGAGCATTTCGAGCACACCGTGCCGAACGCGCAGAACCTGCTCGGCCAGGTGATGCAGATCATCGATCAGGCGCGCATGCGCACGCCCGAGTGGATCTCGAACCTGCTGCCCGTCGACGCCGAGCAGATGCGCACGAAGGCCGCGGGCCTGATGAACAAGCACATGGATCAGCTGCAGCAAGGCGGCAAGAGCGTCGCGCGCGGGTTCGGGCACGTGCTGTTCGGGATGATCATCGGCGCGATGATCGCGATCGGCGTCGATCGCCACAAGCAGCGCCAGCCGCTGTCGACCGCGCTCGTCACGCGGATCTCGCGCTTCTCCGACTCGTTCCGCCGGATCGTCTTCGCGCAGATCAAGATTTCGGCGCTCAACGCGTTCTTCACGGCGCTCTACCTGCTCGTCGCGCTACCGATCTTCCATCAGCGGCTGCCGCTGTCGAAGACGCTCGTGCTCGTCACGTTCATCGCGGGCCTCCTGCCCGTGGTCGGCAATCTGATCTCGAACACGCTGATCGTCGCGGTGTCGCTGTCGGTCAGCATGGGCACCGCGATCGCGTCGCTCGTGTTCCTCGTCGTGATCCACAAGCTCGAATACTTCCTGAACGCGAAGATCATCGGCGGCCAGATCGAATCGCGCGCGTGGGAACTGCTGCTCGCGATGCTCGTGATGGAAGCCGCGTTCGGCGTGCCCGGCGTGATCGCCGCGCCGATCTTCTATGCGTACATCAAGCGCGAGCTGATCTATCTGCGACTCATCTGAGCGCCGCGCGCCGCCGCCCGTCCGCGGGATCTCGCGCCGCCGCATTCTCTAGCAAAAAGAAAGGCCGCGTCCGTCGCCGGACGCGGCCTTCGTTCGTTTCGTTGCGCCGCCGCCCGCCGCCGCGCCTCGCGCGCCGGCCGAGCGGAAAACACGCGCGCGGCTTAGCAGCCTAGCGGAACACCACCGTCTTCGTGCCGTTCAGCACGATCCGGTGCTCGACGTGCCACTTGACCGCGCGCGCGAGCGTCACGCATTCGACGTCGCGGCCGACGGCCGTCAGCTCGTCCGGCGTCATGCTGTGATCGACGCGCTCGACTTCCTGCTCGATGATCGGGCCTTCGTCGAGATCGGTCGTCACATAGTGCGCGGTCGCGCCGATCAGCTTCACGCCGCGATCGAACGCCTGGTAGTACGGCTTCGCGCCCTTGAAGCTCGGCAGGAACGAGTGGTGGATGTTGATCGCGCGGCCGGCGAGCTGCTCGCACATGTTCGGCGACAGGATCTGCATATAGCGCGCGAGCACGACGAGATCGGCCGAATGCTCGTCGATCACCTCGAGCACGCGCGCCTCCTGCGCGGCCTTCGCGTCGGCCGACGCGCCCGCAGCGAGCGGGAAGTGATGGAACGGGATGTCGTAGCTCGCGGCGAGCTGATAGAAATCCTTGTGATTCGACACGATCGCCGAGATCTCGATCGGAAGCTGGCCGGTGCGGTAGCGGAACAACAGGTCGTTCAGGCAGTGGCCGATCTTCGACACGAGGATCACGACGCGCGGCTTCACCGACGCGTCGTGCAGTTCCCAGCGCATCGCGAACTGCTCGGCGAGCGGCGCGAACTCGGCGCGCAGGCCGTCGAGCGCGGTCGCGGCGCCGGCGCCGCTCGTCTGCTCGAAATGCACGCGCATGAAGAATTCGCCGGTGCGGCTGTCGCCGAATTGCGCCGAATCGACGATGTTGCTGCCGCGCTCGAGCAGGAAGCCCGAGACCGCGTGAACGATGCCGCGCCGGTCCGGGCACGACAGTTTCAGGATAAAGCTGTGATCGGCCGACATGACCGCTACTCCCTTTTCTAATCTTCTGAACAATGGATTCGATTCGCGCTCAGCAAAACGGCGGCGGCGGCGCGAACAGCGCGTCGAGCCCGCGCGCGTCGTCGGGCGGGATCGCGCGGTGGCGCAGCAGGCTGTCGAGCATCGCGAGGCTCGCATCGACGGTGGCTTCGCCCGCGCGCAGCCATGCGACCACCTCGTCGACGCCGGCGAGCAGGTGCTCGGCGACTTCGCCGTCCTGGTTGTGAGGCGCGAAATCGCCCGGCAGCGGCAAGTCGTAGATGAAAATCTGCTCGGCCTGCGTGCCTTCCGGCAGCGAGCACAGCACGTGCGCGATGCGGCCGGGAATCGCGCGCGCGGCGAGGTCGGCCGGAATGCCCGCTTCTTCCCAGCATTCCTTCGCGATCGTGTCCTCGATCCCGAGTCCCCAGCCGATGCCGCCCGCGACGACGTTGTCGAGCATGCCCGGATCGGTCGCCTTGGTCGCGCTGCGGCGGCCGAGCCACATCCGAAGCGGCGCCGAAGGCGCATATTCTACGATGCCGTTCAGATGCACCGCGTACGTCATCGTACCGAAGAAGCGCGACGCCGCCCGCTCGATGTACGCGAGCGGCGGATCGTCGAAGCGGTTGCGGATCGCATAGATCTCGTCGCGCCAGCCGACGATCGCGCCTTCCGCCGCGAGCGCGCCGATCGGGCTCGCGAGCGCCATGCTGCGTGCGTCGACGCTGTCGTAGCGCGCGGAAAGCTCGACGCATCCCGCCGGAAAATCGAACACGTCGGGCCAGCGCGCAAGGCGTGCGACGTCGTCGCGGCGCAGCCAGCCGACCTGCCGGCCGGCGATCCGGAACGGCAGGTGCGCGAACGCGTCGAAGTGGCGCGCGGCGGCGATGCACGGAAACGTCATCGCAATCTCCGTCAGTCCTTCAGCGCGACGCGCAGGCCGAGCGCGATGAACGTCGCGCCCGCGAACCGGTCGAGCCACACGCCGACGCGCGGCCGGCGCTTGAGCCACACGCCGATCACGCCCGCGCCGACGCCGAACACCGAGAACACGACGGCCGTCTGCGCCATGAAGAGCGCGCCCAGCTCGAGCATCTGCAGCGCGACGGGTTGCGCGCCGTGCGGATCGACGAATTGCGGCAGGAACACGACGAAGAAGAGCGTTACCTTCGGATTCAGCAGATTGCCGATCACGCTCTGGCGGAAGATCGTCGACAGCGGCTGCGGCGCGCGCTCGTGCGCGGTCGCGAGGCCCTTGCTGCGCAGCGCCTTGACGCCGATCCAGATCAGGTACGCGCCGCCCGCGAGCTTGAGCAGATGGAACGCGACGGGCGACGAGCGCAGCAGCGCGGCGACGCCGAACGCGGCGAGCGTCGTGTGAAACAGCACGCCCGACGCGAAGCCGAGCGCCGCGACGATGCCGGCCGCGCGGCCTTGCGAGATGCCGCGCGCGAGCACTTGCAGGTTGTCGGGGCCGGGCGCGACGGTGATCGCGATCGACGTGGCGAGGAACAGCATGAAGTTGGGCATCGCGGGCTCGCTTGAATCGGCGGACAAGTGGACTGACGCTGAATGAAACCTGAACCGGGGGACGGACGACGCGCGGCGGCGCGCCGCGCTCAGTGTCCGGGAAATTCGGTGACCGTATAAAGCGGCAGGCCCGCCTGGCGCAGCAGCGCCGAGCCGCCGAGATCCGGCAGGTCGACGATCGCCGCGCCTTCGACGACGACCGCGCCGAGCCGCTCGAGCAGGTTCTTGCCCGCCATCATCGTGCCGCCCGTCGCGATCAGGTCGTCGACGATGACGACGCGGTCGCCCGGCCGGCAAGCGTCCTCGTGGATCTCGACGGTCGCCGTGCCGTACTCGAGCGCGTACGACTCGCGCTGCGTCTTGTGCGGCAGCTTGCCGACCTTGCGGATCGGCACGAAGCCGACGGAAAGCTCGTACGCGACGATCGGCGCGATGATGAAGCCGCGCGCATCGAGGCCGGCGACGTAATCGAGCTTCGCATCGACGTAGCGCTCGACGAACAGATCGACGAGCACGCGCAGCGCCTTCGCGCTCTGCAGCAGCGGCGTGATGTCGCGGAACATCACGCCCGGCTGCGGCCAGTTCGGCACCGTGCGGATGCGGCTGTGAATGAACTCGACGGGATCGAGCTGCGCGTCCGACGACGTGGACATCATGAAAATCTCCGAAAAAAACGGCGCCGAATCACGCGCTGTTCGTCGATCGCTCGACAACCCAAAAAAATCAGCGGCCGCACGATATCACGCCGCCACGGTCGATCCGCCGTCGCGCCGGTGCCGCGACAGCCGCTCCTCGGCCTCCGCGAGCGCTTCCGGCAGCCCGCGCAGCACGACGATGTCGCTCGCGCGCAGCTTCGTCTCGGGGTCGGGCTCGACGCCGCGAATCCCGTGGCGGCGGATCGCCGTCACCTCGAGGCCGAGCGCGAACAGCCCCAGCTCGGCGAGCGAGCGGCCGACCGCGTCCGCTCGCGCGTCGACGGGCACCGATTGTAGCCGCACCTGCTCGTGATCGTCGTCGTCCGCGTCGTCGGCGCCGCGGAAATAGCCGCGCAGCAGGCTGTAGCGCGCGTCGCGCATCTCCTCGACGCGCCGCACGACGCGCCGCATCGGCACGCCCATCAGCACGAGCGTGTGCGACGCGAGCATCAGGCTCCCCTCGACGATCTCCGGAATCACCTCGGTCGCGCCCGCGGCGAGCAGCTTCTCGAGGTCGGCGTCGTCGACGGTGCGCACGATCGCGGGCAGCGTCGGCTCGAGCTCGTGCACGTTGTGCAGCACGCGCAGCGCGGACGGCGTGTTCGCGTAGGTGATCGCGACGGCCGCCGCGCGGTGGATGCCCGCCGCGAGCAGCGACTCGCGGCGCGCGGCGTCGCCGAACACGACCGATTCGCCCGCCGCCGCGGCCGCCGTCACACGGTCCGGATCGAGGTCGAGCGCGACGTACGAGATTCCTTCCTGTTCGAGCATCCGCGCGAGGTTCTGCCCGGCGCGGCCGTAGCCGCAGATGATCACGTGGCCCTTCTGCTTGATGCTCTGCGTCGCGATCCGCGTCATCTGCAGCGACTGCTGCATCCATTCGGCCGACGACAGCCGCATCGCGATCCGGTCGGCGTTCTGGATCAGGAACGGCGCGGCGAGCATCGACAGCAGCATCGACGCGAGGATCGACTGCAAGAGCGTCGCGTCGACGAGATGCCGGTCGAGGATCAGGTTCAGCAGCACGAAGCCGAATTCGCCCGCCTGCGCGAGCCCGAGGCCCGTGCGCATCGCGACGCCAGGCGTCGCGCCGAACGCGCGCGCGAGCCCCGTGATCATCACGCTCTTCAGCAGCACCTGGCCGGCGAAGAAGCCGAACACGAGGAACGGATGCCGCCAGATCACGCTCGGATCGAGCAGCATCCCGGTCGTCACGAAGAAGAGGCCGAGCAGCACGTCGCGAAACGGCTTGATGTCCTCCTCGACCTGATGCCGGTACGGCGTCTCGGAGATCAGCATCCCGGCGATGAACGCGCCGAGCGCGAGCGACAGGCCGAAGCGATCGGTGATGAACGCGGCGCCGAGCGTGACGAGCAGGAGGTTCAGCACGAACAGCTCCTGCGAGCGCCGCCGCGCGACGACGTTCAGCCACCGCGTCATGAAGCGCTGGCCGACGATCAGGAGCAGCGCGAGCGCGACGACGATCTTCACCGCCGCGAACCCGAGCGACATCACGAGATCCTTCGACGACTCGCCGCCGAACGCGGCGATCACGATGAGGAGCGGCACGACGGCGAGATCCTGGAACAGCAGCACGCCGAAGATGTTGCGGCCGTGCTCGGTTTCGATCTCGAGCCGCTCGGCGAGCATCTTCGAGACGATCGCCGTCGACGACATCGCGAGCGCGCCGCCGAGCGCGACGCTGCCTTCCCACGTGATGTGCATCCAGCGCTCGAAGAGCGCGCCCAGCAGCAGCGCGATCGCGATCGTGCCAAGCACCTGCGCGAGCCCGAGCCCGAACACGAGCCGGCGCATCGCGCGCAGCTTCGACAGCGAGAACTCGAGGCCGATCGAGAACATCAGGAATACGACGCCGAACTCGGCGAGATGCTCGGCCCGTTCGAGGTCGGCCGCGAAGCCAAGCGCGTGCGGGCCGACGACGATGCCGACCGTCAGATAGCCGAGCATCGGCGGCAGGTTCAGCGAACGGAACACGACGACGCCCGCCACCGAGGCAAGCAGCAGCAGAAGCGTCATTTCGAGCGGGGAAATCACGGGCGAAGCGTCCTCGTTCGTCGTCGGCGCCGCATGACGGACGCCGGGTTGGGCCGGGAGAATACTCGGGAAGGTGGGCGCAAGGGGCCCGGCGCGGCGAACAAACGCCTTTGCTATACTCCGCGCATGATAGCGAAAATCAATGATGATCGGGCGCTCGCGCTCGCCCGCGACGTGCTCGACATCGAGGCGAACGCCGTGCGCGCGCTCGCCGATCAGCTCGACGGCGAGTTCGTCGCCGCGGTCGGGCTGCTTCTGAATTGCAGCGGCCGCGTCGTCGTATCCGGGATCGGCAAATCGGGGCACATCGCCCGCAAGATCGCCGCGACGCTCGCCAGCACCGGCACTCCCGCGTTCTTCGTCCACCCCGCCGAGGCAAGCCACGGCGATCTCGGCATGGTCACGAAGGACGACGTGTTCGTCGCGATCTCGCACTCAGGCGAATCGGAGGAACTCGTCGCGATCCTGCCGCTCATCAAGCGGCTCGGCGCGAAGCTGATCGCGATGACGGGCCGCCCGGCATCGAGCCTCGCGACGCTGTCCGACGTCCATCTGAACGCGGGCGTCGCGAAGGAAGCATGCCCGCTGAACCTCGCGCCGACGGCGAGCACGACGGCCGCGCTTGCGCTCGGCGACGCGCTCGCCGTCGCGGTGCTCGACGCGCGCGGCTTCGGCTCGGAGGATTTCGCGCGCTCGCATCCGGGCGGCGCGCTCGGCCGGCGCCTCCTCACGTACGTACGCGACGTGATGCGCATGGGCGACGAGGTGCCCGCCGTCCCGCTCGACGCGACGCTGTCCGACGCCCTCTTCCAGATCACCGCGAAGCGGATGGGAATGACGGCCGTCGTCGACGAAGCGGGCCGCGTGGCCGGCATTTTCACCGACGGCGACCTGCGGCGCGTGCTCGAGCGCGACGGCGATTTCCGCCGTCTGCCGATCGTCGACGTGATGACGCGCAACCCGCGCACGATCGCGCCGGACCATCTCGCCGTCGAAGCGGTGGAACTGATGGAACGCCACCGGATCAACCAGATGCTCGTCGTCGACGACAAGGGCGCGCTGATCGGCGCGCTCAACATGCACGATCTGTTCTCGAAGAAGGTGATTTGATGTCCGCGTCCCCTGTCACGGCGGCCGAACGCGCGAGCCGCGTGAAGCTGATGATTTTCGACGTCGACGGCGTGCTGACCGACGGCGGCCTCCATTTCACCGCGACGGGCGACACGATGAAGTCGTTCAACACGCTCGACGGCCACGGCGTGAAGCTCCTCGGCGAAGCGGGAATCGCGACCGCGATCGTCACCGGCCGCCGCTCGGACGCGGTCGCCGCGCGCGCGAAGGAAATGCGGATCGCGCATCTGCATCAGGGCGTCGAGAACAAGCTGGCCGTGTTCGGCGAACTGCTGCGCACGCTCGGCCTCGAAGCCGGGCAGTGCGGCTACATGGGCGACGACTGGCCGGACCTCGCGGTGATGCTGCGCTGTGGCTTCGCCGCCGCGCCGGCGAACGCGCATCCGGACGTGATCGCGCGCGCGCACTGGGTCGCCGAGGCCCGTGGCGGTCATGGCGCGGTGCGCGAAGTGTGCGACGCGGTGCTGCGCGCGCAGCACCGCTACGACGCGCTGCTTGCAGCCGCCTGCGGAGCCTGACCGAATGGACGGCAAATTCCGGCTGACATCGATGATCCCGCTCGTCGCGATGGCGGCGCTCGCGGGCGGCACGTACTGGCTGCTGCAGGCAACGCTGCCGCCGCCCGGTGAGAGCGTCGTGCGTCCGAAGTCGCACGCGCCCGACTATTTCGCGGATAACTTTTCCGTCACCGAGCTCGACCAGACGGGCTCCACCCAGTACCGGCTGACGGCCGCGGGCCTCGTCCATTACGAAGACGACGAGACGAGCGACCTGACGCAGCCTGCGCTACGCGCGTTCCAGCCCGGCAAGCCGACCGTGACCGCAACCGCGAAGCGCGGCACGGTCAACGGCGACGTGTCGATCGTCGATTTGTATGACGAAGCGCGGATCCTGCGCGCGGCGGGCGGCACCGACCCGCAGATGCAGGCGGACTCCGAGCATTTCCGGGTGTTGGTCAACGACGATGTGATCGAGACCGAAAAGCCGGTTAAACTTCAGCGCGGCCTGTCGATCGCGAACGCCGCCGCCGGGATGAAGTACAACAACGTCACCCGAGTCATCGAACTCTACGGCAACGTGCGCGGCACGATCGCCGCTTCCGACGCGTCCGGCGGCGCTCCAGGCCAACCCAAGTAACTCACCACGCGGGACTGCATGAACGAATCGTTCCCTTGTTTATTTCAGAGCGGTGCACGCCGCGTCGTCCGCGCCGCACTCGCGGCGGCGCTCGTCGCGATGCCGCTCGCGGGCGTCGCGCCCGCGGCCCATGCCGAAAAGGCCGACCGCGACAAGCCGATCAACGTCGAAGCGGACAACCTGACCTATGACGACCTGAAGCAGGTCACGGTCGCGACGGGCAACGTCGTCATCACGAAGGGCACGATCCTGATCAAGGGCGACCGCGTCGAGGTGCGCCAGGATCCGCAGGGCTACCAGTACGCGACCGCGACGGCGAGCGGCAAGAAGCACGCGTCGTTCCGCCAGAAGCGCGAAGGCCTCGACGAATACGTCGACGGCGACGCCGAGCGGATCGACTACGACGGCAAGCAGGATCTGACCACGCTGACGACGAACGCGACCGTGCGCCGCCTGCAGGGTCTGTCCACCGTCGCCGACACGGTCCACGGCAGCGTGATCACGTATGACGGCCAGCGCGACTTCTACACCGCGCGCGGCGGCAAGGACGTCGCCGGGCCGGGCAATCCGGGCGGCCGCGTGCGCGCGATGCTGACGCCGAAGAACAGCGGCCCCGCGCCGCTGTCCGGCAGTCCGGCTCAACTCGCGCCGTCGAACAACATCCAGGGGACACCGAACCCGTGAACGCGCTCCCCAATCGCCAGCCGGCCGGCACGTCGAGCTCGCTCGTCGTGCGCAACCTGAAGAAGCGCTACGGCACGCGCACCGTCGTCAAGGACGTGTCGCTCGACGTGAAGAGCGGCGAGGTCGTCGGCCTGCTCGGCCCGAACGGCGCCGGCAAGACGACGTCGTTCTACATGATCGTCGGCCTCGTGCCGCTCGACGCGGGCGACATCTCGCTGAACGGCAGCCCGATCAGCCTGATGCCGATCCACAAGCGCGCGTCGCTCGGCCTGTCGTATCTGCCGCAGGAAGCGTCGGTGTTCCGCAAGCTGACCGTCGAGGAGAACATCCGCGCGGTGCTTGAGCTGCAGCACGACGACAACGGCAAGCGGCTGTCGAAGGACGAGATCGGCGCGCGCGCGGAAGCACTGCTCGAAGAGCTGCAGATCGCGCATCTGCGCGAGAATCCGGCGCTGTCGCTGTCGGGCGGCGAGCGCCGCCGCGTCGAGATCGCGCGCGCGCTCGCGAGCAACCCGAGCTTCATCCTGCTCGACGAGCCGTTCGCGGGCGTCGACCCGATCGCGGTGCTCGAGATCCAGAAGATCGTGAAGTTCCTCAAGCAACGCAACATCGGCGTGCTGATCACCGATCACAACGTGCGCGAGACGCTCGGCATCTGCGATCACGCATACATCATCAGCGACGGATCGGTCCTCGCGTCCGGCGCCCCGAAGGACATCATCGAAAACGAAAGCGTACGGCGCGTCTACCTCGGCGAGCACTTCCGCATGTAAGCGGCGCGGGACACGATCCCGCCGCCGCCCTTTCCCCGGCGCGACCCGCGCCCTCGCTCCGCACGCCCGGCTCGCGCCGCTCGTGCGCATTCGCGCGCCAAGCGTCATTCCGGATGCCTCAACGCGCCGCCCTCGTGGCAAACTTCCGGTACGACTCCCTTTTTGCCATGAAAGCCAGCCTCCAACTCCGCCTGTCGCAGCATCTCGCGCTCACCCCCCAGCTTCAGCAGTCGATCCGGCTGCTGCAGTTGTCGACGCTCGAACTGCAGCAGGAAGTCGCGATGGCGGTCGCGCAGAATCCGCTTCTCGAAAACGAAGACGACTGGATCGCGAGCCCGCTGCGCGTTGCGGCCGATGGCTCGGTGATCGCGCAGACGCCCGCATCGTCGGCGCCCGAGCCAATGCAGGGCGCATCGAACGGCACGAGTGCGACGAATGAGCGCACCGAGCGCGACGAGCCTGCGGGCGTCGACGAATACGACAGCTATTCGGCCGACAGCGGCGATGCGAGCCAGTGGAACCTCGACGACTTCGGCCGCTCGCCCTCCGCCTCGGACGACGACGATCTGCCGCCGATGCAGATCCACGAAACGGCGACGTCGCTGCGCGACCATCTCGCCGCGCAACTGCGCGTCACGCAAGCGAGCCCGCGCGATCGCGCGCTCGTGATGTTCCTGATCGAATCGCTCGACGACGACGGCTATCTGACCGCGTCGCTCGAAGAAGTCCTCGCCGATCTGCCGCCGGAGCTCGAGGTCGACCTCGACGAGCTGAACGCGGCGCTCGCGCTGCTGCACAGCTTCGATCCGGCAGGCGTCGGCGCGCGCTCCCCGTCCGAGTGCCTGAAGTTGCAATTGCTGCGGCTGGATCCGTCCCCGACGCGCGCGCTCGCACTCGACATCGTGTCACAGCATCTCGAGCTGCTCGCCGCGCGCGATTTCACGCGCCTGCGCAAGCAACTGAAGGCATCCGACGACGAGCTGCGCGATGCGCACGCGCTCATCCGCTCGCTCGAGCCGTTCCCCGGCGCGGCGTACGGCAAAGCCGAAGCGGATTACGTGGTGCCCGACATCATCGTGAAGAAGACGGGTCAGAACTGGCAGGCGGAACTCAACCCGGAAGTCGTCCCGCGGCTGCGGATCAACCATCTGTACGCGAACATCCTGCGCAATAGCCGGGGCGATCCGAGCGCGGGTTCGCTCAAGCAGCAACTGCAGGAAGCGCGCTGGCTGATCAAGAATATTCAGCAGCGATTCGAGACGATCCTGCGCGTCGCGCAAGCGATTGTCGAACGTCAGAAGAATTTTTTCGCGCACGGCGAAATTGCGATGCGCCCCTTGGTTTTGCGGGAAATAGCTGATACGCTGGGCCTACACGAGTCGACTGTCTCCCGTGTGACAACCGGCAAGTACATGCTGACCCCGTTCGGCACACTTGAATTTAAGTACTTCTTCGGATCGCACGTTTCGACAGACACCGGAGGTGCCGCGTCGTCGACGGCAATCCGCGCCCTCATCAAACAACTGATAGGAGCCGAAGACCCCAAATCCCCTCTTTCGGATAGTCGCATAGCCGAACTGCTAGCGGAACAAGGGTTCGTGGTCGCGCGCCGCACGGTTGCCAAATATCGCGAAGCCCTCAAGATCCCGGCGGTAAATCTGCGCAAGTCTCTGTAGCCCGTCGCCACGCGGTGGGCGTTTTCCGGCCGCCGCATCGTCGACGGCAAAGTCGGCCGACCGATCCGCTCGCTGCGGCGAGCGTCGGCAAACGAAATCGGCAGGCGCTGCCGCCTCTATGCGGAAGGTGGTCATTAGCTTGGAGAAGCACTATGAACCTGAAGATCAGTGGACACCATCTCGAAGTCACACCTGCTATCCGCGAATACGTGATCACCAAGCTCGACAGGGTGCTACGGCATAGCGATCAGGTCATCGATGGCGCTGTGATCCTCACGGTCGACAATCACAAGGAGAAGGACAAGCGGCAAAAGGCGGAAATCACGCTGCATCTGAAGGGCAAGGATATCTTCGTCGAAAGCGCGAACGGCGATATGTACGCCGCGATCGATCTGCTGATCGACAAGCTCGACCGGCAAGTCGTCAAGCACATGGAGCGTCTACAAACGCACGCGCACGAGCCGATCAAGCACCATCAGGTGGCCGAGCAAATCGAACTTCCGCCGCAATGAGCCGTGGCGCGGCAGCGCTGGCCGAACCGCCCGCTTCGACGGGCGGTTTTTTATTGTGCAAACCGCTGTGGCGCGACGCGCGAACACTGCACAATAGAAGCGTTTCTCGACGTTTCGCACAGCGCGCGGCGCCGTCTGCAGTGCTCTATAATGTCTCGGTTATTATCGGGGGCGATGAGCCGGCTCGCCGCGCTTCACAGGTCTCCTTCGCCTAACGCCGTCCTTTTTGACCGACATGGAAAATCAGTCCGCCGCGAGGAGATCCCAGGCCGCCCCTATGCCTGCCAACATGAATCGCCTAGCCAAAATCCTGCCTCTGGAGAATGTCGTCATCGACCTCTCCGTCACCAGCAAGAAACGCGTCTTCGAACAAGCCGGCCTGATCTTCGAGAATCAGAACGGCATCGCCCGCAGCACCGTCACCGATAATCTGTTCGCGCGCGAGCGTCTCGGCTCGACGGGTCTCGGCGAAGGGGTCGCCATTCCGCACGGCCGGATCAAGGGGCTCAAGCACCCGCTCGCCGCGTTCGTGCGGCTCGCCGAGCCGATCCCGTTCGAGGCGCCGGACGGCCAGCCCGTCTCGCTGCTGATCTTCCTGCTCGTGCCGGAACAGGCGACGCAGCAGCACCTCGAAATCCTCTCCGAAATCGCCCAACTGCTGTCCGATCGCGACACCCGCGAGCGTCTGCACACCGAAACGGACCGCGACGAGTTGCATGGACTCCTGACTCAGTGGCAACCTTAAGCTGATCGGGGCGGTTCGTTCCCCATTGCGTCGCGGCCCGCGCCGCCGAGCCGAGCCGCCCGCCGCCGGGCCGGAGCCGCAACCTTCGTTGCAGCGTCCGGGCGCCGGCTCCTTGGAGTAACGGACTCATGGATACGTCCAGCATCAACGCCCAGAGCATCTTCGACGACAACGCGGCCATGCTGAAGCTCAGCTGGCTGACGGGGCATGAAGGCTGGGAACGCGGGTTTTCCGCCGACACGGTCGCGAATGCGACGTCGAGCGCCGACCTCGTCGGCCACTTGAACCTGATCCACCCGAACCGGATCCAGGTGCTCGGCGAAGCCGAGATCGACTACTACCAGCGCCAAACCGACGAAGATCGCTCGCGCCACATGGCCGAGCTGATCGCACTCGAGCCGCCGTTCCTGGTGGTCGCAGGCGGCGCCGCCGCGCCGCCCGAGCTCGTCCTGCGCTGCACGCGCTCGTCGACGCCGCTCTTCACGACGCCGATGTCGGCCGCCGCGGTGATCGACAGCCTGCGCCTCTACATGTCGCGGATCCTCGCGCCGCGCGCGACGTTGCACGGCGTGTTCCTCGACATTCTCGGAATGGGCGTGCTGCTGACGGGCGATTCGGGCCTCGGCAAGAGCGAGCTCGGCCTCGAGCTGATCAGCCGCGGCCACGGGCTCGTCGCCGACGACGCTGTCGATTTCGTCAGACTTGGCCCCGATTTCGTCGAAGGGCGCTGCCCGCCGCTCCTGCAGAACCTGCTCGAAGTGCGCGGCCTCGGCCTTCTCGACATCAAGACGATCTTCGGCGAGACCGCGGTCCGCCGGAAGATGAAGCTGAAGCTGATCGTCCAGCTCGTGCGGCGGCCGGACGGCGAATTCCAGCGGCTGCCGCTCGAAAGCCAGACGGTCGACGTGCTGGGTCTGCCGATCAGCAAGGTCACGATCCAGGTCGCGGCGGGCCGCAACCTTGCGGTGCTCGTCGAGGCGGCGGTGCGCAACACGATCCTGCAACTGCGCGGCATCGACACGCTGCGCGACTTCATGGACCGCCAGCGCCTCGCGATGCAGGACCCGGACAGCCAGTTCCCCGGCAAGCTCGTGTAACTCGCGCCGGCTCCCGCCGCCACGCTGGCGCAATGAGCCGGTGCTATGATGAAACGTCAGGATTTTCTCTTTCCATGCGCATTGTCCTCATCACCGGCATCTCCGGCTCCGGCAAGTCCGTCGCGCTGAACGCGCTCGAGGACGCAGGCTACTATTGCGTCGACAACCTGCCGCCCCACGTGCTGCCCGAGCTCGCCCACTACCTTGCCGCCGAAGGCCAGAACCGGCTCGCCGTCGCGATCGACGCGCGCTCGAGCGCCTCGCTCGACGAAATGCCGGGCCTCATCCGCGCGCTGTCGCGCGAGCACGACGTGCGCGTGCTGTTCCTGAACGCGAGCACGCAGGCCCTGATCCAGCGCTTCTCCGAAACGCGCCGCCGCCATCCGCTGTCGGGCTCGCCGTCGCACGACGCGGACGTCGGCCTGCTCGTGTCGCTCGAAGAGGCGATCGAGCGCGAGCGCGACCTCGTCGCGCCGCTCGCCGAATTCGGTCATCAGATCGACACGAGCAACCTGCGCGCGAACGTGCTGCGCACGTGGGTCAAGCGCTTCATCGAGCAGAAGAACGACGATCTCGTGCTGATGTTCGAATCGTTCGGCTTCAAGCGCGGCGTGCCGCTCGACGCCGATTTCATGTTCGACGTGCGCGCGCTGCCGAACCCGTATTACGACCACGAGCTGCGCCCGCTCACCGGGCTCGACCAGCCGGTCGTCGCGTTTCTCGACGCGCTGCCCGTCGTCCATCAGATGCTGGACGACATCGAATCGTTTCTCACCAAATGGCTGCCGCATTTCCGCGAAGACAATCGCAGCTACCTGACGGTCGCGATCGGCTGCACGGGCGGCCAGCATCGATCGGTGTTTCTCGCGGAGACGCTTGCCGCGCGTCTTTCGCGGCAGGCCAACGTGATCGTGCGGCATCGTGACGCGCCCGTCGCCGTGGACGCGTCGTCGCGGCTGGTGACCTAGCGCCGCTCACTTTTCCCGTCCCCGCCATGTCCTCTCTGTCGACCACGCTCATCGATTTGCCGCTCTTTCCACTGCATACGGTGTTGTTTCCGGGCGGACTCTTGCCTCTGAAAGTCTTCGAGGCGCGCTATCTGGACATGGCGCGCGCGTGCCTGCGCGACGACGCGCCGTTCGGCGTGTGCCTGCTGAAGAGCGGCCCCGAAGTCGCTCAGGAAGATGAAGTATCGGTGCCCGAGACGATCGGCTGCATGGCGCGGATCGTCGAGTGCGACACCGGCGAATTCGGCATGCTGTTCCTGCGCACGATCGGCACACAGCGCTTCGAGCTGCTGTCGCATCGGGTCGAAGCGAACGGCCTGCTCGTCGGCATCGCCGAGCCGATGCAGGACGACATCCCGCTCGAAGGCGATGAAGCGCTCGCGCAATTCGGCGCGTGCGCGGAGGCGCTCGACCGGATCGTCGACGTGCTGCGCAAATCCGAAGCCGAGTTGCCGTTCGCGGAGCCGTTCCGCTTCGAAGACCCGACATGGGTGTCGAATCGGCTCGCCGAAGTGCTGCCGCTCGATCTGCGCGCGCGGCAGAAGCTGATGGAGTTTCCCGACGTCGGCGCACGGATCGACGCGGTTCATCGGGAATTGAATCGTCACGGATGGCTGTAGGCGCGAGGCGTCGTTCGATCGCCGGGGCTTTGAGACAGGACAGCCGGAACTGCTCGGCGTTTTTGGGTATGAGCCGCACTCGGCCGGATCCTTGGCCAGCGACAGGCAGCACATTCGTACGCGACGATCCGTGCTACCGCCCCGAACATCGCTTCATGACGAAGGCTCGTCGGCCACAACCCGCTGCCCTTTCGCAGCGCGCCTTCGATGCCGCGCGCCGTCGCCGCACGGCTCGCCGGCGCGCGCATCATCCGGCCTTTGACCGACCACCCAGCCTACGGCAAAGACCCGCTCAGCCCGTCGAGCAGCTTACGCACGGGCGCCGGCACGCCGTATGCGTCGAGCTTGTCGAGCGCGACCCATGCGGCCTCGTCGTCGGCGGCCTGCAACACGCCGCCCGCCGCGCTGTCGAGCTCGGCAAGCCGCGGCTCGATCTCGAGCCTGAAGTGCGTGAACGTATGCGTGAGCGGCGCGAGCGGCGCGAGCTCCGCGCCACCGAACTCGCGCGCGCGCAGCGCGAGCGCGGCATCGCCGTCCGCTTCGGGCAGGCTCCACAAGCCGCCCCAGATGCCCGTGGGCGGACGCCGCAGTAACAGCACCGCGTCGCCGTCGCGCAGCACGAGCATCCATGTGCGGCGCGTCGGCACCGCCTTTTTCGGACGCGCGGCGGGCAGCTCGCGCTGCCGCCCGCTCTGCTCGGCCACGCAGTCGCCCGCGAACGGGCAGCGCGCGCAATCGGGCCTGCCGCGCGCACAGAGCGTCGCGCCGAGATCCATCAAGCCCTGCGTGTACGCGGTGACGTCGGCCGGCTCGCCCGCATCGGGCAGCAGCGCCTCGGCGAGGGCCCACATCTCGTTCTCGACACGCTTGTCGCCCGGAAAACCCTCGACGCCGAACACGCGCGCGAGCACCCGCTTCACGTTGCCGTCGAGGATCGTCGCGCGCGCACCGAACGCGAACGACGCGATCGCCGCGGCCGTCGACCGGCCGATGCCCGGCAGCTCGGCGAGCGCTTCGGGCGACGCCGGGAACGCGCCGCCGTGCAGCTCGACGACCGCCTGCGCGCAGCGATGCAGATTGCGCGCACGCGAGTAGTAGCCGAGCCCGGCCCACAGCGCCATCACGTCGTCGATCGGCGCGGCCGCGAGCGCGGCGACGTCCGGATAGCGCTCGAGAAAGCGCATGTAATACGGCACGACGGTCGATACCTGCGTCTGCTGCAGCATGATCTCCGACAGCCAGATCCGATACGGATCGCGGGTGTTCTGCCACGGCAGGTCGTGGCGGCCGTGCTTGCGCTGCCACGCGATCAGCGTCGGCGCGAAGGCGGTGTGAAGCGGCGTGATGACAGGCGGTGCGAGGGGGATGCGGGGCGGTTTCAAGATTTCAACGCTGGCAATTCGGACAAAAATAGGTGGACCGCTGGCCTTGGACGATCTGGCGGATCGGCGTGCCGCAGACTCGGCACGGCTCGCCCGCGCGATCGTAGACGGAACAATCGAGCTGGAAGTAGCCACTCTCGCCGTTGCTGCCGACGAAGTCGCGCAGCGTGCTGCCGCCGCGCTCGATCGCATCGGCGAGCGTCGCGCGCACGGCTTCGGCGAGGCGCTCGCAGCGCGGCAGCGACACGCGCCCCGCCGCGGTGGTCGGCCGGATGCCGGCGCGAAAGAGGCTCTCGGACGCGTAGATGTTGCCCACGCCGACGACGATGTCGCCCGAGAGCAGCGCCTGTTTGACCGACACTGTGCGTCCGCGCGTGCGCTTGAAGAGGAGCGCACCCGTGAACGCGGGCGAGAACGGCTCGACGCCGAGGCTCGCGAGAAGCGGATGCGCCTGCACGTCGCCCGCGTCGCGCGGATGCCAGAGCACCGCGCCGAAGCGGCGCGGATCGCGAAAGCGCAGCACGAACTCGTCGAAGATCCAGTCGACGTGATCGTGCTTCGCGGGCGCGGGCGGCAGCGCGTCGTTCGGCAGCACGCGCAGCGTGCCCGTCATCCCGAGATGGACGATGAACCATCCGGCATCGACTTCGAACAGCAGGTACTTGCCGCGCCGCTCGACGTTCAGCACCTCGCGCGCCCTCAGCAATTCGGCGAAGCCGGCGGGCACGGGCCAGCGCAGCATCGCGGTGCGCACGTCGACGCGCTTCACGCGCCGCCCGGCGACGAACGGCTCGATGCCGCGGCGCGTAACCTCGACTTCCGGCAACTCTGGCATGTTTTACGGGTCTCTAATCTGGCTAATGGCGATTGTGCGCGTATTGTAGCGAGCGCGTTACAATCGGCTGAAACATCGAACGGATTTCCATGACTTTGTCCTCGAAGCTGTCCCAGAAGCGCCCAGCCGCGACGCGCGGCCCGCGCGCCGTCCCGGTGCGCCGCGCGATCGGCGCCGCGCTCGTCGCGGCGTGGACGTTCGCTGCGTTCCCCGCTCACGCGCAAGACGATGCAGGCGACGACGCCCCTCAGGCCACGTTCGCGCCGACGCTGCCAGAAGAGCAGAAGGATCTGCCGAACGTCGCGCTGACGAGCCAGATCGTCTATCAGGTGCTCGCGGCCGAAGTCGCGCTGCAACGCAATCTCCCGGCACCCGCCTACCAGACCTACCTCGCGCTCGCGCGCGACACCCGCGATCCGCGGATGGCGCAGCGGGCGACCGAGATCGCGCTCGCCGCACAGAGTCCGGCCGATGCGCTGACCGCCGCGAATCTGTGGCGCGAGTATTCGCCGAGCTCGCCCCGCGCCGCGCAGGTCGACGCCGCGCTGCTCGTGCTCGGCGGCAAGCCGGCCGACGCGCAGCCGATGCTCGCGCAGGAGCTCGCGCGCGCGACGGGCGAGAACCGCGGCGAAGCGATCATCGCGCTGCAGGCGCTGCTCTCGCGCGGCCCGAATCGCGTCGGCGGCCTGACCGTGCTGCAGGATCTGCTGAAGAACGACATGAACCGGCCCGAGGCGCGGCTCGCGATCGCGCGCCAGCAGCTCGCGACCGACGACAAGGACGGCGCGACGCAGTCGCTGAAGGAAGCGCTGCGGATCAAGCCCGATTACCTGCCGGCCGCGCTGATGCTATCGCAGATGGGACCGAACGAGCGCGCGGCCGGGGTAGTGTCGTTCGAGAAGTTCGTCCAGCAGAATCCGAAATCGCGCGACGGGCGCCTCGCGCTCGCGCAGCTCTATCTCGCCGACGACCGCCTCGACGACGCGCAGAAGCAGTTCGAGGCGATGCGCCGGAACGATTCGAGCGACCCGACGCCGCTGATGGCGCTCGCGCTCATCAAGATCCAGCAGAAGCACCTCGACGACGCGAGCACGTACCTGAAGCAGTACGTGAAGGTCGCTCAGAAGAAGCCGGGCGCGGACGTCGGCCAGGCTTACGTCTATCTCGCGCAGATCGCGCTCGACCAGAACAACGAGACGCTCGCCGCGCAATGGCTCGACAAGGTCGACGAATCGAGCCAGCAATACGTGCCCGCGCAGGTCACGCGCGCGCAACTGCTGCAGAAGCAGGGCAAGGCCGAAGAAGCGCGCAAGCTGCTCGCGAACCTGCAGGTGTCCGACCCGCGCGACGCCGCGGTGATCGCGCGCACCGACGCGTCGATCCTCTTCACGTCGAAGCGCTACAAGGAAGCCGCGGACCGGCTCGCGCAGGCGGTCGAGGATTTCCCGGACGATCCCGATCTGCGCTACGACTACGCGATGGCGAGCGAGAAGATCGGCCAGTACACGACGATGGAGCAACAGCTGCGTCTGCTGATGCGCGCGCAGCCGGATAATCCGCAGGCATACAACGCGCTCGGCTATTCGCTCGCCGATCGCAACCTGCGCCTTCAGGAAGCGGACACGCTGATCGAGAAAGCCAGCTCGCTTGCGCCGAACGACGCGTTCATCATGGACAGCCTCGGCTGGGTCAAGTACCGCCTCGGCGACATGACGGGCGCCGCGAAGATCCTGAAGCGCGCGTACGACCTGCAGCCGAACGCGGAGATCGGCGCGCATCTCGGCGAAGTGCTATGGAAGGCCGGCGCGCAGGACGAAGCGCGCGCCACGTGGCGCGCCGCGCAGAAGCTCGAGCCCGACAACGACACGCTCGTGCAGACGCTCAAGCGCTTTCAGGTGAACGGACTTTGATGACGATGCCGCGTTTCGCCCGGCCGCGCGCGCACGCCGCGCGCGGCTTCGCCCTCGCTGCGGCGGCCGCTGCCGCCGTCGCGCTCGCCGGCTGTGCGACCCAGCCCAAGCGCGCGCCCGTCACCGCCCCGAACGCGCTGCAGACCGAGCAGAATCGCGCGTATACGGGCCGCTTCGCGGTCCAGTACCAGGACCAGCTCGGCAATCCGCGCAACGTCTACGGCAATTTCGATTGGCAGGAACAGGGCACGAACGTGTCGCTCGAACTGCGCAGTCCGCTCGGCCAGACGCTCGCGATCGTGAAGTCGGCGCCGAACGGCGCATCGCTCGAACTGCCGAACCGTCAGCCGCAGTACGCGCCCGACGTCGGCGAGCTGATGCAGCGGGCGCTCGGCTTCGCGCTGCCGCTCGACGGCCTGCGCTACTGGCTGCTGCCGACGCCCGCGCCCACGACGCCCGCGGCCACGGTGCGCGATCCGCAGGACGGCACGCGGATCAAGGAAATCCGTCAGGACGGCTGGACCATCGATTACGTCTCGTACGCCGACGCGCCCGCCGCCGGCGTGAAGCGCATCAACCTGGCGCGGCAGACGCCGCCGCTCGACATCAAGCTCGTGCTCGACCGCTGATCGCGTGCTTTTCTCCGACAAAGCTATTCGCATGACCGATACGACCCGCTCGCTGCGCGACTGCCTCGCCCCGGCGAAACTGAACCTGTTCTTGCACATCACGGGCCGCCGCCCGGACGGCTATCACGAGCTGCAAAGCGTGTTCCAGCTGCTCGATTGGGGCGATACGCTGCATTTCACGCTGCGCGACGACGGCAAGGTGTCGCGCAGGACCGACGTGCCGGGCGTGCCGGAAGAAACCGATCTCGTCGTACGCGCGGCCTCGCTGCTGAAGGCGCACACGGGCACGGAAGCCGGGGTCGACATCGAAATCGACAAGCGCCTGCCGATGGGCGCGGGCCTCGGCGGCGGCAGCTCGGACGCGGCGACGACGCTGCTCGCGCTCAACCGCCTGTGGAAACTCGATTTGCCGCGTGAAGAACTGCAAGCGCTCGCGATAAAGCTCGGCGCCGACGTGCCCTTCTTCGTGTTCGGAAAAAATGCGTTCGCAGAGGGTATCGGAGAAGCGTTGCAGCAGGTACAATTGCCGGTTCGTTGGTTCCTGGTTGTGACGCCACGGGTTCATGTTCCGACCGCAGCGATTTTCTCCGATAAATCGTTGACAAGGGATTCAAAGCCCATCACAATTACGGACTTTCTTGCACAGCAAAGCTGCGACGCAGGATGGCCAGACAGCTTCGGCCGGAATGACATGCAGCAAGTTGTGACAGGCAAGTACGCGGAAGTTGCAAAGGTGGTCGAATGGTTTTACAATCTGACCCCCGCGCGGATGACCGGCTCTGGAGCTAGCGTGTTTGCGGCGTTCACGAGCAAGGTTGAGGCAGAAGCGGCGCAAGCCCAACTGCCGGCCGGCTGGAACAGCGCAGTTACCGAGAGCTTGAGTGAGCATCCACTCTTCGCTTTCGCGTCATAGAGTTTTGCGCCATCGGATGGCCTACACTTCCGGTGGAGCTCAGAGTTAAGTGTAGGGGAGTCGCCAAGTTGGTCAAGGCACCGGATTTTGATTCCGGCATGCGAGGGTTCGAGTCCTTCCTCCCCTGCCAAAATTTCTTTCCCGCATTTCCCGCCTAAGCCTGAAGCAGGTGTACGATGAGCAGCCATGACGGCCTGATGGTTTTTACTGGCAACGCCAATCCCGCGCTTGCTCAGGAAGTCGTCAAAATTCTTGGTATTCCCCTCGGCAAAGCGATGGTCAGCCGTTTCTCCGACGGCGAGATCCAGGTCGAAATCCAGGAAAACGTGCGCGGCAAGGACGTCTTCGTCCTGCAATCCACGTGCGCGCCGACGAACGATAACCTGATGGAACTGATGATCATGGTCGATGCGCTGAAGCGCGCATCCGCAGGCCGGATCACCGCCGCCATCCCCTACTTCGGCTATGCGCGCCAGGATCGCCGTCCGCGTTCGGCGCGCGTCGCGATTTCCGCGAAGGTCGTCGCGAACATGCTGGAAATCGCCGGCGTCGAGCGGATCATCACGATGGATCTGCACGCCGACCAGATTCAAGGCTTCTTCGACATTCCCGTCGACAACATCTACGCGACGCCGATCCTGCTGGGCGACCTGCGCAAGCAGAACTACCAGGATCTGCTCGTCGTGTCGCCGGACGTCGGCGGCGTCGTGCGCGCCCGCGCGCTCGCGAAGCAGTTGAACTGCGACCTCGCGATCATCGACAAGCGTCGTCCGAAGGCGAACGTCGCCGAAGTGATGAACATCATCGGTGAAGTCGAAGGCCGCACTTGCGTGATCATGGACGACATGGTCGACACGGCGGGCACGCTCTGCAAGGCCGCGCAAGTGCTGAAGGAGCGCGGCGCGAAGCAGGTGTTCGCATACGCGACGCACCCGGTGCTGTCGGGCGGCGCGGGCGACCGGATCGCCGCTTCGGCGCTCGACGAGCTCGTCGTCACCGACACGATTCCGCTGTCCGCCGAATCGCTCGCGTGCCCGAAGATCCGCGCGCTGTCGAGCGCGGGCCTTTTGGCCGAAACGTTCTCGCGGATCCGCCGCGGCGATTCGGTGATGTCGCTGTTCGCGGAATCCTGAAGCGAACCGCAGCTGAAATTGTTTAGCGCAAAAAGCGAAGCGACGAGCTTCGCTTTTTGCACAATCGGCCGGGACCGACGAACCCCCGGCCATTCGATCGGGGGCCTCATGCAGTCGCGGGGCCCCGTTTTACTGCCTGGTCGCGGGCAGCAAATGGAGAAACACATGAAAGTCGTCGCTTTCGAGCGCCAACAGCAAGGTACGGGTGCGAGCCGCCGCCTGCGCAACGCCGGTAAGACCACGGGTATCGTGTATGGTGGTGAAGCAGCCCCGCAAATGATCGAACTCGATCACAACGCCCTGTGGCACGCGCTGAAGAAGGAAGCCTTCCACTCGTCGATCCTCGATCTCGAAGTGGCCGGCCAGTCGCAACAGGTTTTGCTGCGCGACGTGCAATACCATCCGTTCAAGCAGCTCGTGCTGCACGTGGACTTCCAGCGCGTCGACGCGAAGAAGAAGCTGCACACGAAGGTGCCGCTGCACTTCCTGAACGCTGAAGTCAGCCCGGCCGTGAAGCTGTCGAGCGCAGTCGTGTCGCACGTCGCGACCGAAATCGAAGTCGAGTGCCTGCCGGCCGCTCTGCCGGAATTCCTCGAAGTCGATCTGTCGAAGATCGAAGCAGGCCAATCGCTGCATGCGAAGGACATCGCGCTGCCGAAGGGCGTCGCGCTGGTCGCGCACGTCGACGCCGAAAACCCAGTGGTCGCTTCGGCGACGATCCCGGCCGGCGCCGTGTCGGAAGAAGCGGCTGCGGGCGAAGGCGAAACGCCGGCTGCCTAAACGCCCTTCGGACCGTTTCGCACGACGGTCGACGACCCGCCGAGGCTTGCCCGGCGGGTTTTTTCATTTTTGCAGCCCGCGAGGGCAAGCCCTGACGGGCAAGCGTTCATCATGATCAAACTGATCGTCGGCCTCGGCAACCCCGGGGCGGAATACACCGCGACGCGCCACAACGCAGGCTTCTGGCTCGTCGACCAGCTCGCGCGCGAAGCCGGCGCGACGCTGCGCGACGAGCGGCGCTTCCACGGCTTCTACGCGAAGGCGCGCCTTCACGGCGAGGAAGTCCATCTGCTCGAGCCGCAAACGTACATGAATCGCTCCGGCCAATCGGTCGTCGCGCTCGCGCATTTCTTCAAGATCCTGCCGGACGAGATCCTCGTCGCGCACGACGAGCTCGACCTGCCGCCCGGCGCGGTCAAGCTGAAATTGGGCGGCGGCAGCGGCGGCCACAACGGCCTCAAGGACATCTCCGCGCACTTATCGTCGCAGCAGTACTGGCGGCTGCGGATCGGCATCGGCCATCCGCGCGACCTGATTCCCGAAAGCGCGCGCGCGGGCGCGAAGCCCGACGTCGCGAACTTCGTGCTGAAGCCGCCGCGCAAGGAAGAGCAGGACGTGATCGACGTCGCGATCGAGCGCGCGCTCGCCGTGATGTCGACCGTCGTCAAGGGCGAGACCGAGCGCGCGATGATGCAGCTGCATCGCAACGGCGCGTAAGCCGGGCGCCTTTCCCGCCGCCGCTTGCCGTGCACTCGGGGCGGCCGCACATCGGTTAAGCTCGTCCTTTTACTGCTTCTTTTACCGCATCAGGAGCCACGTGGTGAGCCGTTACTGGAGCGACATCGTCCATCAACTCGAGCCGTACGTGCCGGGCGAGCAGCCGGCGCTCGCGCATCCCGTCAAGCTGAACACGAACGAGAATCCGTATCCGCCGTCGCCGCGCGCGATCGACGCGATCCGGCGCGAGCTCGGCGACGCGGGCGAGGCGCTGCGCCGCTATCCGGACCCCGTCGCGCGCAAGCTGCGCGAGACGGTCGCCGCGCATCACGGCATCGCGCCCGAGCAGGTGTTCGTCGGCAACGGCTCCGACGAAGTGCTCGCGCACATATTCCAGGCGCTCTTGCAGCACGACCGGCCGCTGCGCTTTCCGGACATCACGTACAGCTTCTATCCGACCTATGCGCGGCTCTATCGCGTCGCATACGAGACGGTGCCGCTCGCCGACGACTTCTCGATCGACATCGACGACTATCTCGACGACACCGGCTGCGTGCTGTTCCCGAACCCGAACGCGCCGACGGGCCGCGCGCTGCCGCTCGCGGACGTCGAGCGGATCGTCGCCGCGAATCCGAGCTCGGTCGTCGTGATCGACGAGGCGTATGTCGATTTCGGCGCGGAGTCGGCGGTATCGCTGATCTCGCGCTATCCAAACCTGCTCGTCGTGCACACCGCATCGAAGGCGCGCTCGCTCGCCGGCATGCGCGTCGGCTTCGCGTTCGGCGATGCGGCGCTGATCGACGCGCTCACGCGCGTGAAGGACAGCTTCAACTCCTACCCGCTCGATCGACTCGCGCAGGTCGCGACGCAGGCGTCGTACGAGGACGACGCCTGGTTCCAGGCGACGCGAAAGCAGGTGATCGCGAGCCGCGAGCGGCTTGTCGGCGCACTGGTCGCGCTCGGCTTCGACGTCGTGCCGTCGGCGGCGAACTTCGTGCTCGCGCGCCATCCTCGCCACGACGCGGCGACGCTTGCAACGCGGCTGAAGGAGCGGGAGATTTTCGTGCGGCACTTCAAGCTGCCGCGGATCGATCAGCACCTGCGCATCACGGTCGGCACCGACGCGGAGTGCGGCACGCTCGTCGCGGCGCTGCGCGAATTGCTCGCGTAGCGGCCGGCTAGTGCGGATTCACGTGCGAACGCAAGCGAAAACAGGAGCGGCAAGGCGGCGAGCAGGCCGCCGTCGCAAGCAAGCCAGCGGCGACAGGCTCAACCCGCCCGCCGCGACGCATCACACGCCGTCCTTCTCCGCCGCGATCAGCACGCGATACTTCGCCATCAACTGATCCTTCGTCTCGGGACGACTCGGATCCTGCGGAATGCATTCGACGGGACACACCTGCTGGCACTGCGGTTCGTCGAAATGGCCAACGCACTCGGTGCACTTGTTCGGATCGATCACGTAGATTTCCGGGCCCATCGAAATCGCGCCGTTCGGGCACTCAGGCTCGCACACGTCGCAATTGATGCACTCGTCGGTAATCATCAAAGCCATACTGGTCTCACTTCCGCCGGCGCGCGGCCGGCCGCTTCGGGCCGCCTGCCGCGCGCGCGGCGCTCACGCGGACGGCGCCTGGGCCATCGCGGCCACTTTCTCCGTCAGCCACTTTTCGACCGACGGGAACACGAACTTGCTGACGTCGCCGCCCAACTGCGCGATCTCGCGCACGATCGTGCCCGAGATGAACTGATATTGGTCCGACGGCGTCATGAACATGGTCTCGACGTCGGGCAGCAGGTAGCGGTTCATCCCCGCCATCTGGAACTCGTACTCGAAGTCCGACACCGCGCGCAGGCCGCGCACGATCACACGCGCGTCGTTCGCCCGCACGAAATCCTTCAGCAGCCCGGTGAAGCCCATCACCTTCACGTTCGGGTAATGGCCCAGCACCTCGTTCGCAATCTTCAGACGCTCCTCGAGCGAGAAGAACGGCTTTTTCGCGCGGCTGTCGGCGACGCCGACGACCAGCGTATCAAAAATGCTCGACGCGCGCCGCACGAGATCCTCGTGGCCGCGCGTCAGCGGATCGAACGTACCCGGGTACACGGCGACTACCATGTCGCTCCTCCTGTCATCGAGCCAATTGGGGTCAGGGCCAGACGCGTCGCGCGCGGCCACCGACGTGGGCGCACGTCGCGACTGCACGCGGCGCCTCGTTTGGAACGCGCATTATTCATCATTTTCGCGTTGCAGCAAATGATAGTGGACGGCGCCCGCCTTGCCGTGCCGCGTCACTTGCCAGCCGGCGAGCGACGCGTGCTCGGACGGATCGAGCGGCGCGCCCGTCTCGACGTACAGATAGCCGCCCGGCGCGACGAGATTCGGCGCGAGCGCAAGCGCGCGCGCGAAGGCAGCCGCGTCGCCGAACGGCGGATCGACGAACACGATGTCGAACGAGCGCGGCGCAAGGCCCGCCGCGATGCGCAGCGCGTCGGCTTCGGCGATCTCGATCGCGCGCGCCGCGAGCTTGTCCTTCAGCGCGCGCAGTTGCTGCGCGGCACGCGGATGGCGCTCGACCATCACGACGCTCGCCGCGCCGCGCGACGCCGCCTCGAAGCCGAGCGCGCCGCTGCCCGCGAACAGGTCGAGGCAGCGCCGGCCTTCGAGATCCTGGCCGAGCCAGTTGAAGAGCGTCTCGCGCACGCGGTCGGGCGTCGGACGCAGACCGTCCAGGTCGAGCACCGGAAGCGGCGTGCGCTTCCAGTCGCCGCCGATGATGCGGATCGTGTGCGGCTTGCCGCGGCCGGCCGCTGAGGCTCGCTGCGCCGGCGGCCGCGCCGGAGAGGAACGGGACATACGGAAGAATTCGATACGGAAGCGTTGGAAACGGAATGAACCGGTCGGAAACGGCGCGATGCGCCGCGATGACGCGCACGTTACCACAAGCAGCGCGCATGCTCTGCCGCAGCCGCACGGTGAAGCCCGTGCGCCTGATAAAATGCCGGGTTTCCGGTGCGCGGGCACGCCGCACGCGCGCCGCCAGGCTCTCGCACAGGGCCCGGCCGCTCGGCGCACCCGGCGCCGCGCCCCGCCTCTTCCGCAAGCGAAACCATGTTCAGCTTCTTCAAACGATTCAAGAAAGCGCCCGAAGCCGCACCGGCCGAGCCGCAGCAAGCCCCCGACGCGCAGCAGGACGACGCGGGCAGCTCCGCCGCGCCCGAGATCACGCGGGTCGATACGCCTGTCGCACCGGTCGCGCGCGACGAAGCGCCGGCCGTCGCGCCGTCGAGCCCCGTCGCGCGGCCGTCCGCCGCGAGCGCACCCGCGACGCCGCCTGCCGCTCCGTCCGCCACGACGCCGGAACCGCCGGTTCAGCAGCAACCGTCCGCAGAACCCGCGCGGCCGTCCGCCGAGCCCGCGCCTTCCGTCGTGATGACGGTCACGCCGTCCGCGAACGGCCGCAACGAGGTCGTCGAGACGGTCGAGATCGTGCCGCCGCCCGCCCCCGAGCCGGCCGCGAAGAAATCGTGGCTTGCGCGGCTGAAATCCGGCCTCGCGAAGACGAGCTCGAGCATCACGACCGTGTTCGTCAACACGAAGATCGACGAGACGCTCTACGAGGAGCTCGAAACGGCGCTGCTGATGTCCGATGCCGGCGTCGACGCAACCGAACATCTGCTCGACGCACTGCGCGAGAAGGTACGCACGGGCCGCCTCACCGATCCGCAGCAGGTGAAGGACGCGCTGCGCGGCCTGCTCGTCGATCTGCTGAAGCCGCTCGAGAAATCGCTCATGCTCGGACGCGCGCAGCCGCTCGTGATGATGATCGCCGGCGTGAACGGCGCGGGCAAGACGACGAGCATCGGCAAGCTCGCGAAGCATCTGCAAAGCTTCGATCAGTCGGTGCTGCTCGCGGCGGGCGACACGTTCCGCGCGGCCGCGCGCGAGCAGCTCGCGATCTGGGGCGAGCGCAACAACGTGACCGTCGTCCAGCAGGAAAGCGGCGACCCGGCCGCGGTGATCTTCGACGCGGTCAGCGCCGCGCGCGCGCGCAACATCGACGTGATGATGGCCGATACCGCGGGCCGCCTGCCGACGCAGCTGCATCTGATGGAAGAGCTTCGCAAGGTGAAGCGCGTGATCGGCAAGGCGCACGACGGCGCGCCGCACGAGGTGCTGCTCGTGATCGACGCGAATACCGGACAGAACGGGCTTACGCAGGTGAAGGCGTTCGACGATGCGCTCGGCCTCACGGGCCTCATCGTCACGAAGCTCGACGGCACCGCGAAGGGCGGCATCCTCGCCGCGATCGCGCGGCAGCGGCCGATTCCGGTGTACTTCATCGGCGTCGGCGAGAAGGTCGAGGATCTGCAGCCGTTCAGCGCGGAGGAATTCGCGGACGCGCTGCTCGGCTAAGCCGCGCGCGCCGCGATCGATCCGTCGCGATCTTCGCGATTCCGCCATCCCGCAACGAAACGGGCGCCCCGCAAGGCGCCCGTTTTTCATTGGCGCGCGGCCGATGCAACGCTCATTCGGCGTCGGGCTGCGCGGCGGGCGCGGCCGCCTTGAAAGCGTCGAGCGTCATCGCGTGATCGTGGATCCGCTGGATCGTCGGAAACCGCTCGAGGCCGATCGAGAAGCGGTGCGCGTTGAACACCTGCGGGACGATGCAGAGATCGGCGAGCGTCGGCGTATCGCCGAAGCACAGCTTGCCCGTGCGCGGATCGTTCGAAAGACGCGCCTCGAGCGACTTGAAGCCCGCCTCGATCCAATGGCGGTACCACGCATCCTTCGCGTAGTCGTCGACCTTCAGCGTGTGCTTCAAATACTTCAGCACGCGCAGGTTGTTGAGCGGATGGATCTCGCAGGCGACCTGCAACGCGATCGCGCGCACGTACGCGCGGTCGACGAGCGCCTTGGGCAGCAGCGGCACGTCCGGGTACGCTTCTTCCAGATACTCGATGATCGCGAGCGACTGCTGCAGCGCCGATTCGCCGTCGATGAGCGTCGGCACGAGCGCGTCGGGGCTGAGCGCGCGATATTCGTCGGTCAATTGCTGGCCGCCGTCGCGCAGCAGATGCACCGGCACGTAGTCGAACGGCAGCTTCTTCAGATGCAGCGCGATACGCACGCGAAACGCCGCCGAACTGCGGAAATAGCTATATAGCTTCATCAGTGTCCCTCATTGTCTCGATCGTCGATCTTCTCGCCGGCGCCCGCGCGCGGTTCCCGCGATGCGCGCGAAAGCGCGAACCGCGAGACGGGCGTCTGCCCGTCCCGCCGCGCCGAATGCTCCGGTATCGGCCGAAAGTGTAACGCGGCTCGCGCGACGCCGGTTTCGCGCCGCCGATCCGGCGGCACTTTGTCGGTGCAGTGCTGTCGCGATGCACGCTTCGCGTGCGAATCCGTTCGTTCGGCGTGCGCCGGCGCACCAAGCGCACGCGCGCGATCCGCGCCCGCCACCCCGCCGTCCTGTTAATTAGCGGCCCAATAAAAAGTGGCATGGCGCTTGCTATTTTTGTGCATCGAACACGGGCCCCCATGACAAGCGGCCCAGTCAGGAGATCCCCGATGCGGAAGATGAAGCTGGTGATGGTCGGCAACGGCATGGCCGGAGTGCGCACCCTTGAAGAACTGTTCAAGCTCGCCCCCGATTTGTACGACGTGACGGTATTCGGCGCCGAACCGCATCCGAACTACAACCGGATCCTGCTGTCTCCCGTGCTCGCGGGCGAGCAGACGCTCGAGCAGATCGTGCTCAACGACTACGCGTGGTACGAACGGCACGACATCACGCTGCACGTCGGCAAGAAGATCGTGAAGATCGACCGCGTGAAGCGCGTCGTGATCGCCGAAGACGGCACCGAGGCCGCGTACGACCGCCTGCTGCTCGCGACCGGCTCGAATCCGTTCATGCTGCCGATCCCGGGCGCGGATCTCGACGGCGTGCTCGGCTATCGCGACATCGCCGACACGCAGGCGATGATCGATGCCGCCGCGCGCCACACGCATGCGGTCGTGATCGGCGGCGGCCTGCTCGGCCTCGAGGCGGCGAACGGCCTGAAGCTGCGCGGAATGGACGTGACGGTCGTCCACCTCGCGCCGACGCTGCTCGAGCGCCAGCTCGACGCGACGGCGGGCGGCCTGCTGCGCACGTCGCTCGAAGCGCGCGGCCTGAAATTCGCGATGCCGAAGGAAACGCAGGCGCTCGTCGGCGACGAGAGCGGCCGCGTGTGCGCGGTGCGCTTCAAGGACGGCGAAACATGCAAGGCCGATCTCGTCGTGATGGCGGTCGGCATCCGCCCGAACACAACGCTCGCCGAAAGCGCGGGCCTCTATTGCAATCGCGGAATCGTCGTCAACGACACGATGCAGACCTACGACCCGCGCATCTATGCGGTCGGCGAATGCGTGAGCCATCGCGGCATCGCATATGGCCTCGTCGCGCCGCTCTTCGAGCAGGCGAAAGTCGCGGCGAACCATCTCGCGCAGTTCGGCATCGGCCGCTACACGGGCTCGGTGACGTCGACGAAGCTCAAGGTCACGGGTATCGATCTTTTCTCCGCGGGCGACTTTCTCGGCAGCGGCGACACCGAAGACATCACGTTGTCCGATCCGATCGCAGGCGTGTACAAGAAGCTCGTCATCAAGGATGACAAGATCGTCGGCGCGTGTCTGTACGGCGACACCGCCGACGGCGCATGGTATTTCAAGCTGCTGCGCGAAGGCCGCAACGTCGCCGACATCCGCGACACGCTGATGTTCGGCGAGACGAGTCTCGGCGACACCGGCCACAGCGGCGCGACGCACGCGATGACGATGGCCGACGACGCCGAAGTGTGCGGCTGCAACGGCGTGTGCAAGGGGACGATCGTCTCGGCGATCAAGGAAAAAGGCCTCTTCACGCTCGACGACGTGCGCAAGCACACGAAGGCGTCCGCGTCGTGCGGATCGTGCACGGGCCTCGTCGAGCAGATCCTGATGTCGACGCTCGGCGGCGACTATTCGGCGTCGCCGAAGGCGAAGCCCGTGTGCGGCTGCACCGACCGCACGCATTCGGAAGTGCGCGCGGCGATCCGCGAGCACAAGCTGCTGTCGGTGCCGTCCGCGATGCATTTCCTCGAATGGCGCACGCCGAACGGCTGCGCGACCTGCCGCCCGGCGCTCAACTATTACTGCATCAGCACGTGGCCGCACGAAGCGAACGACGATCCGCAATCGCGCTTCATCAACGAGCGCGCGCACGCGAACATCCAGAAGGACGGCACGTATTCGGTCGTGCCGCGGATGTGGGGCGGCGTGACGACCGCCGGCGAGCTGCGCCGCATCGCGGACGTCGTCGACAAGTACGCGATTCCGACGGTGAAGGTCACGGGCGGGCAGCGCATCGACCTGCTCGGCGTGAAGAAGGAAGACCTGCCGGGCGTCTGGCACGACCTCGGGATGCCGAGCGGCCATGCGTATGCGAAGGCGCTGCGCACGGTGAAGACCTGCGTCGGCTCGGAATGGTGCCGCTTCGGCACACAGGACTCGACGCTGATGGGCCAGCAGCTCGAGCGCGCGCTGTGGCGCATGTACGCGCCGCACAAGGTGAAGCTCGCGGTGTCCGGCTGCCCGCGCAACTGCGCGGAATCGGGGATCAAGGACGTCGGCGTGATCGGCGTCGATTCGGGCTGGGAAATCTACGTGGGCGGCAACGGCGGCATCAAGACCGAAGTCGCGCAGTTCTTCTGCAAGGTGAAGACGCACGAAGAGGTGCTCGAGTACGCGGGCGCGTTCCTGCAGTTGTATCGCGAGGAAGGCTGGTATCTGGAGCGCACCGTGCACTACCTCGAGCGCGTCGGCCTCGACCACGTGAAGGCCCGCATGCTGGACGATGCGGACAATCGCCGCGCGCTGTGGGAGCGCCTGCAATTCGCGCTGAAGGACGAGCCGGATCCGTGGCACGACTCGAAGGAAGCGCAGGTCGATCTGCGCCAGTTCATCCCGATCGCGGTCGCGCCCGCCGACGCGTGATGCGCGTCGATGCGCCGCGCATCGCGCCGCACGCCGGCCAGGTCAATCAACCAGGAATTCGAAACATGTCCGTCACGCCATCCGAATGGATCGCCGTCTGCGATCTGGGCGACATCCCGCCGCTCGGCGCTCGCGTCGTCACGCGTCCCGCGGGCGCGCCGATCGCGCTCTTTCGCACCGCGAGCGACACCGTGTTCGCGCTGCTCGACCGCTGCCCGCACAAAGGCGGCCCGCTGTCGCAAGGCATCGTCCACGGCGAGCAGGTCGCCTGTCCGCTGCACGGTTTCAACATCGCGTTCGAGAGCGGCCGCGCGCTGCCGCCCGACGACGGCTGCGCGACGGTCTTTCGCGTGAAGCGCGAAGGCGATGCGGTGCTGCTCGATCGCGCGGAGCTCGCGACGCTCGGCGTCGACGACGCGCCGCAACCAATCGCATTCGTTGCGCCGGGCGCCGCGGCATGACGGTCGACACGTTGGCGCGGCCCGCGCAAGACGCGCCGGACGCCGTGCGCGAAACGCGTTCGACCTGCTGCTATTGCGGCGTCGGATGCGGCGTCGTCATCGAAACGCGACGCGACGCCGACGGCCGTGATCGGATCGTCGGCGTACGCGGCGATCCCGAACATCCGGCGAACTTCGGCCGCTTATGCTCGAAGGGCAGCACGCTGCATCTGACCGCGACGCCCGAGCGCTACGCGCAGACGCGCGCGGCGCATCCGGAACTGCGCCTGTCGCGCGATGCGGCGCGCACGCGCGTGTCGTGGAACGACGCGCTCGATCATGTCGCGCTGCGCTTCGCGCGAATCGTCGAGCAGCACGGCCCCGACGCGGTCGGCTTCTACATCTCCGGCCAATTGCTGACCGAGGACTATTACGTCTTCAACAAGCTTGCGAAGGGGCTCGTCGGCACCAACAACGTCGATTCGAACTCGCGGCTTTGCATGAGCTCGGCCGTCGTCGGCTACAAGAAGACGCTCGGCGCCGACGCGCCGCCGTGCAGCTACGAGGATCTCGATCACGCGGGCACCGTGCTGATCGCGGGCGCGAATCCCGCGTACGCGCATCCGATCCTGTACCGGCGGCTCGAAGCGGCGCGCGCGCGCAATCCGCAGATGAAGGTGATCGTCGCCGATCCGCGGCGCACCGATTCGGCGAGCGACGCGACGCTGCATCTCGCGCTGCAGCCCGGCACCGACACGATGCTGTTCCACGCGATGCTGCACGTGCTGATCTGGGACGGCGCGCTCGATCGCGCATTCATCGACGCGCACACGCAAGGCTTCGACGCGCTGCGCGACGCGGTACGCGACGCGACGCCCGCCGCCGCCGCGCAAATCTGCGGCCTGCGCGCCGACGACATCGTGCAGGCCGCGCGCTGGTTCGGCGTGGGGCCGTCGCTGTCGCTGTATTGCCAGGGGCTCAATCAGTCGGCGACCGGCACGACGAAGAACGTCGCGCTGATCAATCTGCATCTCGCGACCGGCCAGATCGGCAAACCGGGCGCCGGGCCGTTTTCGCTGACGGGACAGCCGAACGCGATGGGCGGCCGCGAGGTAGGCGGCATGGCGACGCTCGCGTCCGCGCACCGCGATCTCGCGAATTCCGCCGACCGCGCGGAAATCGCGCGCCTTTGGGGCGTGCCCGACTTGCCGGCGAAGCCCGGACTGACTGCGGTCGAGATGTTCGAGCAGCTCGCCGAAGGCACGCTTAAGGCGATCTGGATCGTCTGCACGAACCCCGCGCATTCGATCCCGAACCAGGCGATCGCGCGCGCGGGGCTCGAGCGCGCAGAATTCGTCGTGCTGCAGGACGCATACGCGCACACGGGAACCGCGCCGTACGCGGACGTGCTGCTGCCCGCCGCGACCTGGGGCGAGAAGGAAGGCACGGTGACGAACTCGGAGCGGCGGATCTCGCGCGTGCGCGCGGCGACGGTGCCGCACGGCGATGCGCGCGCCGACTGGCAGATCGCCGCCGACGTCGGCCGCCGGATCGAAGCGCGGCTCGCGCCGGGCCGCCCGACGCTCTTTCCGTACGCCGACGCCGAAGCCGTATGGAACGAGCACCGCGCGACGACGATCGGCCGCGATTGCGACATCGGCGGGCTGTCGTGGCCGCTCATCGCACGCGACGGTCCGCAACAGTGGCCATTCCCGGCGGGCGCCGAGCGCGGGCTCGCGCGCCTGTACGCGGACGGCCGCTTTCCGACCGCCGACGGACGCGCGCGCTTCGTGCTCACGCCTTATCAGCCGGTCGCCGAGGCGGTCGACGCGCGCTACCGCTTCGCGCTGACGACGGGCCGCCTGCGCGACCAATGGCACGGCGGCAGCCGCACGGGCACGGTCGCGAAGCTGTTCGCGCATGCGCCGCAACCGTGCGTCGACCTGAATCCCGGCGATTGCGCCCGGCTCGAGGTCGGCCCGCACGACTTCGTCCACGTGACGTCGCGCCGCGGCAGCGCGCTCGTCCCCGCGCGCGCCGACGATGCGGTCGCCCCCGGCCAGGCGTTCGCGCCGATGCACTGGGGCGACGAATACGTATCGGGCGTCGCGGGCAACCGCGCCGCGACGGGCGTCAACGCACTGACGACGCCGATGCGCGATCCGTACTCGCAGCAGCCGGAATTGAAGCATGCGGCGATCAAACTGCTGAAGGCCGACCTGCCGTGGCGCTGGCTGATCGCCGCACGCGTGCCGGCCGACCGGATGCTCGAGCGTCAGCGCGCCGCGCGTACATTCTTCGCGTGCTTTCCGTACGCGAGCTGCGTGCCGTTCGGCACCGACGAGTACACCGGGCTCGCGTGGCGCGTCGCCGCGTACGAGCCCGCGCCCGCCGAGCTCCAGCGCGAAATCGAGGCGCTCTTCGAATTGCCCGCGCACGCGGCCGACGTGATGAGCTACGGCGACGCGCGGCGCGGCGCCGGCCGGCGCGTGCGGATCGTCGACGGCGCGCTCGCCGCGTTCTCGGTCGCGGGCGCCGCGGGCGCGACCGAAGAGAGCGCGGCCGTGCTGCGCGACTATGTCGAGAGCGGCGCGAGCGTCGGCGCGCTCGGCCGCCTGCTGCTGTTCGCGGGGCGCGTGCCGCTGCAGACGGCGCCCGCGCGCGGCCGCACGATCTGCAACTGCGTCGGCGTCGGCGAGCGCGAGATCGGCGCGATGCTCGCCGCCGACGCGCCGTCCGCGACACCCGGCGAGCGGCTCGCGAACTTGCAAGAACGGCTCAAATGCGGTACTCAGTGTGGTTCCTGCATACCCGAGCTGCGCCGCCTGATCGCCGAAACGGCGACGGCCGCGGCTCCCGCTCCTCGATGACCGAATCCCAAGCCAATGCAGCCTTGCCCGATCACTTTCCGTGCGCCCGCTTCATCAAGGAGATCGGGCGCGGACCAAACGGCGCACGCCCGCTGTCGTACGACGACGCGTCGGCGCTCTATCGCGCGATGCTCGACGGACACGTATCCGACGTCGAGCTCGGCGCGATCCTGATTGCGTACCGGCTCAAGGGCGAAACGGCCGCCGAGCTCGCGGCGATGCTCGCCGCCGCGCACGCGTCGTTCGAGCCGCTGCACGTGCAGGACGCCGCGTTCCGCACGGTGTCGATCCCGAGCTACAACGGCGCGCGCAGGCAGCCCAATCTCGTGCCGCTCCTCGCGCTCCTGCTTGCGCGGGAAGGCGTGCCGGTGCTCGTGCACGGCGTGACCGAAGACCCGGGGCGCGTGACGAGCGCGGAGATCTTCGCCGAGCTGTCGATTCCGCCCGGCGCATCGCACGACGGGATCGAGGACACGCTCGCCGAGCGCCGCGTCGCGTTCGCGCCGATCGACGTGCTCGCGCCGAAGCTCGCGCGGCTAATCGCGCTGCGGCGCGTGCTCGGCGTGCGCAACTCGACGCACACGGTCGTCAAGCTGCTGCAGCCGTTCGAGCCGGCCGGGCTGCGGCTCGTCAACTACACGCATCCGCCGTACCGCGACAGCCTCGTCGAGCTGTTCCGCGAACATCCGGAAGCAGCTGCGGGCGGCGCGCTGCTCGCGCGCGGCACCGAGGGCGAGGCGGTCGCCGACACGCGCCGCCAGGTCCAGGTCGACTGGCTGCACGACGGCCTGTGCGAAACGGTCGCCGAACCGGTGCGCTCGTCGCCCGACGCGCCGCCCGTCGAGCTGCCCGCGTCGCGCGACGCCGCGACGACAGCCGCGTGGACCGACGCCGTGATGCGCGGCGAAATCCCGGTTCCGGACGCGGTCGCGACGCAAGTCGAAACGATCGTGCGGCTCTCGCGGATCGTCGAATGAGCGCCGGCGGCGCTGCCGGGGAGGCGGCGGATCGCTGCGATCGCGCGGACCGGCGGATGCGGCGCCGCGGTGGTGCAGCCTGACGCGTCGCCTCGCGCGCCGTGAGACGCCTCTCGGCGCGCCCCCGGCACGAAGCCCGACGCATCGCGCCGGAAGCCCGGCCGGCCGCCGGCACGGCGTTCCGCGCGCCGCATCATGCCGACGCTCGCACGCCGGGCCTTCGCGTCGCTCGCGCGCCCTCTGCGTCCTGCCTCCTCGTCCTGCGTCCTGCCCCTCCCACCGGCAAGCCGCACACGCCGCCCCCGCGTCACGCCCCCGCCTTCGAATACCCCGATGATTGACAGCCGCCGCCGACTTCGCATAGAGTTGCCGACATGCGTTCCTTCCCGAACCCCCTCCGAATTACCTCCGGCCGCCTAGCGCGGCCGCTATCGCTACGACTAGCGTAAAGCTGTCGTAGCGCCGCGCCGTCCCGGCGCGGTCCCTTCCCTAGCTGTTCCTCGCAGTTTTTTACAACCCGTAGTCGTCAGCTTTCGTCCGTCGATCCGTCGGGCGAATCGCGAAGATTCCCGCGTCGTCGTGCCATCGGGCATGCACGTGCGCAGGCGGCGCCCACCGGCGCGACATGCCGCCCGTCTTCGCTCGCGACTTGACCGCCCGAGGCAAAGATGAAGCGCAACCCCGCTGAGAAATACCGACCGTTCGAACCCGTTCGCATCAACGGACGCCGATGGCCGAGCCGCACGATCGAGCGCGCGCCGATCTGGATGAGCACCGATCTGCGCGACGGCAACCAGTCGTTGATCGAGCCGATGAGCATCGAGCAGAAGCTCGAGTTCTTCGAGATGCTCGTTTCGATCGGCTTCAAGGAAATCGAAGTCGGTTTTCCGTCGGCGTCGCAAACCGACTTCGATTTCGTGCGCAAGCTGATCGACGAGCAGCGCATCCCCGACGACGTGACGATCGAAGTGCTCGTGCAATCGCGCGAAGACCTGATCGCGCGCACGTTCGACGCGCTCGAAGGCGCGCCGCGCGCGATCGTGCACCTGTACAACGCGATCTGCCCGTCGTTCCGCCGGATCGTGTTCGGGCTGTCGAAGGACGAGGTGAAAGCGCTCGCCGTCGACGGCGCGCGGATCATCAAGGCGCACGCGCAGGCGCGCCCCGACACGCACTGGACGTTCCAGTACTCGCCCGAGACGTTCAGCATGACCGAGCTGTCGTTCGCGCGCGAAGTCTGCGACGCGGTCGCGCAGACGTGGCGGCCGACCCGCGATCACAAGATGATCGTGAACCTGCCCGCGACCGTCGAGGCCGCGACGCCGAACGTGTTCGCCGACCAGATCGAATGGATGGACCGCAATCTCGGCTATCGCGACAGCATCGTGCTGTCCGTGCATCCGCACAACGATCGCGGCACCGCGGTCGCGGCGGCCGAGCTCGCGCTGCTCGCGGGCGCGGATCGCATCGAAGGCTGCCTGTTCGGCAACGGCGAGCGCACGGGCAACGTCGACCTCGTCACGCTCGCGCTCAATCTCTACACGCAAGGGATCGATCCGGGCCTCGATTTCTCGGACATCGACGCGGTGCGCCGCGTCGTCGAACGCTGCAACCAGATCCCCGTGCATCCGCGCCATCCGTACGCGGGCGACCTCGTGTTCACCGCGTTCTCCGGCTCGCATCAGGACGCGATCCGCAAGGGCTTCGCGCAACAGCAGCCCGACGCGATCTGGGAAGTGCCGTATCTGCCGATCGATCCCGCCGATCTCGGCCGCGGCTACGACGCGGTGATTCGCGTGAACAGCCAGTCCGGCAAGGGCGGGGCGACGTACCTGCTCGAGCGCGGGATGGGCTTCTCGCCGCCGCGCCGCGTGCAGATCGAATTCAGCCATGCGGTGCAGGCGCTCGCCGATGCATCGGGCGAAGAAGTGACGGCCGACGCGATCTGCGCGCTGTTCGCGCGTGAATATCTGGAGACGATGGGTCCGGCCGCGCGCGCGGGCGCGTCGGCGAGCTGGCATGACCGCGAAGCCGCGCTCGCTCACGCGGACGACGCGCAAAGCGCGGCGCGGCAGGCGGCCGCCGTGTTCGCGGCGGCGGCGGGCGTCGAGATCGACGTCGCGTCGTGCGAGGTCGAGCGCACCGCGAATGGCGACACCGTCGTGTTCGTCGGCGCGAAGGTCGGCGGGGCCGCGCTGCGCCACGGCGCGGGCGTGCATCGCGATCCGGTCGCCGCCGCGACGGATGCGGTCGCAAGCGCGATCAACCGCTCCGCCTGGAGCCGCGACGAGCGGCGCGCGGCCGCCTGACGCGGCGCGAGCGACACGCGAAAGAACAGGGCGCGGCGCACGCCGCTGCGCCAAACCGGTGCGACGCGCGATCCGCGGCGCGCCGGCGCAAACCGTGCAGCTCACGAAGCCGCGCGGCGACGGAAGGCTCCGACGAGGGGCCGAAAGAAACGGCCGGGAAAGGGCCGGAAAAGAACCGAAAAAGCGGGCGGCAGCTGCGGGCGAGAATGGCGGGCGAAGGCGTGCTTCGTGCCTAGCTCTCGGTCGCGCAGCGCGTCGCCTGCCATGCGAGGAGGCGCCAGCGGCCGCTCTCCAGCGTCTGCACCGCGGTGTAGGCGACCGGAAACACGAGGCCGCCGTTGTTCGTCTCCATCTCGATCAGCGCGCGCCCCGCGACGACATACGTGGCGTCGCCGTCGCCGACGGGCAGCACCTCCTGCGACTGGATTTCGATCTGCCGATAGCGGCGGCGCCCTGCCGCGATCGCGTCGATGAACTGCTGCTTGGTCTCGCGCTTGCCATTGGTGTGCACGTAGTAGACCTTGTCGGACAACAACGCTTCGAGCGCCTCGCCGTCGCCGTCGACCATCGCACGAAACCGGTCGCGCTCGAGCGCGCGAATCGCATCGATCACCTTCGCCACCATCGCCATACTCCTCGACTGCATGCGCGCCTCCGGCGCGCCGATCAGAAGTTGTATTGCACGTAGAGCTGGCTGAAATTTATACCAGGATTCGGGTCTTTGATACCCGCGTTCGACACGTGCTGGAAGCGCAAACCCGCCTGATACTGCTGACGATCGCCGAATTGCGCGCCGACGCCGATCATGTCGGCGAACTGAAACGCGGTCGACATCGAGTAGTTCTGCGAGATCGTCGGATGCGACAGGAAACGCACGCCGACGCCCGCCTCGATGAACGGCCGCACGTAGCCGGCGCTCTTGATGAAGCGCACGATGGGCGTTGCGCCGACTTCCCAGACGCTGTCGTTGATCGCGCGATCGCCCGTGTACCGCCAATACGACAAGTGTCCTTCGGCGACGAACGCAAAGTGCCAGCCGCCGATTTCCCACCAGGCCCAGTTCGGATCCCAAGCGACAGCGATGTCGCCCTTCTTGATGTCGTGGTCGGCGACGCCGCCGCCGAGCTGCAATCCCCAACGATCCGCGAAAGCGGCGCCGGAGGCGCCGACAAGCGCCGCTGCCACTACGACCTGCGCGATGACCCGCCCCGCCCGACCACCGTTTTTATCGTTCATCTCTTACTCCAACTTCTCTGGTTGAATAGAGCCTCGCTGCAATCCGCATGCGGTGCCCGAGCGAACAGAATCTTATGGTAAAGGACTTTTCTGATCGGCATCGTCTGACGAAATGGTTTTCTGCCGAATTGACAAGAATCAGGATCCTTTACCCGAAACGCCCGTAAAACAACGACTTATGGACGACGAGCAGAAAAAGGGCTCCGGCATGGGCTATCACTTCATCAAAATCAATAGCAAAATGGGAACTCCAGCGACCCTGTTCCTTCTAAGGATTAGCACTCCGGTAGATGGAGTGCTAAGATTCATCGAGGAATCGCCCCGGCAAAGGGGCTTGTCCCTGATTCCAAAGGAGTTTTTTACGTGAGCAACGCATTGACCCTTCCGAACATTCTGCGCCCGGCGTCCGCTAAGGCCGCATCGGCAGGCTCGCTGGCGCTCGCATCCCAGTCGATGCTGCCCGGCCAGTTGGGCAACATCGACGCCTATATCCAGGCCGTCAACCGGATTCCGTTGCTGACGCCGGAAGAAGAGCGCCAATACGCGACCGAATACCGCGACAGCAACGACCTCGACGCCGCGCGCCAGCTCGTGCTGTCGCACCTGCGGCTCGTCGTGTCGATCGCGCGCAATTACCTCGGCTACGGCCTGCCGCACGGCGACCTGATCCAGGAAGGCAACATCGGCCTGATGAAGGCGGTCAAGCGTTTCGATCCCGCTCAGAACGTGCGTCTCGTGTCGTATGCGATCCACTGGATCAAGGCCGAGATTCACGAGTACATCCTGCGCAACTGGCGCATGGTCAAGGTCGCGACGACGAAGGCGCAGCGCAAGCTGTTCTTCAACCTGCGCAGCCACAAGAAGGGCACGCAGGCGTTCACGCCCGAGGAAATCGACGGCCTTGCGCAGGAGCTGAGCGTCAAGCGCGAGGAAGTGGCCGAGATGGAAACCCGCCTGTCGGGCGGCGACGTCGCGCTCGAAGGCCAGATCGACGACGGCGAGGAGTCGTACGCGCCGATCGCGTATCTCGCCGATTCGCACAACGAGCCGACCGCCGTGCTCGCCGCGCGGCAGCGCGACATGCTGCAGACGGACGGCATCGCGCAAGCGCTCGAGTCGCTCGACGCACGCAGCCGCCGGATCATCGAGGCGCGCTGGCTGCACGTCGACGACGACGGCTCGGGCGGCTCGACGCTGCACGACCTCGCGGCCGAATTCGGCGTGTCGGCGGAGCGCATCCGCCAGATCGAGGCAAGCGCGATGAAGAAGATGCGCACGGCGCTCGCCGCGTACGCGTAACGCTCGATCACCCGGCCCACCAGGCCGCGTCGAAACGGAAAAGCCCGCTGTCTTGTGACAGCGGGCTTTTTTGTGCACTGCGAAACCGCACGCGTTGCGCGTATGCTTGATCAACGTTATGAAAAATTCCCCCCGGTGCATTGCGATTTACGTAAGTCTTGAGCCAGCTCAAGTTTCCGCGATTGCTTCGCGACGGTGTGCCGCAGCGCGGCGCTAAGGGTTTTCCGGGACACCTCCTACAATTGGGAGGACCGGCCAACGGATGCTGCGCGTGCGCAAGCGCGTCACGAGACCGGCCTAGTTTTACGCCTATCGCGCTATCCCGGACATCATGGCTTTAACTCTCATCAACAAAAAGGCGTCGCCCCGCGATACGCCGCCCGCTCGTCCGGCGGGCTGGCGCGATCGGGCGGCCGCCTGGGCCCGCGGCCCGACCCTCGCGCGCGACATCTCGATCGTGCTGGTCTTCAAGCTGATCCTGCTCGTCGCGCTCAAGTACGCATTCTTCAACCATCCGCAGGCCGAGCACATGTCGTTGCCGCCTGCCGTCGTCGCCGCGCAGCTGCTGTCGACGACGCCATCCGAACCCACTCGGGGAGACCGCCATGATAAGTAGCGAAGTCGTCGATCTGTCGCGCCTGCAGTTCGGCATCACAGCGCTCTACCATTTCCTGTTCGTTCCATTGACGCTCGGCATGTCCTGGCTGCTCGTCATCATGGAAGCCGTCTACGTGATGACGGGCAAGCAGGTCTACAAGGACATGACCCAGTTCTGGGGCAAGCTCTTCGGCATCAACTTCGCGATGGGCGTGACGACGGGCATCACGCTCGAATTCCAGTTCGGCACGAACTGGTCGTACTACTCGCACTACGTCGGCGACATCTTCGGCGTGCCGCTCGCCGTCGAAGGACTGATGGCGTTCTTCCTCGAATCGACGTTCGTCGGCCTGTTCTTCTTCGGCTGGAACCGTCTGTCGAAGGTCCAGCACCTGATCGTCACGTTCCTCGTCGCGCTCGGCTCGAACCTGTCCGCGCTGTGGATCCTCGTCGCGAACGGCTGGATGAACAATCCGGTCGGCGCCGAGTTCAACTACCAGACGATGCGCATGGAGCTGTCGAACCTCTTCGACGTGATCTTCAATCCGGTCGCGCAGGTGAAGTTCGTGCATACGGTGTCGGCCGGCTACGTGACGGCCGCGATGTTCGTGCTCGGCGTGTCGGCGTGGTATCTGCTGAAGAAGCGCGACACGGACTTCGCGCTGCGCTCGTTCGCGGTCGCCGCGGGCTTCGGCCTCGCGTCGACGCTCTGCGTGATCGTGCTCGGCGACGAATCTGGCTACACGACGGGCGAAGTGCAGAAGATGAAGCTCGCCGCGATCGAATCCGAATGGGAGACGCAGCCGGCACCCGCATCGTTTACGCTGATCGGCCTGCCGAACCAGGCCGAGGAGCGCACCGACTATGCGATCAAGATCCCGTACGCGCTCGGCCTCATCGTGACGCGCTCGATCGACGAGCCGGTAATCGGCCTGCGCGAGCTCGCGAAGCGCAGCGAGGAGCACATCCAGAGCGGAATGGTCGCATACGGCGCGCTGCAGAAGCTGAAGGCGGGCGACACGAGCGCCGAGACGAAGGCGACCTTCGACCAGCACAAGCAGTATCTCGGCTACGGCCTGATGCTCAAGCAGTTCACGCAGAACGTGACCGACGCGACGCCGGATCAGATCAAGGCCGCGGCCAAGCAGACGATCCCGCCCGTCGCGCCCGTGTTCTTCTCGTTCCGGATCATGGTGTTCCTAGGCTTCCTGTTCCTCGCGACCTTCATCGCCGCGTTCTGGTTCTGCGCGCGCCGCCAACTGCTGCAGGACAACCGCCGCTGGTTCCTGCGCTACGCGGTGTGGGCGATTCCGCTGCCTTGGCTCGCCGCCGAGTTCGGCTGGATCGTCGCCGAAGTCGGCCGCCAGCCGTGGACGATCGCGGGCATCCTGCCGACGCATCTGTCCGCGTCGAGCCTCACGCCGACCGATCTGTACCTGAGTCTTGCCGGCTTCATCCTGTTCTACACGGCGCTCTTCATCATCGAGATCACGCTGATGTTCAAGTACGCGCGCCTTGGCCCGTCGTCGCTGCACACCGGCCGCTATCACCACGAACAGGGCGAGCGGCAGCTCGACAAGGCAGTCGCCGGAACGGCCGCCTGACGACCTCGCCACATCGAATTCGCACAAGGAATCGCTATGGACTACGCAACTCTCAAAGTCATCTGGTGGCTGCTCGTCGGCGTACTGCTCATCGGCTTCGCGCTGACGGACGGCTTCGACATGGGCGCGGCCGCGCTGCTGCCGTTCCTCGGCAAGACCGACGACGAGCGCCGCATCATCGTGAACACCGTCGGCGCGACCTGGGAGGGCAACCAGGTCTGGCTCATCACCGCGGGCGGCGCGATGTTCGCCGCCTGGCCGCTCGTCTACGCCGCGTCGTTCTCGGGCTTCTACTTCGCGATGCTGCTCGTGCTGTTCGCGCTGTTCTTCCGGCCCGTCGGCTTCGACTACCGCAGCAAGCGCGACGATCCGCGCTGGCGCACGAGCTGGGACTGGGCGCTCTTCGTCGGCGGCTTCGTGCCCGCGCTCGTGTTCGGCGTCGCGTTCGGCAATCTGCTGCAGGGCGTGCCGTTCGCGTTCGACAACGACTTGCGCGTCACCTATCACGGCAGCTTCTGGGCGCTCCTGAATCCGTTCGCGCTGGTCTGCGGGCTCGTGAGCCTGACGATGCTCGTCGCGCACGGCGCCGCGTTCGTCAAGATGAAGACGGACGGCGTGATCGCGAAGCGCGCGTCGATCGCGCTGCGCGTATCTTCGCTCGTCGCGGTCGCGCTGTTCGTGCTCGCGGGCGTGCTGATCGCGTCGTTCATCGGCGGCTTCCAGATCACGCAGGCGGCGCCCGTCGACACCGTCGCGAACCCGCTCCTCAAGCAGGTTTCCGCAGCCCCGGGCCTGTGGCTCGTGAACTACGGGCTGTATCCATGGACGATCGCCGCGCCGATCGTCGGCATCGCGGGCGGCGTGCTCGCGATGCTGCTCGCGGGCTCGAAGCTGGAGAAGACTGCGTTCATCTGCACGGGCCTCATGATCACCGGCGTGATCCTGACGGCGGGCTTTTCGATGTTCCCGTTCATCATGCCGTCGTCGCTCGATCCGAAGAGCAGCCTCACGGTCTGGGATTCGACGTCGAGCAAGCTGACGCTCCAGGTGATGCTCGCCGCCGTGATCGTGTTCCTGCCGGTCGTCCTGCTCTACACGGGCTGGGTGTACCGCGTGCTGCGCGGCAAGGTCACGCCGCGCGCGCTCGAGGAAAACCGGCACTCGATGTATTGACGTTCGGCCGGCCGCCGCGTGCTCGGCACGACGCGGCCGGTTCTTGGCAAGATTCGCAAGGAGTCAGATCATGTGGTACTTCAGTTGGATACTCGGCATCGGCGTCGCGCTCGCGTTCGGCATCATCAATGCGATGTGGCTCGAAGCGCGGCAAAAGCGCGATGCGTAACGGCGGCGCGCGCGTCGGGCCGGCCTAGCGCTGCGTCGGATCGGCAGCGGACGCGAGCGGTCGTCGTTGTTCGCTCGTTCGCTCGTTCGCTTGTCTGTTCCGGGCTCGAGACGCTCGATTCAATGCCGCAGGACAAAGCCCTCGCCGCGCGCGAGGGCTTTTTGTTTCGCCTTGCGCGTGAGCGGGCGCGGTTTCGCGCACAGCCATCGCGGATCAGTAGCGACGCGCCCGGGACGGCGACGCTCTCGTTTTCGTCGCACCTGCCGCCCGCGTCGATGCGATGCCGTTGATTTCGGCGAATCGCTCGCAGCCCGTTTCGCGGGAGATGAACGGCGCGGCGCGCCGCCGATGCATGTCGCTTACGTCTTTCGCTTTCGCTCCTCGCTCCCCCCGCCGGCTTCTTTCGTCGCCGCTCGCTTGCCGCGGCCGCGACTTCTCGGCGCGCGTCTTCGCCCCGCCTTCGCTGAACGCGCCGCCCACCCGCCGCATCGCTCAATCCATCCTTTTTTGCAAAATCCAATTCCAATCAGATTCCAAATTGATACCACTTGAACACCAATCGAAGGTTTCATAAGATCTTTCACACGGCCGCTCACAGGCCGCATCCACATCGGTGGAGGAGGCATGAAGGATCCCCGTTTGGCCGGCATCGTCGCTTCCAACGCATTCGACGCAACCGGCACCCACCGCTTCCGCTCGCGCCGTGCCTCGATGACTCGACCTGAACGTTCGCTGGCGGCTCATCCCGCGCCGTCGACGAATCGCGCCGCGCGGCCCGCTCGTTTCGCGCCCGATGCCTTCGGCGTCGGCTTCGGCTTCGGCTTCGGCGTCGGCGTCGGCATCACGGCAGGCTTCGCCTTCGCTCGCATGGCCGCGCGCCGCTCATGAACACACCCGCACCCGCGCGCCGCCGCCCCGACCGACACGACCGCCCCGAATCCGATCCGTGACACGCGAACGCGCGCGACCGCAGCTTCGTCCTTCCTTTCGTCCGCGCGCAGCCCCCGAGCCTTCCCCAGCAGCTTCCTTGAAAGACCCGATCGCAGCGACGTAATCCCACGGCGTCGTATCGCCGTTTTTTTCCGAGGAATCCCCATGAATCGAATCTCGCATTCCCTGTGCACCGCCTTGCTGGCCGCGGCGGCGCTAGTGCCTGCGGCATCGCGCGCGCAGTTGCCCGCGCGGGCAACTGCGGCCGCGGCGGCCGCACGGCCGTCCACCTCGCCCGCCACGCCCGCCGAGCTCGCCGCGCTGCTGTCGAACGGCCTCGCGGTGCGCGTCTCCGTCGACAACAATCATGCGGCGTCGGCAGGCGTGCCGTGCGCCGGCCTCGGCGCCGATTGGGCGAGTTGCGCGACGGGCCGCCTGATCCTGCAGAACCGCGGGCACCCGCAGATCACCGACGGCGGCTGGCGGCTGTATCTGCACAGCATTCGACGGATTCTCCGGATCGATCGCCCGGGCTTCACGCTGCGCCATCTGACGGGCGATCTGTACGAGCTGACGCCGCAGCCCGGCACGATCAAGCTTGCGCAAGGCGAGCGGATCGAGTTGCCGTTCGTCGCCGAATACTGGCTGCGCCGCTACAGCGACGTGATTCCGCGCCCGTACGTCGTCGTCGACGGTGCGCCGCCCGCGGTGCTCCGCTACGACGACACCGACGACGAGCTGCGCTACGTCGAAACGCTGCCCGCCGACGCGCAGAGCGACTCGCCCGGCAATGCGCCGCCCGTCGCCGCGCAGCCGGTCGCGAGCCGCGCGCTGCCGAGCGTGAAGCGAGAGCGCGCGCTGCCCGGCGCGCTCGATTTGCGCGGCGTCGATCTGACGCTGCCGGAGCTGTCGTCCGCGCAGGTCGCGGCGTTGCGCGATCGCGCGGGCACGCTCGGTCTCGACGGCGCGGCCGTGCCCGTCTGGGGCGTCGTCGCGCCGCGCCGGCTGCCCGCCGACATCGCGGCGCCGGGCGGCTACCGGCTCGCGATCGGGCCACGCGGCGCGTTCGTCGAAGGCTACGATCGCGCCGGTCTGTACCACGGCGTGCAGACGCTCTTCTCGCTCGCGCCGGCGGGCGGCGGAACCGTGCCGGCGATGCTCGTCGAGGACGCGCCGCGCTTCGCCCATCGCGGAATGCACGTCGATCTCGCGCGCAACTTCAAGCAACCAGCGACGCTGCGCCGCCTGATCGACCAGATGAGCGCGTACAAGCTCAACCGGCTGCATCTGCATCTGTCCGACGACGAGGGCTGGCGCATCGAGATTCCGGGCCTGCCGGAGCTGACCGACATCGGCTCGCGCCGCTGCCACGATCCGAGCGAAACGCGCTGCCTGCTGCCGCAGCTCGGCTCCGGGCCGGACAATCGCTCGGGCGGCGGCTATCTGACGCGCGACGACTACATCGCGCTGCTGCGCTACGCGGCCGATCGCTTCGTCGAAGTGATCCCCGAGATCGACATGCCCGCGCACTCGCGCGCGGCCGTCGTATCGATGGAGGCGCGCTATCGCCGCTTGCACGCGGCCGGCCGCGAGCAAGAAGCGAGCGCGTATCGTCTGCTCGATCCGCAGGACACGTCGAACCTGCTGACGGTCCAGTTCTACGACCGACGCAGCGATCTGAACCCGTGCCTGCCGGGCGCGCTCAACTTCGCGTCGAAGGTGATCCGCGAGATCGCGTCGATGCACGCGGACGCGCAAGCGCCGCTGCGCATCTGGCACTTCGGCGGCGACGAGGCCAAGAACATCCTGCTCGGCGCGGGCTTCCAGCCGCTCGACGGCGCCGATCCGGGCAAGGGCCGCGTCAATCTCGCCGCGCAGGACAAGCCGTGGGCGCGCTCGCCCGCCTGCACCGCGCTGCTGCAGCGTGGAGAAATCAAGTCGATCGACGAGCTGCCGACGCGCTTCGCGAAGCAGGTCAGCGCCGTCGTGAACGCGAACGGGATCGGCGCGATGGCCGCGTGGCAGGACGGCATCAAGCATGCGAACGGACCGCAGGACTTCAGCACGCGCAGCGTGATGGTGTCGCTGTGGGACACGATCTTCTGGGGCGCGTCCGACAGCGCGCGCGACCTGAGCGCGAAGGGCTATCGGACGGTGCTCGCGCTGCCCGACTACCTGTACTTCGACTTCCCGTACACGCGTAATCCGCGCGAGCGCGGCTACTACTGGGGATCGCAGGCGACGGACGAGTACAAGGTGTTTTCGCTCGCGCCGGAGAACCTGCCGCAGAACGCCGAGGTGTTCGGCGATCGAGACGGTAATCCGTTCGAGGTGACGAGCGCGGGTGCGACGCCGCGCATCGAGGGCATCCAGGGGCAGGCGTGGGGCGAAGTGATGCGCAACGGGCAGTTGCTCGAATACATGGTGTATCCGCGCCTCCTCGCGCTCGCCGAGCGCGCGTGGCACCGGGCCGATTGGGAGCTGCCGTATGCGGCCGGCGTGCGCTACAAGCTCGGCGACACGCATCACGTCGACACGGCGGCGCTCGAACGCGACTGGGCGGGCTTCGCGACCGTGCTCAAGCGGCGCGAATTGCCGAAGCTCGAACGCGCGGGCATCGGGTATCGCAAGCCGACGTTCACGCTGACGGGCAAGTGATCCGCGAGCCGGGCGACGCGTTGCGTGCGCGTCGCCCGGCTTGTTCAATTTCAATGCGCGGGTCGAGCGGCACTCGGTCGAGCGGCAGATGTCCGGTTCGGACGCATGCGTCGCTCGCGGCTTCGCGAGGCCCATTGCGGCGCGGCTTCATCGATGGGCCATCTGCCCGGCGCGCCGCGACGCTCGATCGGGACGCCGCCCGTGCGGCGAATCATCGGCTCGGCCAACCGTCGTCGCGCCTGATTTGCCGAAGCGCGTGCTGCGGGCCATTCATTGCATCGCCAACGCGACTGCGGAAACGATGCAGGCGTGCCCCGACGCCGATCGTCGCGGCGCCATGCCGAGTGCGATGGCCGCTCCCGATCGTCGCTTTCGTCGTGCGACAGGCGCGGCGCTCGCATCCGGAATCGGGCTTCGCTGCTTCGATCCGGCGCGCGGCCGCCTTCTCGCTTGTCCGCTCGCTCGCCGCTTCGCAAGTCGCCACGCCGAATCGCACATCGAATCGCAATGTCTCGCGCATCGTGCAAGCCGCCATCGGCACGCCGGCGATCCATGATGTCGCGCGGCCAAGACGGCAGAAAGCCGCGACGCCGCCCGCGTGCCGTTTCCTTTGCCGTTCGCCCTCCGCAACGCGAAGACCGCCCACGCCGATCGCCGAGCCAAAGAAAAACGGCTTGCGGCAATCGCAAGCCGTTTCCCGTTTGCCGATCGAAGCCGAACCCGCCGCGCGGATTCGGCCGACCCATGTCGCGTCAGGCCGGCTGAGCCGCCGCGCCGCCGTCCGTCGACAGCAGACGCGCTGCGAGTTGCTGCGCGTAGCGCGGCGCCGCCGGACCGCAGACGATGTGGAACGTGTCGCTCGACACCCACGCGACGTCAAGCGTCGCGAGGCGCTGACGATCGACCACCGACGGATCGCGCACGACGATGCGCAGCCGCGTCGCCGCAACCGCGTCGAGCGACGCGACGTTCGTCGCGCCGCCGAACACCGCGAGCCAGCGCGTCGGTTCCGGATCGAGCGGCCCGGCCTGCGAGCCCGCGGCCGATGCCGCCGCCACAGACGCGGCAGGCGCGGCCGCAGCCGCAGCGCCGGCCGGCGCGGACGCCCCCGCGCCGCTGCCGAGCGTCGCGCGAATCTCGTCGGCGATGATGTCCGCCTCCGGCCCGATGATCACCTGCACGCTGCTTCCGCCGCGCTTCAGCACGCCGCGCGCGCCGATCGTGCGCAGATCCGCTTCGGACACCTTGTTCGGGTCGACGACGGACAGACGCAGACGCGTCGTGCACGCATCGACGACCGACAGGTTCGCCGCGCCGCCGAGCGCCGCGATGTAGCGCTGCGCGCGCGGCACGGACGCGCCCGCCGCCGGCGCGACGAAGCCGCCCGACGCGAACGACTGCACTTGCGCGTCGGCGCCGGCCGGCTCGCGGCCCGGCGTCGCCATGTTGAACCTGCGGATGAAGAAGCGGAACAGGCCGTAGTACGCGACGCCGTACGCGAGGCCGAGCGGAATCGCAATCCAGCCCTTCGTCGCCAGCCCGTAGTTCAGCACGTAGTCGATCGCGCCCGCCGAGAACGTGAAGCCGAGCTTCACGCCGAGCATCTGGCAGATCGCGAGCGAAAGCCCCGTCAGCACCGCGTGAATCACGTAGAGCACCGGCGCGAGGAACATGAAGCTGAACTCGATCGGCTCGGTCACGCCCGTCAGGAACGACGTGAGCGCCATCGAGAACAGCAGGCCGCCGACGACCGCGCGGCGCTCCTTCGGCGCTTCATGAAACATCGCGAGGCACGCGGCCGGCAGGCCGAACATCATGATCGGGAAGAAGCCCGCCATGAAGCCGCCGGCGGTCGGGTCGCCCGCGAAGAAGCGGTGCAGGTCGCCCGTCACCGCCGCGCCGCCCGCCGCCGGCGTGAACGTGCCGAACACGAACCAGACGAGCGAATTGATGATGTGGTGCAGCCCCGTGACGAGCAGCAGACGATTCAGGAACCCGTAGACGAACGTGCCGATCGCTCCCGCCGTCAGCAGCCACTGGCCGATCGCGTCGATCGCGTGCTGCACGGGCTGCCACACGTAGCCGAACACGATCCCGAGCACGACGCACGCGAGCCCCGTGATGATCGGCACGAAGCGCTTGCCGCCGAAGAACGCGAGGTAGTCGGGCAGCTTGATGTCTTTGTAGCGGTTGTACAGGAGCCCCGCAACGACGCCCGCGATGATCCCCGACAGCACGCCCATGTTGAGCTTCGGATCGATGTCCTTCATGATCGCGACTTCGATCAGATAGCCGATCGCCCCCGCGAGCGCCGCAACGCCGTTGTTGTCCTTCGCGAAGCCGACTGCGACGCCGATCGCGAACAGCAGCGGCAGGTTGTCGAAGATCGCGCCGCCGGCGTCGGCGATCATCTTGATGTTGAGCACGTCCTGCTGCCCGAGGCGCAGCAGGATGCCCGCCACCGGCAGCACCGCGATCGGCAGCATCAGCGCCCGACCGAGGCTTTGTATTTTCAGAAACGGGTTCCCGTCCATTCGATCCTCCAATCCTTATTGTGTCTCGTCGTTGAATAATTGATCAGCCATGTGGGTTGAAACCGAAACGCACGCGATTCGCCTGACGCCGGACGCTCTTCAGTCCGCCGGCCAGATCTCGCGGCTTGCTGCCCTCACCGCCTGCGCCGATTCGAGCGCGAGCAAGTCTTGCGCGCGCTGCCGGCACAACTGGTAATCGAGACGGCGCACCCGCGCCTTGATGCCCGGCACCGACACCGGGTCCACCGACAATTCCGTCACGCCGAGGCCGACCAAGACCGGCACCGCGACCGGGTCGCCGCCCAGCGCGCCGCACACGCCGACCCACTTGCCGTGCTTCTCGGCGCCGCGCACGGTTGCATCGACGAGCCGCAGCACGGCAGGATGCAAGCCGTCCGCGAGCGCCGCGAGATCCGCTTGGCAGCGATCCATCGCGAGCGTGTATTGCGTGAGATCGTTCGTGCCGATCGACAGGAAGTCCGCGTGCTTCGCAAGTTGATCGGCGAGGAGCGCGGCCGACGGCACCTCGATCATCACGCCCACTTCGACGGGCTCCGCGCGGCCCATCGCGCGCGCGAAGTCGTCGATGCGCTTGCGGATGCGCACGAGCTCGCCGACGTCCGTCACCATCGGCAGCAGGATCCGCACCGAGCCGTACGGCTGCACCGCGAGGAGGCCCTGCAACTGATCGTCGAGCAGATCCGGGCGCACCTGCGCGAGACGGATGCCGCGCAGGCCGAGCGCCGGGTTCGGCTCGGGCGGCAGCGTCAGATAGTCGACTTCCTTGTCCGCGCCGACGTCGAGCGTGCGGATGATCGCCGTGCGCCCTTGCAGCGCGTCGACGATCGATTGATAGCTCTGCCGATGTTCGGACGTCGTGGGCGCGGCCTGCCGGTGGATGAACATCAGCTCGGTGCGCAACAGGCCGATCGCGTCGGCGCCGTTGTCGACCGCGACGCGCGCGTCGTCGAGCGTCGCGATGTTCGCGGCGACTTCGATCTTGTGGCCGTCGCGCGTCACCGCGGCTTCGCCCGACACACGCCGGTTCGCTTCGCGCACGCCCGCGAGACGCTGCCGTTCCAGGCGCGCGCGCTCGACGTCGAGCGCGGTCGGCGCGTATTCGAGGCGGCCCGCGCTCGCATCGACGACGACTTGCGTGCGCTCGGGAATCGCATACAGCGCATCGCCGACCGCGACGAGCGCCGGGATGCCGAGCTGGCGCGCGATGATCGCCGCATGCGACGTCGCGCCGCCGCGCGCCATTACGAGCGCCTGCACGCGCTCGCGATCGAGCGACGACAGATCGGACGGCGTGAATTCCTCCGCCGCGAGCACCGCTTCGGCGGGCAGCTCGCGCGCGGTCGCGCTCGCGTAGCCGAGCGCGCGCAGCACGCGCTTGTCGATGTCGCGCAGATCGGCCGCGCGCTCGGCGAGAAGCGCGTCGTCGACGTCGGACAGCACGGCGGTCTGCGCGCGAATCGTCTCGCGCCACGCGTGGCCCGCGCTCTTGCCGAGGCTGATCAAGTCGCGCGCGGCGTCGACGAGCGCCGGGTCTTCGAGCAGCACGCGGTGCACGGCGAAGATGCCGGCTTCGCCGATCGCGCCGCGCTGCGACGCTTCGCGCACCGTCGCCTCGAGCTCCGCGTCGACGGCGGCGAGCGCGCGGTCGAGCAGGCGGCTCTCGGCCGCCGGCGTGCCACTCGCGAGCTCGGGCGGCGCGATGTCCGCGTCATCCCAGCGCACGAGCGCGCCGACCGCGATGCCGGGCGCCGCGCACACGCCCGCGAGCGTGTTCGGATCGAGCGGCGCGAGCCCCGCCGCCGCGACGACGGGCGCCGGAGACACGATGCGCGCCGGCTTCTCTTCGGCCTCGCCGTGCGCTTCGCGCAGCAGCTCGTGCGCGACGAGCTCGATCGCCTGCGCGGCGTCGCGGCCCGTCGCAACGAGCTCGATCGCCGCGTGCTCGCCCGCGCCCAGGCCGAGCAGGCCGACGACGCTCTGCAGCGCCGCCTTACGTCCCTCGAAATGCACTTCGACGTGTGCGTCGAGCCCGCGCGCCGCTTCGCGCGCGCGCGCGGCAGGCCGTGCATGCAGGCCGCCCGGCTGCGTGAGCGTGATCGACTTGCGCACCTCGGCGGCGACGCTCGCGCCGTCGCCAGCCGCGCCCGCGCCCGCGACGGCGCCCGCCGCCGCGCCGCGCGCGCGCAGCTTGAGCAGCGGCGTCTCGCCCGCCTTCGCGACGCCCGCGCCCGCGCGCTCGACGACTTCGAACGCATCCGAATTCGCGATCGCGATCACCGACACGAGGCTGTGCGCGGCGCGCGCGATCGAATCCTGATCGAACTCGATCAGCAGATCGCCCGCCGCGACGCGCGCGCCTTCCGCGACCTTCGCCGCGAAGCCGAGGCCGTTCAGCTCAACCGTGTCGATGCCGATGTGCAGCAGGATCTCCGCGCCGCCGTCGGCCGTGATCGTCACCGCGTGGCCGGTGCGCGCGACGTGCGACACGATGCCCGCGCACGGCGCGACAAGCCGGCCTTCGAGCGGGTCGATGCCGATGCCGTCGCCGAACATGCCGCCCGAGAACACAGGATCGGGCACGTCGGCGAGCGGCACGACGGGTCCCGTCAACGGAGCGACCAGCACGGTCTGGTCGTGGGATGCTTGCTTCAACTGTGACTCCTCGGCACGTCTCATGGCTGTCTCGTCTCGTCGGTGATCGTCAGTGCGTTTCGGTGACTTTGTGCAGATGGCGCGGCGCGTCGGGATCGCGGCCGCGTGCGACGGCGAGCTCGGCTGCCATCACGTAGAACGAAAGGATGGCCGCAATCGGATCGAGCGCCGGATGCGCGGTGCGCGCAAGCGGCAGCGTCGCATCGGGCGTGCCCGCGGGCGCGGCGAGCAAAACGCGCGCGCCGCGCGCGCGCATGTCGCGCGCGAGCTGCAGGAGGCCCTCCTGCTCCGGCCCGGGCGGCGCGAACACGAGGAGCGGATAGTCGCGGTCGATCAGTTCCATCGGGCCGTGCCGCACTTCGGCGCTCGAGAACGCCTCGGCCTGGATGCCCGACGTCTCCTTCAGCTTGAGCGCCGCCTCCTGCGCGATCGCGAGGCCGAGCCCGCGGCCGATCACGATCATCCGCTCGACGTCGCGCAGTTCTTCGACGGCGGACGACCAATCGAGCCTGCCCGCCTGATCGAGCGCGTCGGGCAGGCTGCGCAGCGCGGAGACGAGCGCGGCGTCGCGCTGCCAGAACGCGACGAGCTGCGCGGACAGCGACAGCATCGCGATATAGCTCTTCGTCGCGGCGACCGACAGCTCGGGGCCGGCGAGGAGCGGCAATGGGTGCTCGCACGCGTCGGCGAGCGGCGACGGCAGCACGTTGACGGCGGCGACCGTCAGCGCGCCGGCTTCGCGCAGCGCGGTCATCGTGTTGACGAGGTCCGGGCTCTTGCCCGATTGCGAGAACGCGAGCGCGAGCTGGCCCTGCACCTTGAGGGGCGCCTGCTGCAGCGTCGCGACCGACATCGGCAGCGACGCGACGGGCACGCCGAGGCGGCTCATCGTCAGGCTCGCGAAATAGCTCGCCGCGTGATCGGAGCTGCCGCGCGCGACGGTCAGCGCGACCTGCGGCGCGTTCGCGGCGAGATGGAGCGCGAGCGCCTCGACGCGGCGCGTGTCCGCGAGCTGCGCGGCGACGACGCGCGCCGACTCGCGCGCCTCGTTAAGCATATTCGACAATCGATTCTCCTTCGACAAAGGTCGCAGTCAGGTTCAGTTCGCGATCGAACACGACGAGATCCGCCCACGCGCCGCGCTCGATGCGGCCGCGATCGGCGACGCCGAGATAGTCGGCCGCATAGCGCGACATCCGGTTCGACACGTCGGCGATCGGCAGGCCGAGCGACACGAGATTGCGCAGCGCCTGGTCCATCGTCAGCGTGCTGCCGGCGAGCGTGCCGTCGGCGAGGCGCACGCCGCCCAGGCACTTCGTCACGCGCTGGCTGCCGAGCCGGTACTCGCCGTCGGGCATGCCCGTCGCCGACGTGCTGTCGGTCACGACGTACAGACGCGGGATCGCGCGCAGCGCGGCGCGGATCGCGCCCGGATGCACGTGCAGCAGGTCGGGGATGATCTCCGCGTATTCGGCGTGCGCGAGCGCCGCGCCGACGATGCCCGGATTGCGGTGATGCAGCGGCGACATCGCGTTGAACAGGTGCGTGAAGCCGCACGCGCCGTGCTTGAGCGCGGCGACCGCGTCGTCGTACGTGCCGAGCGAGTGACCGAGCTGCACGCGCACGCCGCGCGCGGCCATCTCCGAAATGATCTCGATGTGGCCGGAGATCTCCGGCGCGAGCGTGACGACGCGGATCGGCGCGATCGACAGATACTTCAGCACCTCGTCGAGCACCGCGGACACCGCCGCGTCCGGCTGCGCGCCGAGCTTGCCGGGATTGATGTACGGGCCTTCGAGATGCACGCCGAGCACGCGCGAGCCGCCCGGCGTGCGCACGCGCGCGACGTCGCCGAGATCCGCGACGACGCGCATCAACTCGTCGCGCGGCGCCGTCATCGTCGTCGCGAGCAGGCTCGTCGTGCCGTAGCGCGCGTGCGTGCGCGCGATCGTCTCGATCGCATCGCCGCCTTCCATCACGTCGGCGCCGCCCGCGCCGTGCACGTGCAGATCGATGAAGCCGGGCAGCACGTATTGCGCGTCGTTCTTCGACGGATCTGTCGCGTCGCCCGACAGTGCGGTGATCCGGCCGTTCTCGAACTCGAGCGTGCCGTGGATCCAGCCTTCGGGGGTGAGTATGTTTCCGGTCAGCATGACGTTCTCTGATATCTGGTGATGCGTATTGGGTCGGTGCTGCGTACTGCTGCGAGAGGGCTTGCGGGTCGTCCGGGCTGCCGCCGACAGTCTGTCGTGTCAGCGTTTCAGCTCGGCGACGAAATCGTAATAGTCGTCACGGCAATAGGTTTCGGTCGTCTCGATCGCACGCCGGTCGGTGCCGTAACCGATCCGCGTGATGACGAGCAGCGCGGCGCCCAGCGCGATGCCGAGCCACTGCGCGACGTCGGGCGGCGCGTTCGCCGCGCGAAACCGCTGCGACGCGCGCACCACTTCGAGTCCGCGCGACTGCAGGTAGCTGTACAGCGACCCTTCGAGCGCCTGCGGCTCGGGCACGCAGGTCGCGGGCAGCGTCGAGCGCTCGTACGCCATCACGATGCCGTCCGCGCGCCGCAGCCGTTCGAGGCGCGCGACCGTCGCGCCGGGCGAAAGGCCGAAGCACGCGATTTCGTCGCGGCGCGCGGCGCGCAGGCTGCGCGCGAGCCACACCGAATCGGGTGCGAACCCGCGCTGGCGCATCTTCGCCGAAAACCCGACGAGCCTCGACAGCGGATCGGCGATGCGCGGCGTGATGAAGCTGCCCGCGCCGCGCACGCGGCGGATGAGGCCCTGCTCGACGAGGAGCGCGAGCGCGCGGCGCGCGGTGATCCGCGACACGCCGGCCGCCGCCGACAAACCGCGCTCGGACGGCGGCGCCTCGCCGGCGCACCATGTGCCGCCGTGAATCGCGCCGGCGAGATTGCGGGCGAGCTGCAGGTAGAGCGGGGTGTCGCTGCGGGCATCCAGCGCCAGCGCCGACCAGCCGATATCCATAGGTCTCCGGGTGCGAAAACGGGTGGGCGTCGTCCGAAAGCGAGGCCATTATATAACCAAAATAATACCAATCAATTTGATCAAAATCGGTACGCCGAATCGCTGGAAAGCGTTGTCGGTCAAAGGTTGGCACGCACCGAAGCCCTTTATTTACAGCATGTTACGAGATAGGTATTTACCCTAACACCCAAAACCGGGCGTCGGACGAACACACCGGAGCAGACTGGATTTTGACGAAATAGAGACCGAAATAGCACCAGTGCTGCGCACTGGTATGCACCGGTCCGCATCAATGGAATTCGCGGCTCTCGGTCCGCAAGCCGGCGATGAGCGGCGTCAGATCCTCGAGATATTGCGCGACCAGGTGCCGGACGTCGCTCTCGCACTGCCAGACGCCCGACACCGCGAGCAGCCGCGAATCGAGCGTCTCGCGCCGCTGCCGCTCGAGCAGCTCCGGCCGGACGATCACGTTCACGCAGCCCGTCTCGTCCTCGAGCGTGACGAACAGCACGCCCTTCGCGGTGCCCGGCATCTGCCGCGCGGTCACGAGCCCGCACGCGCGCGCAAGCCGACCGTTGCGGCGATCGCGCAGCGCCGCGGCGGACGACAGCCGCCGCGCGTCGAGCTCGGGCCGCAGCAGCGCGACCGGATGCCGGTTCAGCGTGAGGCCGATCGTGTGATAGTCGGCGAGGACGTCGTCAGCCTCGGACGGTGCGCCGAGCTCGGGCTTCACCGCTTCGTCGATCGGCGCGGCGGCGAGCAGATCACGCTCCGGCACTGCGGCGACCGCCTGCCACAGCGCGTCGCGACGGTGGCCGGCGAGCGCCGCGAACGCGTTCGCGGCGGCGAGCGCTTCGAGATCGCGGCGCTCGAGGCGCGCGCGGCGCGCGAGTTCATCGACGCTCGCAAACGGCCCAGCCGCACGCGCCGCTTCGATCCGCCGCGCGGCGTCCTCGCCCAGGCCGCGCACGAGCGACAGGCCGAGCCGCACCGCCGGCTGCCCGTCGGGCGGCATCTCGCCGAGCTGCGCTTCGAGCGACGCGTCCCAGCCGCTTGTCATCGCGTCGATCGGCAGCACCGTCACGCCGTGGCGCTTCGCATCCTGCACGAGCTGCGCGGGCGGATAGAAACCCATCGGCTGGCTGTTCAGCAGCGCGGCGACGAAGATCGCCGGCTCGTGGCACTTGAGCCAGCTGCTCGCGTAGACGAGATGCGCGAAGCTCGCCGCATGGCTCTCCGGAAAGCCGTATTCACCGAAGCCCTTGATCTGCTCGAAGATCTGCTCGGCGAATTCGGGCGGATAGTCGCGCTCGCGCATGCCGCCGACGATCTTGCGCCGATACTGCTCGAGATTGCCCTTGCGCTTCCACGCGGCCATCGCGCGGCGCAGCGCGTCGGCCTCGCCGGGCGTGAAGCCCGCGGCGATGATCGCGATCTGCATCACCTGCTCCTGGAAGATCGGCACGCCGCGCGTGCGCTCGAGCGCCGGCTTCAGGTCATCCTTCGGATACGTGACGGGCTCGAGGCCCTGCCGCCGCTTCAGATACGGATGCACGGCGCCGCCCTGGATCGGCCCCGGCCGCACGATCGCGACTTCGATCACGAGATCGTAATAGTCGCGCGGCCGCAGACGCGGCAGCATCGACATCTGCGCGCGCGATTCGATCTGGAACACGCCGACCGTGTCGGCGCGGCAGATCATGTCGTACGTCGCCGCGTCGTCCTGCGGGATGCTCTGCATCCCGAACGGCTTGCCGTCCCGCTTGCCGCGCCACGCCGTGACCATGTCGAATGCGCGATGCAACGCGGACAGCATGCCGAGCGCGAGCACGTCGACCTTCATCAGCCCGAGCGCCTCCAGATCGTCCTTGTCCCACTGGATCACGCGCCGCCCTTCCATCGCCGCGTTCTCGACCGGCACGAGCCGCGTGAGCTTGCCGCGGCTGATCACGAAGCCGCCCGAATGCTGCGACAGATGGCGCGGAAAGCCAAGCAGCCGCGCGGCGAGCTCGGCCCACGCGCGAATCAGCGGCGTGTCCGGATCGAGCCCGACCGACTCGAAGCGCGCGAGCAGATCGCGGCTGCCGTCGAACCAGCGATGCGCCTTCGCGACCCGTTCGACGAGCATCGGATCGACGCCGAGCGCCTTGCCGGTCTCGCGCAGCGCGCCGCGCGGGCGATAAGTCGACACGGCAGCGGCGAGCGCCGCGCGGTCGTGGCCGTATTTTTCGTAGAGATACTGAATGACCTCCTCGCGACGCTGATGCTCGAAGTCGACGTCGATGTCGGGCGGCTCGCCGCGTTCGCGGCTGATGAAGCGCTCGAACAGCAGCGAGCTCTTTTCCGGATGCACTTCGGTCACGCCGAGGCAAAAGCAGACGACGGAGTTCGCGGCCGACCCACGCCCCTGGCACAGGATGTCGCGGCTGCGCGCATATTGGACGACGTCGTAGACCGTCAAAAAATACGGCTCGTATTTCAGCTCGGCGATCAGCTCGAGCTCGTACCGGATCCTCTCCTGCACCGTGTCCGGCACGCCGTGCGGATAGCGCTTGCGCGCGCCCGCCCAGGTTTCCCGCCGCAGGTAGCTCGTCGGCGTATGGCCTTCGGGCACGAGTTCGCGCGGATATTCGTAGCGCAGTTCGTCGAGCGAGAAGTCGCACGCGTCGAGTATCCGGCACGTCTCCGCGATCGCCTCGGGCGGAAACAGCTGCGCGATCCGCTGACGCATGCGCAGGTGCTGCTCCGCGTTCGGCGCGAGCGCGTAGCCGCATTCGGCGATCGGCGCCCCGAGCCGGATCGCCGTCATCGCATCCTGCAGCGGCTTGCACGAGCGCGCGTGCATCGTCACGTCGCCGAGCGCGACGATGTGCATCCCGCACCGCTCGCCCGCCGCCCGGATCTCCTCGCGATGCGCGCCGTCGAGCGCGCGCTGCAGTTGCACGAGCCCGAGCCGCGCGCGTTCGCCGAACAGCGCATCGAACCACGCGAGCTGCGCATCGAGCATGTCGGCGCGCGCCGGATACGTCGGCACGAGAATCGCAAAGCAGTCGGGCACGCCGCGCAGATGCGCGAATTTCGACGGCGGCGCGGCCAGCATCCGCGGCGTGAGCCGGTAGGTGCCCTTCGGCGCGTCCATCCGCCGCCACGAAATCAGCTCGGACAAGTTGCCGTAGCCTTCGCGATTCCGCGCGAGCAGCACGAGGCCGAATGCGCCGGGGCCCGGATCGCGTCCCGGCGCGACGTCGTCAGGCGTCACGCCGAAGTACGCGCCGACGACGAGCGGCAGCCCCTTCGCGTTCGCCGCGACGTGCATGCGCGGCGCGCCGGCGAGCGAGCATTCGTCGGTGATCGCGATGCCGCGATAGCCGTGCGCCTTCGCCTGCTCGACGAGCTCGTCCGCCGACGACGCGCCGTGCAGGAACGAGAAATTCGACCGGCAGAACAGCTCCGCGTAGTCGGGCAGGATCTTGGATGCCGCGTCCATGCCGCTCACCCGAACAGGCCGTGCAGGAACCAGCACTGCCCCGCCGCGCCGCTGCCGCGCTCCTGGTAGACCCAGTAGCACGCGCCGTCGTCGTCCTGCGCGACGCGATAGTCGCGCGCGACGAGCTGGCCGTCGAACCAGCCCGCCTCGATTCGCTCGATCGACGACACGAACTTGAGCGGCGTGCGATAGACCGGCCAGTTCTCGCGCATCACGAGCGGCAGCGGCTCCGCGAGCAGCCACGCGGGACGCGGCGGCGCGACGGGCGGCGCGGCCGGCTTGCCGGCCGGCGCGTCGAGCGGCAGCCAGCGGTTCGCCGCCTCGGGCCGGTGATCGGCGACGGGCGCCGCGCGCAGCACGTTGTCCGCGCCGAGCCGCGCGGTCAGGAGTTCGACGAGCCGTGCGCGCGCCTCGCGAGTACCGCCCGGCTCGGGGAACAGATCGTCGGCGGGCGGCGTGACCGATTCGACGCGCGTGACGGTCAGGCGCACCGCGATCACCGCGGCTGGCAACGTGACGCGCGCGAGCCGCTCGCCGAGAACGCGCATGAAGTGCGTCTCGTCGCGCGCGGGCTCGGCGAACGCGAGCTCGAGCGACGTCGGCGGCACCGCCTGGCGGCCGCGCTCGTGCTCGAGCGCAAACGTCATCGCCGACAGCGACAGGTGCCGCGCGGCGAGCCAGCCGCATAGCTGCACGACGAGCCGCCGCGAGACGAACAGCACCGCCTCCGCATATTCGACGCGCTCCGGCAATTCGAGCCGCGCGTCGAACACGGGCGGCGCCGGCATCCATGCGAGCGGCTCCGCGACGTCGCCGTACGCGCGATCGAGCGCGGCAACGAGCGCGGGACCGCAGCGGCGCGTGAGCCCCGCGCGCGGCAGGCGGCGCAGGTCGGCGAGCGTGCGGCAGCCGAGGCCGTCGAACCAGCCGGCGTACGGGCGCGCGTCGGGCAGCAGCTCGCACGGCAGCGCATCGAGCGCGCGCACGAGCGACGCCGTCCGCACGATCCGCCGCCGCGTGCGCGGCCGGCCCGGTGCGCGCGCGAGCAGCCACGCGCCGCGCCCGGTCGGCGCGGCGGCAAGACGCGCCGCGTAGCCGAGCGTGGTGAGCGTCGCGCGCACCTGCCGGCACAGCGACGGCAGGCCGCCGAACAGCCGCAGGCTCGCGCCGACGTCGACGACGAGCGTCGCTTCGTCGTCGAGCGCGACGCACGGCGAGAAGCGCAAGAGCGCGAGCGCGACCGCACGCAGCGCATCAGCCTCGCGCGCCGGATCGCGCTCGACGAGCCGCGCGCCTGGCGCGAGCGTCAGCACGCCGCCGCGCTTCATGCCGGCGCGCACGCCGCGCGCGCGCGCGGCCGAATCGGCGACCAGCACGACGCCCTGTTCGAGCACCGCGCAGCCGTCGCCGCCGTCAGGCGACGACGGCGCGCACACGTCGAGCGGCAGGCGCGGCAGATGGATGCCGAGCAAGACGCGCATAACGGCTCTCCACGATGGGCGACGGCAACTCGAGCGGGAGCGGCTCGCCGCGCGCCGGCCCGCGGCGCTTGACGATCTCGACCGACACGCCGCCCGGCGACGGATGCAGCGCGACACGCAGCACCGCGGGCGACGGCTGCCGCGCGGCCGCAAGCGGCCGGAACATCACGAACAGCGTGTCGCCCGCGCGCGCGGCGGCGAGATGCAGGCGGCGCAACGCATCGGCGCGCGTGTTCTGCTGCCACAGCAGGAGCGCGCCGCAGCAGCCGGTCTTGAGCGCCTGCTCGGCCGCCCACAGCGCATCCGCGCCGCTGTCCGCGCGCAGCCACAGCATCGCGTCGAGCGGCACGCCGAGGCCGGTGAGCGCGCACGCATGCGGCGATTGCGGCGGCGCGACGAACGCGAGCGGCCGCCGCGCGCTGCCGGTCGCAGCGAGCGCGGGCGCGAGCACGCGCATCTCGCCGCAGCCCGCGTGCGGCACGAGCAGCTCGACGAGCCCGCCGACCGGCCAGCCGCCCCCCGGCAGCTCGGCCGACAGCGCCGCATAACCGGTGTCGACCGTGCGCGGACCGCCGCGCGCGAGCTGGGAGCCGCGCCAGAGCGACGGATGCAGCGATTCGAGGGAAAGGGAGGAGCCGGACATCGCGTTGCCGATAACTGTATATTTGTACAGTATATGGCAACGCCTCCGCGACGCACAGCAACCGATGTGAAACCGGCCTTTCGTCAGAGGATCGGAGGAAAAATCGAATCGGAACCCGCGGAGCGCTACGGCAATGAACCTCCGCTGCCCCGCCCCAGACAGCCGCCGGACAGCCGCTCGGAATTGTCCGCTTCGGCAAGCCGCGACACCCGCTCGCACGAAGTCGCGGCGGCCGGAAACGCAAAATCCCCGCCGCCGCACCGGTCGAAACGAAACCGCCGCACCCGGAACCCGAGAACGGACGGCTCGCCCCGCGTCGCACGCCGCCGCCCTTTCGCCGCCCCGAACGCCGCGCGCAACGCCGCCGCGTCCCCGTCCCGCCGCCGAACGTCAGCCGAGCAGCAACGCGTCGTCGTCGAGCTTCTCGTGCCGCGTCTTCTCGAACAGTTTCAGCAGATCGGGCACGTCGAGCCCGCGGCGCTCGTCGCCGGACACGTCGAGCACCACCTGCCCCTGATGCAGCATCACCGTGCGATCGCCATAATCGAGCGCCTGCCGCATGCTGTGCGTGACCATCATCGTCGTCAGTTTGCTCTCGGCGACGATTCGCGCCGTCAGCTCCAGCACGAACGCTGCCGTCTTCGGATCGAGCGCGGCCGTGTGCTCGTCGAGCAGCAGGATCCGCGACGGCTGCAGCGACGCCATCAGGAGGCTCACCGCCTGCCGCTGCCCGCCCGACAACAGGCCGATGCGGTCGGCGAGCCGGTTCTCGAGCCCGAGATTCAACAGCCGCAGCTTGTCGCGAAACAGCTCGCGCGACGCGCGGTTCAGCGACGGCCGAAAGCCGCGCCGCGCGCCGCGCGCCATCGCGAGCGACATGTTCTCCTCGATCGTCAGCGCTTCGCAGGTGCCAGCCATCGGGTCCTGGAACACGCGCGCGACAAGTGGCGCGCGGCCCCACGCGGGCTTGCGCGTGACGTCGACGCCGTCGATCGTGATTTGCCCCGAATCGACCGGCTGATCGCCGCTCACCGCGTTCAGGAACGTCGACTTGCCGGCGCCGTTCGAGCCGATGACCGTGACGAATTGGCCGTTCGGGATGTCGAGCGACAGCCCTCGCAGCGCGCGCGTCTCGATCGGCGTGCCGGGGTTGAACGTGAGCTTCAGGTCTTGTGCGGACAGCATTTACACCCCTCCCGTCTTGCGGGCGAACAGCTTCTTGCGCGTCGCGGGCAGCACGAGCGCAACCGTCACGAGCACGGCCGTCACGAGGTTCAGGTCCTGCGCCTTCAGGCCGATGAACTCGCTGTTGAGCGCGAGCGCGATGAAGAAACGATAGAGGATCGCGCCGAGCACGACGGCGAGCGTCGTGAGGAAGAGCCGCCGCGCGGGCAGCAGCGTCTCGCCGATGATCACGGCGGCGAGCCCGATCACGATCGTGCCGATCCCCATCGAGATGTCCGAGCCGCCCTGCGTCTGCGCGAACAGCGCGCCCGCGAGCGCGACGAGCGCGTTCGACAGCGCCATCCCGGACAGCGTCGCGCGGCCGGTCGCGATGCCTTGCGCGCGCGCCATCCGCGGATTCGCGCCCGTCGCGCGCATCGCGAGCCCCAGCTGCGACGAGAAGAACCAGTCGAGCCCGAGCTTCGCGACCACAACGACGACGCACAACAGCGCCGGCCGCAGCACGTAGTCGGGCATCCAGTCGGGCTGCAGCACCGTGAAGAGCGTGGGCTCGGTGATGAGCGGCACGTTCGGCCGCCCCATGATCCGCAGGTTCACCGAATAGAGCGCGATCATCATCAGGATGCTCGCGAGCAGATCCATGATCTTCAGGCGCACGTTGAGCCAGCCGGTGACGAAGCCCGCGCACGCGCCTGCGGCGATCGCGACGAGCGTCGACGTGAACGGATCGTGGCCCGCGGAGATCAGCGTCGCGGCGACCGCGCCGCCGAGCGGAAAGCTGCCGTCGACGGTCAAGTCGGGAAAGTTGAGGATGCGAAACGAGATCAGCACCCCGAGGGCGACGAGGCTGAAGATGAGGCCGATCTCCAGCGCGCCCAGAAGAGAGAAAAGAGACATGGTGGGGAAATCCTGTTGCTGCGTGCTGGGCGGGACGGGACGGCGCGCGGCGGCGGCGCCCGACCCGGCCCGAGCCCGTGGGCCGCGCGCAGCGAGCGGCCCGCCGAGGCCCGCCGAACGAGCACCCTCGTTCGGCGGGCGCCGGCTCGCGCGCTCGCGTTACTTGATGACCGTCTTCGCCTCTTTGACGAGATCGGGCGCGAGCGTCACGCCCTGCTTCGCGGCCGCGTCGGCGTTGACGAACAGCTCGAGGTTGCTGCTCGTCTCGGACGCGATCGCCCCCGGCTTCTCGCCCTTCAGGATCCGCGCGACGACCTTGCCCGTCTGCCGGCCGAGGTCGCCGTAGTTGATGCCGAGCGCCGCGACGCCGCCGCGCTTCACGCTGTCGGTGTCGCCCGCGACGAGCGGGATCTTCGCCTCGTTCGCGACCTTCACGAGCGATTCGTACGCGGACACGACGTTGTTGTCGGTATTCGTGTAGATCACGTCGACCTTGCCGATCAGGCTCTTCGCGGCGGGCGCGATGTCGACGGTGCGCGGCGCGGCGGCTTCCTTGAGCGCCATCCCCTGCTTCGCGAGGATCTCCTTCAGCGCCTTCACGACGACGACCGAATTCGCCTCGCCCGGGCTGTAGACCATGCCGACCGTCTTCGCCTTCGGCACGACGCGCTTGATGAGCGCCACTTGCCTGTCGAGCGGCAGCTTGTCGGACACGCCCGTCACGTTGGTGCCCGTCGGTCCCCAGCCCTTGACGAGCTGCGCGGCGACAGGATCGGTCACGCCCGTATAGACGACGGGCACGCTCTTCGTCGACGCGACGACGGCCTGCGCGGCGGGCGTCGCGATCGCGACGATCACGTCGGGACGATCGCCGATGAACTTGCGGGCGATCTGCGCCGCGGTGCCGGTGTTGCCCTGCGCGCTCTGGTATTCCCACTTGAGCTTGTCGTCGCCGTAGCCCTCGGCCTTCAGCTCCGCGCGCACGCCGTCGCGGATCGCGTCGAGCGCCGGATGATCGACGATCGACAGCACCTTGACGGTCTGCGCGTGCACGGCGCCGGCGCCGAGCATCGCGAACGCCGCGACGCCCGCCGCGATCGAATGAGCGGCAACGATCTTGAATCGCTTCATGAGTCTGTCTCCCCCGGTTCTGAATGGTAGGCGGGCCGCGCTCCCCGGAACGTGCGCGGCTCGCGCCGCCGCGCCGAAAACGGGGCGCGACGGCATGCGTCCGAGGATATCATTTCCGCAGACTATTCAATATTTCGGGACAGTACGGACGAGCGTGCGCCGGCGGATCGCAGGCCGCTTCGCCCAAAACAAAAAAGCCCGCGCGATGCGCGGGCCTTCCGGCGATTCGAAGCTATCGGACGGCGCTCAGAAAGACGCGACCATCGAACCCTTGAACTGCTTCGCGATGAATTCCTTCACTTCCGGCGACTGGTACGCCTTCACGAGCTTCTTCACCCAAGGCTGATCCTTGTCCTTCGCGCGGACCGCGATCAGGTTCGCGTACGGGCTCGTCAGCGATTCGAGCGCGATCGCATCCTTGGTCGGCTGCAGGTTCGCGGCGAGCGCGTAATTCGTGTTGATCACGGCCGCGTCGACGTCGGACAGCACGCGCGGCAGTTGCGCGGCGTCGAGCTCGGTCAGCTTCAGCTTCTTCGGATTCTCCACGACGTCGAGCACGGTCGCGTTGTTGCCGCCCGTGCCGGCGCCCGCCTTCAGCTTGATCACGCCTTGCGTCTGCAGCAGCAGGAGCGCGCGGTTCTCGTTCGACGGATCGTTCGGCAGCGCGACCTTCGCGCCGGCCGGCAGATCCTTCAGCGACTTGAACTTCTTCGAATAGACGCCGATCGGCGAAATGTACGTGAGGCCCGCGCTCACGATCTTGTAGCCGCGCTGCTTCACCTGGCTGTCGAGGTACGGCTGGTGCTGGAAGCTGTTCGCGTCGAGGTCGCCCGCGTCGAGCGCCGCGTTCGGCTGCACGTAGTCGTTGAATTCGATCACCTTCACGCTGAGGCCCTGCTTTTCCTTGGCGACCTTCTGGACGACTTGCCAGACCTGCGCGTCCGGACCCGCGACCGTGCCGACCTTGATCACCTTGTCCTGCGCTTGCGCGCCGACGGAAACGGAGAGGGCAGCCGCGCCGGCCGCAACTGCGGAGACAACTTTCAGGAGAGTGCGACGCTTCATCTATTTCTCGCTTGCTTGCAGAACCATCCAGGCTCGATAAAGGGGGCGCGACGGCCTGACCGGCCGGGCCGCGCTGACGAAAGCGCAAATGGTGTCACAAGATCGCAAGGCTGTGAAATACATCCCGCTCATATAGGTATGGGATTGCGTCATGCGAGCGCCGGCTCGACGCGCCCGGACGAAGCGGCCGCATTCGGGCCGCCGCCCGCCGTACCCGCAGAAGCCGCGCCGTCGCCGACCTGGAACGCACTCACCGATTCACGCAGGCGCGCCGCCTGCTCCTGCAGCGACGACGCGGCGGCGGCCGCCTCCTCGACGAGCGCCGCGTTCTGCTGCGTCATTTCGTCCATCTGCGTGACGGCGCGGCCGACCTGCGAGATCCCGCTCGACTGCTCCTCGGATGCGGCCGCGATTTCGCCCATGATGTCGGTCACGCGCCGCACCGCCTGCAGGATCTCGGTCATCGTCGTGCCCGCCTGGCCGACGAGCGCCGAGCCGTTGTGCACGCGCTCGACCGACGCGTCGATCAGCTGCTTGATCTCCTTCGCCGCGGTCGCGCTCCGCTGCGCGAGCGAGCGCACCTCGCCCGCGACGACCGCGAAGCCGCGCCCCTGCTCGCCCGCGCGCGCCGCCTCGACGGCCGCATTGAGCGCGAGGATGTTGGTCTGGAACGCGATGCCGTCGATCACGCCGATGATGTCGGCGATCTTCTGCGAGCTGTCGTTGATCTCGCCCATCGTGCCGATCACGCGGCTCACGACGTCGTTGCCTTTCAGCGCGATCTCGGACGCGCTGTTCGCGAGCCCGCTCGCCTGTCGCGCATTCTCGGCGTTCTGCTTGACCGTCGCGGTCAGCTCTTCCATGCTCGCCGCGGTCTCCTCGAGCGACGCGGCCTGCTGCTCGGTGCGCTGAGACAGGTCGTGATTGCCCGCTGCAATCTCGTGGCTCGCCGCCGCGATCGACTCCGCCGCAAGGCGTATGCCGCCGATCGTCGACTGCAGGCGGCCCTGCATGTCGCGCATCGCGGCCATCATGCTCGTCTCGTCGCCCGCGCGCACCGCGACGGGCCGCGTCAGGTCGCCCGCCGCGATCCGCGCGGCAAGCGTGGCCGCCTCGTCCGGCTCGCCGCCCAGGCTCGCGCGCACGTTGCGGATGATGACGAGCATCGCCGCCGTGATCACGAAGCCGATCACGAACACCATCGCGAGGTGGCCGACGAGCGTCTCGTAGTAGACGGTGTCGATGTCCTTCAGGAACACGCCGCTCGAGATGTTCCAGTCCCACGGCGCAAAGCGCGTCACGTAGCTGATCTTCGGCACCGCGGTCTCGCTGTGCGGCAGCCGCCCGCGATACTCGGCGAAGCCGTGCCCACGCTCCTTCGCCGCGTTCAGGATCGCGACGAAGAGCGGCTTGCCGTCCGGATCCAGGTAATCGCCGACCTGCGTGCCGACGAGCTTCGGCAGCGTCGGATGCATCAGCACGACGGGCTTCGAATCCATCACGAACAGATAGCCGGAATCGCCGTAGCGCATCGCCGACAGGCGCTCGAGCGCGTCGCGCCGCGCATCGGCGTCGCTCATCTTGCCGCTCTGCGCGAGCGCGTAATACGCCTTCACGACGCCCGCCGCCGAATCGACGAGGTTCGCCATCCCTTCCTTGCGCTCGGCGAGCATCGTCGAGCGCGTCTCGAACGCGCTCCACGCCCCCACCCCCAGCAATCCGACCCATACGAGCGCAAGCGCCAGCCACAACTTGCGATTCAAGCTCATTCTGTTCATCGTGTGTGCCTTCCCGTGTCGTGTTCGTTGCGCACCATCCGCGCCGCGGCCCCGGCAACGAACGATCGCTGCCGCTATTTACGGCACGCTGACTTACAACTTGAATGGAAGCGCGACGGCGGCGGTTGTGCTACAAGGACGGCTTGGCCGCGACAGGGCGTCGCGGTCCGCTTTCCGACGAGGCCTCCATGTACGTGATCGACATCCGCTACACCGCGCCGCTCGAGCGCATCGACGACGCGCTCGAACGCCACCGCGCGTATCTGCAACGCCATCTCGACGCCGGCGTGTTCGTCGCGTGCGGGCCGAAGGTGCCGCGCGACGGCGGCGTGATCCTCGCCGTGCGGATCGATCGCGACGCGCTGGATGCGATCCTCGAAACCGACCCGTTCGTCACCGACGGCCTCGTCACGTACACGGTGACCGAATTCAAGACGACGCGCGTCGCGCCGGGCGTCAATCTGCCGGCGCTGCCGTAAGCGGCGCGCGAGTTCGGGAAAAGAAAGGGAGAATCGCGAAGGCGGGATCGACTGACGGGACGGCAAAACCGGCTGCTTGCGGCAAAACGCCGTTGTCCGCGGCGATTGCCGCGATCGCCGCGCCGCGATTTCCGCCATCGTCATGAAAAACACCCCGAAGGCCGGACCGGCGTCCGACGCTTCGGGGTGCATGTCGCGCCGACGTGCGGCCGCGCGGCCACACGTTTCGCTATCAGTCGAGCAGCAGCTTCAGGTCGTGGACCCACGGCCCCGGCCCCTGGCCGTCGCGCACGAAGAGGCGCAGCTTGCCGTTCGGATCGAACACGTAGCTCGCAGCGGTGTGGTCCATCGTGTAGCTGTCGGGCGTCTTGCCCGGCACCTTCGCGTAATAGACGCGGAAATCCTTCGTCACCTTCTTCAGCTGCGCCTCGTCGGCGGGCCGCAGGCCGATGAAGGCCGGATTGAACGCGGGCACGTACTGGCCGAGGAGCGCCGCGGTATCGCGCTCCGGATCGACGGTGACGAACAGCACCTGCACACGCTTGCCGTCCGGGCCGAGCTGCTGCAGCGCCTGCGACAGCTCCGCCATCGTCGTCGGACACACGTCCGGGCAGTGCGTGTAGCCGAAGAACACGACGACCGCCTTGCCCTTGAATTCGCCGAGCGTGCGGATCTTGCCCGTCGTGTCCGGCAGCGCGAAGTCGCTCGCGAATTGCGAGTTGCCGGTGATGTCGAGATTCTGGAACGCCGGCTGCTTGTTGCAGCCCGCGATCGACAATGCGCCCGCGAGCATGCAGGCGAACAGCCAGCCGCGCTGCGCGCGGCGGCGTGCGAACAGGGATTTGAGCATCGCAGTCGAACCGTTGGAGTTACATCCCGATCACGGGACGTGCGTAGTGATCGACCAAAAGCGCGGCGAACAGCAGCGACAGATAGACGATCGAATAGCGGAACGCCTTGCGCGCGAGCGCGTCCGAATAATCGCGATAGATCTTCCACGCGTACGCGAGGAAGATCGCGCCGAGCAGCACGGCGCTCGTCAGGTAGACGGCCCCGCTCATGCCGGAAATGAACGGCATCATCGTGACCGCGAACAGGATCACCGTGTACAGCAGGATGTGCAGCCGCGTGAACTTCTCGCCATGCGTGACGGGCAGCATCGGCAGGCCCGCGTTCTCGTAGTCCTTGCGGCGGTACAGCGCGAGCACCCAGAAGTGCGGCGGCGTCCAGACGAAGATGATCAGCACGAGAATCCACGCGTCGCCCGGCACCGCGCCCGTGACGGCCGCCCAGCCGAGCGCGGGCGGCATCGCGCCCGACGCGCCGCCGATCACGATGTTCTGCGGCGTCATCGGCTTGAGCAGCAGCGTGTAGATCACCGCGTAGCCGACGAACGTCGCGATCGTCAGCCACATCGTCAGCGGATTCGTGAACGTGTAGAGCGTCCAGGCGCCGAGGCCGCCCAGTACGGTCGAGAACACGAGGATCTGCGCGGTCGTGATCTCGCCGCGCGCGGACGGCCGCCACGCGGTGCGCCGCATCATTGCGTCGATCTTCTGCTCGACAAGGCAATTGATCGCAAACGCGGCGCCCGCCAGCAGCCAGATGCCGATCGTGCCGCCGAGCAGCACGGTCCACGGCACCATCCCCGGCGTCGCGAGGAACATCCCGATCACCGCGCAGAACACGGCGAGCTGCGTGACGCGAGGCTTCGTCAGCGCCAGATACTGGGAGAGGCGGCTACCGGGCGTTTGGGAAAGTGTGGTGTCCATGTACGGTCAACGTCACGCGGGCGCGGCGTCGCGCGCGGGTTGCGCGGCGCGGCCGGGACGGCTTGAAAGGATGCGAAAGTTTAGCATGACGACGAGGAGGAGCAGGATCGCGGCCCCCCCGTTATGCGCGACCGCGACCGGCAAAGGCCACTGCAACACGATATTCGTCAAACCCGTGACGAATTGCAGCACGACGACGACGAGCACGCCGTTCGCCGGGCGCCGCAACGACGCGAAGCGGCGCATCTTCAGCGCGAACGCGACCAGGTACGCGACGACGACGAACGCGAACGTCCGGTGCGTCCAGTGGATCGCGACGAGCGCGTCCTGCGTGATCGCGTCGCCGTCGTTCGTCATGCCGAGCGCGCGCCACAGGTGGAAGCCGTTGCGAAAGTCCATCGGCGGAATCCACGCGCCGTTGCAGGTCGGGAAGTCGGTGCACGCGAGCACTGCGTAATTCGTGCTGACCCAGCCGCCGAGCGCGATCTGCGCGACGAGCAGGACGAGCGCGGCGAGCGCCGCCGCGCGATAGCGGCCGACCTCGGGCTCGTATGCGGGCAGCGGCGTCTGGCGCGCGGCGAGCCAGCCGAGCGTGCCGAGCAGCGTGAGGCCGAGCAGCAGATGGATCGTCACGATCACCGGCTGCAGCTTCATCGTCACGGTCCACGCGCCGAACGCGCCCTGCACGAGAATCAGCAGCAGCAGGCTCGTCGGCCACCACGGCGATACGTGGAGCGGCCGGCGGCGCAGCCGCGCGGCCCACGCGATCACGGTCTGCGCGATGATCAGCACGCCGATCGCCATCGCGAAATAGCGGTGGATCATCTCGATCCACGCCTTCGTCATACTGACGGGGCCCGTCGGCATCGCCTGATGCGCGGCGGTGATCGCCGCGTGCGCGACGAACGGCGACGACGTGCCGTAGCAGCCCGGCCAGTCCGGGCAGCCGAGACCGGAATCGGTCAGGCGCGTGAAGCCGCCGAACATCACGAGATCGAGCGTCAGGAACGTCGTGATCCAGACGAGCTTGCGGAACTTGTCGTCGTCCGCCTTCACCCACACGTACGACAGCGGCAGCAGCGCGATGCAGAGGCCGATCAGGCCGAGTTGCAGTAGATACATCCGTGTTTCTCTCTTACCCTCTATCGCCGGTCGCAGCCGGCGCTCAACCGATGCTCGACCACTTGAGGAGCTTCGTCACGTCCTTCTTGATCTTGCTCGGATCCGGATTCTTCGGGAAACGCATCATCAAATTGCCGTTCGGATCGACGAGATAGATGTGATCGGCGACCTGCGTGCCCGCGTCGGCCGGCAGCCATGCGGCGACGGCGGCCGGATCGGCGCGCAGCTTGACCGTGTCCGGATATGCGTCCGCGATCGCGGCCGGCACGTTCGCCGCGTCGCTCTTCAGCCACACCATCGTGATCCGTTGCCGCTCGCCCGCCTGCGTCGCGCGCACCTGGCGCATGAAATAGAGCTTCTTCGCGCACACGTCGTTGCACGCGCCGCCGTCTTCCATCACGAACAGCCACACGCCGCGCAGCGACGCGAGCGGCACCGTCTTGCCCGCTTCGTCGACGACGTTCAGATCGGGCGGAATCGGCCGCTGCGGCTCGATCAGCGTGCCGTAGTTGGTCGCGCCGCCGCGCGGCTTGATCACGTAATACGTGAAATACGACGCGATCACGGGCGCCGCGCAGACGAGCGCGAGCGCGAGCAGCACCCAGCGGCCGCGCTTCCATGAACCGCGCTGCGCGGGTTCCGCTTGCCGGCCGCCCTGCGGCTCCGTCGGACGGGAAAATTGCATCACCAAAGAAACCTCTTGAAACGATGGACGTCGCGCGTCGCAGCGCGACGGACCGGCGCCGCCGTCACGCGTCGCCGGACTGCTTTTTCGCCGCGCGCCGCGCGGCATACAGACCGAAGCCGGCGGCAGCCGCCGCCATGCCCCACCATTGGAACATGTAACCGTAGTTGCGCTCGACGCCCGTCGTCGGCGCGGGCCAGTCGCGCACGAGCTTGTCGCCGCCGTCGCTCGTCTGCTGAATCACGAACGGCTGCAGCGGCAGGCCGGTTTCCTGCGCGTACGCGGCGGCGTCGAGATTCTGCCGGATCTTCTGATGCGCGGCCGAGCCGCCTTCGCCGAGCTCGAACGCGCGCGACGCGCTGCCGCGCGCGATGCCCTCGATCGTCACGTCGCCCGCCGGCGTCGCGAACGGCTCAATCGCGGTGCGGTCGGCGAAATTGCGCGGCAGCCATCCGCGGTTCACGAGCACGTAGCCGCCGTTCGCGAGCTTCAGCGGCATCACGACATAAAAGCCCGGCTGATCGTTGTACGGCCGGTTGTCGAGGAACACCGCGAGCTCCGGCATGAAGCGGCCAACCGCGCGCACGCGGTGGAACTCGATGTCCTTCAGCGCGACGGGCTCGCGCGGCACGTCGAAGGGACTCGCGTGCTCGTAGCGCGTGATCTGCGATTCGAGCGCCTCCTTCTGATGCGCGCGGTCGCGCTGCCAGAAACCGAGCCGCACCGTCACCGCGATCACCGCGAGAATCAGCAGCGCGGGCAGCCAGCGAATCCTCATCGCGCCGCTCCCTGGGGGCGACGACTGCCCGACCGAAGTGAGATAATGTTTTTTTCTTCCTCTAATTGCCGGTTTCCGGTTAGCTTCATGCACATTCTCGTTCCGATCGCCTTCGTACTCATCATCGCCAGCATGGTGTCGGCGCTGTATTTCATGATGCACGACCGGGGCCATACGAAGCGGATGGTCTGGTCGCTCGCGATGCGAGTCGGCCTGTCGATCTCGCTGTTCCTGTTCATCCTGTTCGCGAACTGGATGGGCTGGATCCATTCGACCGGCATTCCGATCGGCCGCTGATGCGGCATAACGCCGCACGAACACGATCCATTTAAGCAAAAACGCCGCCCGACGAAGTCGGGGCGGCGCACCGGTCGGCCTGCGGCCCTTCGGCGCACATCGCGGCGCCGACGAACCAAGCAAACGGCCCGCGCATCGCTGCGCGGGCCGTTTTCGTTGTTACAGCCAGTAGACGACGACGTACAGGCCCAGCCAGACGACGTCGACGAAGTGCCAGTACCACGCGGCGCCTTCGAATGCGAAGTGGTGATCCGGCTTGAAGTGGCCGCGGATCATCCGCGCCAGCACCACCGCGAGCATCGTGCCGCCCAGGAACACGTGGAAGCCGTGGAAGCCCGTCAGCAGGAAGAACGTCGAGCCGTACACGCCGGAGCCGAGCGTCAGGTTCAGCTCGTTGTACGCGTGGAAATACTCGAAGCCCTGCAGGAACAGGAAGCAGATACCGAGCACGAGCGTCGCGGCGAGCCATGCGATCGCTTTCGTGCGGTGATCGTCGCGCAGCGCGTGGTGCGACACCGTCAACGTCGCGCCCGACGACAGCAGCAGCGCGGTGTTGAGGGTCGGGATCGGCCACGGGCCCATCGTCTTGAAGTGGCCGACGAGCGCGCCCGGGCCTTCGTTCGGCCACACGGCGGAAAAGTCCGGCCAGATCAGCTTGTAGTCGAGGCTGCCGAGCTGATGCATCGCGATTTCACGCGCATAGAACAGTGCGCCGAAGAACGCGCCGAAGAACATCACTTCGGAGAAGATGAACCAGCTCATGCTCCAGCGATACGACTTGTCGACGCGCTTGCCGTACATCCCGCTTTCGGACTCGGCGATCGCGTCGCCGAACCAGTGATACAGCACGAACAGAAGCCACAGCAGCCCGACGAGCGCCGTGTAGGGCGCCCACGGCTCGCCGTTGACCCACAGCGCAAACGAGCCGAGCATGACCAGCAGGCCGACGGCCGCGCTGATCGGGTGCTGCGACGGATGCGGCACGAAATAGTACGGGCTCTCGTTTTGACCGGTCATGCTTGATTCTCCACTTCAGTCCAATTTGTTCCGGAACGATCCGGCTTATTTCTCTCTCGCGGCGCACGCGGCGCCGCCTCACCTTCTGCTTGCGGACTCGCGAAGCCGCGCGCCCGCCAAATCCGAATCCGCTACCCCACCACCGCGCGCACGATCAGGATCAGCACGCCGACGAAGAGCGCCGCCCCGATCAACGCGGCGATCAGCACGTGCAGCGGGTTGAGCTGCGTCGCGTCCGCTTCGAGATCGCGCCGCTTGCGCACGCCGAAGAACGACCACAGGACCGCCTTCATCGTCTGCAAGAACGTACTCTTGTTACCCGATCCGCTCGTCATTGTCGCCCTCCCCTGTGTCAGGCGGCGGGCTTCGCCGCGGCGCCGCCCGTCTGCCCCGCGGCGCCACGCGCAGCGGGCGCCGGCGTATTCAACTCGAAAAACGTGTACGACAGCGTGATCGTCTTCACGTCCTTCGGCAGCTTCGGATCGATCACGAACACGACCGGCATATCGCGCGTCTCGTTCGCCGCGAGCGTCTGTTGCGTGAAGCAGAAACATTCGATCTTCTTGAAGAACTCGGTGGCCTGCTTCGGCGCGTAGCTCGGGATTGCCTGCGCGACCACCGTTCTGCCCTGCCCGTTCGTCACTTCGTAGACGACCGTCGTCAACTCGCCCGGATGCACGTCGATGCTGTTGCGCTTCGGCTTGAAGCCGAGCGGTCCGCGCGCGTTCGCGTCGAGCTCGATCGACACCGTCCGGGTGTAATCGATCTGCGTGTTCTTCGCCTCGCGCTCGCTGACGTCGCGCTGCAGCAAGTTGTTGATGCCGGTGATCTGGCAGATCGCGCGGTACATCGGCACCAACGCGAAGCCAAAGCCGAACATCAGCCCCGCCACGACGACGAGCTTCACGAGCATCGACCGGTTGAACGCGCGATCGACGTTCGCCTCGGACTTCGACATCAGGCCTTCCTCAATACTGCGTCAGGACGTGGACGCAATCCACTGCCGGACGACGGCACCCACAAAGAAAACGGCGACGACGATGAGCAGGATCAAAAGCAGCCGCTTGTTGCCCGCGCGAATCTCGTCGGGCGTTCGTCTTTTTTGTGAATTCCGGGTCATGCGATATTTTTTCGATTGGGACTCCGCCGCCCGCGTCGCACGACGCGGGCGGCGAAAATAGGCAAACCGTTACTCGACCGTCGGCGGATGCTCGAACGTGTGGAACGGAGCCGGGCTCGGCACCGTCCACTCGAGGCCCGTCGCGCCGTCCCACGGCTTGTCGGAAGCCCGCTCGAGCTCGCCGCCGCCGCGATACGCGGGCAGCACGACCGCGAACAGGAAGTACACCTGCGCGAGGCCGAAGCCGAATGCGCCGATCGTCGCGAGCTGGTTGAAGTCAGTGAACTGCGCCGGGTAGTCCGCATAGCGTCGCGGCATGCCCGCGAGCCCGACGAAGTGCATCGGGAAGAACGTGATGTTGAAGAAGATCATCGACGACCAGAAGTGGATCTTCCCGCGCGTCTCGTTGTACATCCAGCCCGTCCACTTCGGCGCCCAGTAGTACCACCCGGCGAAGAGAGCGAACAGCGAGCCCGCGACGAGCACGTAGTGGAAGTGCGCGACGACGAAGTACGTGCCGTGGTACTGGATGTCGAGCGGCGCCATCGCGAGCATCAGGCCCGTGAAGCCGCCCATCGTGAACACAAACAGGAAGCCGATCGCGAACAGCATCGGCGTCTCGAACGTCAGCGAGCCGCGCCACATCGTGGCCGTCCAGTTGAACACCTTCACGCCCGTCGGCACCGCAATCAGCATCGTCGCGTACATGAAGAAGAGCTGGCCCGTGACCGGCATGCCGGTCGCGAACATATGGTGCGCCCAGACCATGAACGACAGGATCGCGATCGACGCCGTCGCGTACACCATCGAGCTATAGCCGAACAGCGGCTTGCGCGAGAACGCCGGGATCACCTGCGACACGATCCCGAACGCCGGCAGAATCATGATGTACACCTCGGGGTGCCCGAAGAACCAGAAGATGTGCTGGTACATCACAGGATCGCCGCCGCCTGCCGCGTTGAAGAACGACGTGCCGAAGTGACGGTCGAACAGCACCATCGTGATCGCGCCCGCCAGAACCGGCATTACCGCGATCAGCAGGTAAGCGGTGATGAGCCACGTCCACGCGAACATCGGCATCTTCATCAGCGTCATGCCCGGCGCGCGCATGTTGAGCACCGTCACGACGATGTTGATCCCGCCCATGATCGACGACGCGCCCATGATGTGCACCGCGAAGATCGCGAAATCCATGCCCGGGCCCATCTGCGTCGAAAGCGGCGCATACAGCGTCCAGCCGGCGGCCGTCGCGCCGCCCGGCGCAAAGAACGAGCCGACGAGGAGCACCGCCGCGACGGGCAGCAGCCAGAAGCTGAAGTTGTTCATCCGCGCGAACGCCATGTCCGACGCGCCGATCTGCAGCGGAATCATCCAGTTCGCGAAACCGACGAAGGCCGGCATGATCGCGCCGAACACCATGATGAGGCCGTGCATCGTCGTCAGCTGGTTGAAGAACTCCGGCCGCATGATCTGCAGGCCCGGTTCGAACAGCTCGGCGCGAATCGCGAGCGCCATCACCCCGCCCGACAGGAACATGATGAACGAGAACAGCAGGTACAGCGTACCGATGTCCTTGTGGTTGGTGGCGAACAGCCAGCGCCGCCAGCCGTGCGGGGTTTCGTGCGCGTGGTCGTCGTGCGCGTGGCCCGCGGCTACGTCGTGCCCGATGCTAGACATGAGAATCTCCTAATGCGAATACGTCGACAAACACAGCGACACGTCAAGCCGCCGGCCCGATCTCGACCCGCCGGGCTTCCTTCGCGTCAGCCCCGCCCGTGATCGTTTCCGGCTTCTTCAGAATGATGCGCTCTTGCGCGATGCCCGCGGCCTTCAGCGCATCGCGCACCGCTTGTGCGCGGCGCTTGGCCAGTTCGGCGTTCGCGTCGGCCGGGCCCGTCTTGTCGGTGAAGCCCGACAGCGCGAGCTTCGCGTCCGGATGCGCCTTCACGTATTCAGCCGCTGCGGCGATCGCGTCCTTCGCGTCGGCCGGCAGTTCGCTCTTGCCCGTCTCGAAATAGATTTCCGCCGGCAGCGCCTGTGCCTGAGCCTGCGCGGCCGCGCCCGAGGCTTCCGCCGCCGGCGCCGCCGTGTCGCCCGCCTGTTGCGCGGCGTCTTCCGGCAGCTTGCCGTTGCGTGCGTCGGCCACCTGCTTCGGCTGCAGCGAGTCGCCCTTGTGGTTGCCCCACGAATTGCGTTCGTACGTGATCACCGACGCGATGTCGAGATCCGACAGCGACGCCCACGACGGCATCGCGCCCTTGCCCTTCAGCACCTGCTCGAGGTGGCCGGCGATCGGGCCGTTGACGATCTTGCCGCCGTCGAGCGCCGGGAAAGCGCCGACGCCCTTGCCGTTCGGCTGGTGGCACACCGCGCAGTTCGCCTTGTAAACCTCTTCGCCGTGCGCCATCAGTTCGGCGCGCGTATACACCTTGTTCGGATCGACCGCGCCGGCTGCGAGCTTCGCCTTCTGCGTGTTCACCCACTTCGCGTAGTCGTCGTCCGACAGCACTTCGACGACGACCGGCATGTACGCGTGCTCCTTGCCGCAGAGCTCCGTGCAGAAGCCGCGGTAGGTGCCCGTCTTCTCCGCCTTGAACCAGGTATCGCGGACGAAGCCCGGGATCGCGTCCTGCTTGACGCCGAACGCCGGGACGTACCACGAGTGGACGACGTCGTTCGCGGTCGTGATGATGCGGATCTTCTTGTTGACCGGCACGACGAGCGGGTGATCGACTTCCTGCAGATAGGTGTCGCTGATCGGCTGCTGACCGTTGACTTCACTGCGCGGCGTCGACAGCGTCGACAGGAAGCTGATGCCTTCGCCCGGCCCCTTCACGTAGTCGTAGCCCCACTTCCATTGGTAGCCGGTGACCTTGACCGTGAGATCGGCGTTCGTCGTGTCCTTCATCGCGACGACGGCCTTCGTGGCGGGCAGCGCCATCAACACGACGATGATGAACGGCACGATCGTCCAGATGATTTCGACGGTGGTGCTTTCGTGGAAATTGGCGGCCTTGTGGCCTTTCGACTTACGGTGCGCGAAGATCGAATAGAACATCACGCCGAACACGCCGACGAAGATCACCGTGCAGAGGATCAGCATCATCGTGTGGAGGTCGTAGAGCTCCTCGGCGATCTTCGTCACGGGCGGCTGGAGATTGATCTCGTTGACGCGGGGGCCGCCCGGGCTGTCGCCGACCGCCAGAGCGGCGCCGGACAAGAGCAACCCGCTGCATGCCAGCACGCCCGTGAGGGCTCGCTTGATTGTTTTCATAGCTTCCTTACCCAAAATTTCCATTCAAACCCTCCCCCGTCGCTGGCCGCCCGCTTCACGCCGACCACCCCGTTCAGCCGCAGCGCGACAGCGACGCGCGCAGCTCGCGCGCGAACTGCGCGCGCCGGTATTGCGCGAGGTGCTGCCCGACCACGACGGCCTCTCCGCGCGACACCAACTTGATGGGATCGCGCGGCGACGCACCCGGCTCGACCCGCACCCAGCGCGGGTTCAATTCGAGCTGCGTCAGCCGCTCCGCGCTCATCCGCTCGATGACGAGCCGGTGAGGATACAGCCGGATGCGTTCGTAATCGACCGCATGGCGCGCATAGACTGCGAACGCGACACCCACCGCCAGCAACTCGACCCCGGTGAAAGGCAGCACGAGCCAGGCTCCGCGCCACGACAACAGGACTGCGATCGACAGCGAAAACGCCGCGAGCGAAACGTAGAACGCCACGAATTGACGCGGCGACACCGAACAGTTGCGCTTCATCAGCCAGTCCGCGAGGACCGGTTCGGCGTCATGCAAACCGTTCGCTGCTTCCATCGCTGCCTCTCGCGAATGGCGTCTGATGCTCGCCCTCATCGGGCGGCCGTCCTGTATTGTGAGGACCCCCAGGACGACAAACTGTCGCATTATAGGCGGGTTCAAAGTCATCCACAAGCAAACGGCCATCGCCCGGCAAGCCAAGCGCGACAAGCTTTCCGGCCATTTTAGGAGGCTTTTTCCAGCCTCCCGCGGCCGTTGATTCCCGGCATAACGAAACCCCGCTTTACCGCGTCACGAACGCTTCGGCCGCCCTCTGCCGATGTCCTGCACGCGCACGATGCTGAAGCCTTCCGCAGTCATGCGCGGCGCCGCCTTCCATGCGTGTCCGTAGATCACTTCGAACGTCAGCGGAATCGTGCCGTCGTCGCGCCTGCGCGCTTCGAGCGCATCGTGGAGCGCCGCGCGCAGGCGGCGCGACGCATGTCCCGACGCGTCGCGCCCGAACGGATACGCGCCCAGGCGGCGCACGTCCGCAAGCAGCGAATCGGGCGACTTGTAGGTGACGGTCAGCGTCTCCTGGTCCATCACCGGAATCTCGAAGCCGCTCTCGGCGAGCATGTCGCCGAGATCGTGCATGTCGACGAAATCGATCACGCGGGCGGCAGCGGGCGCGCCGCCCGCCGCGGCGGCCGCCTCCGCGCATGCGGCGCGCAGCTCGCGCAGCGTGTCGGGGCCGAGCGTGCTGAACATCAGCAGCCCGTCGACGCGCAGCACGCGATGCCATTCAGGGAACACGAGATCGGGACGCGCGTGCCAGTGCAGCGCGAAGTTGGACCAGAGGAGATCGAACGCGTCGCTCGCGAACGGCAACGCGGAGAAATCGGCTTGCGCGACGCGCGGCCCGCGATGGCCGAGCGCCTTCGACAGCGTCGCCGGCAGGAACCGGCGCCAGCTCGTCTCGGCGGTGTCGCGCGCGGCCGCGCGCACGAGCATCCCGCGCGACACGTCGACGCCGAACACGGGCGCTTCCGGGAAGCGCGCGCGCAGCAACGGCAGATCGTCGCCCGTGCCGCAGCCCGCATCGAGCACGCCCGCCGGATTCACCTTGATGTAGTCGAGGCGCTCGCGCATCCGCTGCGCGATTTCGCGCGGCAGGAACGACACGGCGTCGAACGCGGCGGCGCGGCGGTCGAAGATTCGCTGCAAGCGCCGTGAATCATAGGCCGGACGGCTGGTTTCTACGGGAGCTGGGGACATGTCGGGCACACTGGCGAAGAGCCCGAAGTATACTCGCTCGCTTCGCGCCATTCAGCGAAGCGGCCCGTTGCAGGAGCCGGACCATGGCGAATCCCGTCGTATTGCGATGCGGCATACGGGCGGCGGCGGCGCGCTTGGGCATTGCCCTGGCACGTTTTTCCGCTGTTGCGCTGCCGAACCGCTGCGCACTGTGCGGCAATTTGTCACATCGGACAATTTGCGACTGTTGTGACCGCGCATATTGGAATGAGGCGCGGCTGCGCTGCCCGCGCTGCGCGTTGCCGCTGCCCGGCGCGCGCGGACCGGGCGGCGCGATGCGCTACCGTTGCGGCGCATGCGCCGAGTCGCCGCCGCCGTTCGACGCGACGCTCGCGCTCGCCGATTACCGCGCGCCGCTCGACAGCCTCGCGATCGACCTGAAGTTCCGCGCGCAACTCGCGCTCGGCCGCGAATTCGGCGAGCGCCTCGCGCGGCTCGCGGCGGACGCGCTCGACGGCGCGCCGCCGATCGACGTAATCGCGCCCGTGCCGCTCGCGCGGCGCCGGCTCGTCGAGCGCGGCTATAACCAGGCGTGGACGATCGCGCGGCCGCTCGCGCGTGTGCTGAAGGTGCGCGCCGACGCGACGCTCGCCGCGCGCGTGGCCGACACCGCGCCGCAATCGCGGCTCGCGTTCGATGCGCGGCGCGCGAACGTCGCGGCGGCGTTCGAGATCGCGCGCCCGGTCGCGGGCCTGCACGTCGGGGTCGTCGACGACGTGATGACGTCGGGCGCGACGCTCGACGCGCTCGCGCGCAAACTGAAGGAAGCGGGCGCGCGACGCGTGACGAACTTCGTCGCGCTGCGCACCGCGAAGGATTGACGGCGCGCCGCATCGCGCCACCCACACGCGTTCACACGCTTTTCACCGATCGAATCGAATCATGTTCAACGTCGTTCTCGTCGAGCCCGAAATTCCGCCGAACACCGGCAACGTGATCCGGCTATGCGCCAACACGGGCGCGCGGCTGCATCTGATCGAGCCGCTCGGCTTCCCGCTCGACGACGCGAGGATGCGCCGCGCTGGACTCGACTATCACGAATATGCGCAGATGCGCGTCCATCGCGATTGGGATGCGTTCATCGCCGCCGAGGCGCCCGATCCCGCGCGCATGTTCGCGTTCACGACGCGCGGCTCGGGACGCTTTCACGATCGCGCGTTCGTGCCGGGCGACTGGTTCGTGTTCGGCGCGGAAACGCGCGGGCTCGCGCCCGAGCTCGTCGAGCGCTTTCCGTCCGAGCAGCGCGTGCGGCTGCCGATGCGGCCGGGCAATCGCAGCCTCAATCTGTCGAATACGGTCGCGGTGGTCGTGTTCGAGGCGTGGCGGCAGGCGGGGTTCGAAGGCGGGGCTTGAGAAGCGCGCGGGGCATTGAGCGGATCGATTCGAGCGATCGGGACCACGGCGAAAAGCTGCGCCGAATGTCGCGCTGCCTGTGTCGCTGCCGGTCGCCGGCGAAAGTGAATCCGGCAAGGCGAACGGGCCGGGATCGTTCACGCCGCAGCGGGCCGCTCCGTAACGGATCGACGGCGAGACGGCGGGAACGAAGAAGGCCGCGACTTCGTCTTTGTGTACTACGTCGATGACAGCGCTCGACGCCCCCGTCAAAACCGCGCAAGCTCCGCGCGATAGAGCTCGAGCATCGCGTCGGAAAAGCACGCGAACACGATGCGCTCGAATTTCGCGCCGGCCAACGCGTCGACCACCGTGCGCACCGCGATCGCAGTCGCATCGTCGGACGGGAAGCGATACACGCCGCAACTGATCGCGGGAAACGCAAGCGACACGCAACCGGCGTCGGCCGCCACCTCGAGCGAGCGCCGGTAGCACGACGTGAGCAGTTCGGGCTCGCCGCGCCCGCCGCCGTGCCATACCGGGCCGACCGCGTGGATCACGAACTTCGCGGGCAGCCGGTAGCCGCGCGTGAGCTTTGCGTCGCCCGTCGCGCAGCCGCCGAGCGTCGCGCATTCCTTGACGAGCTCGGGCCCCGCTGCGCGATGGATCGCGCCGTCCACGCCGCCGCCGCCCAGCAGCGACTCGTTGGCCGCATTGACGATTGCGTCGAGCGCGAGCGTCGTGATGTCGACGACGCGCGCCTCGACCGACGTCGAACCGATGCTCGGCATGACGTCCTCCATCGAATTGATCGCGATACGCACAGCGTACGCTCGCCCGGCCCGTGCGCACAGACGCACGAAACCGGTGCGCGCAATGCCGCGCGCCCGATTTCGCTTGTCTCGCTTGGTTGGGTTCGATTCGGCTCGTCGGAGCCTATTCGGCCTTCGCATCCCTGCGCAGCAGGCCGCTCACCGCGTCGCGCGGCGCGACGCCGTCGAACAGCACCGCGCACACCGCTTCGGTAATCGGCATGTCGACCCCGCGCTCGCGCGCGATCGACAGCACCGCATGCGCGCACCGCACGCCTTCGGCCACATGGCCGAGCGCGGCCAGAATATCGTCGAGCGAACGGCCGGCGGCGAGTTGCAGACCGACGGTCCGGTTGCGCGACAGATCGCCCGTCGCCGTGAGGATCAGGTCGCCCAGGCCCGTGAGGCCGGTGAACGTCTCCGCGCGGCCGCCGAGCGCGACGCCCAGGCGCGACATCTCCGCCAGCCCACGGGTGATGAGCGCCGCGCGCGCGTTGAGCCCGAGGCCGAGGCCGTCGGCGATGCCCGTCGCGATCGCGAGCACGTTCTTCACCGCGCCGCCGACCTCGACGCCGACGACATCGTCACCGGTGTAGATGCGCATCGCGCCGTGATGGAACGCGGCGAGCGTGCGCTCGCGGCACGCGGCCGACGCGCTCGCGACCGTCAACGCGACAGGCAGCCCCTGCGCGACTTCGCGCGCGAAGCTCGGCCCGGACAGCACGCCGTAGCTGGCGTGATCCGGCAGCTCCTCGCCGACCATCTGATGCGGCAGCAGCCGCGTGTCCGCCTCGAAGCCCTTGCAGACCCAGACGAAGTGCGCGGGTACGCAGCCCGCATCGCGCATCGCGCGGCACAGCGCACGCAGCCCGGCCACGGGCGCGGCGATCACACAAAGCGCGTCGTCCGCTTGCGCGTGCGACACCGCCGTCGCGAGATCGGCCTCGTAGCGCAGCGCCGGCGGCAGCGCGACGCCATCCAGGTAGCGGACGTTCTCGCGCCGCGCCGCGAGCTCGGCGACGAGCGCGGCGTCGCGCGCCCACAGCAGCGTGTCGTGCCGCGCGGCGAGATGCGCCGCGAGCGCGGTGCCCCACGCGCCAGCGCCGAGAACAGCGACTTTCATGCTCAGCACCGATCGTCGTTCGCGCTCAGTTCAGCGTCGTGCCGTTCGGCGCGCCGCCTTGCTGTTGTTGCGAAATTTCCGCGAGACGCTGCTCGTAGAGCGCCTGGAAGTTGATCTCGGCGAGATGGATCGGCGGGAAGCCTGCACGCGTGATCGAATCGGCGATGTTCGAGCGCAGGTACGGGAACAGAATCGTCGGGCATGCGATGCCGCAGAGCGGGTCGATCTGCTCGGCCGGGATGTTGCGGATATCGAAGATGCCCGCCTGCTTCGCTTCGACGAGGAACGCGACCTTCTCGTGCACCTTCGCGGTGACGGTGCCCGCGACGACGATCTCGTACACGGTGTCGGCAAGTCGCTCGGCCTTCACGTCGACTTCGACTTCAACGGCCGGCATCTCCTGTTCGAGGAAGATCGCAGGCGAATTCGGCTGCTCGAGCGACAGATCCTTCAGGTAGATGCGCTGGATGTTGAAGAATGGTTGGTTTTCTACGTCGGACATGGTGGCTCCCTAAAAATGATTTCGCGGCGGCCGGAACCCTCCGGCACGCCCGGTGTAATCGTGCTTGGACCGCGCGCCGTCCGCAAGGCGGTGGCGGAGCGGTTGCTTGCGCCTGGTCAGGCGGCTTCGAGGAGCGGCTTCAGGCCGCCTTCGCGGTCGAGCTTCGACAGGTCGTCGTAGCCGCCGACGTGCATGTCGCCGATGTAAATCTGCGGCACGGTGCGGCGGCCGGTGCGCTCCATCATTTCGGCGCGACGCTCCGGCTCCTTGTCGATCAGCACTTTCTCGACGTGCTCGACGCCGCGCAGCTTGAGCAGCCGCTCGGCCTGGATGCAATACGGGCACACCTGCGTGCTGTACATGACCACTTTGTTCACTTCGCCACTCCTTATTTGACGACCGGCATGCCGGCTTGCTGCCACGCGCTGAGGCCGCCCTGCAGCACGTGGACGTCCTGGTAGCCTGCGTCCTCGACGATCTTGCGCGCCTTTTGCGACTGCTGACCGTTCTGGCACACGAGCAGCACGGGCGTGCCCTTGTTCTTCGCGAGCTGGCCGGCCTTCGCCTGCAGCTCGCCGAACTCGACGGAGCGCGCGGACGGCAGATGGCCCGCGCCGTACTCGGCCGCCGGGCGCAGATCGACGACGATCGCGTTGCGGCGGTTGATCAGTTGGGTCGCCTCCGCGGCCGACAGGCCGCCGCCTCCGCGCCGCAGCGCGGGCCATGCGAGGAGACCGCCGGAAACCACCAGGATCGCGATGAGCGCGAGGTTCGTGTAATCGGTGAAAAACGTCACGGAGAATCCGCCGAAAAAGAGAAATCGGAAAGGGCAATCTTGCCATTATAAAATAACCGTCTGACGCGATGTCGCCCCGGAGCCGGGTCCGCATCCGCGCTTACCGCTTCCTCACTACCGACCGCAAGCATCTATGTACAAGCTCGTTCTCATCCGCCACGGCGAATCGACCTGGAACAAGGAAAACCGCTTCACCGGCTGGGTCGACGTCGACCTGACCGAACAAGGCAACCGCGAAGCCCAGCAAGCCGGCCAGCTCCTGAAGGAAGCCGGCTACGCGTTCGACATCGCGTACACGTCGGTGCTGAAGCGCGCAATCCGCACGCTCTGGCATGTGCAGGACCAGATGGATCTGATGTACGTGCCCGTCGTCCACTCGTGGCGGCTGAACGAGCGCCACTACGGCGCGCTGTCGGGCCTCAACAAGACGGAAACGGCCGCGAAGTACGGCGACGAGCAGGTGCTGGTCTGGCGCCGCAGCTACGACACGCCGCCGCCGGCGCTCGAGCCGACCGACGAGCGCGCGCCGTACGACGATCCGCGCTACGCGAAGGTGCCGCGCGAGCAGCTGCCGCTCACCGAATGCCTGAAGGACACGGTCGCGCGCGTGCTGCCGCTGTGGAACGAATCGATCGCGCCGGCGGTGAAGGCCGGCAAGCAGGTGCTGATCGCCGCGCACGGCAACTCGCTGCGCGCGCTGATCAAGTATCTCGACGGCATCTCCGATGCGGACATCGTCGGCCTGAACATCCCGAACGGCGTGCCGCTCGTCTACGAGCTCGACGAGAGCCTGAAGCCCATCCGGCACTACTACCTCGGCGACCAGGACGCGATCGCGCAGGCGCAGGCCGCCGTCGCGCAACAGGGCAAGGCAACCGCGGCGTAACCCCCCGCACGCACGCGCCGCGCGAACCTGTTTCGCGCGGCGTTGTCGGAATCCTGCTGGCGTTCCCCGTTTCGCCCCAATCCACAAGGCATCCGGACGAACAGTTATACTTGACCGTCCTATGACCGTCCCGTTGCTCCCGCGACAGCCACGCGCTTTCCGATCGCACCAGACTCTATGCGTATGAAATTGAAGAACATCGGCCTGATTGCCGCGGGCCTCGCGACCGGCGTCTTCGCGACGCTGCAAATCTCCGCGTCGGCCCAGCAGGCCGTCACGACGGCCGCAGCGCCGCTGCCGCTCGACCAGTTGCGGCTTTTCGCCGAAGTGTTCGGGCAGATCAAGCGCGAATACGTCGAGCCCGTCGACGACAAGAAACTGCTGACCGCGGCGATCAAGGGCATGGTGTCGAGCCTCGACCCGCACTCGTCGTATCTCGACAAGACCGATTACCAGGAACTGCAGGAGCAGACGAAGGGCCGCTTCGCCGGACTCGGCATCGAAATCTCGCAGGAAGACGGCCTCGTCAAGGTGATCTCGCCGATCGAAGACACGCCAGCATTCCGCGCCGGCATCCGTCCGGGCGACCTGATCACCCGCATCAATGATCGCCCGGTGCGCGGCATGACGCTCGACAAGGCGGTCAAGCAGATGCGCGGCGAACCCGGCACGAAGGTCACGCTGACGATCTTCCGCAAGAGCGACGACCGCACGTTCCCCGTCACGGTCACGCGCGCGGTGATCCGCGTGCAGAGCGTGAAGATGAAGCTGCTCGATCCGGGCTACGCGTACATCCGCGTCACGAGCTTTCAGGAACGCACGACGCCCGATCTCGCCGCAAAGCTGCAGGACATCGCGCGCCAGCAGCCGAACCTGAAGGGCCTGATCCTCGATCTGCGCAACAACGGCGGCGGCCTGCTGCAGAGCGCCGTCGGCGTCGCGGGCGCGTTCCTGCCGCCGGATTCCGTCGTCGTGTCGACGAACGGCCAGATCCCCGATTCGAAGCAGATCTATCGCGACAACTACGAGAACTACCGGCTGCCGTCGTTCGATTCCGACCCGCTGAAGAGTCTGCCGCCCGTCTTCAAGACCGTGCCGATGGTAGTGCTGACGAACGCGTATTCGGCGTCGGCGTCGGAGATCGTCGCGGGCGCGCTGCAGGACGCGCATCGCGCGGTCATCATGGGCAAGGCGACGTTCGGCAAGGGCTCGGTGCAGACGGTCCGGCCGATGACGGCGGACACCGCGCTGCGCCTGACGACCGCGTACTACTACACGCCGAGCGGCCGCTCGATCCAGAACAAGGGCATCCTGCCCGACATTCCGGTCGACCAGTACGCGGACGGCGATCCGGACGACGTGCTCGTCACGCGCGAGGTCGACTACACGAACCACCTCGCGAACACGCAGGATCCGAACGAGAAGAAGGAACTCGAGGACCGCGAGCAGCGCCGGATGGAGCAGTTGCGCATTCTCGAAGAGCAGAACGACAAGAAGACGCCCGAGCAGCGTCAGAAGGATCGCGAACGCAAGCCGATCGAATTCGGCAGCGCCGACGATTTCATGATGCAGCAGGCGCTCAACAAGCTCGAAGGCAAGCCGGTTGAGCAGTCGAAGATGCTCGTCGCCGAAAGCGCGTCGAAGGGCGCGGCCGACAAGGCGGCTGGCGCGTCGGCGCCGAAGGCCGCATCGAAGGCTGCGCCGAAGCCCGCTTCGGCGGCCAAGCCGGCATCGGCAGCGAAGCCCGCTTCGGCGCCGCAGCCGCAGTAAGCGCGCGACGCAACGCACGGGCCATCGCGGCAAGCCGCCGCGATGGCCCGTTTTCTTTGCGCGCCTAGAATAATATCGAGACCGTTTCCCCGTCCCGCATCCCCACGATGAACGACGATCAACTCCTCCGCTACTCCCGTCACATCCTCGTCGACGAAATCGGCATCGAAGCGCAGCAGCGCTTTCTCGACGCACATGCGATCGTCGTCGGCGCGGGCGGGCTCGGGTCGCCTGCGGCGATGTATCTTGCGGCGGCGGGCGTCGGCACGATCACGCTCGTCGATGCCGACACCGTCGATCTCACGAACCTGCAGCGGCAGATCCTGCACGTGACGGCGTCGGTCGGCCGCCCGAAGGTCGAATCGGGACGCGACGCGCTCGCGCGGCTCAATCCCGACGTGAAGGTGAACGCAATCGCCGAGCGTGTCGACGACGCGTGGCTGAACGCGCACGTGCCGCAAGCGAGCGTCGTGCTCGACTGCACCGACAACTTCGCGACGCGCCACGCGATCAACCGCGCGTGCGTCGCGCATCGCGTGCCGCTCGTGTCGGGCGCGGCGCTGCGCTTCGACGGGCAGATCAGCACGTTCGACTTCCGCGATCCAGGCTCGCCGTGCTACGCATGCGTGTTTCCGGAAGATCAGCCGTTCGAGGAAGTCGCGTGTTCGACGATGGGCGTGTTCGCGCCGACCGTCGGCATCATCGGCGCGATGCAGGCGGCCGAGGCATTGCGCGTGATCGGCGGAATCGGCACGACGCTCGTCGGCAGGCTGATGATGCTCGACTCGCTGCGGATGGAATGGAACACGATGAAGATCGCGCGGCAACCGGATTGCCCGGTGTGCGGCGCGGGGGAATCGCATTGAGCGGCGGCGTTGGCGTTGAAACTTAACGCGCGATCGCGCTTTCGAGCGGCCCGCGACGAACGAGCCTCCCCACTGCGCGCGAACACTTCAGCTCCGGCTTCCGTAGACGACGCGCGCGCCCAAGCACACGCCCCGCCCGGTCAAGCCGCGACGTCCGCCCGCGGTTCGGCGCTCGCGAGCCGTGTGAGCGCGGCCTGCACCTCTTCCGGCTCGAACGCCGCGAGCACGTCCGCGGTCGGCTTCTCGAGCGCCTTCAGATGCGCGCGCAGGATTTCCTGCTTCACGACGAGCAACTGGCTCGGATGCATCGAGAACTCGGTGAGCCCCATGCCGAGCAAAAGGCGCGTCAACGCCGGATCGCCCGCCATCTCGCCGCACACCGACACCGGCACGCCCGCGCGCTTCGCCTCGCGCAGCGTGAACGCGATCAGGTGCAGCACCGCCGGATGCAGCGGATCGTACAGATGCGCGACCGCGTTGTCCGCGCGGTCGATTGCGAGCGTGTACTGGATCAGATCGTTGGTGCCGATCGACAGGAAATCGACGCGCTTCAAGAACAGCGGCAGTGCAATCGCCGCAGCCGGAATCTCGATCATCGCGCCGACGCGCACGTTCGGATCGTACGCGAGTCCCGCCGCGTCGAGCTGTCGCTTCGCCTCGCTGATGAGGTCGAGCGTCTGGTCGATCTCCTGCGCGTGCGCGAGCATCGGCACCAGGATCTTGACCTGGCCGAACGCCGACGCGCGCAGGATCGCGCGCAGCTGCGTCAGGAACATTTGCGGCTCCGACAGGCTCCAGCGAATCGCGCGCAGGCCGAGCGCCGGGTTCGGCGCGGTTTCGTAGCCTTCGTCGTGCAAGTCGAGCGGCTTGTCCGCGCCGACGTCGATCGTGCGGATCGTGACGGGCATCCCGCGCATCAGCTCGACCGCACGCTTGTACGCGGCGAACTGCTCCTCTTCCTCCGGCATCCGGTTCTTGCTCATGAACAGGAACTCGGAGCGGAACAGGCCGACGCCGACCGCGCCCGCGTCGACGGCCGCCTTCGCGTCGTCGGGCAGCTCGATGTTCGCGAGCAGGTCGATCTTCGTGCCGCAGAGCGTCTGCGCGGGCGAGAACTTGAGCCGCTGCAGCTTGCGCTGCTCGAGCGCCTTCTCCGATTGCCGGTATGAGTATTCCTCGAGCACGATCGGCGCGGGATCGACGATCACGATTCCCTGGTCGCCGTCGACGATGATGAGATCGTCCTGGCGGATCAGCGCGCTCGCGTGCTGCACGCCGACCGCGGCCGGAATCCCGAGGCTGCGCGCGACGATCGCCGTGTGCGACGTGCGTCCGCCCAAGTCGGTGACGAACGCCTGGAACGACTGCGTCTTGAACTGCATCATGTCGGCGGGCGCGATGTCGTGCGCGACGACGATCATCTCGTCGCGGCCGTTGCCCGCGGCCCGGTCGAGCGCCTGCGCGGCGGACGGCGCGCCCGCGAGCGCCTTCAGCACCCGCTCGACGACCTGCTCGATATCCGCCTTGCGCTCGCGCAGGTATTCGTCTTCGATGTCGTCGAAGTGGCTGGCGAGCACGTCGAGCTGCTCGGTCAGCGCCCATTCGACGTTGTAGCGGCGCGCGCGGATGAGGTCGATGGTTTCCTGCACGAGCAGCGCATCGCCGAGGATCATCGCGTGCACATCGATGAACGCGGCGACTTCGGTCGGCGTATCGTCGGTCAAATCGGCGCGCAGCGCATTCAGCTCGCCGCGCACCGCTTCGAGCGCCGCGCGGAAGCGCTCGATCTCGGCTTCGATCCGCTCGGCCTCGATCAGATAATGTGCGACGTCGAGCGCCGCCGGCGCGATCAGATACGCTCGTCCGATCGCGATGCCTCTTGAAACGGGAATCCCATGCAGCGTGAAGGACACGCGCACCTCCTTGATCACGTGAGCCGCGGCGCACCGCTGCGATGCGCTTATGACCCCGACGGTCGATTATAAATTCCGCACGACCCGCGTGACTGCGTGCAGTGCAGCATCGCTGCGCGACGTCACATGACGAAAAAAATGCCGCGACGTGGCGCGGCATCCTCGCTGGATAGCGAAACGGCATGCCGCCGTGGCGTTATTGCCCTTCGCCGAATTTGTCGGCGATCAATTTGAGGAGCGCGTCCATCGCCTCTCGCTCGTCGGGCCCTTCGGTCTCGATCGTCACCGCGCTGCCGATGCCCGCCGCGAGCATCATGACGCCCATGATGCTCTTCGCGTTGATCCGGCGACCATTGCGCGTCATCCAGACTTCCGACTGAAAATTGCCCGCGAGCTGCGTGAGCTTGGCCGACGCGCGCGCATGGAGCCCCAATTTGTTCACGATGGTTGTTTCTTGTTGAAGCATGGTGTTCCGATGAGGTCAAAACGGGCTGCGGCCGGCCTGCCGGCCGCACGAGGGTAATGCGAATCGGTGCGTCGGCTCAGTGCGGCTGGGTCTGTGCTTTTGGCTCCGGCGGAATCGGTGCGCACTCGCCGCAGCCGAGCGCGCTCGGTCGTGGCGGCGGCGTGCCGGCGGCGATCTCGTGGATGCCTTTCGTCGAGCCGGCGAGCGCCTTGTCGACGAGCGTGTCGAGCGGCGTCGTCCGGTAGCAGACGGCGCGCACGAGCATCGGCAGATTGACGCCTGCGAGCACCCGGACGCCTTCGATCTTCGCGAGCTGCCCGGCGATGTTCGCGGGCGTCGCGCCGTACATGTCGGTCAGCACGAGCGCGCCGTTTTCTTCCTTCAGGCGCGCGAGTTCCGCGTGCGCGAACGCCATGACCTGGATCGGATCGTTGTCCGCCTGCACGTCGATACAACCGATGCGCGCGGGCAACCCGCCGTAGATGTGCGCGATGCAGTCCCGCAAAGCGGTAGCGAGCGGCGCATGCGCGATGATGAGAATGCCTGCCATGTCAGCCTTGCAACGTGTTCGGCCCGACCGCCGGGCCTGACGCACGGAAAACCGTGCCGGGCGAGCGGGCATTGTAGCAGGCCAGTCGAGCCCGTCCGGCCGAGCGTCCCGTCCGGCCGAACCGATCCGGCGACGGGGGCCTGCGCAGCCGCCGCCGGGTCGTGCGCGCATCAGCCGACCGCGCGCTCCAATGCGTCGACAAACATGCCGGCGACGTCGTATCCAGTCTGCTCCATGATTTCGCGAAAGCAAGTCGGGCTCGTGACATTCACCTCGGTCAGCCAGTCGCCGATCACGTCGAGTCCGACGAGCAGCAGGCCGCGTGCCGCGAGCACCGGACCGAGCGTCGCCGCGATCTCGCGGTCGCGCTCGGTGAGCGGCTGCGCGACGCCGACGCCGCCCGCGGCGAGATTGCCGCGCACCTCGTTGCCCTGCGGAATCCGCGCGAGCGAATACGGCACCGGCTCGCCGTCGATCAGCAGAATCCGCTTGTCGCCGGCTTTGATCTCCGGGATGAACTTCTGCACCATGACCGAGCGCGCACCATCGTGGCTCAGCATCTCGATGATCGAGCCCAGGTTCATGCCGTCCGGCTTCACGCGGAACACGCCCATCCCGCCCATGCCGTCGAGCGGCTTCAGGATCACGTCGCCGTGCTCGGCGTGGAACGCGCGCAGCCGCGCGGCGTCGCGCGTGACGAGCGACGGCGCGACGAACTGCGGAAACTCGCCGATCGCGAGCTTTTCCGAATGATCGCGGATCGTCTGCGGCTTGTTGAACACGCGCGCGCCCGCGCGCTCGGCGAGCTCGAGCAGCCACGTCGACGTCACGTACTCCATGTCGAACGGCGGATCCTTGCGCATCAGGATCGCGCCGAACGACGGGAGCGCGCGCGACTCGTGCGCGCGCGCCTCGTACCAGCGATCGCGATGCAGGTCGGCCGTGTCGCCGACGATCGTCACGCGGCGCACGTCGGCCTCGACGCCCGCGACCGTCCACGCGAGCTGGTTCGGCTCGCACGCGTACACCGCGTGCCCGCGCCGCGCCGCCTCGGCCATCATCGCGTAGGTCGAGTCCTTGTAGATCTTGAAGCGGTCGAGCGGGTCGGCGATAAAGAGAATGTCCATGCGAGTCCTGATGCTATAAGGGATGCGTCACACCTGGATCGCTTCCGGGTCGGTCTTCTCGAGTTCGACCGACGACGCGAGCAGCCCGAGCCGTGCGACGACGCCATACATGTAGAAGCGGTTCGGCGGCGCCGCGCCGGGCTTCGCGTGCGCGTCCGGCAGCGCCGTGTGCTCGAAGCCGAGCGGCACGTAGTGCATGCCGGGCGCGTTCAGATTCTGGTCGCGCTCGCGCGCGCCGTGTGTGCGGTAGAACCCGCCCACCACGTAGCGATCGATCATGTAGACGACGGGCTCCGCCACTTCGTCGCCGATCCGCTCGAACGTGTAGACGCCTTCCTGCACGATCACGTCGCTCACCGGCACGCCCGCCTTCGATTCGGCCATCTGCGCGCGCTCGTGCTTCGTCATCCGGCCGATCTCGGACGCGTCGTGCACGGTCATCACGCCGCGCCCCGCCGTGCCCGCATCCGCCTTCACGACGACGTACGGCTTCTCGCCGATCCCGTATTCGCGATACTTGCGCGCGATCTTCTTGAGCACCGCGTCGATCGCGTCGGCGAGCGCTTCGCCGCCGCCGCTGCCATGCCAGTCCACGCCTTCGACGTGCGCGAAATACGGATTCAGCATCCATGGATCGACGCCGACCATCTTCGCGAACTTCTTCGCGACGTCGTCATAGCAGGAAAAGTGCGTCGACTTGCGGCGCACTGCCCAGCCGGCATGCAGCGGCGGCAGCAGATACTGTTCGTGCAGGTTCTCGAGCACGCCCGGGATGCCCGCCGACAGATCGTTGTTGAGCAGGATCGAGCACGGATCGAAGTTCTTGAGGCCGAGCCGGCGCGGCGTGCGCTCGAGCGGCTCCAGCACGATCTTCTGGCCGTCGGCGAGCGTGATCGGCGTGATGTCGGAGATGCTCGGATCGAGCGAGCCGAAGCGCACGTTCAGCCCCGCCTGGCGCATGATCGTCGCGAGGCGCGCGACGTTCTCGAGATAGAACGCGTTGCGCGTCGGCAGCTCGGGAATCACGAGCAGATTCTTCGCATCCGGGCAGATCTTCTCGATCGCGGCCATCGCCGCCTGCACGGCGAGCGGCAGCACTTCGGGCGGCAGGTTGTTGAACGCGCCAGGAAAGAGATTCGCGTCGACGGGCGCGAGCTTGAAGCCCGCGTTGCGCAGATCGACCGAACAGTAGAACGGCGGCGTGTGTTCCTGCCATTCGAGCCTGAACCAGCGTTCGATCGCAGGCGTGGCGTCGAGGATCTTCCGCTCGAGCTCGAGCAGCGGGCCGTTTAACGCCGTAACGAGATGGGGAACCATGTGTAACTCGCGGACGGGAGAAAAAAGATTGTAGAGCAATTGCCCGTCGCATTTGGGGATTGTTCCCGGGATCGCAAGGATTTACCGAATGTTTGTCGCTATTGACCCGATAGCACGAAGGGTCAACGAACGCGGCCCGCGCCGGGCGGGCGTCGGAGCCGGCATGCGACGCCCGGCGCGCGGCGCCGACGCAAAGAAACGACGAATCGAATGACGAAAAAAACCCGCCTCGGAGGCGGGTCGAAGTCGCTGCGCTCATTCCGGCGGGCGGCAAAGCATGCGTGCGCTTCGCCGCCCCGGGATCGGGGATGAATCCGATTATTCGACGTGCTCGCCGTGCAGGATCACGTCGAGGCCTTCGCGTTCTTCTTCTTCCGTCACGCGCAGGCCGATCACGAGGTCGATGACCTTCAGCAGCACGAAGCTGACGATGCCGCTGTAGACGAGCGTGATCAGCACGCCCTTCGCTTGCAGCAGCAGGCTGCCGTCGGCGCCGCCGATGTCCTTCACCGCGAACACGCCGGTCAGCAGCGCGCCGAGGATACCGCCCACGCCGTGCACGCCGAACGCGTCGAGCGAATCGTCGTAGCCGAGCTTCGACTTGAGCCACGTCGCCGACCAGAAGCAGACGACGCCCGCGGCGATGCCGATCACGAGCGCGCCCGCGACGCCGACGAAACCCGCGGCCGGCGTGATCGCGACGAGGCCCGCGACGGCGCCCGACACGATGCCGAGCACGGAAGGCTTACCCTTCGCGATCCACTCGGCGAACATCCAGCCGAGCGCCGCGCATGCGGTCGCGACTTGCGTCGTCAGCATCGCGAAGCCGGCACGGCCGTCGGCCGCGACCGCGGAACCCGCGTTGAAGCCGAACCAGCCGACCCACAGCATCGAACCGCCGATCAGCGTCAGCACGAGGTTGTGCGGCGCCATCGCTTCGCGGCCGTAGCCGACGCGTTTGCCGAGCACGAGGCACGACATCAGGCCCGCGATGCCGGCGTTGATGTGCACGACGGTGCCGCCCGCGAAGTCGAGCACGCCGTCCGACGACAGCCAGCCGGTCGGCTCCCAGACCATGTGCGCGATCGGCACATAGACGATCAGCGACCAGAGCGTCATGAACACGAGCATCGCCGAGAACTTCATCCGGTCGGCGAACGCGCCGCAGATGAGGGCCGGCGTGATGATCGCGAACGTCATCTGATAGACGAAGTAGACGGTTTCCGGAATCGTCGGCGCGAGGTGGCTGACGGTGAGCGTCGTCGCCTTGTCGCCGTGGATGTAGTTCATCCCGGACAGGAACACGCGCGAGAAGCCGCCGATGAAGCCGCTGCCCGGCGTGAACGCGAGGCTGTAGCCGACCACCGTCCACAGGACCGTGATGAGCGCCGTGATCGCGAAACTCTGCATCACGGTCGCGAGCACGTTCTTCTTGCGGACCATGCCGCCGTAGAACAGCGCGAGGCCCGGGATCGTCATGAACAGCACGAGGGCGGTCGACGTCAGCATCCACGCGGTGTCGCCCGAGTTGATCTTCGACGAATCGACCGAGAACGGCGCGGTCGGTGCGGCAGGCGCTGCGGCAGCGGCGGCCGAAGCCGGTGCGGCGGCCGATGCAGCCGCGGATGCGGCGGCGGAGGCCGACGTGGCAGGTGCCGAAGCGGCCGGCGCGGACGCGGCAGCGGCGCTCGCCGACGTGTCGGAAGCGGCGGCGGCCGATGCGGCGGCGGGGGCCGACGACGCGTCGTCGGCCATCGCAGCGCCGATGCCGCCCGCAAGCAGCGAGCCGGCCATCAACAGGGACATCAGGATTTTGCGCATCTTGGTTTTCCTCTTATCGCTCGTGTCTCTTGTTACAGGGCGTCAGCGCCCGTCTCCCCAGTACGGATCCGAATCACCTGCTCGATCGACGTGACGAAGATCTTGCCGTCGCCGATCTTCCCCGTCCGCGCCGCGCGCTCGATCGCCTCGACGGCCTGGTCGACGAGATCGTCCGATACCGCGGCCTCGATCTTCATCTTGGGAAGGAAATCGACGACATACTCGGCACCCCGATACAGCTCGGTGTGCCCCTTCTGGCGGCCGAACCCCTTCACCTCCGTCACCGTGATGCCCGAGACGCCGAGCGCCGAGAGCGCCTCGCGCGTCTCATCGAGCTTGAACGGCTTGATGATTGCGGTAATCAGTTTCATGAAGTCCTCTCGCTATGGTGGTTGTCCCATCACTGCTGCAATGTGTGGCGGAACATCTACAGCAACTCGCATGCCATGTCGGCTCATGCAGATCTCGAAAGGCTTTCAGGCAGATTTCCGCCATCGACACACGCTTGCGCGAACGCAAGCGCGCCTTGGCCGAACGGCCAGCGCGGGCCCGGTTTGCTGGCGCGCTGAAAGGAAGGTTGCTAGAGTGCACGCACGTCCGGCGCACGGCGAACGCGGCTTCTCGCGGTCGAATGCCCGGAAAACGGGCCTGTGAGCGCACCAATTTCGGTCATGCGCAATTCGCGGGCACGACTGCAACGGCAATTGCGCAAATTTTGTGCATCTGGAAGGGGAACACCATGAAGCAACCCAGCGACGTTTTCAACGACCTGCAATCGCGCATCGGCGATCTGCTGAAAAACTCGCCGGCCAAGGACGTCGAGCGCAACGTGAAGGCAATCCTCACGCAAGGCTTCTCGAAGCTCGATCTCGTCACCCGCGAGGAATTCGACACGCAGGCGCAAGTGCTCGCGCGCACCCGCGCGCGGCTCGAAGAGCTCGAAAAGCGCGTCGCCGAGCTCGAACAGAAACTGGCCGACGTCCAATCGTGACGGCCGCCGCCGCTCGCATTCGCTGAGCGGTTCACCCCCGCAGCTCGCGCCACGCCGGCAAGCGCGCATCGAAACCATTCTCCGGACGCCACGGGCGGCGCAGTCCGCGCCGCCCGGTCCGGTCCACGCGGAGTCGAATCATGTCGCTTGCCGTGGTGCGCAGCCGCGCGCCCGCTGCCGGCCGCGCGCCGGAAGTCACCGTCGAAGTCCATCTCGCCAACGGGTTGCCGTCGTTCTCGATCGTCGGCCTGCCCGATCTCGAAGTCCGCGAAAGCCGCGAGCGCGTGCGCGCCGCGCTGCAGAACTGCGGCTTCGAGTTCCCCGTGCGGCGCATCACCGTCAACCTCGCCCCCGCCGACCTGCCGAAGGAGTCCGGACGCTTCGATCTGCCGATCGCGCTCGGCATCCTCGCGGCAAGCGGCCAGCTTCCGGCGAACGCGCTCGACGGCCGCGAGTTCGCGGGCGAGCTGTCGTTGACGGGCGCGCTGCGGCCGATGCGCGGCGCGTTCGCGATGGCGTGCGGCGCCGCGCGCGGGCAGCAGGCGGACGAAAGCGGTTCGGCCGAGTCCGCGCCGTTACCCGCCGCCGCACCCGAGCTCTATCTGCCGCTGCCGAGCGCAGGCGAAGCGGCGCTCGTGCCGGGCGTGACCGTGTACGGCGCGGCCGACCTGCCCGCGTTGTGCGCGCATCTCGCCGACGCGCCGGGCGGGCGGCTCGCGCCGGTCGCCGCCCCGCGCCTCGACGATCTGCCCGCCACGTCCGCCCCCGACCTCGCCGACGTGATCGGCCAGACGGGCGCGAAGCGCGCGCTCGAAGTCGCGGCGGCGGGCGGCCATCACATGCTGATGATCGGGCCGCCGGGCGCGGGCAAGTCGATGCTCGCCGCGCGCCTGCCTGGCCTCTTGCCGCCGCTCACCGATGACGAGGCGCTGACGTCGGCCGCGATCCTGTCGTCGAGCCGCGCGGGCTTCGCGCCCGCTCAATGGCGGCGGCGGCCGTTTCGCGCGCCGCATCATTCGTCGAGCTCGGCCGCGCTCGTCGGCGGCCGCAATCCGCCGCAGCCCGGCGAAATCACGCTTGCGCACTTCGGCGTGCTGTTTCTCGATGAGCTCCCTGAATTCGACCGGCACGTGCTCGAGACGCTGCGCGAGCCGCTCGAAGCGGGTCGCATCACGATCTCGCGCGCCGCGCTGCAAGCCGATTTCCCGGCCGCGTGCCAGTTGATCGCCGCGATGAATCCGTGCCCGTGCGGCTGGCGCGGCGATCCCGGCGGCCGCTGCCGCTGCTCGCCCGACGTCGCCGCGCGCTATCTGCGCAAGCTGTCCGGGCCGCTTCTCGACCGGATCGACATCCAGATCGAGATCCCGGCGCTCACCCCCGCCGAACTCGCCGAGCGGCCGGCGACGGCGGGCGAATCGAGCGCGACCGTCGCCGAACGCGTCGCCCGTGCGCGCGAGCGACAATTCGCGCGGCAACGCAAGACGAACCACATGCTGACGGGCCGCGAAACCGACGCGCTCTGCCGCCCGGACGGCACGGGCGAAGCGCTGTTGCGCGAGGCGGGCGAGCGGTTCCGCTGGTCGGCGCGCGCGTACTACCGGGTGCTGAAGGTCGCGCGAACGATCGCGGATCTGGCAGGCGACGACGCGCCGAGCGCGGGACAGATCGCCGAAGCGATCCGTTATCGGCGGGTGTTTTCACCGGTCTGAATAGGAGCCGATTGCAAGCCCTTGCGCCCGATCCGGCCGACGAACAGGAAGATGCGAGGCGTCCCGTAGCGCGGTGCGGCGAAGTGCGGGGCGGGGCCGGACGCGAGTCGAATCATCGGCTTGCTGTCGAAGCCTTGCGCCGACGCGCCATCGGCAATGTTCTCCGGCAACCGCCGTTCAGGATAAGGGCGAAGGCGGCCGACGCGGTCGGCCACCAGCTTGAATGATGATTCGAGCGAGAAGGCAGATAGGTCAAGCGTGCCGCGCTCCCGTCCCGAACGGCGATACGCGCTTGGGCAGCGAGCGTCGCGTAACGGCAGGCGGCGCGATACCGAACGTGCCGCGCAGGAGCGCCCAGCGCTCGCAATACGCAAAGGAGTGTCATCCGCCGCCCTCCTCACGCGATTCCAGCAGCAGATACTCGCCATCGTCGGACACACCCGAGCCGATCTCGACGAACCGATGCGCGCGATAGAACGCGAGCGCGCGTTCGTTCTGCGTCAGACACTTGAGCCGATAGCGCGCGGCGGGCCAGCCGGGCAGCGCACGCAGCAACGCGCTGCCGATTCCTTCACGCAGCCGCGATCCTGCGACGTACAGGTGATGGATGAAGCGCTCCGGCCCCCACACCGAGATGAAGCCGACGATGCCCGAACCCGCCGCTTCGGCGACGAGCAGCGATTCGCCTCGCGTGTGTTCGTCGAAATCGTCCAGCGCGAAACCATCGGCTGACAGCCAGTCGAACGTGTCGCGGCGAGTTTGCAAAAAGATTCGGCGCAACGCCGGCCGGTCGTCGGCAACGGCCGTGCGAACGATGATCGTCATGATCGTTTTATCTGGGTACGGTGGAGACGAGGACAGTGGGCGGCACGCAGCTCTCGCCGCCTGCAGCGGAACGATCGACGCGCCTGCCCGGCCGCCGGTTGCGACACGCCGCACGGCGAGCACCTGACGCAAACGCACGAACGCGATCCGATGCCGTTTCCCGATCGTTGCCGGCTGCAACGCGGTGCAACTCGGTCCGGCGTGGAGGTCGCGGACTCGTGACGTGCAACGCGCGATGCGCAACGGCAAACGTCGATGACGCAATAAAGCGCCACAACCGCAAAACGAAGGCGGCAGGCGAATCGTAATATAGTAGGGTCAATAACGGTGCACGTTTTCAATGACGCCATCGTCCCGCGACGCCATCGTCCCGCGCGCCGAGCGTCTGTGGCGGCGTCGGACCGTCCAAGATTTGCCTTCCCCGACTGGAGCGAACGCGCATGGCCTTGCTGCCCGGCACCCTCACCATTCCCGACAGGCGCGAACACGCGCGGCACCGGCTGCTGATGTTCCATCACGCGTGCGGCTCCGCGACGAACTACTACAAATGGGCGACCGCGTTTCCGGCGCATATCGAGGTCTGGCTCGTCGAGCTGCCGGGCCGCGGCAGGAATCTCAACCGCCCCGCGATCGATGCGCTGCCGCAATTGCGCGACTACCTGCGCGAGCTCGCTCCCGAGCTCCCTTCCGACTATGCGATCTTCGGCCACAGCATGGGCGCGCTCGTCGCGTATTGCTTCGCGCACGACATGACGCAGCTCGGACGTCCGCCGCGCTGGCTCGGCGTGTCGGGCGCCGACTCACCGTTCGCGGCATCGCGGCGCCGCGCGTTTCCGGTTCATCAGCGCACCGAAGCGGCGATTGTCGACTACCTCGCGGCGCTCGGCGGCACACCGCCTGAAGTCTTCGCACACGACGAGCTGCGGGCGATGCTGCTGACGCTCGCAAAGGCCGACTTCCGGATCGTCGAGGCATTCTTCCCGCTCGCATCGCCGACGCCGCTGCCCGTTCCCGTCACGGTCTTCGCGGGCCGGCAGGATGCGGTGCTGTCCCCGGAAGGGCTGCGTGACTGGCAGCGCGCATCGACGCGGCTGATCGAGTTCCGGGCGTTCGACGGCGGGCATTTCTACCTGCTCGATGACCTGTCCGCGGTCCATAACGCAGTGGACGCCGCGCTCGCGCGGCATGAGCGGCCGCCGGCGAACGGCGCGACGGGTACCGGTGTCTTCGATGGAGCGCCTTGCGCCGGATAGCCGCGCGATTTGGCGCTTGCACGCACTCGGCGCAGACGCCGATCGCCCGACGACGCCCCAGCGCTTTGCGCTCGATCGGCCGGCACGAAAGCGTTTCGTCCGCTCGGGGCTTCAGCACCAATACGCAAGCGCACACCGTGGCCGCCAACCCGCCCGCCCGGCAAACGGGCGACTCCCGGAAAACACGCACCGCGGAACCGCCGGAAAGCGTCGAAAAAAACGCGCCGCATCGTCGGAAGCCACGCGCCACAGGGCATCCGGGCTTGCCTCTCGTCGCCCGGATGGCAAATAAATGGCTGTCAAGACTTGACTTATGCACAATTAGGCGAATCCGACCCAACTTCCGCACGCCCCAGCCGTTACTTGAAGCTTCTTTTGCAAATTATTGATTTTGTTGATTTTTTGCAGGTGCAAAGATTCGAGGCAATCTAACTGAAAGGCCCTCTGGCGGGACTTTGCAGAAGGCCCGGCAAAGTTTTCAACAAAGTTATCCACAGTCTTTGTGGATAGTTTAAAAAATCCCACAAAATCCGGCGATTAGCGTCCTTTCTTGTGAAGGAACTTTCAGTTCGGAATCGGCTCTCAGATATCCCGCATCGCTCGATCAGTCGAGTTTTAACGAGCCGAAAAATTGTTCGAGCGGCTCGGCGGCGAGCGGCGCGTCGGAGATCACGATGACCTCGTACACGTGCCGGCCGTGCGCGATGAGCCGCGCAATCACCGTCTTCGACGCGCCCGCGTCGGATGAAACCGATTCCCGCGCCGCACTGGGCGCCCTGCCCGACGCGCCACCAGGCGCCCCGCTCATCCGCAGCTCGACGCCCGCCGTCTGGCCGCCCATCGCGAGCGGCACGAGCACCGCCTGCTCGGCCGGCTGCGCACGCAGGTTGCGCGCCAAACCGGTGCGCAGATAGTCGAGCACCGCGCGCTGGGTCGCATCGCGGTCGTCGGGCAGCATGATCGTGCCGACGGCGAACACCGCACCACCGACGTGCGCCGCCTGCATCCGCATCTTCATCGGCACGCCGCCGATCGCGACCGGGTGCTCTTCGACGGTCGGCTTTGCCGGCAGATCGATCGTGTAGCCGGCGTCGTTGTGCAGCGTGCGCCAGTCGTAAGCGGGCGAACAGGCGGCAAGCGACGCGAGCGCGCCGAACGCGACGGCGGCGCGGCGCGCACGGGACGCAAAAGATGCGACGAACGCGCGCAACGGCTCTGGCGGATGGAGCGAAGCCGACCGGCCCGATGGCCCCACTGGCCCACGTGAACCAAGCAGGCCAAACAAGCCGACCAGACGAAGCAAACGAAGCAGACGCGCGTAGCGAAAACCGGCACGAATCATGAAAGGAACGGGTTGCAATGGACGGTAAACGAAGCCGCATTATCGCCGGTCGGCGCGTCCGCGCGGCGCCGGTGCGCGCGCCCGATTGACGGTACAATGAGCGCCGTTCGCACCGCTTGGGCGCGCCGCCCGTGTGGCGTCGCCCGCATTCCAGAGGTTCAGCAGATGAGTCCCGCTCCCGCCCCCACCGGCCGCCGCGCCGGCCCGTTGCGCTACGTGGCGATCGCCGTCGCCGCCGTCGCGATCGCCGTCGCCGGCTATTTCGCGTTCAACGGCAAGTCGAGCGCGCCCGAAGCGACGTTCACGCTGTTGTCCGGTCAGAAGATCTCGACCGGCGCCGATCTGAAGGGCAAGGTCTACCTCGTCAACTTCTGGGCGACGAGCTGCGCGACCTGCATGCAGGAAATGCCGCAGATGGTCGACACGTACAACCGCTTCAAGGGCCAGGGGCTCGAGTTCGTCGCGGTCGCGATGAGCTACGATCCGCCGATGTATGTCGCGAACTACGCGCAGACCCGCCAGTTGCCGTTCAAGGTCGCGCTCGACGACGGCAGCGTCGCGAAGCAGTTCGGCAACGTCCAGCTTACGCCAACAACGTTCGTGATCGGCAAGGACGGCAAGATCCTGAAGCGCTACGTCGGCGCGCCGCAGTTCGCGGAGCTCGACCAACTGCTGCAGAAAGCGCTCGGCACGAGCGCGTAAGCCCTCCGGCCGCGCCGCACGGCGCGCCGCCTCCCTCCGACGGATCGCTCGAGACGGGTCACGCCCGCTTCAGCGGTCCGTTTCTCCTTTCGCCGACAGCCCGTAGCGCTTCATCTTCTCGTAGAGCGTCGCCTTGCCGACGTGCAGCTTGTCGGCCGTCGTGGCGACCGCGCCGCCCGTGCGATTCAGCGTCTCTGCGATCACCGCGCGCTCGAATTGCTCGACCCGCTCCTTGAGCGACCGCTCGGCGTCCTGTTCCGCGCCCGTCCCTGCATCGCCGACAATGCCCTCCGTCACGCCGAGCACGAAGCGATCGGCCGCGTTGCTCAGCTCGCGCACGTTGCCCGGCCAGTCGCGCTGCATCAGGCTCGCGCGCTGGCGATCGGTGAGCAGCGGCGCGGGGCGTCCGTAGCGAACGGCCGCATCGAGCATGAAGTGCTCGAAGAGCGGCACGATGTCTTCGCGACGCTCGGCGAGCGGCGGCAGCGCGATCGTCACGACGTTCAGCCGATACAGCAGATCGCGCCGGAACGTGCCGGCCGCGACGTGCTCGCTCATGTCGCCCTTCGCCGCCGCGACTACGCGGCAGTTCACGCGGATCGGCTGGTTCGAGCCGAGCCGCTCGAGCACGCCGTCCTGCAGCACGCGCAGCAGCTTCACCTGCAGCGCAAGCGGCATGCTCTCGATCTCGTCGAGGAACAGCGTGCCGCCCGACGCGTACTCGAGCTTGCCAATACGACGTTTTGCCGCGCCGGTAAACGCGCCCGGCTCGTAGCCGAACATTTCGGATTCGAACATCGGCTCCGGCAGCGCGCCGCAGTTGACCGCGATGAACGGCTTGTTGCGGCGCGGCGACAGCTCGTGCAGGCTGCGTGCGATCAGCTCCTTGCCCGCGCCGGTGTCGCCGTTGATGAGGACCGACGCGTCGGTCGGCGCGACGTTCGCGATCAGCCGCCGAACCTGCTCGATCGCGGGGCTTCTGCCGATGATCCGCGGCGCGACGACGCCCTGCCCCGCGAGCTCGCGCCGCAGCGCGTGGTTCTCGAGCACGAGCGCGCGCCGCTCGAGCGCGCGCCGCACCGTCTCGGTCAGGCGCTCGGCCGCGAACGGCTTCTCGATGAAGTCGTATGCGCCGTCGCGCATCGCCTGCACGGCCATCGAGATGTCGCCGTGTCCGGTGACGAGCACGACGGGAACGTCGGGCGTGCGTTCGCGGCACTGCGCGAGCAGGTCGAGCCCGCTCGCGCCGGGCAGACGGATGTCGGATACGATCACGCCGGCCGCATCGCCGACGATCGCCTTCTCGGCCGCCTCGACCGAACCGAACCCGGCAACGTCGAAGCCCGCGAGCTGCAGGCTCTGCACGCTCGCGCGGCGCACGAGCTCGTCGTCTTCGATGTAGATCACTTGCAGGCGGTTCGCCATCTTCTGTCACCCAATGATGCTGTGCGGGCCGCGCGCGCACGCGCGTTCAGCTCGCGGCGGAAGTGTCCGGATGATGCGTGCGCGCGCGGCGCAGCGTCAAGACGAACTCCGCGCCGCCCCCCGGCGCGTTGCGCGCGGTGAGCGAGCCGCCCGCGTCGCGCGCGATCGATGACGAGATCGCGAGGCCGAGCCCGAGCCCGCGCCCCATTTCCTTCGTCGTGAAGAACGGCTCGAACAGACGCGCGAGCGATTCCGGCGGAATCCCCGGCCCATTGTCGCGCACGACGATCGACAGCGTCGCGGCCGTCGCGTCGATGGTCACGTCGATGCGCGGCGCGGCGACCGTCGCAACCGCGTCGAGCGCGTTGCCGAGCAGGTTGATGAGCACCTGCTCGAGCCGCAGATCCTCGCAGCGCGCGACAAGCGGCGGATAGTCGAGCGACGGATCGAAGCGCACGGTTTCCACGGGATCGCGCGTCTCGTCGCGCAACGCGAGCCCGAGCTCGACACCCTTCATGCGCACCTTCAGCAGCGCGACCACGTTGCGCAGCGCGCGCGCGACCTGCGCCTGCTCGTTGCGCGGCTTCGCGCGCCCGACGAACAGCTTCAACTGATTGGTGATCTTGCCCATCCGCTCGGTGAGCGCCGCGATCGCCTCGAGATTCTCGCGCGCGGCCGCCTGGTCGCCGCGGTCGAGCAGCACGCGCGTGTTGTCGGAGAAGCTGCGCAGCGCGGCGAGCGGCTGGTTCAGCTCGTGCGTGATGCCGGCCGCCATCTGGCCGAGCGCGGCGAGCTTGCTCGCCTGGACGAGCTCGTCGTGCGCGGCGCGCAGTTCCTGCTCCGCGCGAATCCGCTCGCCGACTTCCTTCTTGAGCCGCGCATTCGCCTGCGACAGATCGGCCGTGCGCTCCTCGACGCGCCGGTTCAGCTCCGCATACGCGCTTTGCAGCAGCACGCGGCTGCGGAGCATCTCCTTCACGCGCGCGCGCCGCGTGCGCCAGTAGAAGCCGAGCAGGCCGAGCGACACGAAGCCGAACGCGGTGACGATCGTCGCGTTGCGCGCGTCGGTGTCGACGGGCTCGATCCGCGCGAGCGTGACGAGCTGCCAGTCGGGCTCGCCGAGCAGGCGGCGCGTCGCGAGATAACGCGGCGCGCGCCGCCCCGCGCCCATCCGGACGATCTGCGCGTCCGGGCCGAGCACACGCTCGACGCGCAGCGGAAGCGGCGTCACCGGATATTGCGCGTATTGGCGCGTCTCGTGGATCGATGTCGCGATCGGCCCCGGCAGCGGCCTGAGCGTGTGGTACTTCCATTCGGGCACCGACGACAGGAAGATGACGCCGTGGTCGTCGGCGACGACGAGCGGCTCCGACGCGTCCGCGCCCTGGAACCATTCGAGATTGAGCTTCACGACCGCGACGCCGATGATCTTGCCGTCGCGCCGCACGGGCTGCGAGATGTAGTAGCCGGGATCGCGCGAGATCGTGCCGATCCCGAAGAAGCGGCCGGTGCCGCCCTTCACCGCGTCGATGAAATACGGACGAAACTGGTAGCCGATGCCGGTGAAGCTGTCCGGCCCGCGCCAGTTGCTGGCCGCGACGCACAGCCCGTCCGCCGTGATCACGTAGGTCGCCGTCGCGTGCGCGTGGCGGTTCATGTCCTCGAGGTACAGGTTCGCGCGATTCACCCGGCGGCGATTGCCGGGCGCGGCGAGAACGTCCTGCACGAACGGGTGGCCGCCCAGCAGGTACGGCAGCGATTCGTAGCGGTCGAGCGTACTCTTCAGTGCGTTGGTGGTGCGGTCGACGCGCGCCGCCGCGCTGTTCCGCAGATCGGCGACGCCACGCTGCCACGTGATGGTCCACGTGAGCGCGCAGGCCGCCGCGAGCATCGCGGCGAGCGCGAGAAGGACGAGCAGGCGGCGCTTCACGGTGACGGCTTCCGGACTGTATGGATCGTCTATTGTGGCATAGCCCCCGCTCGGAAAGACCGCGGGGCCGAACGGAGCGCGCCTCGACGCGCCCGGTTCGGCCCCGCCCGGCGCGGGCGCTGCTGCGCGCCCCGCCGTGTTTCCGCTCACCGTCAGACCCGGGCGGCTTCGCCCGCTGCGACTTCGCCGCCGCCCGTGAGCGCGGCGCGCAGTTTCTTGCGATCGAGCTCCTTCTCCCATGCGGAGACGACGACCGTCGCGACGCCGTTGCCGACGATGTTGGTCAGCGCACGGCACTCGCTCATGAAGCGGTCGATGCCGAGAATCAGCACCATGCCGGAGAGCGGAATGGTCGGCACGACGGCGAGCGTCGCGGCGAGCGTGATGAAGCCCGCGCCCGTCACGCCGCTCGCGCCCTTCGACGTCAGCATCGCGACCGCGAGCAGCGTGAGCTGCTGCATCCACGTGAGCTCGATGTTGGTCGCCTGCGCGATGAACAGCACGGCCATCGTCATGTAGATGTTGGTGCCGTCGAGGTTGAACGAATAGCCGGTCGGCACGACGAGGCCGACGACCGAGCGCGAACAGCCGGCCTTCTCGAGCTTCTCCATCAGCTGCGGCAGCGCCGCCTCCGACGAGCTCGTGCCAAGCACGATCAGGAGCTCTTCCTTGATGTAGCCGACGAAGCGGATGATGCTGAAGCCCGTGAAGCGCGCGATCGCGCCGAGCACGACGAGCACGAACACGACCGATGTCAGGTAGAACGTGCCGATCAGCTTGAGCAGCGGCACGAGCGAGCCCACGCCGTACTTGCCGATCGTGAACGCCATCGCGCCGAACGCGCCGATCGGCGCGAGCTTCGTGACGATGTGCACGATGCCGAACAGCACGCGCGTGATGCCGTCGATGAAGTCCGTGACGACCTTGCCGCGATCGCCGAGATGCGCGAGCACGCTGCCGAACAGCAGCGCGATCAGCAGGATCTGCAGGATCTCGCCTTGCGCGAACGCGTCGATCATCGTGTTCGGGATGATGTGCATCAGGAAGTCGACGGTCGACTGGCCGTGCGCCTTCGCCGCGTACGACGCGACTTCCTTGCCGTTCAGCGTCGCCGGATCGATGTTGAAGCCGACGCCCGGACGCAGGATGTGCGTCGCCGCGAGACCGAGCACGAGCGCGAACGTCGACACGATCTCGAAATAGAGGAGCGCCTTGCCGCCGACGCGTCCCACCTTCTTCATGTCCTGCATGCCGGCGATGCCCGTCACGACGGTACAGAAGATGATCGGGCCGATCACCATCTTGATCAGCTTGATGAAGCCGTCGCCGAGCGGTTTCATGTCGACGGCGAGCGACGGATAGTAATGACCGAGGATCACGCCGACGACGATGGCGAAGATCACCTGCACGTAGAGGACTTTATAGAACGGTTTCTTCACGATGGTTCCAGAGAAGAGAGAAGATGAGTCGAAGCAGGCCGGCGTCACGCGCGCGGACGAAAAGCCAGGGGAGCCACTCGCCCGCGCGGCTGCCGTGCCGCAACAAGCGATGGCCTCAGTGGATCCGGGGGAGGTGGATTGAGTGGGTCATCGAATGTCTCCTTGCTGTAGTAGTTAGGCCGAGGCGGCCTTGGGCATTTACTTCGCAAGGTCGATGCCAGCTGCTCGATCAGGTCCAGCCTATTGATTTCTCTGGATTTTCCTAATCGAGACCGGCGCGCGCATTCCGGCTTTCCAGAAATCTGGAATGCAGCCGTCCGGATCGCCGGACGGATCGCGCCTTTCGTCAGATGTTTCGGTGCCGAACCGCCTGCTCGGCGAGCGTATGCGGCGCGGGCGCGACGAGCAGGATGAAGCCGTGGTGCGTCGCGATCATCAGCGCCGTCGGCGTGAAGCTGAAGCCGCGCCGCGCAGGCGCCGCGCTCATACGACGCGGTCGGCCCGCAATTGCGCGATCTCGCGCTCGGACATCCCGAGCCAGTCGCCGAGCACGTTCGCGGTATCCGCGCCGAGCACGGGCGGCGCGCCGCGCACGGGCAGGCGCTCGCCGTCGAAGCGGTACGGCGGCGCGAGCACGTCGACCTCGCCTGCGACCGGATGCGGCTGCCGCGTGACGAGCCCGGCCGCCCGCGCTCGACCGGACGTGAGCGCCTCGCGCAGGCCGAGCACTTCGCCGCACGGAATGCCTGCTTGCGCGAGCGCCGCGAGCAGCGCCGCGCGCGTCCGCGCGCCAAGCTCGCGGCGAATCTCCGGCAGCAGCTCCGCGCGATTCGCGGAGCGCGCGATGTTCGTCGCGAAGCGCGCGTCGGCCGCGAGCGCCGGCCGGCCGATCACGTCGCAAAAGCGCGCGAACTGCGGGTTGTTGCCGACCGTGATCACGATCGGGCCGTCCGACGCGTCGAATACGCCGTACGGGACGATCGACGGATGCGCGTTGCCGTAGCGCGGCGGGTCTTCGCCAATCAGCAGCGCCTCGAGCCCATAGTACGACGTGACCATCAGCCCGCAATCGAAGAGCGCCATCTCGATGCGCCGCCCGCGGCCCGTCGCTTGCCGCTCGTAGAGCGCCGCGAGGACCGCCTGCGCCGAATACATGCCGGTAAAGAGGTCCGCCACCGCGACGCCGAACTTGAGCGGCGGCTGCCCGGCGTCGCCGTTCAGCGCCATCAGGCCGGTCTCGCCCTGCACGACGAGGTCGTAGCCCGGCCGGCCCGCTTCGGGCCCAGAACGGTCGTAGCCGGAAATCGCGCAATGGACGAGCCGCGGATTCAGCGCGGCGAGCGCGTCGTAGCCGAGGCCGAGCTTCTCCGCGCCGCCCGCCTTGAAGTTGTGCACGAGGACGTCCGCCTGCGCGGCGAGCGCGCGCGCGACACGCTGCCCCGCCGCCGCCTGCAGATCGACGCAGATCGAGCGCTTGCTGCGGTTCACGCTATTGAAATAGGTCGTCTCGGTATCGCCGACACGCAGGCCCCAGTCGCGCGTGTCGTCGCCGCGCTGCGGATGCTCGATCTTGATCACTTCCGCGCCGAGATCCGCGAGCACCATCGCGCACCACGGTCCCGCGAGCACCCGCGAGAAGTCGAGCACCTTGACGCCCGCGAGCGGCTGCGCGCCTCGTTCGTTGCGCATCTTCGTCTCCACCGTCCGTTCGCGGTTATTGCATCGACTGCGGCTTCGACAGCGCGATGTAGCGCGCGAGATGATGATCTTCGTCGCCGAGCTGGTGATCGATCATCACGAGCCGCTTCGCATAGTGCGACAGCGGCAACTCCCACGTCATCCCGATCCCGCCGTGCAACTGGATGCTCTCCTCGGCGACCAGCGTGCCGATTCGGCCGACGCTGTACTTCGCTGCGGCAAGCGCCCGCTCGCGCGCGACACGCGGCGCGTCGAACTGCGCGGCGGCGTTGATCACGGCGGAGCGCGCCTGCTCGATTTCGAGCAGCACGTCCGCCATCCGGTGCTGCAGCGCCTGGAAGCTGCCGATCGGCACGCCGAACTGCTTGCGCGTGCGCAGGTAGTCGAGCGTGTGCGCCTTCGCGACGTCCATCGCGCCGAGCGCTTCCGCCGCGAGCGCGAGCAGGCCGAAGCCGATCGCGCGCTCGATCGCGTCGGCCGCTTCGCCCGGCGCGCCGAGCAGTGCGGCGTCGGCGAGCGTCACGCGCTCGAAGCGCACGTCGGCCGCACGACCGCCGTCGATCTTCCGATAGCCGCGCACCGACACGCCCGGCGCCGACTTCGGCGCGACGAAGAGCGACAGGCCCGCCGCGTCGTCGTCGCCGCCCGCGGTGCGTGCGCTGACGACGTAGAACGTCGCGTGCTCGCCGCAGTCGACGACGGCCTTCGTTCCGTCGAGCACCCAGTGATCGCCTTCGCGCATCGCGCGCGTGCGCACCGTGTGCAACGCGTAGTGCGTGTCGGGCTCCGCGTGCGCGAACGCGCCGATCGCGCGGCCTTCGATCAGTTCCGCGACGAGCGCGCGATGCGCGTCGCCGGGCGCGTCGGCGAGCGCGCGCCCGGCCATCAGCGCGCCCGCGAACGGCTCGACGACGAGCCCGCGCCCGAGGCATTCGAACACGAGCGCGATGTCGAAGCCCGCGCCGCCGAAGCCGCCGCAGTCCTCGGGAAACAGCGCGCCGATTGCGCCGAGCTCGGCGAAGCGCCGCCACATGTCGTCGCTAAAGCCGGCGTCCGACAGCGCGACCCTGTCGCGCACGGCGAACGGATATTGCTCGGCGATGAAGCGATTCAGGCTGTCCGCCAGCATCCGGCGGTCTTCGGTATGTCGAAAGTCCATCGTGTTCTCCTGTCGACCAGAGTTAGCGCTTCAGCGCTTACTCTGGTCCCATGCATCGCTGTCGACCAGAGTTAGCGCTTCAGCGCTTACTCTGGTCCCATGCATCGCTGTCGACCAGAGTTAGCGCTTCAGCGCTTACTCTGGTCCCATGCAACGCTGTCGACCAGAGTTGGCGCTTCAGCGCTTACTCTGGTCCCATGCATCGCTGTCGACCAGATGTCGACTGAACTTAGCGCTTCAGCGCTTAGTTCACAGTCCCATGCAAAGCTGTTGGCGCTTTAGCGCTCATGTCGACCGGAGCGAGTGCTTCAGCATCGACTCCGGTCCCACGCTTCGCGCTCCGGCCCCCCCTGCAAAACCTACAGCCCGAGGATCATCTTCGAGATGATGTTCTTCTGAATTTCGTTCGAGCCGCCGAAGATCGACAGCTTACGATTGTTGAAGTACTGCGTCGCCGCGCTCGCCGCTTCGGGCAGGCCGCCGAGCGGTTCGCCGTCATGGCCGGCGTCGAGCGCTTCGTCGACGAACGGCTGCGCGTACGGCCCCATCGCGCGCCGCATCAGCGACGAGATTTCCTGGCGGATCTGCGTACCGCGAATCTTCAGCATCGAACTCTCGGCACCCGGCGCGCCGCCGCCCGCGACTGCCGCAAGCACGCGCAGGTTCGTCGTCTTCATGTTGTCGAGCTCGATCTCGACGCGCGCGACGCGGGCGGCGAAGAGCGGATCGTCGGCGAGCGGCCGGCCGTTCTTCTTCACCTTCGCCGCGACCGCGCGCAGCTTCTCGAGCGCCGCGACCGAGAAGCCGACGCCCGCGATGTTCGTGCGCTCGTACGTGAGCAGGTATTTCGCGTAGGTCCAGCCGCGGTTCTCTTCGCCGATCAGGTTCTCGACGGGTACGCGCACGTCGGTGAAGAACACCTCGTTCACTTCATGCTCGCCGTCGAGCGTGACGATCGGGCGGACTTCGACGCCGGGCGAATGCATGTCGACGAGCAGGAAGCTGATGCCTTCCTGCTTGCGGACGTCGGTCGCGGTGCGCACGAGGCAGAAGATCATGTTCGCGTAGTGGCCGAGCGTCGTCCACGTCTTCTGGCCGTTGACGACGTAGTGGTCGCCCTGCGCGTCGACACCCCGCACCGCGCTCGTCGCGACCGACGCGAGATCGGAGCCCGCGCCCGGCTCCGAGTAGCCCTGGCACCACCAGTCGGTGCCGTCGAGGATGCGCGGCAGCCAGCGGCGCTTCTGCGCTTCGCTGCCGTACTTGATCAGCACCGGGCCGAGCATGTTCACGCCGAACGGCACGATGCGCGGCGCGCCCGCGAGCGCGCACTCGTTGTCGAACAGGAACTTCTGCGCGACGCTCCAGCCGGGGCCGCCCCACTCGCGCGGCCAGTGGCTCGCGAGCCAGCCCTGTTCGTCGAGGATCGCGTGCCATTCGCGCATGTCGTCGCGCGTGAGCCGCAAGCCGCCCTTCACCTTGCGCGAGATGCGCGGCGGCAGCTTGTCGGCGAGAAAGCGCTGCACTTGCGCGCGGAACGCTTCCTCTTCTGCGGTGAAATTCAGATCCATGTGGCGTCGTTCTCGAATGCCTGAGGTAATTGAATTGACGGGCGATCGAACGCGGCGTCAGCCGATGCGGTTCAGGCTCGCGAAGGTCTCGCCGCGCGCGACGAGATCGACGAGGAGCGGCGACGGCTTCCAGAAGACCGGGGCCTCGTTCGCGAACACGCGGATGTCGGCGAGCACGTTCGCGAGGCCCACGGTGTCCGCGTAATGCATCGGGCCGCCGCGATAGCGCGGAAAGCCGTAGCCGTGCAGAAACACCGTGTCGACGTCGAGCGGGCGCAGCGCGATCTTCTCGTGAACGACGTTCGCGCCTTCGTTGATCATCGCGGCGAGATAGCGGCGCACGATCTCTTCGTCAGTGAACGCGCGCGGCGTCACGCCCTTCTGCGCGCGCGCGTCAGCGATGATCGCCTCGACTTCCGGATCCGGCGTGCCGACGCGCGCGCCGTCCGGATACAGGTAGTAGCCACGGCCCGTCTTCTGGCCGAACCAGCCGCGCTCGCACAGGCGGTCCGGAATCTCGACGTAGCGCAGCCGCGGATCGCGCGTTGGCGCGCGCCGCTTGCGGGTTGCCCAGCCGATGTCGCCGCCCGCGAGGTCGACGACCTGGTACGGCCCCATCGGGAAGCCGAATTCGCGCACCGCGCGGTCGATCTGATACGGCGACGCGCCGTCTTCCATCATGTAGTCGGCGGCCGTCCGGTAGACGGCGAGCACGCGATTGCCGATGAAGCCGTCGCACACGCCCGCGCGCACCGGGATCTTCTTCAGCTTCTTCGCCAGCTCGAACGCGGTCGCGACGACGTCCGCGCTCACCTGCGCCGGCACGACCACTTCGAGCAGCTTCATGATGTTCGCGGGCGAGAAGAAGTGCAGGCCGATCACGTCGGATGCGCGCTCGACGCTCGCGGCGATTTCGTCGATGTCGAGATACGACGTGTTCGTCGCGAGCACGGCGCCCGGCTTGCAGACGCGCGCGAGCTCCGCGAACACGGCCTTCTTCACCGTCATGTCCTCGAACACCGCTTCGATCACGACGTCGGCCTGCGCGAGCGCGTCGTACGACGTGCCGCCCTTGAAGCGCGCGAGACGCGCGGCCTGCGCGGCGGGCGTCATCCGGCCCTTCGCGACGAGGCCCGCGTAGACCTTCTCGACGTGCGCGCGGCCGCGTTCGAGCGATGCGTCGTCGCGCTCGATCATCGTCACCGGGAGGCCGGCGTCGAGCGCCGCGACCGCGATGCCCGCGCCCATCGTGCCGCCGCCGACGACGCCGATCCGCTCGATCGAGCGCGCCGCGCCGCGCCGCGTTTCCGGCGACTTCGCCGCTTCGCGCTCCGCGAAGAACGCATGGACGAGACCCGCGCGCTGCGGGCTGTCGAGGCACTCGAGAAACAGCCTGCGCTCGGTGCGCAAGCCCTCGTCGATCGGTTGCGCGAGCGCCGCGGCGACCGCATCGACGATCTTCGCCGGCGAGAGCAGCCCGCGAAACTTCTTCGCGACGTCGGCGCGCGCCGCGTCGAGCGCCGCTTCGGCCGCCGCGCGATCGGCGAGCCCCTGCGCGTCGCGCGCGCGGCGCACGGGCGCGCCCGCCGCGAGCAGTTCCTGCGCGTACGCGAGCCCTTCGGCGAGCGTGTCGCCGCTGTGCGCGAGCCGATCGACGAGGCCGAGCGTCAGCGCCTCCTCGGCCGACGCGTGCCGGCCGCTCAGCATCAGGTCGAGCGCGGCCTTCGCGCCGATCAGGCGCGGCGTGCGCTGCGTGCCGCCCGCGCCCGGCAGCAGGCCGAGCTGCACTTCCGGCAGGCCGAGCCTCGCGCCCGGCACGGCGATCCGGTAGTGCGCGGCGAGCGCGATCTCGAGGCCACCGCCGAGCGTCGCGCCGTGCAGCGCGACGACGACGGGTTTGCCGCTCGTCTCGATCCGGTTGCACACGTCGGGCAAGAGCGGCGGCACGGGCGGCTTGCCGAACTCGCGGATGTCCGCGCCGGCGATGAAGTTGCGCCCGGCGCCGACGATCAGCACCGCGCCGACGGCCGCATCGGCGTCGGCTGCGTCGAGCGCGTCGACGAGGCCGCGCCGCACGTCGGCGGACAACGCGTTGACGGGCGGATGGTCGATCGTGACGACGAGCACCTTGTCGCGCCGCTCGCGCGTGACGGTGCCGGTTTCGTGGGATGCCTGCTGATTCATGTCTCTCGCTCCGTACGGAATACGCGCCCTCGCTTCAACAGACGAGACGCGGGGTTTGCCTCGATTCTCGATTGATCTAGATTGATTGACAATTCCAGCTTTCTTTAACAACCTGTCAAGTCATATTTGACAAATACCTTGAACATGCGGACACGGCGATGGATCTGAATGCGCTCACGCTGCTCGTCGACATCCTCGACGCGGGCAACCTCAGCAAGGCGGCCCAGCGGCTCAAGATGAGCCGCGCGAACGTCAGCTACCGGCTCAACCAGTTGGAGAAGTCGATCGGGCTGCAGCTCGTGCGGCGCACGACGCGGCGCATCGAGCCGACCGAGATCGGGCTGCGGCTCTACGAGCACGGCCGGCGTATCCAGAACGAGCTGTTCGCCGCGCGCGAGGCGGTGACGACGCTCGGCCAGGACCTGCAGGGCCGTGTGCGGTTGTCGGTGCCGAGCGGCTACGGGCAGCTCGTGATGTCGAACTGGCTGATCTCGTTCAAGCAGCGCTATCCGGGGATCGTGCTCGACGTCGTGTTCGAGAACCGCGTCGAGGATCTGATGCGCGACGAAGTCGACATCGCGGTGCGCGTGATGTCCGAGCCGCCGCAGAATCTCGTCGCGCGCGACATGGGCGCGGTGCGCTACGTCGCGTGCGCGTCGCCCGGCTTCGCCGCGACGCACGGGATGCCGACCGAGCTCGATCAGCTGTTCGACGCGCCCGTGATCACGGCGACGGTGGTCGGCCGGCAGTTGCGCGTCGCCGCGTATCTCGGCGACGAGCGGCACGAGGTGCTGCTTGAGCCGACGCTCATCTCCGAGAATTTCCTGTTCCTGCGCCAGTCGATCCTCGCCGGGCTCGGCGTCGGCATCGTGCCGGACTACGTCGTGCACGACGACGTGCGGCGCGGCGCCGTCGTCACGACGCTCGACGCGTACCGGCTCAGCATCTTCGGCACGCACATGTACATGCTGTACATGCCGAACCGGCATCACACGCGCGCGACGTCGACGTTCATCGAATTCGTGCTCGAAGAGGCGAGGAACGCCGGGCGCGGCCAGTGACGCCCGGCGGCCGTTCGCGACCCGACCCTTAGGGTTTGTTGTCAGATGACAGGCCGCTTCCAACGCGGCGACAATAGCCCGCCCGTGCGGCGCCGCATGGGGCGCTGCCGCCATTCGCCGTGTATTGCCCGTGCATCGCCGTCTTTCCTTCGTACCGAGGTATTCATGACCGACCGGATCCGTCCGCGCTCGTCCAACCCGTGGGCGGGCGCGATCGCCGCCGCCCTGTTCGCCTTCACCGCCGGATGCGCGAACGCGCCCGGCTCGGGCGCGCCGAATGCCGCCGCTGCCGCATCGGCTTCCGCGGTCTCAGCGGCCGCCGCGACATCGACGGCGGAACCGCAGGCCGCGCCCGCCGAGCTGTCGAGCTGGGTCGACAAGCCGGGCTGGACCTCGCAGCGCGACATGATCGCGGCCGCGCATCCGCTCGCCGCGCAGGCCGGCCAGGAGATGCTGAAGGCGGGCGGCACCGCAGTCGATGCGGCGATCGCCGCGCAGATGGTGCTGATGCTCGTCGAGCCGCAGGCGTCGGGGATCGGCGGCGGCGCGTTCCTGCTGCACGCGGACGGCAAGACGGTCGAAGCGTACGACGGCCGCGAAACCGCGCCCGCCGCCGCCACCGACCGCCTGTTCTACGGCGCCGACGGCAAGCCGCTGCCGCCGTCGGCGCTCGGCGCGCGCGCGGTCGGCGTGCCGGGCGTGCTGCGGATGCTCGAGCTCGCGCATCGCGCGCACGGCAAGCTGCCGTGGCGGCGCCTGTTCCAGCCCGCGATCCGGCTCGCCGAGCAAGGTTTCCCGCTCGGCCCGCGACTCGCGGCGATGATCGCGAACGATCCGTCGCTGGCAAGCGATCCTGCCGCGCGCGCGTACTTCTATGACAAGAACGGCGCGCCGAAGCCGGCGGGCACGACGCTCAAGAATCCGCAGCTCGCGGCGACGCTCAGGCTCGTCGCCGCGCACGGCGCGAACGCGCTCTATACCGGCGCGATCGCGCGCGACATCGTCGCGAAAGTCCGCCAGGCGCCGAATCCGGGCGTGCTGAGCATGCAGGATCTCGCGCAGTACCGCGCGAAGGTCCGCGAGTCGCTGTGCGCCGACTATCGCAAATGGACCGTGTGCGGGATGCCGCCGCCGTCGGCGGGCGGGCTCGTCGTCGCGCAGATGCTCGGCCTGCTCGAAGCGCAGCCGGACTGGCGGCAGATCGGCGCGCAAAAGCCGGTGCGCAACGCGACGGGCCTCGAGCCGACGCCGTTCGCCGCGCATCTGTTCAGCGAAGCGGGCCGCCTCGCGTACGCGGACCGCGCGCAGTACGTCGCCGATCCCGATTTCGTCGCGCCGCCGGGCGGCAGTTGGAAGAGTCTCGTCGAGCGACGCTACGTCGCCGAGCGCGCGCGCCTGATCGGCGACACGGCCGTCGGCAACGCAAGCGCCGGCTCGCCGTCCGGCCTGCCGCCCGCGTCCGCCGCGGACCGCGGCGCGGAGCCGCCGTCGGCGTCGCAGATCACGGCCGTCGACCGCTACGGCAACGCGGTGTCAATGACGTCGACCCTCGACGACCGGTTCGGCTCGCGGCTGATGGTGCGCGGCTTCCTGCTCAACAGCCAGTTGCTCGACTTCTCGCCCGTGTCGACCGAGCATGGCAAGCCGATCGCGAACCGCGTGCAGCCAGGCAAGCGCGCGCGCTCGACGCTCGCGCCCGAGCTCGTGTTCGAGAAAGGCTCGCGGCGGCTGATGATGGCGCTCGGCTCGGCGGGCGGCGCGTCGACCGCGAGCTACGTCGCGAAGACGCTCGTCGGCATGATCGATTGGGGGATGACGATGCAGCAGGCGATCGCGCTGCCAAACTTCGGCTCGCGCAACGGGCCGACCGAGCTCGAAAAGGGGCGCGTATCCGATGCGCTCGCGGATGCGCTGAAGGAGCGCGGACACGACGTGCGCATCGTTGAGCTGGGGTCGAGCCTGCAAGGGATTCAGCGGATCAACGTCGAGGGGCGGTCGGTGTGGCTCGGCGGCTCGGACCCGCGGCGCGACGGCGTCGTAGCGGGGGATTGAGTCCGCCGCAGGCGACACGTCCCGCGAAAAGCACAAAAAAACCCGCAGCCTTCGCTGCGGGTTTTTCATCGACTGACTGGCCGGACCGTCGGTTCGACGGACCGTCGCCTACCGTCAAACCACGCCGGCGCCGTGCGCCTGGAGATCGGCGTGATAGCTCGACCGCACCATCGCGCCGACGGCCGCATGCGTGAAGCCCATCTGGTACGCCTCGTCCTCGTACATCTTGAACGTGTCCGGGTGCACGTACTCGCGCACCGGCAGGTGGTGTTCGGACGGCTGCAGGTACTGGCCGATCGTCAGCATGTCGACGTCGTGCGCGCGCAGATCGCGCATCACCTGCAGGATCTCTTCGGGCGTCTCGCCGAGGCCGACCATCAGGCCCGACTTCGTCGCGACGTCCGGATGCAGCGCCTTGAAATCCTTCAGCAGCTTCATCGAATGCGCGTAGTCCGAGCCGGGACGCGCTTCCTTGTACAGGCGCGGCACCGTTTCGAGATTGTGGTTCATCACGTCGGGCGGCGCGGCGTTGAGTATCTGCAGCGCGCGGTCGAGGCGGCCGCGGAAGTCCGGCGTCAGGATCTCGATGCGGGTCTGCGGCGACTGCTCGCGCACTTCGCGGATGCATTCGACGAAGTGGCCGGCGCCGCCGTCGCGCAGGTCGTCGCGGTCGACGCTCGTGATCACGACGTACTTGAGCTTCAACGCCGCGATCGTGCGTGCGAGGTTCTTCGGCTCGTCCGCATCGAGCGGATCGGGCCGGCCGTGGCCGACGTCGCAGAACGGGCAGCGGCGCGTGCACTTGTCGCCCATGATCATGAACGTCGCGGTGCCCTTGCCGAAGCATTCGCCGATGTTCGGACAGCTCGCCTCCTCGCACACCGTGTGCAGGTTGTGCTCGCGCAGGATCGTCTTGATCTCGGAAAAGCGCGAGCTGCCGGTGGCCGCCTTCACGCGGATCCAGTCGGGCTTCTTGAGCTTCTCGATCGGGACGATCTTGATCGGAATCCGCGCGGTCTTCGCCAGCGCCTTCTGCTTGGCGGTCGGATCGTACGCGGGCGCGGCCGGTTCGGCGGGTGCGGAGGGAGCGGTAAGGTCAGTCATTCGATTGTTCCAGTGCCTGCTGCGGCAATGCGGCGGCCGCGGTTGCGCCGTCGAGGTTGGCGATCAGACGGCGCACGAGCGTCCGTGCGACTTCGTGCCAGTCGGCGGTCGCGCCGAGGCTCGCCATGTCGATCGTTTCGAGTCCCGCGTAACCGCACGGGTTGATCGCGAGAAACGGACGCAGATCCATCTTCACGTTGACGCTCAGACCGTGATAGCTGCAGCCGTTGCGGATCTTGAGACCTAGCGCGGCGATCTTCGCGCCGCGATGCGGCCCCGATTCCACGTAGATTCCGGGCGCGCCGGCCTTGCGGATCGACGCGAGATTATACGCCGCGAGCGTCTCGATCACGGCCTCCTCGATCCGCGTGACGAGCGTGCGCACCATCAGCTTGCGCCGCCTCAAGTCGACGAGCAGATAGGCGACGATTTGCCCCGGACCGTGATAGGTGATTTGCCCGCCGCGGTCGACCTTCACGAGCGGCACGCCGCTGTCGGCGACGAGCAGGTGCGACGGATTGCCGGCCTGGCCGAGCGTGTAGACGGGCGGATGCTCGACGACCCAGATCTCGTCGTCGGTGTCCGGCGTGCGCGCGTCGGTGAACGTTCGCATCGCGTCGAAGCACGCTTCGTAAGATGTTTCGCCGAGCCAGCGAACCGTGACAGGCAGCGCGGAGGACGAACACGAGGAAGCCGACGCGGCGGCGTCGGGCGCGGCGGACGCGACGGAAGCGGGTGGCACGATGGAAACCGGCGAGGCTGACATGGACGGTAGTTTACCGAAAACCCATGCACCTCGCCGGTGCCCGAAGGGGACGGATCACGCGGCGGCACGCACCGGCGACCACGGGGCGCTCAGACGGTGCGCCACCCGTCGCGAAAGCGCGCGGCGAACCGCGTCGCGAACCGCACGATGCCGGACACGGCCGCCTGCCGCGGCGGCACGGCGATCGAGAACGACACGCATGCGCTCGTCTCGCCGTCGGCGCTCAGCCACAGCCGCTCGCCGCGCCGCAGCTTCAGCGTCTCGCCCGGCGACAGGAAATAATCGTGGACGTCGTTGCTGCGCGTCGCCCACACGGACGCGCCGCGAACGCTCAACCGCGTGCTGCGCGCCACCTTCATCGGCACCGTTTCGCCGGGCTGGATCTCGAACGTGATGCTTGAAGAAATCTCTCTCATGACCGCCTCCGCCAAAAATGCTCCAGTGGCTACAATCGTAGTGTGCGCAAGGCTCGGCGTAAAACGATCGATTTTCACGTGCTAGTGAGAAAAACTAACCAATGAACCTCCGTCAGCTGCCGATGTTGAACGCGCTGCGCGTGTTCGAAGCCGCCGCGCGGTACGAAAGCTTCTCGCGCGCGGCGGACGAGCTGTCCGTCACGCACGGCGCGGTCAGCCATCAGATACGCGCGCTCGAAGCCGAGCTCGGCGTGCAGTTGTTCGTGCGCCACGGCAAGCGGCTCGCGCTGACGGACGCGGGCGGCCGCTACGCGCAGCAGGTGCGCGCCGCGCTGACGCTCATCGCCGACGCGACCCGCGACATCCGCGCGAGCGATCGCGACAAGCGGCTCGTCGTGTCGACGCTGCCGTCGTTCGCCGCGCGCTGGATCACGCCGCGGATCGGCCCGTTCATCGAGCGGCATCCGGAAATCGATCTCGAATTACGGGCGAGCGACGCGCTCGTCGACTTCGCACGCGACGACGTCGACATCGCGATCCGCTTCGGCTACGGCGTCTATCCGGGGCTGTACGTCGAGCCGATCCTCGACGAGACGTTCTTCCCCGTCTGCGCGCCGACGCTCAACGGCGGCGTGCTGCCCGAGACGCCCGCCGATCTCGCCCGCTATCCGCTGCTGCGCTCGGACGACGAGCTGTGGCGCCCGTGGTTCGACGCGGCGGGCCTCGACACGTTGACCGAGCCGAAGCGCGGCGTGCTGTATCAGGATTCGTCGAATCTGCTGCAGGCGGCGATCGACGGTCAGGGAATCGCGCTCGTGCGACGCTCGCTCGCGGTGCCGGATCTGGCGGCGGGCAGGATCGTGCGGCTCTTCGACATCGCGGGGCCGAGCCCGTGGCACTACTTCTTCGTGTGCCCGCCGTCGCTCGCGCAGACGCCGCGCGTACAGGCGTTCCGGACCTGGCTGCTGGAGGAGATCGCGCGCTTCAACGCGGTGTGCGCGACGCTGGAGGCGCAGCACGCGGCGGCCTGCGCGGCCGCGCGTGTGCGAAGGGAAAGGATTGGCGGGGACTAGCCTGGCGGCCGGCCGTCAGAGCACGACCTTGACCATCGGGTGGCCGGTCAGCGCCCGGTAGATGTTGTCGAGCTGCGCCTGGCTCGTCGCCCGCACGGTGATCGTGAGGCCCGTGTAGTTGCCGCCGCTCGACGCGCGCTCCTCGATCTTCTCGAGATCGATCTCGTTGTCGTGGACGCTCACGACCTTGAAAATCGTGTCCTTGAACTCCGGATGCGCGCGCCCCATCACCTTGATCGGGAAATCGCACGGAAATTCGAGCAGCGTTTCCTTGGGCGTCGCGATTTCGCCCGTCAGCTCGACGGTCTTGTTTGATTCGGTCATGTCGTTCTCCACGCGTCGAGGGCCGGGCCCGCTCAAACGCTTTCCAACTCACGCGCCTTCGCCTGCTGATACGCGGCGTACAGCGCCTCGAACACCGGGCCCGGCCGGCCGCCCTGCACGGGCAGGCCGTCGAGCAGGGTCACGGGCAGGATTTCCTTCGTCGCCGACGTGAGCAGGATCTCGTCGGCCGCACGCAGTTCCGCTTCGTTGATGTCGCGCGCGACGAAGCGGATCCCGCACGCCTCCGCGAGCTCCTCGACGAGCGCGTAGCGGATCCCTTCAAGAATCCTGTTGCTGCGCGGCGGTGCGATCAGCTCGCCGTTCTTCACGATCCACACGTTCGACGACGAGCCCTCCGTCACGTTGCCGTCGCGCAGCTGGATCGTCTCGACTGCGTCGTGCTCGGCCGCATGTTGCGCCATCAGCACGTTGCCGAGCAGCGACACCGATTTGATGTCGCAATGCAGCCACCGGCGATCCTCGGCCGTCACGCAGCGCACGCCCTGCGCGCGCTGCGCGTCGGTCGGCAGCGACAGCGGGCTCGCCATCGCGAACACCGTCGGCACCGCGTTCAGCGGAAATGCGTGGCCGCGCTTCGCGACGCCGCGCGTCACCTGGATGTAGACGATCGCGTGCTGGCCGTCGCCGAGCACCGCCGCGTTTGCGTCGACGACGCGCGCGACGAGCGCGCGCCAGCCCGCTTCGTCGTGCGGATCGTCGATGCCGATCTTCTTCAGGCTGCGCGCGAGACGCACGAGATGCTGCGCGATCCGGAACGGCGCGCGACGTGCGCCGTCGGCGTAGATCGGCACGACTTCGTACACGCCGTCGCCGAAGATGAAGCCGCGGTCGAGCACCGGTACGCGCGCTTCGGACAGCGGCACCAGCTCTTCCCGCGACGCGACGCTCAGGTAGACGGTCGGTTCGATATCGGCTTGGCTCATGGCGTTAAACGAGTGACGAAATCATGACGAAGGGATCCGGTCCCAGTGAATCCGGTCCGCAGGACCCTGATCCCTGGAGACCCGGTCCGGCGAGACCCGGACAGCTTACTTCTTTTTGCTGAACATCAGCAGGATCGAATCCCAGATGCGGCCGAGGAGGCCTGCTTCCGGCACCGGCTGCAGCGCGACGACCGGGAATTCCGCGACCGTCTTGCCGTCGGCGACGAGCTTCACCGAACCGACCGCCTGACCGTCCGCGAGCGGCGCGATGAGCGGCGCGTTCAGCGCGACTTCCGGCTTCACCTTGTCCGCCAAGCCGCGCGGCACCGTGATGAACTGATCCTTCTTCACGCCGACCTGCACGTTGTTGCTCTTGCCCTTGTAGACGCGCGGCGTGTCGATCGCCTGGCCGGCCTTGTAGAGGCGCACCGAATCGAACGCGGTGTAGCCGTAGTTCAGCATCTTCATGCTGTCCTGCACACGGTCGCTTTCCTTCGTCTCGCCCATCATCACGGTGACGAGGCGGCGCGTCGCGTCGGTCGCGCCCGGCAGCGAGCGCTTCGCCGACGCGATCAGGCAGTAGCCCGCCGCCTGCGTGTGGCCGGTCTTCAGGCCGTCGACGGTCGGGTCGAGCCACAGCAGACGATTGCGGTTCGGCTGCTTGATGTTGTTGTACGTGAAGTCCTTGACCGAGAAGATGTTGTAGTAGTCCGGGTAGTCGCGGATCAGGTGCGTCGACAGCTTCGCGAGATCGCCCGCCGTCGTGTAGTGCTGCGGATCGGGCATCCCGTTCACGTCGGCGAAGTGCGTGCCCGCCATCCCGAGGCGCTGCGCTTCCGCGTTCATCATGTTGACGAACTGCGCTTCGCTGCCGCCGACGAGCTCGGCGAGCGCGATCGCGGCGTCGTTGCCCGACTGGATGATCATCCCGTAGACGAGATCGTGCACGCTGACGGGCTTGTTCGCCTCGATGAACATCCGCGACTCGTCACGGCCGACGCGGCGCACCGCTTCGCCCGGCGTAACGATCTGCTCCATCGTGATCTTCTTCGCATCGAGCGCCTCGAACACGAGGTACGCCGTCATCAGCTTCGTCAGCGACGCGGGCTCGACGCGCTCGTCTGCGTTGCCCGATGCGAGCACCTGATTGCTCGTCGCATCGACGAGCACCCACGAGCGCGCGTTCACGCCGGGCGGCGGCACCGCGCCCGGCGCATACGTGGCGGGTGCGCCCGTCGGTGCGGCGGCGGGCGCGGCGGCCGCGTGCTTCGCCTTGGCGGCGGGCTTCGCCTGCGCGACGGCGATCGTCGACACGAGCGCGGCGGGCAGCACGACGCCGAGCGCAAGGTTACGCGCGGCGACGGCAAAAGCGGTGGAGGTGGCGAGTGACGTGAGGCCGAAGGAAGACAGACGCATATCGATTCAGGCTGATGGCAGAAATTTCAGCGCACACGGGGCGCGCGGTTGAAGGGCCGGCGGCGGCGTTCCGGCGGCATCTCTGGGAAGGAAGGCTCGCGAAACGCGCCGATTGGACAGGCGGCGGCGCGATCGGTTCGCTAAGCGAAAAGCGGCGCGGCGGCCTGCACGGCGCATCGGACGTCCGTGCGGACGGGCCGACGCAAAACCCGGCCATTATACGGAAGTTCGCAGCGGCGCTTTTCGGGATTGGGGAGCTTGTCGCGTGGCGGGCGGTGTGATTCGGTCGCGGCGGGCGGGCCGGCGGCCGATCGCGGGTCGATCTTTGGTCGATCTTTGGTCGATCTTTGGTCGATCTTTGGTCGATCTTTGGTCGATCGATTGTCGATCACGGACGGAACGGTGATCGCGCCGGACGCCCATGTCGCGTGCCGCAATTACCATGCAGTCGCCCAAGCCGCGTGCCGCGCCGCTCGGTGCGGTGCCGTGTGGTGCCGTGCGGTGCCGTGTGGTGCCGTGCGGTGCCGTGTGGTGCCGCGCTGCGCCGGTTGTGCAACTCGACCGCGCCATCCATGCACGCCGCGAGATGCAGCACCGCGCCGCAGCGATCCGCCGCAACGCGCCCGGCACGACGAACGTCCGGCATCCGCCCGCTCGCTCGCCGCGCGGCTCACAGCTCACGGCTCACGGCGAAACGAAACGCCGCTCGTCGCGCGTCAGCGCCACGCGCCGACGACGACGCGCTTCAGGATGTGCAGCTTGCGATGGAAGAAGTGCTCGGCGCCCGGAATCACGACGACGGGCAGCTCCTGCGGCCGCGCCCAGTCGTAAACCGACGCGATCGGCACCGTGTCGTCGTTCTCGCCGTGGATTACGATCGTGTCTTCCGGCACGTCGGCGACCTGCCAGCGGCTCGCCGCCGTGCCGACGAACACCATCCGCTCGATCGCCTGCCCCGCATCGCGCAGCCGCTTGCCGACGTGCGACAGCACGAACGTGCCGAACGAAAAGCCGGCGAGCACGACCGGCAGTTCCGCGTGGCCCGGCAGCGAACGCATGTGCGCGAGCACTGCGAGCAGGTCGTCGACCTCGCCCGCGCCGTTGTCGTGCGCGCCTTCCGTCGCGCCCACGCCGCGGAAATTCGAGCGGATCACCGCGTAGTTCAACTGGACGAAGATGCGCGCGAGCGTCTGCGCGACCTTGTTCTCCATCGTGCCGCCGAAGAGCGGATGCGGGTGCGCGACGAGCGCGATCCCGCGCGGCGCGGCCGAGCCGTCGCGCACCGCGTCGGGCAGGTCGATCGCGACCTCGATGTTGCCGACCGGGCCGGCGATCAGGGATTTCTGGGTGTAGGCGTTCATGCAGCAGCGTGCGGGGTGATTCGAAAAACCGTGCTCAGATTCTCAGCCGCTCGACGACCTGGCCGTCGCGCAGATGCGACTCGACGATTTCGTCGATGTCGTTCTTGTCGACGTACGTGTACCAGACGCCTTCCGGATAGACGACGACGACGGGACCTTCCTCGCAGCGGTCGAGGCAGCCCGCCTTGTTGACGCGCACCTTGCCCGCGCCCGCGAGGCCGAGCGCCTTGACGCGCTGCTTTGCGTATTCCTGCATCTCCTGCGAACCGCAGTTCGCGCAGCTCGGACGTTCGGCGCCCTTTTCGCGCTGGTTCAGGCAGAAAAAGACGTGGTGTTGATAGTAGGGATCCATGATGTGGCCCATTGCGTGGGGGCGCCGCGTGAGCGCCCCGCGTTGTCGGACGGAATCGGCAGGCGAGTGGCCGATTATAGCGAGCGGCGCCGTTTGCCGCTGGCGCCGCGCGAAGCGCCCGCCGCGCGCTTCGCGAGCCATGCGCGCTCCGCGCGTCCGGCGAGCCAGACGAGCGCCGCGTACGGCCAGATCCACGCGAGCCAGCGCGCGATGCTGTTGAAGTGCACGTAGCGGCCCTGCTGCCAGCCGGACAGCGCGAAATCGAAGAACGGATTGACGGGCAGCACGTTGACGAGCACGAGCGCGACGGCGAGCGCCGCCGCGGCCAGCGCCGCGCGCCACGCGCTCGCGAGCCGCAGCGCGGCGAGCGCGGCGACGAGACCCGCCGCGATGCCGAGCCGCGCGCCGGGCGTCGCCCAGTCGAACACGAGGCCCGTGTACGACTGCATGAACGTCGCGGCCGCCTTCAGCGCGAGCGCGAACACGGTGAAGCCGGCGACGAGCCGCACGCGCGGCGCGCGCTCGCGCATCGCGAGCGACGCGACCGCGAGCGCCGCGAACAGGCCGAGCGCGGCAAGCAGCGCCTCCCACGCGGAATCGGACAGCAGGCCGTCGAGCCGGTCCGGCCATGCGGGCACGTTCCACGCGGCCGGCGCCCACGCGAGGAGCGCGCCGCGCATCGACACGTCGGCGCTCTCCCAAAGCTCGCTCGGCCAGTCGCCGATGCCGAACAGGAACGGCGACGGAAACAGGATCGCGCCCGCCCACAGCGCGGCGAGAAAGAGCGGCGTCGACGCATCGCGCTCGAACCACGCGAAGCGCACGCGCCGCACGACGCCGCGCTCGATCAGCGCAGTCGCGGCGGGCGCGGCGAGCGTCGCGCCGATCAGCGCGCCGAGCGCATTCGCCGCGAGATCGAGATTCGACGACACGCGCGCCGGCAGATACGTCTGCAGCGCTTCCATCGCGCCCGACAGCAGCGCGCCCGCCGCGGTCGCGGCGAACACGGCCGGCACGCCGCGCAGCGGATAGAGCGCGAGCACCGCGAGCGCGCCGAACGGCAGATAGCCGAGCACGTTGGTGACGATGTCGAACGCGGTCAGATAGCGCGGCAGCGGCGCGAGCAGATAGTCGAACGGGCCGATGCCGAGCGAGCGCCAGCCCGTGAACGGATAAAGCGACGCATAGACGACGAGCGCCGCGTAGACGGCGAACGCCTGACGCGCGAGCGTCGAATGACGACGCTGCCAGCGCGCGGCGCGTTTCATCTCGGCGGCGCCGCGCACGGCGCGGCAAACGCGACAAACGCGGCGTGGGCGGCGGCGTTCACGGCGCGGCGGCGTATGCCTGGACGCCGAGCCACGCGACGAGCTGCGAGACGAGTTCGTCGCTCGCCGTCGCGAGCGCCTGCGCGCCGCCCGCCGCATCCGGCGTGCTCGACGGCGCGCGCGACACGAACGTGCGCTGGCCGAGCACCTTGCCGTCCTGCGTGAGCGTCGCGCGCGCGGTGACGGCCGCGTGGCTCTCCGAGCGCCCGTCGAACACCTGCTCGAACTCGGACAGCTCGACCTTCAGCACGGGCGCGCGCACACTGTCCTCGCCCTCGAGCACCGCGCCGCGCTGCGACAGCGCGCCGCGCAGCCTTTGCGTCAGCAACTGCGCGGGCGGTGCGGTCCATTTGCTGTCGCGGTACACGGCGATGCGCTGCGCATCCGCGTACGCGAGCCGGTAGACGAAACGATCCGAGTTGAGCGCGTCGGGCGCGCTCACGTCGAGCACCTTGAGCGCGGGACCCGCGCCCGCCGACGCGGCCGGCCGCGCGGGCCCGAGGTCGTAGCGGATGTTCGAGAGCGCGGCGGGCGTCCCCGCGCAGCCGTTCAGGCTCGCGATCGTGAGCGCCACGGCGAGCGCGAGCGCCGGACGGCTTCGGCGGAAGAAAGGACCTGACATGAAGTGTGCGTGCATCGCGAATTCCAAGAGTACTTATTTGGCGGGCGTGACGCCCGGCCACACGAATCCCGTCTCGCCCGGGCCCGGCTCGGCGAGCGGCGCGCCGAACAGCAGGCTGCGCGGATTGCGGCCGACATCGCCCGCGACGTCCTTCAGCGTGCGCGACGCGTCGCCGACGTTCGTCGCGAGCGCGTTGAAGCGCGGCAGCGTGTCGTAGCGCACGCGCGCGCTCAGCTCGGCGAGCGTGTCGTTCATCGACGCGAGCGCCTGCCCCGCGCGGTTCAGGTTCGTGACGAGCGGCCCGCCCGGCGCGACGAGCGCGTTCGCCGACGTGAGCGCATGGTTCACGTGCGCCATCGTCTCCGGCATCTGCGCGAGCGCGGGCTCGACCTGCTTCGACAGCTCGGCGACGCCGTCGGCCGCATGCTGCATGCTCGCCGCGGTCGCCTTCAGCTGATCGCGCATGTCCGGCGACAGCATCTCGTTGACGCTCTTCGCGGCGATCTCCATCTGCTTGAGCAGCACGTCGCCGCGCTGCTGGAGCTGGTCGAAGAGACTCGGGTGCATCGGAATCTGCGCGACCGCCTTCGCCGACGTCGGCAGCGGCGCCTGATCCGCGCCCGTGTCGTCGAGCTGCACGAACGCAATGCCCGTCACGCCCTGGAAGCCGAGGCTGCCGAACGTCGAGCGCGTGATCGGCGCGTTCGCGTCGACGAGGATGCGGATCACGATCTCTCCCGGATGCCCGCGGTCGAAGTTGATCGACTGCACCTTGCCGACGTCGAGCCCGCGATAGCGGACGGCCGCGTCGGGGAAGAGCCCCGTCACGTTCGAGCGCGACACGAGATCGTAAGGCACGCGCACCGTGCGATCGACGTTGAACCAATAGACCGCGCCGACGATCGCGAGCAGAAGCCCGATCGTGAACAGGCCGGCCCAGAACGCGTGTGATTTGTTTTCCATGTGGGGGTTCCCTCGTTTTACAGCTCGACGTCCGAAGGCGCCGGTTCGAGCGCCGCCTTCGGCAGGCGCGCGCGACGCTCGGGCGGCAGCGCCTGCAGCGCGCGGCGGCCGCGCCGCCCGAGAAAGTACTCGCGGATGAACGGATGATCGACGCCCGCCGCCTCTTCGACGGGCGCGGCGACGAGCACCTTGCGGTCGGCGATCACCGCGACGCGCGTCGACAGCGCGACCATCGTGTCGAGATCGTGCGTGACCATCACGACGGTGAGGCCCAGCGTGCGATGCAGCGTCGCGATCAGCTCGACGAACTCGTCGGACGCGCCGGGATCGAGCCCCGCCGTCGGTTCGTCGAGAAACAGCAGCTCCGGCTCGAGCGCGATCGCGCGCGCGATCCCGACCCGCTTGACCATCCCGCCCGACAGCGCGGCCGGCATCTTCGACGCGTGCTTGCACGGCAGCCCGACCATCTCGAGCTTCAGCATCACGATGTCGTGCAGCAGGTCCTCCGGCACGCGGCCGAGCTCGCGCAGCGGCTGCGCGACGTTGTCGAACACGGTCAGCGACGAGAACAGCGCGCCGTGCTGGAACAGCATCCCCGAGCGGCTGCGCATCACGCGCGCGGTCTCGGCGTCGATCTTCGACGTGTCCTCGCCAAACACCTTGATCGTGCCGGACGTCGGCCGCTCGAGGCCCAAGATCTGCCGCACGAGCGTCGTCTTGCCCGAACCGGAGCCGCCGACGATCGCCACGATCTCGCCCGGGCGCACGTCGAAGTCCAGGTGCTCGTGGACCACGTTGCGCCCGTAGCGCTTCGTCAGGTCGCGCACCTCGATCACGAAATCGTCGTCGCGCGCGCTCATCCGAGCCCCACGTTCTGAAAGAGGATCGCGAACACCGCGTCGGCGAGGATCACGACCGTGATCGACGTGACGACGGACGTCGTCGTCCCTTCGCCCAGGCTCTGCGAGTTCGCCTTGATCCGGAAACCGAAGTGGCACGCGACGAGCGCGATCAACATCCCGAACACGACGCCCTTGCCGAGCCCGATCCACAGGTTCGCGATCGGCACGACGGACGGCAGCGAGCGCACGAAGAAGTTCAGGTCGATGGCGAGCACGAACTTCGCGGCGAGCGCGCCGCCCGTCAGCGCGATGACGTTGGTCCACATCACGAGGAGCGGCATCGCGACGCCCAGCGCGAGCACGCGCGGCAGCGTGATCCGCAGGCCGTGCGGGATGCCCATCACGCGCATCGCGTCGAGCTCTTCCGTCACCCGCATCACGCCGATCTGCGCGGTGATCGCGGAGCCCGAGCGGCCCGCGACGAGGATCGCCGACAGCACCGGCCCGAGCTCGCGGATCACGGACAGGCCGAGGATATTGACGATGTAGCGGTTCGCGCCGAATAGCTGCAGTTGCTGCGCGGACAGATAGGACAGCACGATGCCGATCAGGAACGCGACGAGCGCCGTGATCGGCAGCGCCTTCGCGCCCGCGGCGTAGACGTTCGCGGAGATCTCGATCCACGGCATCGTGCGCGGCCGGCGCAGCACCGACAGCAGATCGATGATCAGCCCGCCGAGCAGCCCGATGCCGCCGTACAGATGCTCGCCGAACGTAAAGAGGCCCTGGCCGAAGCGCGTGACCGGGTCGGTCCGCACGACGGGCTCGGGCGCCTCGCGGCCTTCGTCGAGCCGCTCGAGCCGCTCGAACACGGTCCGCTGATTGTCGGTGAGCGCGAGCCCTTCGGGCAGCCGGCGGCCCCACACGCGCCAGAGCGCCTGCCCGCCGACGTGATCGAGCCGGACGACGCCGGACAGATCCCACTCGCCGACGGGCTCTTTCGCGAGCCGCGCGATCCGGCGCGCGACGTTGCCGCGGTCGCGCGCGAGGGCAAGCGCCGTCCACTGCCCGTAAAGGCGCACGGTCTGGCCTTGGCTGCCGGAATCGACCGACAGGCCGGGGGGAGTCTGGAAGTCCAAAGGTCGATTTTGCAAAACGGTGACAGCGGTCATTGTAGCGAACCGCTTCGCCGCGCGAAGTCTCGTTTCGCCCGGCCGTCCGGCGCGGTGCGGCGGCGCGCGGCGGCGCACGCATACAGGCTTTGCGTCGCCTCCCGACACCCCGCGACGACGCCGTGCCGAAACACATGCCAGCGCGCACCGCCACACGAATGCCGGACAGAAAAACGAAACAATCGGCGATTTCAACAAGAGGCGTGCGCAACGATCGTGTACCAATACGTGTTGCAGCCGCACCGTGCGGTTCGGCCGCGCTTGCCGTCCGGCGAGCAACCCCGTTTCACGCAACGCCCTCGTTCGACACGATACCCATGACCATCTGTTTTTCCGACTTCTCGCCGAGCATCCGCTCGACTCCGGCGCCTTCCCCGCACGACGGCGCGACCGACGCGCTACTCGCGGAGCTCGCACAGCGGCTGGGACTGCGCAGCCTGCATTTCGACGCGCACGGCCATTGCCGCCTGCTGATCGACGAATCGCTGCCGATCCTGTTGCGCCGTAGCGGCGCACAGCTCGTCGTCATCGGGCGCATCGACTGGCCGCTGCCCGCATCGGCGAGCGAAGACACGCTGCGTCTGTTGCTGCATGCGGCGCTCAATCCGCTCGTCGGCGCGCAGCCGGGCATCGGCTGGCATGAGGAACTGGGGCTCGTCGCGTACCGGGTCGAGCCGGCATTGGAGCTGACGGCCGAAGCGCTCGCGCACCGGCTGTCCGATTTCATCGTCTGGGTAAAGGCGTTTCCCGCGTCGCTGCGCGAAACCGCGCACGTGGCGCGATACGAGAAGAGTGTGATTCATGATCGAGTTTAAGCATCTTGCCGCAACGGCGAGCGCATCGCCGAATGCGCCGCAGGACGTCCGACACGTAGGAACATTGAAGGTCGGCGGGCACGAACACCGCGTCGACGCGGCCTCGCAGCGGCTGCCGCATACGCATCCGCAACATGCGGACGTCAGCCGCTTCTTCGAAGGCGCGAGCCGGGTCTTCGAGAGCGACGGCCCGACGCCGGCCGGACGCCACGCGCCCCCGCCGCCCGCACCGGCGCCCGGCGTGCGGATGCCGCCTCCACCGCCCAGCGCATTGCCGCCCCCAACGCCCGGCGCGCTGCCGCTACCGCCGCTGCCGCCTGCCGCGCGCCCGGCTCCCGTGACGGCAGCGGCACCGCGCACGTCGACGCAGCCGTTTCAGCCGACCGAGCTCAAGCCGTTCGTGAACGAGAACAAGCAGTTGTCGCCGCGCTGGTCGGTGAAGAACTATGTCGACACCGACAAGCTGAGCGCGGGCATTGCGGCAGTGCTCGGCATTGCGCCGCCGCGGATGGACATCGCCGAGACGACGATGGAAGGGCTGTCGAGCGTGATGAGCATCCCGTACTACGCCGACGAACCGACGCTCAATCCGATCGCGTGGACGTCGCCCGAAGGCAGGATCTACATGGCGACCGATGCGCCCGAATATTCGGCGGGCGGCGTGCTCGATGCGGCGAAGATCCGATCGACGCTCGTGCACGAGAGCGTGCATGCGGCTTCGCACGATCACACGGGCTTTCAGCAGACGACGAAGGAAGCCGGCATCAATTCGAACTGGAACTACGACGAGTTCGCGACCGACTATTTCGCGCACAAGGTTTATCAGCGGCTCTATCCGGATGCCGATTACAAGACGAACTACTTCACGACGGATCTCGGCGGACAGCCGAAGGTCTGGGGCGGCAACCTGATCGCGTTCATGGTCCAGTCGGGGCACATGAGCGAGGCCGACATCACGTCGGCCTACGCGAACGGCGATGGCTCGCTCGCGCTGCTCGAAGGCGAGAAGCTCGATGCCTGGAAGCAGTATGCGAAGACGGGGCGCGCGACGGCGCTGCAGAAGCACGTTCAATAAGTCGGGCGCTTCGCGCGGCGGTGCCGGGCCGTCCATCGGCGGATGGGCGGCGCGGCCTCTTCGGCCGGCGATTCTCTGGATTCGGCGTCGCGGCGCATGGCGATCGCTGACTTCGCCGGCGATGCCGGGTCGAGGCGTTTTGTTGGCTGCGTTTGGGGCGTTTGGGGCGTTTGGGGCGTTTGGGGCAAATCGCTCCGGCATGCGTCCGCCAAACGCACGATTCGAATCGCCGAACTCACCCTCAAACGCATTCGCCGAGCTGCCGCGCCTCGCACGCGATGCAACAGAAACAGGATCCAAGCCCCCCTGCGCTCGATCGGCGTCGCGCGAAGGCATGTCGACGTGAACCGGTCCCGGCACGCTCGCGCATCGCACCGCCCCGGTTTCTCCGCCTCGCGCCACGCCGAACACATTCCGTATCGGCGTGCTGACACGTCGTGCACACGCCGCGCGAACCCCTCGCTCGCGTGAAGCGGCCGTCGCGCCGACGCCGCGTGACGACCCGCCGGCCAACCATCGCAATCGATCGGCGTGCATTCCCACTGACGCATGCTCGCGCATCCCGGCACGACGCCCGATACATGCCCGATACATGCCCGATCCGCGATTACGCCCGCGATGCCGCGTCGATGGCCACGTCGAAGCGATCGAGCGCGCCGGCCACTACAATCGGAGTCTTTCGCGCTCTGTGGGCGACGGTTCGCCGACGCGACGTGCGCAATCGCCTGTCGCCTGTCGCTTGCCGCCTGTCATCCGCCAACCGTCGGTCGCCGATCCCGCAGTCCCGCGATTTGTCGCCTCGGCGCGATCCACCGATCCACCGATCCACCGATCCGCCGCACGCGCCGAGCATTCGCGCCGCACGCGCCGCAGCCCCGCCAATCGCCCGTCGCCGGACGACGCGGCTATGATGGGCGAATCGCCGACGAACGCATGAAAGAACGCGATCCGCAATCCCCCGTCAAGCGACGGGACAATCGAACTTTACGCTGGCAACCGTCGACCAGTTCCGCAACAATACGCGCCATGAATGTCGCCACCCTCCCTTCAACGCCCGCGGACGACGGGCCGCTCATCGATCGCGCACGCGTCGATGCACGCCTTGTTCCCGCAGCCCGCGAATGGTCGATCGAGATCGTCGACACGACGGGTTCGACCAACGCTGACCTCGCCGCGCACCTGAAGACGCTGCGTCGCAACCGCGACGCGCTCGCCGCGCCGATCGCGCGCGTCGCGTACGAGCAGACGGCCGGACGCGGCCGGCAAGGCCGCCCGTGGTTCGCCAGGCCGGGCGACGCGCTGCTTTGCTCGATCGCGTGCGTATTGCCGTGTCCGGTCGGCGAGCTCGCGGGCCTGAGCCTCGCCGTCGGCGTCGCGCTCGCCGAAGCGCTTGCCGGGACGGACGGCGCGCCGCTTGCGGGCCAACGCGCGAACGCTGCTGCCGACGCCCATCGCATCGCGCTCAAATGGCCGAACGATCTGCTCGTCACGACAACGCGCGACGGTGAAACCGCGATCGTCGGCAAGCTCGCCGGCATCCTGATCGAAACCGTCTGGAACACGAACGATGCGACCGCGGTCGTGATCGGCTTCGGCGTCAATGTGCGCACGGCCGACGCCGCCGCAGCCGAAGTCGACGCGCTGCGCGAGCGCGACGCGACGCTCGCGAGCGGCCTGCCGCCCGTCGCGCTATCCGCCGTTCGGCCCGGCGCGAATCTCACCGACGCGTTCGCCGCCGCGCTGAACGCGCTCGCCGTCGCGCTGCCCGCGTTCGCAGCGGACGGCCTCGCCCCGTTCGCCGCGCGCTGGAACGCGCTGCACGCGTATGCGGGCCGCGACGTCGTGCTGCTCGAACGCGGCGCGGAAATCATGCGCGGCGTCGCCGTCGGAATCGACGCGACCGGCCAGTTGCTGCTCGACACGCCCGCCGGCCGGCAAGCGATCGCGGCGGGCGACGTGTCGCTGCGCGCGCCGGGAGCCGTCCGATGAGCGGCTTGTGCTTGCTGATCGACGCGGGCAACAGCCGCGTCAAATGGGCGCTCGCGGACACCGAACGCCATTTCGTCTCGATCGGCGCGTTCGGGCACGCGGACGACGCGCCGGACTGGTCGACGCTGCCCGCGCCGCGCGGCGCATGGATCTCGAACGTCGCGGGCGACGCGGCAGCCGCACGCATCGACGCGCTGATCGACGCGCACTGGCCCGCGCTGCCGCGCACCGTCGTGCGCGCAAGCGCCGCGCAGTGCGGCGTGACGAACGGCTACACGGAGCCGGCACGTCTCGGCAGCGACCGCTGGGCAGGCCTCATCGGCGCGCATGCGGCGTTTCCGGGCGAGCATCTGCTGATCGCGACGTTCGGCACCGCGACGACGCTCGAAGCGCTGCGCGCCGACGGCCATTTCGCGGGCGGGCTGATCGCGCCCGGCTGGGCGCTGATGATGCGCTCGCTCGGCACGCACACCGCGCAGCTGCCGACGGTGTCGATCGACGCGGCGACGAACCTGCTCGACGAGCTCGCCATGAACGACGCGCACGCGCCGTTCGCGATCGACACGCCGCACGCGCTGTCCGCCGGCTGCCTGCAGGCGCAGGCGGGGCTCATCGAGCGCGCATGGCGCGATCTGGAAAAGGCATGGAAGGCGCCCGTGCGGCTCGTGCTGTCGGGCGGCGCGGCGGACGCGATCGTGCGCGCGCTGACCATCCCGCACACGCGGCACGATACGCTCGTGCTGACGGGCCTCGCGCTGATCGCGCATTCGGCGTGACGCGCGCCGCGCGAGCGCGCGGCCCGCACGGCTTCGGCGCACGAAGCGGCGCATCGCCGCCATGCGCGGCGGATTGACGGTAACGGAACGATTCTCGGGAGTATCGACGATGCTGCGCTGGCTGATCTCTATTCTCTTTCTCGCCAACATGCTCGCGTTCGTCGTGGTACGCGGCCTGTTCGGCCCGATGCCTGCCGCGGGCTCGCGCGAGCCGGGTCACGCGCTGCTGCAGGTGCGGCCGGATGCGCTGCGCGTGACGCCCGTGTCCGAGGCGATGGATCAGCCGACCGTCGGCGGGCCGATCATGTCGCCGCCGCTCGATACCGCACCGCTGAACGCGCCCGGCTCGGTGCCCGGCTCGGCCGCCGGCGCCACGCCGGGTTCGCGGGCACCCGCATCGGCGTCCTCGGCGACGCCCGCCGCGGCCGCGACGCCCGCATCGGCGCAAACCCCTTCGAACGCCTCCGCCGCGCAATGACGCAGCGGCGCGCCGCAGCCGCGACGGCAGCCGCGCATGCCTTCGCTCAGTTCGACGGCGACCGCACTTTCTTCAGCAGCGCGGTCGTCGAGCGATCGTGCTCGAACGGAATCGCGAGCGCCCGCCCACCCCAGCCGCGCACGAGCGCCGATTCGGGCAGCGCGTCCATGTCGTAATCGCCGCCCTTCACGAGGATGTCGGGACGCACCGCGTCGATCAGCGAAACCGGCGTCTTTTCGTCAAAGCCGACGACCCAATCGACGCATTCGAGCGCGGCGAGAAGCGCCATCCGGTCTTCCTGGGCGTTGATCGGCCGATCGTCGCCCTTGCCGAGCATGCGCACCGACGCATCGCTGTTCACGCCGACGACGAGACATGCGCCGAGCGCCTTCGCATCGGCGAGATAGGTGACGTGGCCGCGATGCAGGATGTCGAACACGCCGTTCGTAAACACGACGGGCGCGGGCAGCGACGCGCGCAATGCGACGAGCGCGTCGCGGGTGATCAGCTTGCGTTCAAACGAAGCGGGCATGGTGCAAAAACTCGTTGGGCGGGATGATCGGAAAACGACGTCGAGCATCACGCTCGACGCGCGCCGGCTGCGACGCGAAGCAGCAAAAGAAAAGCCCGCCGGGCCTGCGAGCGGGCTTTTCGCGCGATGCGGCGCCGCGTGCTGCGCGCGTTACGCGGGCTGCGTGGCGGCCGAGCCGCTTCCCGCCTGCAGGCGCACCGTCACTTCCTTCCGATAGCGGTTCAGTTCCTGCGCGGTCGCGAACGTGCGCTCGAACAGCACCGACAAATTGTGCAGGATCCGGTCGACGACCTTCTTTTCCCACTCGCCGTCGAACAGGATCTGCTCGTCGAGCCAGCGCTCGAGCCATTCCGGATCGGGCAGGCGCGATTGCACGGTGTCGCGCGGGAACAGCGCCTGGTTCACGTGCAGGTTCGTCGGGTGCAGCGGCTTCTCGGTGCGGCGCGCCGACGCCATCAGTACGCCGATCTTCGAGAACGCCGCGCGCGCGACGTCGCCGCAATTGTTGAGCGCCTTCTTCATGTAGCGCAGGTACGCGCCGCCATGACGCGCCTCGTCGCGCGAGATCGTTTCGTAGATGTGCTTGATGACGGGCTCGGTATGCCACTCGGCCGCACGGCGATACCAGTGGTTCAGGCGAATCTCGCCGCAGAAGTGCAGCATCAGCGTCTCGAGCGGCGGCGCCGGATCGAACTCGAAGCGCACCGCATGCAGTTCCTCTTCGGTCGGCATCAGCTCCGGCCGGAAGCGGCGCAGGTATTCCATCAGCACGAGCGAGTGCTTCTGCTCCTCGAAGAACCAGACGCTCATGAACGCGGAGAAGTCGCTGTCGTGATGATTGTCGCGCAGGAACATCTCCGTCGCGGGCAGCGCCGACCACTCGGTGATCGCGTTCATCTTGATCGTCCTCGCCTGCTCGTCGGTCAGGAGCGACGCGTCGAACTTGTCCCACGGAATGTCCTTCTCCATGTCCCAGCGGACGGCTTCGAGCGACTTGTAAAGTTCCGGATAAAGCATGGTGTTCATGGTCCCACCCCTGTTCTGCGCAATGCGACAACTTAAACGAGACTGTTGCGGCAAACCGGCCCAGTGCGGGCGTTTTCGCAACCAAGTCGATAATTTTACGCGCTAATCCGGGCCCGGACGCAGGTTTCGCGCCGGACGCCGGGCGGCCGCGCTACCACCGTGGGGCAGGCCGCACTCAGCGCTCCCGACGAGATCGAAAGCCGCGTCGCGCATGCCTGAAAGGCGCCGGCGCACCGCCGGCTTCGTTGCCGGGACCCGCGCGCGCCTTGCAGAACGGCTGCGCTCGAGCGGCCCGATATGATGTATTCGGCGGCGGCCATGATAGCACGCGACTGTGACCGTTCCGAGACGGCGGCGGGCGCCGGGACCACGCCCATGCGGCAAAGCGTCGCGGCGAAAGCTTTCTGTCAGCGTGGCGAAAACGCAACCCAAGCGGCGGATGCGGCGGCCGAATGCGTGTCGCCGTCCGAATCGGGCCGAGCGGGCTGCATCGTCACGCGGCCGTCAGTGCCGCGCCGCCCGGGCGGGCGCGCCCGACAAGCTCGACACGCTCGACATGCCGCCGTCCGACGTGTCGTCGCCCGCGCCCGCGACGCTCGCGCTCGCTTCGCGGCCGGCGCCCGGGCCGTGCTCGGCCTCCGCGCCGCTGCGCTCGGCGGACGCGATCCACTGCGCGAGCCGCTCGCGCTGCCCGTGCGCGTCACGGTAGCCGAGCTCGACGAGCTCGCGCGTGAATTCGGCCTCGAACAGCAGATAGCTCGCGAAAGACGCGCCCGCCGGCTTGTTGCCGCCCACCGCGCCGAGCAGCCCGCGCACCGTGAGCGGCAACCGCTTCAGATGCTTCGACGCGATGAGCTCGATCCGCTCGGACGGCGCGATCGCGAGCACGTCGACATGCCGCCAGCCGCTCGTCGGCTCGACGTAGGCGGGCAGGTGCTCGATCATCCGGTTCACGTGGTCGATCCGCTCGATGTCGGCGCCGATCGAATCGAGGAACACGCTCGCGAGCACCTGCTGGCCAATCTGCGCGAGCGACGGATAGCCGCGCCCGTTGCCGTTCGCGGCGGGCACCTCGGGCCGCGGGTCGGCGGCGCCGACGACGACGATCCGATCGCTGCCGAAATGGATCGCCGGCGACAGCGGCGCGATCTGCCGGATCGAGCCGTCGCCGAAATATTCGATCTGGCCGTCGAGCACGAGCGGCACTGCGGGAAACACGAACGGGATCGCCGACGACGCGAGCAGATGCCCGGCCGACAGGTCGACCATCCGCGCGGTGCGCTCCGCGCGCCGCCACGCCTGGATCGGTTCGCTCGCCTGATAGAACGTCAGATGCCGGCCGCTCGAATAGCTGAGCGCCGTTACCGACAGCGCATGCAGCTTGCGCGCCTCGAGCATCAGCTCGATCCGGTGGAAGTCGAGTTCGCGCCGCAGCAAGTACGCGAGCGGCGAGTTGTCGAGCAGCCCGCGCGGCGAACGGCGCGCCGCCCAGCCGAGGCTCATCGCCGCGAGCCAGCGCGCGCCCGCGGCGGCGATGCCGAGCCAGTCGGTTCGATAAACGTGATCGGCGCGCAATTGTTCCCAGAAATCGAGGAGACGCCGCACGCCGTGCTCGAAGTCGTCGGCGTGACTCGCGAGCGACGTCGCGTTGATCGCGCCCGCCGACGAACCGCAGATCACCGTGAACGGCGACGTGCGCCGCTTCGGATCGACGTCGCGCGCGATCTCGGCGAGCCCCTTCAGCACGCCAACCTGATACGCGGCGCGCGCGCCGCCCCCCATCATCACGAGCGCGAGCCGCATGTCTGCCTCAGCGTGTCCTCATCGGCGGCGCGCGCATCACGGGCTGCGCCTCGCCGTCTTCTTCGCGGCGGCGGACTTCGCGCCGCCGGCCGCGCTCGATGCACGCTCGGCCGCCGAACCGCTCGCGCGCGGCGAAGCCGCACGGCGCGTGGCCGGCTTCTTCGCGGCGGACGGCTTCTTCGCCGCCTCGTCGCCCGGCGCATCCGCGTCGGCGGGCGGCGTCATGCCCGGTTGCGTCATCGCGAAGCGCGCGAGCTGGTTGAACTGCGATTGCAGCAGATTCCACCAGCCCGCCGGATCGAACGCGTCGGCGCCCGGCGCCGCTTGCGGCGGCTCGGTACCGCTGGCGTCGGCTGCCGCGCTCGCGGATGCACCGGCGCGCGCGCGCGCATCGTCTTCGCGCGACGACGCGAGCGCGGCGGAAGAGGATTCACCGTGCGCCGAGTCGTCGGGCGACAGCGCGGCTTCCGCCGCGGCCATCGACGTCTGTGCGAACGCGCCGAACGCGCGCAGCGTCGCGAGCGTCGCGCGCTGCACCTCGAGCGCCTGGATCGCGGACTGCAGCATGCCGAGGTTGAGCTTCAGCCACTGCTCGACCGCGCGCAGATCGGTGATCCGCTTGTCGAGCTCCTCGACGCTCGCGAGCGGCGCCATCAGGTCCGACATCGCCGACAGCGACGGCGGCAGCCCTTGCGACGCGCCGGGAAACCCGCCCATTCCGCCGAACGGCGTGAGACGCATCATGTCCCACATCTTGTCGAGGAAGCCGGCGGGCTGAAAGCCGCCAAAGCCGGAAAACGGATTGGAGCCGTTGGTGTCGGTCATCGTCGATTCCTTCGAAACGAATGAAGCGGGTCACGGGGAAACGCCGCGCGGCGGCGTCCATGGTCGATCATAGCGTGCGCCGCGCTCACGACGGCGCGTCGCCCGTGAAATCCGGCGTGCGGCGCTCGCGCAGCGAACGAATCCCTTCGCGCACGTCCGGCCCGGAAAACCCCATGAATTCGAGTGCGAGCGACGCGTCGAACGTCGGCCCCGCGAGCCGCAGCCAGTTGTTGAGCGCGTACTTGGTCCAGCGGATCGCGCTTTGCGAGCCGTGCGCGAGCCGCTCGGCGACCTCGTACGCCTTCGGCAGCAGATCGTGATCGTCGACCGCGAGCGACACGAGCCCGATGCGCTCGGCTTCGTCGCCGCTCACGGGCTCGCAGAGCAGCAGGTGGTATTTCGCCTTCGCCATCCCGCACAGGAGCGGCCAGACGATCGCCGCATGATCGCCCGCGGCGACGCCGAGGCGCGTGTGGCCGTCGATGATCCGCGCGCTCTTCGCGGCGATCGACACGTCGGCGAGCAGCCCGGCGACGAGCCCCGCGCCGACGGCGGGCCCGTGCATCGCCGACACGATCGGCTTGCCGCAGTTGATCACGTTGTAGACGAGATCGCGCGCCTCGCGCCAGACGCGCTCGCGCACCGCGTGGTCGTCGGCCATCCGCTCGACGAGCGCGAGATCGCCGCCCGCCGAGAAGCCCTTGCCTTCGCCGCGAATCACCGCGACGCGCGCGTGCGGATCGCGATCGACGTCGCGCCAGATGTCGGCGAGCTCGCGATGCATCGCTTCACTCGCGACCGCGAGACCGCTGCGGTTCGCGCCTTCGCCGCTCATCACGATTTCGAGGATGCCGTGCGGCTGGCGTCGGATGCGCAGCGCTTCGTAGCCGGCATAGAGGGCGAGATCGGGCATGCTGGACCTTCCTTCGATTGAGGGTGGGCGGCCGGGAGGCTTTCTGTCTCTCGATTCAGTGTAGCGAAGCCCGTTCGGACGGGCATCGGGCGAAACCCGGCGCGGGATCGGGAATCGGCGACGGGGCGCCTCGGAGAGAGTTTCTCACGTGTCGGCGGATAGTATCGTCGTGGCGACGCCCCCACCCCGCCAAATGCGCGTCGTTCTCGCCGCGCGCGCGGAACCCGTCTTTGTCCGGATCAATCGGCGTGAGCTTCGCAGGCGGCGCGACGACGTCCGGCATCGGATGGTCGCCATTCGCCGCGCCCGCCGCCGATACGCTGCCGCCCAGGTTTCTGGCGCTCCGCGCGGGATCTGCGCCGCCATGGAATTCAGCGGCCCGCCAGCATCGCGGCGGCTTCAGCCCGCCATCCTGCAGTCGGCCGATCACGGTCGCGCGAGCGCCCGGCAATGTCCGGCATGTCGGGCCGAGTCGACAAGAAAACGAGCTTCCCCCTATCGATCCAACGGCGCCACCGCCTGCTCGATCGCCCCGAAGATCGACTTGCCCGCCTCGTCGAACATCTCGATCTTTACCTTGTCGCCGTAACGCATGAACCCGGTCTGCGGCGCGCCGTGCTCGATCGTCTCGAGGCAGCGCTTCTCGGCGATGCAGCAGTAGCCGCGCTTCGCGTCCTGGTTCGACACCGTGCCCGAGCCGACGATCGAGCCCGCGCGCACATTGCGCGTCTTCGCCGCGTGCGCGATCAGTTGCCCGAAGTGAAACACCATGTCGGCGCCCGCGTCCGGCTGGCCAACCTTCTTGCCGTTCCAGTGGACGATCATCGGACGGTGCACGCGGCCGTCGCGCCAGTGCTCGCCGAGCTCGTCCGGCGTCACGGCGACCGGCGCGAACGCGGACGCCGGCTTGCTCTGGAAAAAGCCGAAGCCCTTCGCGAGCTCGGCGGGAATCAGATTGCGCAGCGACACGTCGTTGACGAGCGTGACGAGCCGCACGGCCTTCAGCGCTTCGTCGGGCGTCGCGCCCATCGGCACGTCGGCCGTGATCACCGCGACTTCCGCCTCGAAATCGATGCCCCACTCGTCCGACGCGCAGACGATGTCGTCGCGCGGCCCGAGGAAGTCGTCGCTGCCGCCCTGGTAGAGCAGCGGATCGGTCCAGAACTCCGGCGGCATCTCGGCGCCGCGCGCGCGGCGCACGAGCTCGACGTGGTTCACGTAAGCGGAGCCGTCCGCCCATTGGAACGCGCGCGGCAGCGGCGCCATGCAGTCGGCGGGCTCGAACGGGAACGCATTCCGCGCGCGGCCCTGGTTCAGCGCGTCGTACAGGTCGCGCAGCTGCGGCGCGTAGAACGCCCAGTCGTCGAGCACGCGCTGCAGCGTCGGCGCGATCGCGTCGGCGATCGCCGCCGTGTGCAGATCGCGGGATACGACGATCAGCTGGCCGTCGCGCGTGCCGTCCTTGAGCGAAGCAAGTTTCATAGAGAAGTGAGCCGTTGTAGTGACGATGGAAGGAATCTATTTTACGATGGTGAATCCGCTCGGCGGCGCGCGCCGCAAGCCGCGCGGACGTTCCGTTCTCTTTCTTCCCGCCACGCCGTGAACAAGTTCGCCTCAAACGCTCCCGACGACGATCTCGCCGACGACAACGACACCGCCGAGGAAAAGGTCCGCTCGGGCATCCAGTCGATCGAGGTCGGCTTTCGCCTCCTCGACGTGCTGACGAGCGAGCCGCGCGCGATGATGCTGCGCGACCTCGCGCAACGTGCGGAGATGAGTCCGGCGAAGGCGCACCGCTATCTCGTGAGCTTCCAGCGGCTCGGGCTCGTCTCGCAGGATCCGGTGTCGGGCCGCTACGAGCTCGGCGGCTTCGCGCTGCAGATGGGCCTCGCGCGGCTCGCGCGCGTCGACGGCGTGAAGCTCGCGCGGATCGCGCTGACCGCACTGCGCGATCAGCTCGACCAGACAGTCGGCATCGCGGTATGGGGCAACCAGGGGCCGACGATCGTCCACTGGATGGAGTCGAGCCATCCGGCGAAGGCGTCGCTCAAGCTCGGCGATGTGATGCCGCTCCTTGGCTCGGCGACGGGCCTCGTGTTCGCCGCGTATCTGCCGCGCAGCAAGACGGTCGCGATGATCGAGCGCGAGCTCGCCGACACGCGGCGCGCAACGCATTACACCGGGCCGCGCACGCTCGCCGAAGTCGATGCCGTGCTCGCCGACGTGCGCGCGCATCGCGCAGCGCGCGTCGAAGGGATGCTGCTGCCGACGATCAACGCGTTCGGCATGCCCGTGTTCGACGCGGTCGGCGATCTCGCGCTCGCGATCATCGCGCTCGGCCACGAAGGCGCATTCGACCTCCGCTGGGACGGAGAGATCGACGTCGCGCTGCGCGCATGCGCACGGAAGCTGTCGTACGAGCTTGGGTATAGTGAAGGGGCGCGCGACGCCTGACCGGCGCCGCCGCATCCCGGCCGCGCGACTCGCGCGCGCCCCGTTTCGTCGCCGTTCGAGATGTTCGCCCGCCCTTGATGCCGCCGTCGTCCACCGTTTCGCCGAATCCGCGCATCGCGCCGCACCGCGTGCGGCGCGCGGTGCTCGCCTTCGCGCTCGTGCTCGTGCTGCACTGGCTCGCCGCGCTGTGGCTCGTGCGCTTTCGCGAGCCGTTCAAGCCGGTCGAGCCCGAGAACGTGCCGGTTCAGGTCGAATTGCTGAAGCCCCGGCAGATCGAGCGCGCGCCGGCGCCGGCCAAGCCCGCCGCCGCTCGGCCGCAGGCCGCGCAAAAGCGCGCGGCTCCCGCGCCGCGCGCCCGCGCGCCGCATCGTTCGGAGCCCGTATTGAGCGCCGTCGAGTCTCCCGTCGAATCGCCCGCCGCGGCACCTGCGGCCGAGCCCGCGAGCAGCACCGCGACGGCCGGCGCGGCCAACAGCGCGTCGGGCAGCGCGGCAAGCGCCGCGTCGGGCGCCGGCGCAACCACGCGGCCCGGTGAAGGATCGATGGGCGACGCATCGCCCGGCGTGAAGTTCGCGCTGCCGCCGTCGGGCGAGCTGCAATACGACACGTTCTACAACGGCATGCAGAACATGCCGGGCACGATCCACTGGCAGACGGACGGCAGCCGCTATTCGCTGTACGTGTCGATGCCGATGCCGTTCGTCGGCCCGTACACGTACGAGAGCCGCGGCCGCGTCGACGCATTCGGCATCGCGCCGGAGCGCTACGTCGAGACGCGCGGCAGGCGGCCGCCCGACTTCGCGATCTTCAATCGCGAGACGAAGCAAATCGTGTTCACGAGCACGCCGAATTCGGTCGCGCTGCCGGACGGCGCGCAGGACCGCTTCAGCATGCTGATGCAGCTCGCGGGCCTCGTCGGCGGCGATCCCGATGCGTATCGCCCCGGCGTCACGCGCGAGTTCTTCATCGTCGATCGCGACAGCGGCGAAACCTGGCCGATCACGACGATCGGCGACGAGACGATCTCGACGAGCGCGGGCTCGCTCGACGCCAGACATTTCATGCGCCTGCCGCGCCGCACGGGCGACACGCGCCGCATCGACATCTGGCTCGCGCCGTCGCTCGGCTGGCTGCCCGTGCGGATGGTTCAGACTGAACCGAACGGCGCGCAGATCGAACTGCTCCTGCATCGCCGCACGAGCACGCGCGGCGCGTCGAGCGATAGCGCAGACATAAGCGCGAACGCACGTGCGGGCTCAAGCGCAAACGCGGGCGCCGCACCCACATCGGCATCGGGCGCACCGCTCGGCGCAGACAATTCGGTAAATTCGACCGAAGCTACGCCGGCCATTTCGCCGGCTGTTCACGAGCAGCAACAACCTTGACAATCTTTGACACCAAGTTTCGTCCACGGGTGGAGAATCGGAAACGTTTTAAGGTCATCGGCATCCAACCGATACGCCCAGTGTAAAAACGACCGGCGTGCAGCGCCAACCCCTTGAAACCGGCTCGGTCTGCCCCACTTACGGGGCAACGAGGCCGAAAGCCATAGCAAAGAGGAGTGCCGCCATGCAAATGATCTACAACAGCCCCAACTACTGCGTCGTCGAATTTCCGCCGCAGGACGGCCATCACGCGATGAACTCAGGTGGCTACGAAATCGTCGACAAGAACGCGCAGCGCGAAATCTTCATCGACGGCGAACTCGCCGCGCGCTTTCGCGAGCACGTGAAGCAATTGATCCAGGCCGAGCCGTCGCTCGACGAGGTGGACGAATTCCTCGGACAGTTCGATAGCCTGATGACGCAGCCCGTCGTCCTCCACTGACGTCGCGCGGACGCGGCCGCTCGCCGGACCCGCAGGTCCGCCGAAGCGCCGCCGCCCGACGCGATCCGGCGCACTCCAACCCGCCCCCGCCCGGCTTGCCGCGCGGGGGCTTTGTTTGCCCGCGAGCGAGCGCCTCACGTACGACGGAAGCAGCGGCTACAATGACGGCTTTCCGATTGCCGGTAATCCGCCATGTCCGAGCCTACGCCGATCGTGTCTTCCGCCCAATCCGCCGCCCTCGCCGCGTCGTATACGCGCGGCGCCGAGCTGCCGCAGCTGCTCCAGAAGCGCATCCTGATCCTCGACGGCGCGATGGGCACGATGATCCAGCGCTACAAGCTCGACGAAGCCGCGTATCGCGGCGAGCGCTTCAAGGATTTCCCGCGCGACGTGAAGGGCAACAACGAGCTGCTGTCGATCACGCAGCCGCAGATCATCCGCGAGATCCACGATCAGTACTTCGCCGCGGGCGCGGACATCGTCGAAACGAACACGTTCGGCGCGACGGCCGTCGCGCAGGCCGATTACGGAATGGAAGACCTCGCCGTCGAGATGAACGCCGAGTCGGCCAAGCTCGCGCGCGAATCGGCCGCCAAATACGCGACGCCCGACAAACCCCGCTTCGTCGCGGGCGCGATCGGGCCGACGCCGAAGACGGCCAGCATCTCGCCCGACGTCAACGATCCGGGCGCGCGCAACATCACGTTCGACGAGCTGCGCGACGCGTACTACGCGCAGGCGAAGGCGCTCCTCGACGGCAGCGTCGACCTGTTCCTCGTCGAGACGATCTTCGACACGCTGAACGCGAAGGCCGCGCTGTTCGCGCTCGATCAACTGTTTGAAGATTCCGGCGAACGCCTGCCGATCATGATCTCGGGCACCGTGACCGATGCGTCTGGCCGCATCCTGTCCGGCCAGACGGTCGAAGCGTTCTGGAATTCGCTGCGCCATGCGAAGCCGCTCACGTTCGGCCTGAACTGCGCGTTGGGCGCGGCGCTGATGCGCCCGTACATCGCCGAGCTCGCGAAGCTGTGCGACACCTACGTGTCGTGCTACCCGAACGCGGGCCTGCCGAACCCGATGAGCGAAACCGGCTTCGACGAGACGCCCGACGTCACGTCCGGCCTCCTCAAGGAATTCGCGCAGGCGGGCCTCGTGAACATCGCAGGCGGCTGCTGCGGCACGACGCCCGAACACATCGCGGCGATCGCGAAGGCGCTCGCCGAAGTCAAGCCGCGCCGCTGGCCGAACCAGTACAGCGAAGCCGCCTGACGCACGCACGAGCCGCCGCCTCCCCACTCCAACCCGAATACGCACCGCCATGACCGACCATACGATGCGCCTAGCCGGCCTCGAGCCGTTCAACGTCACGTCCGGGACGCTCTTCATCAACGTCGGCGAACGCACCAACGTCACCGGCTCGAAGGCGTTCGCGCGAATGATCCTCAACGGCCAGTTCGACGAGGCGCTCGCCGTCGCGCGCCAGCAGGTCGAGAACGGCGCGCAGGTGATCGACGTCAACATGGACGAGGCGATGCTCGATTCCAGGGCGGCGATGGAGCGCTTCATGAACCTGATCGCGTCGGAGCCGGACATCGCGCGCGTGCCGATCATGATCGACTCGTCGAAGTGGGACGTGATCGAGGCGGGCCTCAAGTGCGTGCAGGGCAAGGCGATCGTCAATTCGATCTCGCTGAAGGAAGGCGAGGAAGCGTTCCGCCACCACGCGAACCTGATCCGCCGCTACGGCGCGGCAGCCGTCGTGATGGCGTTCGACGAGACGGGCCAGGCCGATACCTACGAGCGCAAGACCGAGATCTGCAAGCGCTCGTATGACTTCCTCGTAAACGAAGTCGGCTTCCCGCCGGAAGACATCATCTTCGATCCGAACATCTTCGCGGTCGCGACGGGCATCGAGGAGCACAACAACTACGCGGTCGACTTCATCGAGGCGACTCGCTGGATCAAGCAGAACCTGCCGTACGCGAAGGTGAGCGGCGGCGTGTCGAACGTGTCGTTCTCGTTTCGCGGCAACGACCCGGTGCGCGAGGCGATCCACACCGTGTTCCTCTACCACGCGATCCAGGCGGGGATGGACATGGGCATCGTCAACGCGGGCCAGCTCGGCGTGTATGCGGAACTCGATCCGGAATTGCGCGAGCGCGTCGAGGACGTGATCCTGAACCGCCGCGCGGATTCCACCGACCGCCTGCTCGAGATCGCCGACAAGTTCAAGACGGGCGCGGCGAAGAAGGAAGAGAACCTCGAGTGGCGCAACCAGCCTGTCGAGAAGCGTCTCGCGCACGCGCTCGTGCACGGCATCACGAACTTCATCGTCGAGGACACCGAGGAAGCGCGCGCGAAGATCGCCGCCGCCGGCGGCCGCCCGATCAACGTGATCGAAGGCCCGCTGATGGACGGCATGAACGTCGTCGGCGACCTGTTCGGCCAGGGCAAGATGTTCCTGCCGCAGGTCGTGAAGTCGGCGCGCGTGATGAAGCAAGCGGTCGCGCACCTGATCCCGTTCATCGAGGAAGAGAAGCGCCTCCTCGCCGAAGCGGGCGGCGACGTGCGCGCGAAGGGCAAGATCGTCATCGCGACCGTGAAGGGTGACGTGCACGACATCGGCAAGAACATCGTGTCGGTCGTGCTCCAGTGCAACAACTTCGAAGTGGTCAACATGGGCGTGATGGTCCCGTGCAACGAGATCCTCGCGAAGGCGAAGGTCGAGGGCGCGGACATCATCGGGCTGTCCGGCCTCATCACGCCGAGCCTCGAGGAGATGGCGTACGTCGCGTCGGAAATGCAGCGCGACAACTACTTCCGCGTGAAGAAGATTCCGCTCTTGATCGGCGGCGCGACCACCTCGCGCGTGCACACGGCCGTGAAGATCGCGCCGAACTATGAAGGCCCCGTCGTCTATGTGCCGGACGCGTCGCGTTCGGTGTCGGTCGCGTCGAGCCTGCTGTCCGACGAGGGCGCGACGAAGTACCTCGACGAGCTGAAGTCCGATTACGAACGCATCCGCCACCAGCACGCGAACAAGAAGGCGCTGCCGCTCGTCACGCTCGCAGAGGCGCGCGCGAACAAGACGAAGATCGACTGGGCGCACTACACGCCCGTCAAGCCGAAGTTCATCGGCCGGCGCGTGTTCAAGAACTACGACCTGAACGAGCTCGCGAACTACATCGACTGGGGCCCGTTCTTCCAGACCTGGGATCTCGCCGGCCCGTACCCGGCGATCCTGAACGACGAGATCGTCGGCGAATCGGCGCGGCGCGTGTTCTCCGACGCGAAATCGATGCTCGCGCGCCTGATCCAGGGCCGCTGGCTGACCGCGAACGGCGTGATCGCGCTCTTGCCCGCCAATACGGTGGGCGACGACGACATCGAGATCTACAAGGACGACACGCGCTCGGAAGTGCTGCTCACGTGGCGCAACCTGCGCCAGCAGAGCGTGCGCCCGGTGGTGGACGGCGTGATGCGGCCGAACCGGTCGCTCGCCGACTTCATCGCGCCGAAGGATTCGGGCGTCGCCGACTACATCGGGATGTTCGCGGTGACGGCCGGGATCGGCGTCGATGCGAAGGAAAAGCAGTACGAGGCGGATCACGACGACTACAGCGCGATCATGCTGAAGGCGCTCGCGGACCGCTTCGCCGAAGCGTTCGCCGAGGCGATGCACGCGCGCGTGCGCCGCGAGCTGTGGGGCTACGCGGCGGGCGAGCAGCTCGACAACGACGCGCTGATCGCCGAGAAGTACGCGGGCGTCCGCCCGGCTCCCGGCTACCCGGCGTGCCCCGATCACCTCGTGAAACGCGCAATGTTCGAAGCGCTTCATACGGACGAGATCGGGATGAGCATCACCGATTCGCTCGCGATGCTGCCTGCCGCGAGCGTGTCGGGCTTCTATCTCGCGCACCCGGACAGCACGTACTTCTCGGTCGGCAAGATCGGCCAGGACCAGCTCGATGATTACGCGCGCCGGATGGCGCTGTCGAAGGCGGACGCGGAGCGCGCGCTCGCGCCGCTGCTCTGACGGCCGCTACCGCCGCCGCGCGCGGGGGGCGAGTCGGGGAAGTGGCGGCAGTGCGTCTCCGCCGCCGCCGCAACCCGTTTCCGCCCTCGGCGCGCGCAAGCCTCGTCGCGCCGCGGGCGGGCGGCCACGCCGCCCTCCGCGGCCCCAAAAACGCAAAAAGCCCGCACGAGGCGGGCTTTCCGGGTGGCGAAGGGCCGGCGAACGGCGCTCAGAAGCCCCAGTGGATGTCGGCGTTCTGCGCCTTCGCTTCGCGCAGCATCACGAGGAACGGCGCGACGCGTTGCGCGAGGCTCGGCGCGACTTCGTGGTGCGGATGATCGGGTTCGTCTTCATGGAAGTGGCCCGCATGCTCGGCCCGCGCCTGCCTGGCCTGGTTGACGGCGCCTTCGAGCTTCGCGATCGCGTCGTCGAGCTCGTCGGACGTGATCACGCCGCGCTCGCCGAGCTGCTTGCCGACGACGCCGAGCACGTAGACTGCGAAATCCTTCAGCACATCCAGATCTTGTGCCGCCTTGCTTTTGAACGTAATCATGACAACTCCCTTTTCATCTTGTCGTGCTCGCCGTACGTCCGCGACGGACGCCCGGCCGGCGCGCTGAACAAACGTCGGGGGCGCTTGGCACCTTAGCGGCATATTAGCACCTGTTAAAATTCAGCGATCCCTGAAACGCGCGCCGTGCGGCGCGACGGCGGCCCGGCAGGACCGCCGCCAACGATATCTTCGACCAGCATGCTGCCTGCTCAAAAACATACTCTCGAAACCCTGCTCGAAAACAGCGTGAAGCAGGTCGTCCAGGCGTCGAAAGGCGACGCCGACGCCACATTCGTCCTCCCCGCGATCGCCCTCGAGCGCCCGAAGGTCGCCGCGCACGGCGACGTCGCGTGCAACGTCGCGCTGCAACTCGCGAAGCCGCTCGGCGCCAATCCGCGCCAGCTCGCCGAGAAAATCGTCGCCGCGCTGACCGCGCAGCCCGAAGCGGCGGGCCTCGTCGACGCAGCCGAGATCGCCGGCCCCGGCTTCATCAACCTGCGCTTGACGCCCGCGTCGAAGCAGGCGGTGATCAGCGCGGTATTCGCCGAGGGCCGCGCGTTCGGCGCGTCCGACCGCGACCACGGCAAGCGCGTGCTGCTCGAATTCGTGTCCGCGAACCCGACGGGCCCGCTGCACGTCGGCCACGGCCGCCAGGCGGCGCTCGGCGACGCGCTCGCGAACGTGCTCGCGAGCCAGGGCTACGCGGTGCATCGCGAGTTCTACTACAACGACGCGGGCGTGCAGATCGGCAATCTCGCGATCTCGACGCAGGCGCGCGCCCGGGGCCTGAAGCCGGGCGACGCCGGCTGGCCTGAGGCCGCGTACAACGGCGAGTACATCGCCGACATCGCGCGCGACTACCTGAACGGCGAAACCGTCGCCGCGAGCGACGGCGAGCCGGTGACGGGCAAGCGCGACATCGAGGATCTCGAAGCGATCCGCAAGTTCGCGGTCACGTACCTGCGCCGCGAACAGGACATGGACCTGAAGGCGTTCGGCGTGAAGTTCGACCAGTACTATCTGGAGTCGTCGCTCTACACGGAAGGCCGCGTCGAGAAAACGGTCGATGCGCTGATCGAGGCCGGCATGACCTACGAGCAGGAAGGCGCGCTGTGGCTGCGCACGACCGACGAAGGCGACGACAAGGATCGCGTGATGCGCAAGACGGACGGCACGTACACGTACTTCGTGCCGGACGTCGCATACCACGTGACGAAGTGGGAGCGCGGCTTCACGAAGGTCATCAACATCCAGGGCTCGGATCACCACGGCACGATCGCGCGCGTGCGCGCGGGCCTGCAGGGGCTGCACATCGGGATTCCGAAGGGCTATCCCGACTACGTGCTGCACAAGATGGTGACGGTCATGCGCGACGGCCAGGAAGTGAAGATCTCGAAGCGCGCGGGCAGCTACGTGACGGTGCGCGACCTGATCGAATGGTCGGGCGGCGCGACGCCTGGCTCGGAGGCGTCGCCCGACCTGCTCGACGAGGCGACGATCACGCGCGGCCGCGACGCGGTGCGCTTCTTCCTGATTTCCCGCAAGGCGGACACCGAATTCGTGTTCGACATCGATCTCGCGCTGAAACAGAATGACGAAAACCCGGTCTATTACGTGCAGTATGCACATGCGCGGATCTGCTCGGTGCTCAACGAGTGGAAATCGCGCTACGGCGCGACCGACGCGCTCTTCGCGAACGCGGACCTGTCGCCGCTCGACAGCAAACAGGCGACGGCGCTGATGCAGAAGCTCGCCGAATACCCGGACGTGCTCGCGCACGCGGCGAGCGAGCTCGCGCCGCACGCGGTCGCGTTCTACCTGCGCGACCTCGCGAGCGAGTTTCACTCGTTCTACAATGCGGAGCGCGTGCTCGTCGACGAAGAAGCGCCGCGCACCGCGCGCGCCGCGCTCCTTGCGGCGACGCGCCAGGTGCTCGAAAACGGTCTCGCGATGCTCGGCGTATCCGCGCCCAGCAAGATGTAAAGCCGAGGCCGTCGGCCAAGCGCCGCGGTGCAGCGCGCCGCGGCTGTTTCACGAAATTTTTCGCAGGTGACTCAAGCAATGGCAAAACCACGCCGCACGTCGAAGCAATCGAAACAAGCCGGAGGAACATTTCTTGGTATCGTGCTGGGCCTCATCGTCGGCCTGGCCATCGCGGTAGTGGTGGCGCTCTATATCACCCGCGCGCCGTCGCCGTTCGTGTCGAAGGTCGCGCCGCCGTCCGACAACAACGCGAGCCAGCCGCAGCAGTTCGACCCGAACCGCGCGCTGCAGGGCAAGACGCCCGGCCAGCCGGTCACGCCGCAGGCCGCGCAGCCCGCGCCGCCCAACACGGCGCCCGGCCAGGCAGCGAACCCGAGCCAGCCGCCGCTCTTGCCCGAGCCGCAGATCGTCGAAGTGCCGTCGTCGAATAACGGCAACGGCTCGACGAGCGCGTCGAACAACGCCGCGGACAACGGCGTCGCCGTCGCGCCGAAGCCCGCCGACATCACGCCGCCGCCCGCGAAGAAGCCGCAGACGGCCGCGAACGGCAGCTCGGCGCCGCACGTCGCGAACAACAACGCGCAGGCGAGCGCCGCGACGCCGCCGAAGACCGCGCAGGCGCCGAAGGGCGCGTCGTCGGCGACGACGGCCGCCGCGAAGCCGGCGCCGGGCGCCGACGCGAACACCGGCTACTTCCTGCAGGTGGGCGCGTACAAGACCGAGGCGGACGCCGAGCAGCAGCGCGCGCGCCTGGGCTTCCAGGGCTTCGAGTCGAAAGTGTCGAAGCGCGACGTGAGCGGCGTCACCTACTTCCGCGTGCGGATCGGGCCGTTCTCGAAATTCGAGGACATGAACTCCGCGCGTCAGCGGTTGTCCGATGCGGGAGTCGATACCGCCGTGATCCGCTTCACGAAGCAGTAAGCTGCGCCGTCGCCCGGCATCCGCCCGACATCGTTACCCACGCAACCGATTGAACGTTCGAACATGAAAAAACTGCTTAGCACGCTGTTCCTGTCCCTGAGCCTCGTCGCGGGTTTCGCGCAGGCGTCGCCCGCCGCGCCCGTGGCCGGCAAGGACTTCGAAGTGATGAAGTCGCCGCAGCCGGTGTCCGCGCCGGCCGGCAAGGTCGAGGTGATCGAGTTCTTCTGGTACGGCTGCCCGCACTGCTACGAGTTCGAGCCGACGGTCGAGACGTGGGTGAAGAAGCAAGGCGACAAGATCGCATTCAAGCGCGTGCCGGTCGCGTTCCGCGACGACTTCATCCCGCACTCGAAGCTGTTCTATGCGCTGTCGGCGCTCGGCATCTCCGAAAAGGTCACGCCCGCCGTGTTCAACGCGATCCACAAGGAGAAGAACTATCTGCTGACGCCGCAGGCGCAGGCCGACTTCCTCGCGACGCAAGGCGTCGACAAGAAGAAGTTCCTCGATGCGTACAACTCGTTCAGCGTGCAGAGCCAGGTGAAGCAATCGGCCGAGCTGCTGAAGAGCTACGCCATCGACGGCGTGCCGACGATCGTCGTCCAGGGCAAGTACAAGACGGGCCCGGCATACACGAACAGCCTGGAAGGTACAGCGCAAGTGCTCGACTACCTCGTCAAGCAAGTGCAGGACAAGAAGCTGTAACGTCCCGCCCCGCGCCGGCATGAACGCCCCTCTTCCCCTCAAGGTCTTCATCACCGGCGCGTCCAGTGGCCTCGGCCTCGCGCTCGCCGCCGAATATGCGCGGCAGGGCGCGACGCTCGGCCTCGTCGCGCGGCGCGCGGATGTGCTCGCCGAATTCGCGCAACGCTTCCCCAAAGCCGCGATCTCGATCTACCCGGCCGACGTGCGCGACGCCGACGCGCTCGCGCTCGCTGCGGCGCGCTTCGTTGCCGCGCACGGCTGTCCGGACGTCGTGATCGCGAACGCCGGCATCAGCAAGGGTGCGATCACGGGCGAAGGCGATCTCGCCGCGTTCCGCGAGATCATGGACGTCAACTACTACGGGATGGTCGCGACGTTCGAGCCGTTCATCGCGCCGATGACAGCCGCGCGGCGCGGCACGCTCGTCGGCGTCGCGAGCGTCGCCGGCGTGCGCGGGCTGCCTGGCTCGGGCGCGTACAGCGCGTCGAAGTCGGCAGCAATCAAGTATCTCGAGGCGCTCCGGGTCGAGCTGCGGCCCGCGCAGGTTGCAGTCGTGACGATCGCGCCCGGCTACATCCGCACGCCGATGACCGAGCACAACCCGTATCCGATGCCGTTCCTGATGGACGCGGACCGCTTCGCGAAGCGCGCGGCGATCGCGATCGCGCAAAAGGCGGCGTTTCGCGTGATTCCCTGGCAGATGGGCGTCGTCGCGAAGCTGCTGCACGTGATGCCGCGCTGGCTGTACGACCGCCTCTTCGAGAAAGCGCCGCGCAAGCCGCGGGCGAAGGCGGGCTGAACAGGGCCGCGAGCGGCGTCTGTCGCCGTTTGCCGGTTCGTCGTTGGCCGTTTTTCTCGTTGCCGTTGAGCGGCGCGCTTTGCGCTGCGTCTCTCGTCTCTCGTCTCTCGTCTCTCGTCTCTCGTCTCTCGTCTCTCGTCTCTCGTCTCTCGTTCGCTCGTCGGACGAACGTCGACGAACGGTAGCGTGCCAAAAACAAGCCTCGGCCGACAATCGCAACGAGCTTCACGCCCCGTCGCCCGCGGCCCGCTCCCCGTCGCCGGTCAACGCTCGCACATCCCGCACTGCACCTTCGCGTCCCGTCATCGTCACACGAGCCGTATCACGTGCGGCCGCGTAGATCTTCTTCGCGCCGGCGGCCTTCAGCCCTCCGACAAACGCGCGCCCCAGACCGCGATTCGAGCCGGTCACCAATACGACAGCATCATCCAGTTTCATCTCAATGCTGGCTGACAAGACCACGGATTCGCACGGCGTTGTCCGCATGCGCAAGCGAGCAACGCCGCAACCCGGACGAAGCCGCATGCGTCGAGATCGACGCGCACGTCTCGCCGCCAAATCGATGCATATGCATTTATTCGTCGGCCAAGACAGCGAAACATTACCCCGATATGCCGCCGCCAATCGGCACGAAATCATGCATATGCATTTTGTACGTCATAGAATATTCGTTGCCGACGAACCCTTCAGAAGGACCCGCGATGAGCGACGCTCCGATGAGACTCCTGTGCCACTGCGGCACGTTGCGCCAGGCCACGCGCGCCATCACGTCGCTCTATGACACGCATCTCGCGAAGCACGGCATCCGCGTCACGCAGTTCACGATCCTCGCGGCGCTGCACGGCTGCGGCACGCTGCAGACGGGCGAGCTCGCGACGCGCCTGCTGCTCGACCAGACCACGCTGAGCCGCACGCTCGCGACGCTGCAATCGAATCAGCTTGTGCGCGCCGAAACCGGCGACGATCAGCGGGTGCGCTTATGGCGCCTCACGCCGAAGGGCGCCGCGTTGTACAAGGCGTCCCGTGTCGATTGGGAAGCGGCGCAGCGCGACGTGTATCGGCGCATCGGCAAGCGGAACATGCAAGCGCTCGACGCCGAGATCTTCGCGCTCGCCGAGGCGCTCTCGGACTGATCCGCCGTTCGGCGACGCTCCACCCACGCGGCGCACCGCTCCATGCTGCGCGCCGCGGTGCGGCACACGCGCCCATCCGCACACGCGCAGGAGCCCGAATGGTTCACGACGGCGCCGATCGGCGCACTGTGCAAGCTGTTCGCGCGCACCGGCTGGCAGCCGTCGGACATCGACTATTACGAGATCAACGAGGCGTTCGCGATCGTGCCGATGGCGGTGATGCGCGAATTCGGCCTGCCCCGCGCACGCGTGAACGCGCACGGCGGCGCATGCGCGATCGGCCATCCGATCAGCGCGTCGGGTGCGCGCATCGTCGTCGCGCTGCTCGGCGTGCTGCGCGCACGCGGCGCGCGGCGCGGCGTCGCGAGCCTCTGCATCGGCGGCGGCGAGGGGACCGCGCTGGCGATCGAGCTGACGTAACGCCGCCGCCCCGCGGCACCGCGCCGCTGCGGCGGCGATTCCGGCGTCGCGACACGGTGCGTTCCGACGCCGATTAACGTCGAGCGCATATTGACGGTATGCTATCCCGCTGGCGTGCGGCCGCTGCGGCGTTGCCGCCCGCCGTCATCAGAATTACGCCACGTGGGAGATCTCATGCGCTTCACGCTCATCGCCGCCGCTGCGCTCATCGCCGCCGCCCCCGCCGTCGTCGCCGCGAAACCGCTGACGGTCTGCACCGAATCGAGCCCGGACGGCTTCGACGTCGTGCAGTACAACTCGCTCGTCACGACGAATGCGTCCGCCGACGTCATCTTCAACACGCTCGTGTCGTACGACGAAGCGACAAAGAAGGTGGTGCCCGCGCTCGCGGACAAATGGGACGTCAGCGCCGACGGCCTCACGTACACGTTCCACTTGCGCCCGAACGTCGCATTCCAGACCACCGACTACTTCAAGCCGACGCGCGCGCTCGACGCGGACGACGTCGTCTTCACGTTCAGCCGGATGCTCGACGATGCGAATCCATGGCACAAGGTCGCGGGCGCGAGCGGCTTTCCGCATGCGCAGTCGATGGGGCTCGTGAAGCTCGTGAAGGCGGTCACGAAGGTCGACAACGATACCGTGAAATTCGAGCTGAACGAGCCGAACGCGACGTTCGTGCCGATCCTGACGATGGGCTTCGCGTCGATCTACCCGGCCGAGTACGCGGATCAGCTTCTCAAGGCGGGCAAGCAGACCGATCTGAACGCGAAGCCGATCGGCACCGGCCCGTTCGTGCTGAAGAGCTACACGAAGGACGCGGTGATCCGTTACGAAGCGAACCCGACGTACTGGGGGCCGAAGCCGAAGGTGGAGCGCCTCATCTACGCGATCACGCCCGATCCGTCGGTGCGCGCGCAGAAGGTGAAGGCGGGCGAATGCCAGATCGCGCTGTCGCCGAAGCCGCAGGACGTCGCGGCGGCGAAGGCCGACCGCGCGCTGAAGGTCGTCGAGACGCCCGCGTTCATGACCGCGTTCGTCGCGCTCAACACGCAGAAGAAGCCGCTCGACAACGACAAGGTCCGCGAGGCGATCAATCTCGCGTTCGATCGCACGACCTACCTGAAAGTCGTGTTCGACAACACCGCGACGCCCGCGACGAACCCGTACCCGCCGAACACGTGGAGCTATGCGAAATCGATCGCGCCGTATCCGCACGATCCGGCGAAGGCGAAGCAGCTGCTCGCGTCGGCGGGCTTCCCGAACGGCTTCGCGACGACGATCTGGGTGCGCCCGACGGGGAGCGTGCTGAACCCGAACCCGAAGGCGGGCGCGGAGCTGCTGCAGGCGGACCTCGCGAAGATCGGCGTGAAGGCGGACGTGAAGGTGATCGAATGGGGCGAGCTGATCAAGCAGGCGAAGCTCGGCCAGCACGACCTGCTGTTCATGGGCTTTGCCGGCGACAACGGCGATCCGGACAACATCCTCACGCCGCAATTCAGCTGCAACGCGGTGAAGTCGGGGCTCAACTTCGCGCGCTATTGCGATCCGAAGCTCGACAAGCTAATCACCGACGGCAAGGAAACCGCCGACCAGGCGAAGCGCGCGAAGCTGTATGAAGCCGCGCAGAAGATCATCCACGACGAGGCGCTGTGGATTCCGCTCGGCTATCCGACCGCGGCGGCGATCACGCGCCCGAACGTCACCGGCTATCGCGTGAGCCCGTTCGGGCGGCAGCACTTCGACACGGTGTCGGTGCAGTAAAGCCGAGCCGCCACGGCCCGGGCGCAAGCCGCGCACCGGGCCATGCTTGTCTGTCGAGCGCACCGCTTGCTATACTGCGCGCACCTTTCATCCGACGAATTCCGAGCCGCCAAGTGAACAACTGAGCCTTTCCAGAATGGTTTCGCCGCCGTGCGATGCATATCGTGCGCGCCGCGCGAAAGTCGCAACCCATTTTCGGAGGTGCTCATGGCTCAGGCCGCATCCGCCACCGCGCTCGTCGCGCTCCATCGCGTTTCCTTCCGCTTCGACGACGGCGTCACGCTGTTCGATTCGCTCGACCTCACGTTCGATCGCACGCCGACCGCGATCGTCGGCCGCAACGGCGCCGGCAAGAGCGTGCTCGCGCGCCTGATCGCGGGCCGGCTCGCGCCGACGGCGGGCGCGATCGGCCGGCATGCGTCGATCGCCTTCGTCGCACAGCACGATGCCGACGCGACGCACGACCCGCAACGCACGGCCGCCGCCGTCGCGCATCTCGACGCACCGCTAGCGGCGCTCGAGCGCGTCGCGCGCGGCGATGCGCTCGAAGACGACTTCGACACGCTCGACGGGCGCTGGGATCTTGCCGAGCGCTGGCGCGCGGCGCTCGACGATGCCGGCCTGCCGATCGACGCCGATGCGCCCGCGCACACGCTGAGCGGCGGCCAGCTCGCACGCGTCGCGATGATCGGCGCGCTGCTGTCGGGCGCCGACCTGCTCGTCCTCGACGAGCCGACGAACCATCTCGATGCACCCGGCCGCACATGGCTGCGCGCCGCGCTCGCCCGCTGGCGCGGCGGCCTGATCGTCGTCAGCCACGATCGCGCGCTGCTGCACGAGGTCGCGCGGATCGTCGAGCTGACGCCGCGCGGCGCGCGCGTCTACGGCGGCAACTACGCCGCGTATCGCGCGCAGCGCGACGCCGAAGCGCACGCGGCGCAGGCCGCGCTCGATCACGCACGCGCGGAGCGCGACCGCGAGCGCCGCCGGCTCGCGCGCGAGCACGACACGATCCAGCGGCATGCGGCCGGCACACGCCGCTATGCGCTGACGGCAAACGTGTCGAGTACCGAGCGCATGGCGCTGATCGGCAGTGCGAACGACATCATGGGCCGCGTGCGGCGCGATCATCGCGACGCGAAGGCCGCAATGAGCGACGCAGTGCAGGAGGCGGCGCAGCGCGTCGAGCCGGACGCGCCGGTGCTGGTGTCGCTGCCGGGCACCGAAGTCGGCGCGCGCCGCCGGCTCTTCACGCTCGACGCCGCGCGCCTGCCGTGGCTGCCCGCGCACGCGCGCGCCGCGACCGTCACGTGGTCCGCGTACGGGCCCGCGCGGATCGCGCTCGCGGGACTGAACGGCTGCGGGAAATCGACGCTGCTGCGCGTGCTCGCCGGCGAACTCGCGCCTCGCTCGGGACGCTGCGACACGCACGTGCCGCTCGCGTATCTCGATCAGCGGCTCGCGCTGCTCGATCCGCAGCGCTCGGTCGTCGAGCAGCTCGCGGCGCTGCGCACGCCGCTCGTGGAAGGCGAGCTGCGCAGCCGCCTCGCGCTGCTACAGCTCGACGCGACGCGCGCGACTCAGCCGACCGCGCGCCTGAGCGGCGGCGAGCGGCTGAAGGCCGCGCTCGCGTGTGCGCTCTGGCGCGAGACGCCCGCGCAGCTCTTGTTGCTGGACGAGCCGACGAACCACCTCGATCTCGAATCGGTGCAGGCGTTCGAAGCGGCGCTCGAGGATTTCCCGGGCGCGATCGTCGTGGTGTCGCACGACGCGGCGTTCATCGACGCGCTCGCACCGACGCATACGATGCGGTGGACGGCAGATGGGTGGCGCTTCGAGCCCGTCGCGTGACGCCGGATCGCCGGGCATCCGAGATTGGGCCGGCGACGGCGATTCGATGTCGGGAGCGGGATCGAGCCGAGGCATGAAACCGGTGGCCTGAAGACGGCCGACGGCCCGCAACAAGCGATGCGCTCGCTTGCTGAGGCGGCGGATGGCTGCCTGCCTCAGGGGAGGGCATGCGCGCGGCAAACATCGCACGCCGAACGATGCCGGGCAATCGACGATCGGCGCAACGCGAACGGCAATCGAATCAACCGCCCGCAAGCGACATCGACGCGCCGCAATCGACAGCCCTAAATCGATCGCCCGAAGCCGCCCCCGCGCCGCTGGCCGCATCAGCCCGCCTGCCGGAACCGGATCACGCCGTCCGCGCCCGTCTCGCGCACGAGCTCGCCCGCGAGCCACAGCAGGTTCAGGTGCGCGATCGCCTCGCCGAGCGCAAAAGTCATCTGATGAATGTCGAGCTCGCGCCGCCGGAACATGATCGGCACGATGTCGGCCGCGCTCGACGGCCGCTCGCGGCACGCGTCGCGCACCTCGGCGAGCCGCGCGTCGTGATGCGCGCGCAGCTGCGCGATGCGCGTGCGCAGCCCGCGGAACGGCTTGCCGTGCGACGGCAGCACGAGCGTGTCGGACGCCATCGCCTCGTAGCGGCCGAGCGAGCCCAGATAGAGCGCGAGCGGATTCGCCTCCGGCTCGAGATCGAACACCGACACGTTCGTCGAGATCCGCGGCAGCACCATGTCGCCGGAAATCAGCACACCGTCCGCTGCGCTGTGGAGCGCGCAATGTTCGGGAGAATGGCCGTAGCCCGTGACGACGCGCCATTCTCGTCCGCCGATCTCGACCGCGTCGCCCTCGCGCAGCCGCCGGTAGCGCGGCGGCACGCCGGGCACGAGATCCGAGAAGTAGCTGCGGCGGTTGCGCAGCTTGTCGAGCGCGGCGGCGTCGGTCAGGCCATGGCGCGCGAAGTGCTCGGCCGCGCCCGGCCCGCCCGCATTCGAGCCGTTGCCGGCCGCCATCAGGCAGCCGAACAGGTATTCGCCGAGCGTCATCCACAGCCGCACGTTCCAGCGCGCGCCGTCGCCGCCTTCGCACAGCCAGTTCGCGAGTCCGAAATGATCCGGATGGCAGTGCGTGACGATCACGCGCAGCACGGGCAGGCCGTCCAGATGCGCATCGAAGATCCGCTCCCAATGCGCCTTGATGTCCGCCGACGCGATCCCGCAGTCGACGATCGTCCAGCCCGCCTGCCCGTCGATCTCGTCGCGCAACAGCCAGAGGTTGATGTGGTCGAGCGCGAACGGCAGCGGCATGCGCAGCCAGCGCACGCCCGGCGCGACCTCGACGAAGCTGCCCGGCTCGGGCAGCGTGTCGGCGAACGGGTAATCGAGTTGGTGTTCCAGTGCGTTCATCGGGGGTGTCTCGTTGCGTTGTCGTCGGGCCCGCGGTGCGGCGCGAACCGGAACCGATTCTATCGCTCAACGCGAAACCGCGCGCCGCGAGCCTTCGCGCCCCTGAAAAAAGATCGCGCCACGATCCCGCGCGAACCCCGAGCGTTGCGGGAAGATCCGCGAAACGTCGGCGAACGTCGCTGAACCGTTCGCGCGGGCCGCCTGCGCCGAATCGCCCCGCTTTGCCTAAAGCACGCCGTCCGGGCGCTAAAATGGCGTGAGCTTTCCGCCTGTGAGCCCGCGCACGATGAATCACTTTCCCAAACTGCTGTCCTCGCAGATCGGCTTCGACGTCGCGCAGACGATCCTCGAGAACTTCGATCGCCACTACCGGATCTTCCGCGAAGCGGCCGTCGAAGCGAAGGATCTGTTCGAGGGCGCGAACTGGCATGGGCTGCAGCGGCTCGCGCGCGAGCGCATCACGTCGTACGACGACCGCGTGCGCGAATGCGTCGAGCTGCTCGAAGACGAGTACGACGCCGAGAACATCGACAGCGAAGTCTGGCCGCAGATCAAGCTGCATTACATCGGTCTCCTGACATCGCACCGTCAGCCCGAATGCGCGGAGACGTTCTTCAATTCGGTGTGCTGCAAGATCCTGCATCGCTCGTACTTCAACAACGACTTCATCTTCGTGCGCCCGGCGATCTCGACCGAATACATCGAGAACGACGAGCCCGCCGCGAAGCCGACCTACCGCGCGTACTATCCGGGCAGCGAGGGGCTCGCGGCGACGCTCGAGCGGATCGTCACGAATTTCCAGCTGAACCCGCCGTTCGAGCATCTCGAGCGCGACATCGCCTGCATCATGCAGGCGATCCACGACGAGTTCGGCGCGTTCGACGAAGCGGTGAATTTCCAGATCCACGTGCTGTCGTCGCTGTTCTACCGGAACAAGACCGCGTACATCATCGGCCGCATCATCAACGGCGACCGCGTGCTGCCGTTCGCGGTGCCGATCCGCCACGTGCGCGCGGGCCTTCTCGCGCTCGACACCGTGCTGCTGCGCCGCGACCAGTTGAAGATCATCTTCAGCTTCTCGCACTCGTACTTCCTCGTCGACATGAACGTGCCGTCCGCGTACGTGCAGTTCCTGCGTTCGATCATGCCGGGCAAGCCGAAGGCCGAAATCTACACGTCGGTGGGCCTGCAGAAGCAGGGCAAAAACCTGTTCTATCGCGATCTGCTGCATCACCTGTCGCATTCGAGCGACCGCTTCATCGTCGCGCCCGGCATCAAGGGGCTCGTGATGCTCGTGTTCACGCTGCCGTCGTTTCCGTACGTGTTCAAGATGATCAAGGACCGCTTCCCGCCGCCGAAGGAAACGACGCGCGAGCAGATCATGGACAAGTACCTGCTCGTCAAGCGCCACGACCGTCTCGGCCGGATGGCGGACACGCTCGAATACTCGAGCGTCGCCCTGCCGCTCGCGCGGCTCGACGACGCGCTCGTGCGCGAGCTCGAAAAGGAAGTGCCGTCGCTGCTCGAATACGACGGCGACAACCTCGTCATCGAGCACCTGTACATCGAGCGCCGGATGGTGCCGCTCAACCTGTATCTGCAAAGCGGCAACGACGCGAAGATCGAGCACGGCGTGCGCGAGTACGGCAACGCGGTGAAGGAGCTGATCCAGGCGAACATCTTCCCCGGCGACATGCTGTACAAGAACTTCGGCGTCACGCGCCACGGGCGCGTCGTGTTCTACGACTACGACGAGATCGAGTACCTGACCGACTGCAACGTCCGCCGCGTGCCGCCGCCGCGCACCGACGAAGACGAGATGTCCGACGAACCGTGGTATACGGTCGGCCCGCACGACATCTTCCCGGAAACCTACGCGCCGTTCCTGCTCGGCGATCCGCGCGTGCGCGAATACTTCATGAAGCATCACGCCGACTTCTTCGATCCGCAACTCTGGCAGGACAGCAAGGACCGCCTGCTGCGCGGCGAGCTGCCCGATTTCTTCGCGTACGAGCCGGCGCTGCGCTTCTGCATCCGCTATCCGGCGCGTTTCTCCGAAGGCGACGCGGCCGACGCCGGCAAGCGCGCCGCCGCATGAGCGCGGCCGCCCGCCGCGCACGAACGCCCCTCTTTCATCCCACGGAAACGACTTGAGATGAACACGAACGACCATCCGCTCTCCCATCTGTTCGACAACAACGACGCCTGGGTCAAACGCAAGCTCGCCGGCGACCCGCAATACTTCTCGCGCCTCGCCGACCAGCAGGCGCCCGAGTATCTGTGGATCGGCTGCTCCGATTCGCGCGTGCCCGCGAACCAGATCATCGGCCTGCCGCCCGGCGAAGTGTTCGTCCACCGCAACATCGCGAACGTCGTCGTGCACACCGACCTCAACTGCCTGTCGGTGATCCAGTTCGCGGTCGATCTGCTGAAGGTCAAGCACATCATGGTCGTCGGCCACTATGGCTGCTCCGGCGTGAACGCGGCGCTGCACAACCGCCGCGTCGGGCTCGCGGACAACTGGCTGCATCACGTGCAGGACGTGCGCGAGAAGCACGCGTCGCTGCTCGACGAATGGCCGCTCGGCGAAGCGCGCTACCGGCGCCTCATCGAACTGAATTCGATCGAGCAGGTCGTCAACGTGTGCCGCACGACGATCGTCAACGACGCGTGGGCGCGCGGCCAGCCGCTCACCGTGCACGCGCTCGTGTACGGCGTGCAGGACGGCCGGATGCGCAATCTCGGGATGTCCGTGTCGCATCCCGACGAACTGGATGCGACGTACCGTCGCGCGGTCGGCGCGCTCTCGGCAAAAAGCGCGCATTCGGCGGACAATGACGTCGTGGCGGCCGACGCGGCGCAGCTCGCCGGCGCGGTCGATCTCATTGCCCAAACCATCAAGGAGACGAAACATGACGGCTGTTGATCAGGATCCGATCGTCATCGCTTCGGCGGCACGCACGCCGATCGCGGGCTTTCAGGGCGACTTCGCTTCGCTCGCCGCGCCGCAGCTGGGCGCGGCCGCGATCGCCGCGGCGCTCGAGCGCGCGGGCCTGAAACCGGAGCAGATCGACGAAGCAATCATGGGCTGCGTGCTGCCCGCGGGTCAGGGCCAGGCCCCCGCGCGGCAAGCGGCGCTCGGCGCGAAGCTGCCGCTTTCCGTCGGCTGCACGACGGTCAACAAGATGTGCGGCTCGGGCATGCGCGCGGCGATGTTCGCGCACGACATGCTCGTCGCGGGCTCGGTCGACGTGGCGATCGCGGGCGGCATGGAAAGCATGACGAACGCGCCGTACCTGCTGCCGAAGGCGCGCGCGGGGATGCGGATGGGCCACGGCCAGGTGCTCGACCACATGTTCCTCGACGGCCTCGAGGACGCGTACGACAAGGGCCGCCTGATGGGCACGTTCGCCGATGAATGCGCGGGCGAGTACGCGTTCACGCGCGAGGCGCAGGACGCGTTCGCGATCGAATCGCTCGCGCGCGCGAAGCGGGCGAACGAAGACGGCTCGTTCGCGTGGGAAATCGCGCCCGTGACGGTCGCCGGCAAGAAGGGCGAAACGATCGTCGCGCGCGACGAGCAGCCGTTCAAGGCAAGCCCCGAGAAGATTCCGACGCTCAAGCCCGCGTTCAGCAAGACGGGCACCGTGACCGCCGCGAATGCGTCGTCGATCTCCGACGGCGCGGCCGCGCTCGTGATGATGCGCCGCTCGACGGCCGACAGGCTGGGCGTCGCGCCGCTCGCGCGCGTCGTCGGCCATTCGACGTTCGCGCAGGCGCCGTCGAAGTTCACGACGGCGCCCGTCGGCGCGATCCGCCGCCTGTTCGACAAGAACGGCTGGCGCGCGGCCGAAGTCGATCTGTACGAGATCAACGAGGCGTTCGCGGTCGTCACGATGGCGGCGATGAAGGAGCACGACCTGCCGCACGACAAGGTGAACGTGAACGGCGGCGCGTGCGCGCTCGGCCATCCGATCGGCGCATCGGGCGCACGCATCCTCGTCACGCTGATCGGCGCGCTGCGCGCGCGCGCGGCCAAGCGCGGCGTCGCGAGCCTGTGCATCGGCGGCGGCGAGGCGACCGCGATGGGCATCGAGCTGATCTGACCGATCCGGCGCGCACTCGAACAGGAGTCCTTCGATGAAGACCGTATTGATCGTCGGCGCATCGCGCGGCATCGGCCGCGAGTTCGCGCGCCAATATCTGCACGACGGCTGGCGCGTGATCGCCACCGCGCGCGACGAAGCGTCGCTCGCATCGCTCGATTCGATCGGCGCGCGCGCGCTCGCGCTCGACGTCGCGCAGCCCGAAGCGGTCGCCGCGTTCGACGGGCGGCTGGGCGACGTCGCGCTCGACGCGGCCGTCGTCGTGTCGGGCGTGTACGGTCCGCGCACGGCGGGCGTCGAGCCCGTCAGCGCGGGGGACTTCGACGCGGTGATGCACACGAACGTGCTCGGCCCGATGCTGCTGCTGCCGATCCTGCTGCCGCTCGTCGAGGAGAGCCGCGGCGTCCTCGCGGTGCTGTCGAGCAAGATGGGCAGCATCAGCGAGGCGACCGGCACGACAGGCTGGCTGTATCGCGCGAGCAAGGCGGCGGTGAACGACGCGCTGCGGGTCGCGTCGCTGCAGGCGCGGCATGCGGCCTGCATCGCGCTGCATCCGGGCTGGGTGCGCACCGACATGGGCGGCGCGCAGGCCGCGCTCGATCCGCAGGCGAGCGTCGCCGGCATGCGCCGCGTGATCGCGCAGGCGGCGGGCGACCGCGAGCATGCGAACGGCCGCTTCTTCCAATACGACGGCGTCGAGCTCGGCTGGTGAGCCGGCCGCTCCGTCCCTCGAATCACGATGCAAGCCACGACGAATATCTCCGAGCGTCCGCTCGACTGTCCGTGCGGCGGCGCCGCGCCCGGCGCGTCCGCGAATGCACGGGCGCCGCGTTACGCGGATTGCTGCGGACGCCTGATCGACGAGCATGTCCCCGCGTCGACGGCGCTCGAGCTGATGCGTTCGCGCTATAGCGCCTACGTGCTCGGCGCGACCGACTACCTGCGCGCGACCTGGGACCCGCGCACCTGCCCGCCCGACCTCAACGCAAACGCCGACGCCGGCCGCGCGGACGCGCCGCGCTGGCTCGGCCTCGCGATCAGGCGTCATGCGCCGCTCGACGATACGCACGCCGAAGTCGAATTCGTCGCGCGCTACAAAGTCGGCGGACGCGCGCACCGGATGCACGAAACGAGCCGCTTCACGCGCGACGCGCAAGGCGCGTGGCGCTATGTCGACGGCGATGTAAGCGACCGCTGAGTTCGCCCCGGCCGATATCCGCGGACTGCGACGAATTTCGCAATGCCGGGTTATTCCGGCATTGCACAACCGAAATTTGTCAGGCTAGGATGGCCCACATTTGGTGCAATTCGCGTCGGTGGGCTCAGGCATGGCATTTGGCAAGGTGATGACGGGATGGATCGCGGCATGCGTGCTGTCGGCCGCTCAGGCCGGTCCGCTGCCGTCCGGCATTCCGTCCGCGCCTGCCGCCGCGCCCCGCGCGCTCGCGAACGCCGAGCGCTTCGACTACGGCGATTCGGGCCTACCGCCCGTCGCCGCGAATCTCAACGAAACGATCATCCGCATCCCGATCGACGCCGCCGGCACGGTCACGCTCGAGGCGACGGTGTTCAAGCCGGACGGCCCCGGCCCGTTCCCGCTCGTCGTCTTCAACCACGGCAAGAATCCCGGCGATCTGCGCGCGCAGCCGCGCAGCCGGCCGCTGTCGTTCGCACGCGAGTTCGTGCGGCGCGGCTATGCGGTCGTCGCGCCGAACCGCGAAGGCTTCGCGGGCTCGGGCGGCGCGTACATCCAGGAAGGCTGCGACGTCGAGCGCAACGGCGTCGCGCAGGCGCGCGACGTCGCCGCGACGATCGGCTACATGTCGAAGCTGCCTTACGTCGACGCGCGGCGCGTCGTCGTCGCGGGCACGTCGCACGGCGGCCTCGTGTCGCTCGCCTACGGCGCCGAAGCCGCGCGCGGCGTGCGCGGGATCATCAACTTCTCGGGCGGGCTGCGCCAGGATCTCTGCGAAGGCTGGCAGAAGAACCTCGTCAACGCGTTCGATACGTACGGCTCGCGCACGCACGTGCCATCGCTGTGGCTGTACGGCGACAACGACTCGGTGTGGTCGCCCGCGCTCGTCGCGCGATTGCGCGACGCGTACACGTCGCACGGCGCGAGCACGCTCTTCGTCGACTTCGGCCGCTACAAGGACGACGCGCACCGGATCATCGTCGATCGCGACGGCGTGCCGATCTGGTGGCCGCCCGTCGCGTCGTTCCTCGCGCAGCTCGATCTGCCGACCTCGGTCCGCTACGCGGTCGCGAATCCGCACGAGCCGAAGGCGACCGGCTACGCGGCGATCGACGCGGTCGAAGCCGTGCCGTTCGTCGACGACGCCGGCCGCGCCGCGTATCGCCGCTTCCTCGCGCAGCATCCGAGCCGCGCGTTCGCGGTATCGAGCGAAGGCGCGTGGTCGTGGGCCGAAGGCGGCGACGATCCGATGGCGCTCGCGCTCGAAGGCTGCCGCAAGCAAGGCGCCGGACAATGCCAGCTCTATGCGGTCGACAATCGCGTCGTCTGGCGCGATGCGGGCGCGCAAACGGCAGACGAATCGCCGAGCGCCGCGCGCGCGCTCGCGAGCCGCTGATCGGCTCATCGGCCGCGCGTGTGCCAGCGTCGAGGCAAGACGCTTTCCTTCCCCGCTTTTTTTCCGCTTTCCTCACATCGATGCCGCGCGTCGTCCGCGCGCGCCACCGGCTCCTCAGTCCACGCCGATTGCATTCGACCGCGCGCGAAAGCGCTTTTTTCCGTCGCTCACCGTTTTTCGGCCATGCGCCGCACGGTTTCCGTTCAACGGGTAGCGACTCTTTGCCGTCGCCTTATGCGCCCTATTCGAACGATCTGAACCGAACCGTCGCGAGCCGTCGCGAAATGCGCCGAACTCCGCCACCAGAAAGGCGCCAGCGTTTTGTAACGGGTACTGCAACGAAGCGCAAAACACGCTAATCTCAGCCCCGGTTTTCGTTTTGCACACGCGTTTTCGCCATCCGATCGAGCGCCTTCGCCGCCGTCGATCCCGCATGAGCGAGCGGCGCCTCTCGCGCCCTCGACGCGTTTTGGTCCCGGAGCAGTCTTGAGCACACACGCAACCGACGACTGGGTCGCGCGCAGCCTGCGCGCGGTCTGGCACCCTTGCACGCAGATGAAGCACCATGAACGGCTGCCGCTCATCCCGGTCGCGCGCGGCGAACGCGCGTGGCTCGTCGATCGCGCAGGCAACCGCTATCTCGACGCGATCAGCTCGTGGTGGGTGAACCTGTTCGGCCACGCGAACCCGCGCATCAACGCGGCGCTGAAAGCGCAGCTCGACACGCTCGAGCACGCGATGCTTGCGGGCTGCACGCACGAGAGCGCGATCGAGCTCGCCGAGCGTCTCGCCGCGCGCACGCGGCACACGCTCGGCCATGCGTTCTTCGCATCGGACGGCGCGTCGGCCGTCGAGATCGCGCTGAAGATGAGCTTCCATGCGTGGCGCAATCGCGGCCGCGGCGACAAGCACGAATTCGTCTGCATCGCGAACGGTTATCACGGCGAGACGATCGGCGCGCTCGGCGTGACCGACGTCGCGCTGTTCAAGGACGCGTACGATCCTCTGATCCGCGCCGCGCACGTCGTCGCGTCGCCCGATGCGCGCAACGCGCAGCCGGGCGAAACGGCCGCGGACGTCGCCGCGCGCGCGCTCGAAGACGTGAAGCGCCTCTTCGCCGAGCGCGGCGACAGGATCGCCGCGCTGATCGTCGAGCCGCTCGTGCAGTGCGCGGCCGGCTTCGCGATGCACGATCCGTCGTACGTGCGCGGCTTGCGCGCGCTGTGCGACGCGCACGACGTGCATCTGATCGCCGACGAGATCGCGGTCGGCTGCGGGCGCACCGGCACATTCTTCGCGTGCGAGCAGGCGAACGTGTGGCCCGATTTCATGTGTCTGTCGAAGGGCATCAGCGGCGGCTATCTGCCGCTGTCGCTCGTGCTGTCGCGCGACGCGATCTTCGATGCGTTCTACGACGACGACGTCGCGCGCGGCTTCCTGCACTCGCATTCGTACACCGGCAATCCGCTCGCGTGCCGCGCGGCGGTCGCGACGCTCGACCTGTTCGACGCCGACGACGTGCTCGCCGAGAACGCGCGCAAGTCCGCGCTGATGCGCGCAGCGCTCGCGCCGCTCGCGTCGCATCCGCACGTGCGTCACCTGCGCGAGCGCGGCACGATCTTCGCGTTCGACGTCGCGCTCGAAGGCGACGCGGCAAAGACGTTCCCGCGCCGCTTCTTCGAGCACGCGCTCGCGCGCGAGACGCTGCTGCGCCCGATCGGCACGACGGTTTATCTGATGCCGCCGTACATTCTCGACGACGGCGAAATCGAATGGCTCGCTTCGCGCACGCGCGCGACGCTCGACGCAACGCTCACGGAGGCACGCTCATGAATCTGCTCGCCACGCTCGAACGCGGCCTCGCCGATCTCGACGCGCAAGGGCTGCGCCGCCGCCGTCGCATCGCCGACACCGCGTGCAGCGCGCACATGACGGTCGACGGCCGCGAGATCGTCGGCTTCGCCAGCAACGATTATCTCGGGCTCGCCGCCCACCCCCGGCTGATCGAAGCCTTCGCCGAAGGCGCGCGCCGCTACGGCTCGGGCAGCGGCGGCTCGCATCTGCTCGGCGGCCACTCGCGCGCGCACGCGGCGCTCGAAGACGAACTCGCCGCATTCTCGGGCGGCTTCTCCGACGCGCCGCGCGCCCTCTACTTCAGCACCGGCTACATGGCGAACCTCGCCGCGCTGACCGCGCTCACGGGCCGCGGCGCGACGATCTTCTCGGACGAACTGAACCACGCATCGCTGATCGACGGCGCGCGGCTGTCGCGCGCCGACGTAGCGGTCTATTCGCACGGCGACATGCACGCGCTCGAAGCGCGGCTCGCCGCATCCGACGCGCAAACGAAGCTGATCGTCTCCGACACCGTGTTCAGCATGGACGGCGATGTCGCGCCGCTCGCGCGCCTCGTCGCGCTCGCCGAAGCGCACGGCGCATGGCTCGTCGTCGACGACGCGCACGGCTTCGGCGTGCTCGGCCCGCAAGGGCGCGGCGCGCTCGCCGCATACGGGCTGCGCTCGCCGAACCTCGTCTACGTCGGCACGCTCGGCAAGGCGGCGGGTGTTGCGGGCGCGTTCGTCGTCGCGCACGAGACCGTGATCGAATGGCTCGTGCAGCGCGCGCGCAGCTACATCTTCACGACGGCCGCGCCGCCGTCCGTCGCGTGCGCGGTGTCCGCGAGCCTCGAGGTGATCGCGAGCGACGAAGGCGACGCGCGGCGCGCGCATCTCGCCGCGCTGATCGACCGCACGCGTGCGATCCTGCGCGCGACGCCGTGGCGGCCGGTCGATTCGCACACGGCCGTGCAGCCGCTCGTGATCGGCAGCAACGAAGCGACGCTCGCCGCGATGGCCGCGCTCGACGCGCAAGGCCTGTGGGTGCCCGCGATCCGGCCGCCGACGGTGCCGGCCGGCACGTCGCGGCTGCGGATCTCGCTGTCGGCCGCGCATTCGTTCGACGATCTCGCGCGCCTCGAAGCGGCGCTCGTCACACCGGTCGAGGCCGCCGCATGAGCGCGCCGCTTTCGCTGTTCGTGACGGGCACCGATACCGAGATCGGCAAGACCTTCGTGTCAGCCGCGCTGCTGCACGGCTTCGCGCGCGCCGGGCTGCGCGCGGCCGCGCTGAAGCCGATCGCCGCGGGCGCATACGAGCGCGACGGCGTATGGCGCAACGAAGACGCGGACCAGCTCGACGCCGCCGCGAACGTCGCGCTGCCCGCCGCGATCCGCACGCCGTTCCTGCTGAAGGCGCCCGCCGCGCCGCACATCGCCGCCGCGCGCGAAGGCGTGACGCTCGACATCGACACGATCGTCGCCGCGCATCGCCGCGCGTGCGAAGCAGCGGATGTCGTCGTCGTCGAAGGCGTCGGCGGCTTTCGCGTGCCGCTGACCGACACGCGCGACACCGCCGATCTCGCGATCGCGCTCGGCTTGCCCGTCGTGCTCGTCGTCGGCGTGCGGCTCGGCTGCATCAGCCACGCGCTGTTGACCGCCGACGCGATCGCCGCGCGCGGCCTCGCGATCGCCGGGTGGGTCGCGAACCGCGTCGATCCGGCGATGCGCTTCGCCGACGAGAACGTCGACACGCTGCGCGCATGGCTCGAACGCGAGCACTGCGCGCCGCTCGTCGGCGACGTCGCGCACATGCGCCCGCCGTCGCCGGAGGCGGCGTCGGACGCGCTCGACGTGAACCGCTTGCTGAACGCGCTGCGCGCCGCCGCGCCGCGCTGATTTTTTGCCGGCTTATCGCCGATCGCCCATGATTTTTCGAATCGATCCCTGTTCCGAAGGATGACCGACATGACCCAAGCTCAAACCGCTTCCGCGACGACCGAAACGCCGGTGGCCGCGCCCGTCGCGCCGCGTTGGCGCGTCGCCGACGTGATCGCGCTCTACGAGCTGCCGTTCAACGATCTGCTGTTCCGTGCGCAGCAGGTGCATCGCGAGCACTTCGACGCGAACGCGATCCAGCTGTCGACGCTGCTGTCGATCAAGACGGGCGGCTGCGAAGAGGACTGCGGCTACTGCTCGCAGTCCGCGCATCACGACACCGGCCTGAAGGCGGAGAAGCTGATGGAAGTGGATGCGGTGCTCGCCGCCGCGCGCGCCGCGAAGGACAACGGCGCGACGCGCTTCTGCATGGGCGCGGCGTGGCGCAATCCGAAGGATCGGCACATCGAGCCGATCAAGGACATGATCCGCGGCGTGAAGGAGATGGGCCTCGAGACCTGCGTGACGCTCGGCATGCTCGAGGCGCATCAGGCGAAGGCGCTCGCCGAAGCGGGCCTCGACTATTACAACCACAATCTCGACACGTCGCCGGAGTTCTACGGCCAGGTCATCTCGACGCGCACCTACCAGGATCGCCTCGACACGCTCGAGCGCGTGCGCGACGCGGGCATCAACGTGTGCTGCGGCGGGATCATCGGAATGGGCGAATCGCGCCGCGAGCGCGCGGGCCTGCTCACGCAGCTCGCGAACATGAACCCGTATCCGGAATCTGTGCCGATCAACAATCTCGTCGCGATCGAAGGCACGCCGCTCGAGAGCGCGGAGCCGCTCGACCCGCTCGAGTTCGTGCGCACGATCGCGGTCGCGCGGATCACGATGCCGAAGGCGATGGTGCGGCTGTCGGCGGGCCGCGAGCAGCTCGACGATTCGATGCAGGCGCTGTGCTTCCTCGCGGGCGCGAACTCGATGTTCTACGGCGACGTGCTGTTGACGACCGGCAATCCGCGCGCGGAAGCGGACCGCAAGCTGCTCGCGCGGCTCGGGATGTCGGCGAGCGAGGCGACGCAGTTGAGGGCTTGATGGCTTGAGGGCTTGAGGGCTTGAGGGCTTGAGGGCTTGAGGGCTTGAGTACGAGGGCCGATGTCGGCGGTGCGCGCGGAAATGCGGCTGCCGGTCAACGCAGGCTCGGCGCTTATCGCTCGGTGCTCGGTGCTCGGTGCTCGGTGCTCGGTGCTCGGTGCTCGGTGCTCGGTGCTCGGTGCTCGGTGCTCGGTGCGGAAGTTGAACGCCGAACACCAAACGCCAGCATGATCGATACAAAAATGCCGGGACGATGAACTGCCCCCCGAAAGTTGGACGCCGATCCAATCTTTGAGGTGTTTTTCATGATCATGAGATCCCGGTCCTTTTTGTCACGCATCGACGAATCCTCGCACGCACACGTGCCCGCGTTCGATCGGGGCCCTACTCCCGCCCCGCCGCATCGAGCGTCGCACGCGCCTTCGCGACGAGCCGCTCGTCGATCGGCGCGAGCACCTCGCCGCGCTCGCGCACGCCCGAGCCCAAGTGCACGGCCCGCACACCTGTCGCGCGCACGAAGCCGCCGACCGCATCGACAGTAAGCCCCGCCCCCGCGAGCACCGTGCACGTCGAGCCTTCGGCGCGGCGCACCATCCGCGCGACGACTTCGCGTGCGTCGAGCACCGACGGATGCCCGCCCGATGTCAGCACCGACGTGACAGACGGCACGCGCAGCAGCGTGTCGAGCGCGGCATTCAGATCACGCGCGACGTCGAAGGCGCGATGAAACGTGAGGTCGCGCCCGTCGGCCGCGTCGGCGATGCGCCGCAACGCATCGAGATCGACGTCGCCGTGCGCATCGAGCATCCCGAACACAACGCCGTTCACGCCCGCCGCGACGGCCGCGCGCACGTCGCGTGCGATCGCCGCGAGCTCGCTCGCGTCGTAATGGAACGAGCGGCTGTGCGGCCGCACGATCACGTTGACGGGAATCGGCACCGCGGCCGCGACGGCCTCGATCACGCCGATGCTCGGCGTCAATCCGCCTTCGCTGATCGCGGTGACGAGTTCGAGACGATCGGCGCCCGCGCGGGCGGCGGCTTTCGCATCGCCGATCGTCGTCGCGATGACTTCGAGAAGGATCGAGGAAGCTGGCATCGAAGCGGCCCGGGTCGAATTGAACCAGCCAGCATCGTAACCGACGAAAAACCCGCGTGCGCGTGCGCGGCGCAGCGCGGCACGACGAAACGTACCTACGCGCGCCTTGCCTTGCCTTGCCTTGCCTTGCCTTGCCTTGCCTTGCCTTGCCTTGCCTTGCCTTGCCTTGCGCAGCATCGCACGCGAACGTATCGCGCTTCGCACGTCAGTCGAGATAGTCCGCGTATTCCTTGCGCGCATACGACTGCAACTGCTGCCACGGCAGCACCTTCGCGCGCGGCGCCGGCGTGAGCGTCAGCTTGCGCGCCGCGTGGCCGTCCGCGCTGCGATACTCGATCGCGAGCGGCGCCTGCAGCGTGTCGCTCCACAGAATGCGGTTCATGCCCTGCGCGCGCGGCGCGCCGACCGTCTGCTCGTACCAGCGCGTGCCGGGCGTCGGCCCCGGCTTCGACTTCGCGGCGAAGCGCTTCAATTGCGACGGCGGCGTGATGTAGTACGCGTTGTCCCACGAGCCGTCGAAGCCCGTCGTCTCGTACTCGGTGGACGGCACCGCGACGATCGTGCGCTGCGCCGCATCCACGTATTCGATGCGGACCCGGCCGCCGTCGTACGTCACGTGCCGCGTCGCCGCATCGAAGTTGAAGTGCTTGTGGCCCGCGTGCGCGTCCGTCGTCGCCGCGGCGGGACGCACGCCGCCGCGCGGTGCTTGCGCACGCGCATCGTCGTGCGCGTGATCGCCATGCGCGTGCGCGTCGTTTGCTTCGGCATGCTTCACACCCGCAGGCAGCACGCGCTCGATCCACACGTGCCCGTCGCGGCGCACCATCCGCTCGCGATAGACGACGGTGCGCGTCACGCCGTCCGCGCTCACCGATGTACTTTCGTGCAGCAGTACCGCGTCGAGATCGGGTGCGGAAGACGCGGCAACCGCTGACGCAGTGGCGAGCGTAACCGCCGCACCAAGTACAACACACACGCGCCGCGCGACGGTTCGTTTCACCGCGAACATCCGCATCGCCTCCCGTTTGCTCAGAACCCGAACGCCGACTTCACGAGGCCGAACACCTTCGTGTTGTCGAGCGTGCCCTTGAACGCCTTCGCATCGGCGCCGTCCGCGAACAGCATCACGTCGCCGCCGCCGTGCGTCTCGGAGCCGGGGCTGCCCATCCGCACGCCGACTTCCTGCAGGTACGCCTCGCCCGTCGCGGTCGCCGAATCCACCGACGCGCGCAGGTTCGGCCGGTTCGCGCCGTTGCCGAACACGAGCGTCGTATACGTGTTGCCGTCCGCGTCCTTGCTGGGCTGGCCGTCGCGATAGCTGCGGCTGATGTCGAGAATCGGATTGCCGCGCTTCGAATAGCCGTTGATCGTCATCGTGTGGTCGTGGTCGGCCGTTACGACGATCAGCGTGTTCGACAGATCGACCTTCGCGAGCGCGGTGCGGATCGCCTCGTCGAACGCGACCGTGTCTTCGAGCGCGCGCTTCGCGTTCGTGCCGTGCAGCGCGTGATCGATCCGGCCGCCTTCGACCATCAGGAAATAGCCGTTCGGATTCTTCGACAGCACGTCGATCGCCTTCGCGGTCATCTCCGCGAGGCTCGGCTGCGCCGGGCCTTCTCCCTTGCCCGCGACACGATCGAGCTCGTACTCGAGATGGCTCGTCGTACTGAAGAGTCCGATCAGCTTGCCGCCGCCCGCCTGCGCGAGCTGGTCCTTCGTCGCGGCAACCACGTAGCCCTTCGCCTGCAGCTCGGCGAGCAGATTGCGCCCGTCCGCGCGACCGCGCTTGTTCGCGACCGGATCGAACGGCGTCCAGTGATTTCGGCCGCCGCCCATCAGCACGTCGACGCCGTCGCCGAGCGCCGCGTTGTAGCCCGCGCCGCCCGGCACCGCCTGCGCGGCGATGTCGTACTGCGCATCGCGATGGCAGATGTGCGAGTAGGTCGCGGCGGGCGTCGCGTGCGTGAGCTCGGTCGTCGTGACCGCGCCGACCGCCTTGCCGCGCGCCTTCGCGAGCTCGAGCAGCGTCGGCGCGGCCTTGCCGTTGTTCGCGCCGCAGTTGTTCACCGTCTTGTTGCCGTTCGCGTCGCTGCCCGGCGCGATCGCGCGCGTGTCGGACGACATCGACAGCACTTCGTTGTTCATCTTCACGCCGGTCATGTACGCGGCCATCGACGGCGCGCTGTCGGTCGTCTGCGCGTCATTCGAGAAAGTCTTGATGCGCGCGGTGCGCGGCAGCTTCTCCATCGTCAGTTGACCGGCCTCGCCGACCTTGTAGATGCGGCTCGCCGTCACGGTCGTCGGGCCCATCCCGTCGCCGAGGAAGAAGATCACGTTCTTCGCCTGGCCCTCGGCATGCGCCGCGTTGCCGAAACCGCCCGCGAGGGCCGCCGCGGCGAACGCCGCCGCCGCGATGCGCTTCATAGTCGACATCCTGTTTTCCCCTGTTCCGTCAAAGCCGCGCTCAGAGCTGCGCCGCGCTGCGCACGAGCTCGAACACCTTATTGTTCTCGATCACGCCGTGGAAGCCGTCGGCGCCGCGCCCGATCGCGCCGAGGAACACATCGGTGCCGCCGTGCGTCTCGCCGCCCTTCGCCATCCTAACGACCGCTTCCTGCCGGTAGTCGTCGGCGCCCGTCACCGCGTCGGTGAGGCTCGTGCCCGCGCGACTGCCCTGCACGCGGTTCTCGCCGTTGCCGAAGCCGATGATCGTGTACGGCGCGCCGTCCGCGTCCTTCGCGATCGCGCCCGTCTGATAGTTGCGCAGCACGCCGAGCACGCCCGGCTTGCCCGCTTCCGTCTTGCCCGTGCGCGCCGCGTAGCCGTTCAGCACGAGCGTGTGGTCATGGTCGGCCGTCACGACGATCAACGTGTTCTTCAGATCCGGATCGGTCTGGCGGACCTTGTCGAGCGTCGCCTTGATCGCGTTGTCGAACGCGACCGTATCCTGCAGCGCGCGCTTCGCGTTCGTGTCGTGCAGCGCGTGGTCGATCCGCCCGCCTTCGACCATCAGGAAGTAGCCGTTCGGGTTCTTCTGCAGCAGGTCGAGCGCGCGCGCCGCCATGTCGGCGAGGCTCGGCTCCTTCGTCGCGCCGCGGTCGAGGTCGTAGCTCATGTGGCTCGATGCGAAAAGGCCCGCGAGCTTGCCGCTCTTCGTCGCATCGGCAGCGAGGAGCGCGTCGCGGTTCTGCGCGATCGCGTAGCCCTTCGCCTTCAGCTCGTTCACGAGATTGCGGCCGTCCGCGCGCTTGCCGCCCGCGTCCTTCGGCACGAAGAACTGCGTGCCGCCTCCCAGCACGACGTCGACGCCGTCGCCGAGCGCCGCGTTGTAGCCCGCGCCGCCCGGCACGAGTTGCGCGGCGATGTCGTTCTCGGCGTCGCGATGGCACACGTGCGCGTAGGTCGCGGCGGGCGTCGCGTGCGTGACGCGGGTCGTCGTCACGACGCCCGTCGCGAGTCCCTTCGCCTTCGCGATCTCGAGAAGCGTCGGCACCGATTTGCCGTTGTTCGCGCCGCAATTGCCGGTGAGGCTCGCGGTCGGCTCGATCGCCTTCGTGTCGGGCGTCATCGAGATCACTTCGTTGTTCGTCTTCACGCCCGTCATGTACGCGGACATCGACGGCGCGCTGTCCGTCACCTGCGCATCGTTCGAATAGGTCTTCACGAACGCGGTCTCGGGCAGCGTGTCGAGCGTGAGCGCGCCGTCCTCGCCGACCGCATAGATCCGCGCGGCCGTCAGCGTCGTCATCCCCATCCCGTCGCCCAGAAAGAAGATCACATTGCGCGCGGCGGTCGTTTGCGCGCCGTCGTCCGATGCGGCTGGGCTCTTCGGCTCGTCGCTGCCGCAGCCCGCCGCCCCGAAGACGCTCGCGCAAAGGAGCGCCGCCAGTCTCACTCGCTTCATGTTTTCGGCTTCCCGTTGGTGTGGTTTCTTTCAAAAACGAAAGGACGATACGGGGGAGATATGACGCCGACATGAATGAAATTGAAAGAACTGAGATTGGAAATTGAATGGTTTTGTGCAGCGCAGAAGGCTTCGCGCGAAGGATCGACGGCGTCACGGGCTGAGCGGCGGACGGCGCGGCCAGGCACACCGACTCGGCCGTGCTTCGCCGTCGTGCGGCAGACAATCCGCCGAGGTTCCGGCAAGCGTGCGTCAGTCGCCGCTGCGCGTAGCAAACCGCCAGCCCGCGACGCCGATCGCAAGCGCGAGCAGCGCCGCCCACACGAAATCCTGAAGCGAGAACGCAAGCCCCGGATGCTACGCGGTCGCCATCGCGAGCAGATCCGGCGACAGCCGCAGCCCAACCATCGCGAGCACGTCGAGGAGCACGAGCCCGGACGACACGACGAGCGCGATGCCGACGGGCCGCAGTCGCGGCCTGAACGCGCCGATCGCCGCACCGGCCGCATACAGCGCGCCCGCGCCGACGAGCAGCGCCGCAATCCAGACGAGCCGCCGCGGCATCGCGGGTTGCAGCCAGACGATGAGCATCGTCGCGGTGATTGCGAAGAAGCTGCCGAGCACGTGCAGCAGCACGGCGAGCACGTCGCGCAGCACGTTCATGACGCTGCCTGCCTGAAGTAGGCCGTCGCGGCCGGGCTATACAGAATGAGCAGGAACAGCGCGATCAGCGCGGCGACGATGATCAACATGCCCTTGAACGGCGTCGTGAACGCGGAGATCGCGAATCCGACGAGCGCGACGATCGCGTAGAGATTGCGTCCCCAGATCCGTCCCTTCAGGATCGCGACCCCGGCGACGAGATGCAGCGTCTCGCTGACGACGGCGAGCGCGACGGTCGCCTCGAGCGGCAGCGGCGAGTGGCGCAGCACCGCGAGCGAGGTGGGATCGCGAAGCGAAAACGGCAGCGAGATCAACCCGATCACGTTCGAGACGATGACGAACCACCCCAGGACTGTCAGCGAAAGCGGTCTTTTCATGATCTTTATCCGCGTAGTGCCGATGGCGGGATCGCGCGACATCGGCCCGGCGCAATCCTCAGCGCATTCTCGGCCTCGCATTCGGAAAAAGCAACGCCGCATGCGCGCGCCCCCTGGCGCGCCGCTTCGTGCGAACGAAGCCGCCGCCGTCGTCGATGTCGGAAAGCCCGACGCACGAGACACGGGATACTGTTCGTCGCGCTTCGACGAAGCGGCGCCGCCGCGCGATCCGCACGATGGCGCGAATCGGCAGCCACGCCCGCGACAGCGCCCCCTGGCGCCTGCGAAGCACGCGCCGGCGGCCGCCCCCCACACACGGCACACGGCACACGGCGCGCGGCGGCCGGCATGGCCGCGGCTCGCCGACGTGCCGGCCGTCAGGTGCCGAGCGGCTCCTCGTCGTCGATCCAGTCGATATCGCCGCAGAGCACGCACAGCGTGTCGTTCACACGGACCGCGATCGACAGCGTCACGCACGGCAGCGCCTCGTTGATCGACAGATACGGCCGCGTCACGTGCACGCGCCCCGGCTCGGCGATCGCCGTCCGAAAATACGGGCGCCTCAGCCAGTTCGCGCCCTGCGCGTCGGCGAGCGGCAGAAAGCGCGTCTCGTGCGCGGCGCGATCCGCGCGCAGCACGACATTGCGGCCCGCCTGCCGCCCGCGTTCGTCGAGCAGGAAGCAGCGCGCGGCGTGATCGAGCGCGAGAAAGTTCCAGCAGACCTCGTCGAGCGGCTCGCTCGCCGCGAGGCGCTCGGCCGCGCGCTCGAACGCACGCTGGTACGGCGCGAGCCGCTGCGCGTCGCGCCGCTCGGTCGCTTCGGTCTGCTTGCGATAGCGTTCGGTCAGCTCGCCGATGCAGGCGGACACCGCCGCGCCGTCGGGCAGCCCCGGCCCCGGACGCGCGAAAAAATAGCCCTGCACGAAATCCGCCTCGCACGACAGCGCGATTTGCGCCTCGTGCTCGGTCTCGATTCCTTCGATCAGCACGAGCTTGCCCGCCTCGTGCAACAGCGTGACGAGCCCGTGCAGGATCGCGGTGAGCCCCGTGCGATGTTGCGCGTGCGACAGCATGATCCGGTCGAGCTTCACGATGTCGGGACTCAACTGCCAGATTCGTTCGATGTTCGAATGACCGGCGCCGAAATCGTCGAGCGCGATCAGGAAACCGTGCTCGCGAAACTCGCGCACCGCGTCGGCGAGCCGATCGAGATCGTCGGCGCGTTGCTCGAGCACTTCGAGCACGACGCGCCGCGGCGGAATGTCGAGCCGTTTCAGGTTCGCGAACAGCGCGGCGGCCTGGAACGGATCGGTGAGCACGCCTGGGTGCACGTTGAGGAACAGCCACTCGCGCTCGGCGCCGAAGCGCGCGAAGTTCTCGAGATGCAGCGCCTGCGCGAGGCGGTCGACCTGCGTCGCTTCGCCGTGGCGCGCGGCCTCGCCGAACACGTCGAGCGGCGACACCGGCCGGTCGAGCGCATCGTGCGCGCGCAACAGCGCCTCATAGCCGACCGCGCGCATGTGCGACAGGCTGAAGATCGGCTGGAACACGCTCGTCAGCGTGAGATCGTGGTGGTGCGCGGCGACGCGCTCGAGACCCGACGTCATCTCCGATTCGAAGCGATACGGCGACGCGGCGACGGGACGCTCCTGCTGGACGGTGGTGGTCATGCGGCGGCCCTCCTCATGACGAAAACGTCTGCAGGCGAAACATGCGGCTCGCGGGTTTTCATCGGTGATCCTCGGTTGTTCAATCGTAGTTGTCGCATTGCTCCAAGCAAGCTCCGTGCTCAGTCGTCCGAACCCAGGCGCCGATGCGTCGGCCCCCGATACGTTGCGTATGCGTTCGAACGGGGATTGTGCGCACCATGACAGTGCGGCCGTGCGCAACCCTCGCTTCCCGACGCGCATTTCGTGCGCACGCTACACTGCGTACCGTCGTTTCATCCCCGTTTCAATCATCGATGGCAATCGTCTTCACTGTTTTGATTTTGTTGCTCGCGGTCGCGCTGTCGGGCGTCGCGACGCGCGTGCTGCCGCTGCGTCTGCCGTTGCCGCTGATGCAAATCGCGATCGGCGCCGTGCTGGCATGGCCGAGGTTCAACCTGCACGTCACGTTCGATCCCGAAATCTTCATGCTGCTGTTCATCCCGCCGCTGCTGTTCGCGGACGGCTGGCGCATTCCGAAGCGCGAGCTGTATCTGCAGCGGCGCGCGATCCTGATGCTCGCGTTCGGCCTCGTGTTCATGACGGTACTCGCGGTCGGTTACTTCGCGCATTGGTTGATTCCCGGCCTGCCGCTGCCGATCGCATTCGCGCTCGCCGCGGTGCTGTCGCCGACCGACGCGGTCGCGCTGTCCGGCATCGCGGGCAAGGGGCGCATCCCGCCGCAACTGATGCATATTCTCGAAGGCGAAGCGCTGATGAACGACGCATCGGGCCTCGTCGCGCTCAAGTTCGCGATCGCGGCCGCGCTGACCGGGATGTTCTCGCTGCGCGACGCGTCGATCAGCTTCGTGATCGTCGCGTCGGGCGGCCTCGCGACGGGCGCGGCCCTCGCGTGGCTGTTCAGCGCGCTGTCGACGCGCTTCCTGAACGCCGCGCAGGAAGGCGATCCGGCACCCGGCATCGTGATGACGCTGCTCGTGCCGTTCGCGTCGTATCTGATCGCCGAGCACCTCGCATTGTCAGGAATCCTGTCGGCCGTCGCGTCGGGGATGATGATGAACTACACGAGCTTCTCGAAGAGCAGCACGGTCGCCGCGCGCGTGCGCGCCGAGAGCACGTGGGCGATGATCGAGTTCGTGTTCAACGGCATGGTGTTCATCATGCTCGGGCTGCAGCTTCCGCACATCATCGGCCGCGCGCTCGTCGACGCGCACCATACGAGCGATGCGCTCGTCGGCGCGCTGATCGGCTACGTCGCCGCGATGCTCGCCGCGCTCTACGCGATCCGCTTCGCGTGGGTGTGGCTGCTGCGCTGGATCGCGAGCCGTCGCGCGGCGAAGCAGGGCCTCGCCGGCACGATGGCGGGCGTGCGCACGATCGCGGTGATGACGGTGGGCGGCGTGCGCGGCGCGATCACGCTCGCCGGCGTGCTGTCGATTCCGGTCGCGCTCGCCGACGGCGCCCCGCTCGCGGGCCGCGACATCGCGATCTTCGTCGCGTCGGGCGTGATCCTCGGCTCGCTCGTCGCCGCGGTGATCGGTTTGCCGTTCCTGCTGCGCGGCGTGCGCCCGATGCGCAACCCGCACGCGGAGGAAGAGCGCGCCGCGCGCGCGGCGGCCGCGCAGGCGGCGATCCGCGCGGTCGACGCGGCGCACGACACGCTCGCCGTCGATCTCGACGAGACGGCTGCCGCGCGCTGCGCGGACGTGACGGCGCGCGTGATGGACCTGTACCGCCGCCGGCTCGCGGGCCTGGCCGACGACGGCGCGACGCCGCGCGAGGAAGCGCGGCAGACCGAGAAGATGGAATTGCACCTGAAGATCGCGGCGATTCGCGCGGAGCGGACGGTGCTCTATCGGCTGCGCGGCGAGCAGAAGATCAACGATGAGACGCTCGCCAAGCTGATGCGCGAGGTCGATCTGGCGGAAACGGCGCTGTCGACGCGCAAGAAGGGGATCGTCTGACGCAGCGCGCGCCGACGCGCGTCATCGTCGCTCGATGAGCGGACGGCGGAGCGGCGAAACAACGGACGGACGAAGAGCAAAACGAAGAAGCCGAAGCAGCGCAAAAACGGCGGGCTGCCGCGCGATGCCCCGCGCAGCCGCCCGCCGCTGCTCAAACGGCGCTCACGCCGCGCTCAAGACTTCGCGACGACGACCGGAATCCCGCGCAGCGCGCCCGCGCCCTTCATCTCGTCGAGCGCGCGCTGCACGGCCGCGCCCGTCGCCGCATCGATCGAAAGACGCGCGGCCAGTTCGCGCTCGGCGCGCTTCACGCTCGCGACGTTCGCGAGCTTCACGTGCCCGTAGCCGCGCGCCTTCGCGTGCAGCTCGGCGAGTCGCGCGACCGTATCGGCCGTCTGCGGCGAAAGCGCCGCGAGCGCGCGGCGCATCGTCGCCTCGTAGTCGTCGGCGAACGCGCGCTCCATCTTGCGCTCGACCGTGCGGCCGAACGGATCGAGCCACGTACCGCGCAGGCCGCGCACGCGCGCGAGCACGCCGAGCACCGGCCACAGCCATTGGCCGAACACCTGCTTTCTCGGCGCGGCGCCGTCCCGGCCAGCCTTCGCGGTCGCGGGTGGCGCAAGGTTGAACTTGACGCGAAAGTCCTTGCCCGCGGCGCCTTCGAACTGCGCTTCGAGCGCCGTGCGGAACGCGCCGTCCGCATAGAGCCGCGCGACCTCGTACTCGTCCTTCACCGCGAGCAGCCGATGGAACGTCGTCGCGACCGCGCGCGCGATACGCTCGTCGCCTGCCGCGCGCGCTGCGCCGACGAGCGCGCGATAGCGCTCGACGTAACGCGCGCCGCCATAGTCGGCCAAGCGCGCCTCGCGATCGGCGACGAGCGCGTCGAGCGTCTGCGGCGGCAGCGGTTCGTGCACCGGATGGCGCGCGTCCCACAGCGCGTCGAGGCCAGCCGCATCGCCCGCCGCCATCCGGCCGATCGAGAACGCGAGCTTGTTCATCGGCACCGCGACGTCGTTCATCTCGATCGCGCGCATCAGCGCATTGAGCGACACCGGCACGCGCCCCTGCTGCCACGCGAAGCCGAGCATCAGGATGTTCGCGCCGATCGTGTCGCCCAAGAACTTCGTCGCGAGCGCCTGCGCGTCGCAGCTCGACAGGAAGCCGTCGCCCGCCGCGTGCCGCATCTTCGCGACGAGCGCATCCGCGTGCAGGTTCGCATCCGGATCGCGAACGAACGCCGCGTTCGGGATCGCATGCAGGTTGACGACGATCCGCGTGCGCTCGCGGCGCACCGTCTGCAATGCGTCGGCGCTCGCGCCGACGACCATGTCGCACGCGAGCAGCACGTCGGCCTGCTGCGTGTCGATCCGGACTTGATTGAGCCACGCGTCCGACGACGCAATCCGCACGAACGACAGCACCGCGCCGCCCTTCTGCGCGAAGCCCATGAAGTCGAGCACCGACGCGCTCTTGCCTTCGAGATGCGCGGCCATGCTGACGAGTGCGCCGACCGTCACGACGCCCGTGCCGCCGACGCCTGTCACGAGCATGTCGTACGGCGCGGCGTCGAGATGCGTCGCGGGGCGCGGCAGCGCATCGACGCGCGCGGCGAGCGCGGCCTCGTCGAACGCGACGCCCGCCGCCTTCTTCAGCTTCGCGCCCTCGACCGTCACGAAGCTCGGGCAGAAGCCGTTCACGCACGAGAAATCCTTGTTGCACGACGACTGATCGATGCGCCGCTTGCGGCCGAGCACGGTCTCGACGGACTCGACCGACAGGCAGTTCGACTGCACGCCGCAATCGCCGCAGCCTTCGCAGACGGCTTCGTTGATGAAGAGCCGCTTGTCCGGATCGGGGAACGCGCCCTTCTTGCGGCGGCGGCGCTTCTCGGCCGCGCAGGTCTGGTCGTAGATCAGCACGGTCACGCCCGGCGTGTCGCGCAGCTCGCGCTGCACCGCGTCGAGCTCGCGGCGATGGTGGAATGTCGTGCCTTGCGGGAACAGATCGTGATGGCCGTCGTACTTCTCCGGCTCGTCGGACACGACGACGAAGCGCGACACGCCTTCCGCTTCGACTTGCCGTGCGATCTGCGGCACCGAGATGCTGCCGTCGACGGGCTGGCCGCCCGTCATTGCGACCGCGTCGTTGTAGAGGATCTTGTAGGTGATGTTCGCGCGCGCGGCGACCGCCTGCCGGATCGCTAGGATCCCTGAATGAAAATACGTGCCGTCGCCGAGATTCTGGAACACGTGGCGCGTGTTCGTGAACATCGCGTGCGCGGCCCAGTCGACGCCCTCGCCGCCCATCTGGATCAGCCCTGTCGTGTCGCGCTCCATCCACGACGCCATGAAGTGGCAGCCGATCCCCGCCTGCGCGATCGAACCCTCCGGCACCTTCGTCGACGTGTTGTGCGGGCAGCCCGAGCAGAAGTACGGCGTGCGCCGCACCGCATCGGCTTCGTTCGACAGGATCGTCGGCGCGACGAGATCGACGACGCGCGCGCGGCGATCGAGCGCGGGCTTGTGGCGCGCGAGCCAGCCGGCGAACACGGGCAGGATCCGCGACGGCCGCAGCTCGCCGAGCTCGGACAGGAGCGGCGCGCCCGCCGCGTCGTGCTTGCCGAGCACGACAGGCCGCGCGTGTGGCGCGCGGTTGTACAGATGGTCCTTGATCTGCTGCTCGATCACGGGGCCTTTCTCCTCGATCACGAGCACTTCGGCGAGGCCGTCGACGAACGTGTCGATCCGCGACGTCTCGAGCGGGAACGACAGGCCGACCTTGTAGATCCGCACGCCGGCCGCGTCGAGATCGGCGAGCGTCAGGTCGAGCCGGCGCAGCGCCTCCATCAGATCCAGATGCGCCTTGCCGCACGTGACGATGCCGACATTCGCGTGCACGCTCTTCGCCACCCACTTGTCGATGCTGTTCGCGCGCGCGAAGTGCCGCACCGCGTCGAGCTTCGCGGCGAGCCGCGCCTCGATCGTGAGGCTCGGCAGATCGGGCCAGCGGTTGTGCAGGCCGCCCGCGGGCGGCGCAAAGCCTTCGGGCGCGGGCCAGCGCATCGTCAGCGCGTCGAGATCGACGGTCGAGCCGGACTCGACCGTCTCCGAGATCGCCTTGAAGCCGACCCACGCGCCCGAGTAGCGCGACATCGCCCAGCCGTACAGGCCGAACTCGAGCATGTCGGCGATGTTCGACGGATTCACGATCGGCATGTGCCACGCGATCATCGCGAAGTCGCTCTGATGCGGCATCGACGACGACACGCAGCCGTGATCGTCGCCCGCCACCACGAGCACGCCGCCGTGCGGCGACGAGCCGTACGCGTTGCCGTGCTTGAGCGCGTCGCCCGCGCGGTCGACGCCCGGACCCTTGCCGTACCACATCGCGAACACGCCGTCGACGGTGCGCTCCGGATCGGCCTCGACGCGCTGCGTGCCGAGCACCGCCGTGCCGCCGAGTTCCTCGTTGATCGCGGGCAGGAAGCGCACGCCGCACGCGTCGAGCTGCTTCTTCGCCTTCCATAGTTGCTGGTCGACCATTCCGAGCGGCGAGCCGCGATAGCCGCTGACGAAGCCCGCCGTGTTCATGCCCTGCTCGGCGTCGAGCGCGCGCTGCATCAGCAACAGGCGCACGAGCGCCTGCGTGCCCGTCAGGAAGATGCGGCCGCGCGTCGCGGAAAGATTGTCGGTCAGGCGATAGTCGGCCAACGCGGGCGGGCCGTCGACCGGCAGGCGAGCGTTCATTGTCGTCTCCTCGATGTGCTGTTCGCGATTGCGGCATCGCCTCGCGCCGGAAAGGCGTGGCTCTCCATTTCGATGCGCAACCCAATACACTTTATTTTTTTACGCCAATAGAAGAATTTCTTTGCTCATCTTGATATCGATCAGCGTTTTCGAGAAAGACGGCTGAAGCTTTGCTTGCAATTTGAGAAGGATTTCGCTTCGAGCCGAATCAGCAGGGTCAGACCAGGCGGGCGCCGCCTTCGGCGGACGGCGTAGTCGGCGTAGTCGGCGTAGTCGGCGTAGTCGGCGTGCTCGGCGTGCTCGGCGTGCTCGGCGTGCTCGGCGTGCTCGGCGCACCGGCCATGCCGGGCGCATCGGATGCATCGGCCGCCGGCTGCGATTCGATCGGCTCGACGTCGTTGAAGCGCGTGTAGTCGATGTGCGTCATGCCGTCGACCTCGCTCATCAGATCGACATAGCGGTGATGCCAGCGGATGTCGCCGTGCTCCCACGCGTGGCGCGCCTGCATCATCTGCGTGGTGGTTTCGTCGGAGCCCTCGATCATCACGAGCAGCAGCGCGCGGCGCTCGGCGAGCGATTCGGCCGTCTCGCCGAACAGCGGGCTCGATTCGTCGATCACGTGCATCAGGTTCCAGCCGAGCAGGAAGATCGGATGCTCGCTGCGCACGAGCGTCAGATCGTGGATCTTCAGCAGCGAATAGCCCTCGGACGATTGCTCGCGCCGCATCAGCCTGAGCTTCGCGCGCGCCTCGGCGATCACGTTCTGCCGCGCGTTCGCCGCGCGCACCATCAGCGTCATCCGGCCGTTGAGCGGACGCACGATCGCATGGCGCGCGAACATGATCTTCGCGCGCGGCCGTGCGAAGCGCGCGAACACGAGCCCCGTCGACAACGCGATCCCCGACATCCCGACGAAGATCTCGAGCGTCGCGACGACGTGCGCGTAGACGGTTTGCGGATGCATGTCGCCGTAGCCGACCGTCGCGAGCGTCTCGACGCTGAAGAAGAACGCGCCCGCGAAGCCGGGTGGCGACTGGTTCGCGATCGGCGCGTCGCCGAGCAGATACAGCAGCGCGAACAGCGTGTTGTTCACGACGAACAGCGCGGCGAGCGACGCGAAGAACACGGGCCAGCTCACCTTGAGCGCCCAGTAGTAGAGATCGCGCCAGACCGAGGCCGGCATGCCGTACGCGATCACGTCGCGCGTGCCGGACCAGATCCTGCGGCCGCCGCGCGGCGGCTTGCGCGCGCCTGAGCCGCTGCCGGCGGGATGCTCGGGGGGGTGCGGGGAAGAGGAATCGACGTTCATCGCAGTCTCGCCGGGGTCGGGTGCGGCGAGCGTAGCATGCAGCGCTTACGATGCGGTCGTCACGCCGCCCGGTTCGTTCGATGCGCGCGACGCGCCCGGCCTTCCGCGGGCAGGTGCCGGGCCCCGCCGCCCGTCACTGGCGCGGCTGCTCGATAAATTGCTGAACCTGCTTGAGCGTGACCTTGCCGGTATGCGCGGCGTCGATTTCATCGAAATGCTTCGCGACGTAGCCGAGGCCGCTCGCTTGCGCCTGCGCCTTCGTGACCGCCGCGCCGTTGCCGAGCGCGCCGCTCGCGCCGAGGCTCGCCGCGAGCCGGCTTTGCGCCTGCTGCTGCAACTGCACGCCCGTCGTCGCGGAAGCCGACGCCGGCACGGCGGAAGCGGCCTTCGGGAAGAACGGACCGTCGACGCCGCCGTGCAGCGGCGGAACGGACGAGACGGCCTGCAAGGTTTCAGCGGATGCGCTCAACGCGAACGTCGCGGCGACAATGAGTGCGATAGCCGGGAACACGCGCTGCAACTGAAGAATCTGGAACATGACGTGACTCGCAATATCGGGTTTCAAGGAGCGGGCCGCCGATGGCGCGGTCCGCTCGCCGCAAACTCAGCGGGCCGCGGCGGCCCGCGCGATTTTCGCCGTCGGCGTATTGGCCGGGCTCTCGTCGGGCCACGGCGACGGCAGCGCCGCGAGCGTCAGCGCGTTCGCCACGGGCTGGTTCTGGTAGAACGCGACGAGATCCGACTTCATCTGCGGCCTCGCGGCATCGTCGAGGTAGATCATGTGGCCGCCCTGATAGAACGTGACCTGCAGATTCGGATCGAGACCGGACACCGTCTGCAGCCGCGCGAGCTCCTTTTCCGTTTCGAAATACGGCGTCGCGAGATCATGATAGCCGTTCGACGCCAGCACCTTCAGCTTCGGATTCAGTTGCAGCGCGGCGAGCAGATCCGGGATCGTGTCCGGATATGGCTGCCCCGCATGGCTGAAATTCCACGCGCCGATGATGTCGGGATTCAGCGTCTGATACGTCGCGTTCGGCGCGGTGTAGCCGAGGTCGTTCGGCATCTGCGACGCCAGCGCCGTCGTGAACGGCTTCGAGATCAGGATGTCTGACGGGTCGTCGTCGCTCGCAAGACGCGGATCGCCGTTCGGCAGCGACACGCGGCCATCGTAGCGGCCGATCGTGTAGCCCGGCACGAGCGTCGTCTGACCGGGCGAAGCCTCGGTGTCATAGAAATACAGGAAGTACGCGTTGAGCGATGCGGTCGTCATGCTCGTTTGCGTCGACCATACCGCGAGCGTGCCGCCGTCCGGAGACACCGCCGTCGAGGCCGTCGCGTAATGCACGATCGGCGTGTACTGCGCGGTCGCGAAATCCTGAATGCGCTGCGCATACGCGCCCAGATTCGTCGGCGACGGCGACACCTGGTTGAAGTACGCCGCCACCTGCGCATACGACGGGAAGGCGCCGACCGCCTGATCCCCGGTCGCCGCCATGTAGTTCAGGATCGACGACTGCAACACGATGCCCGTCAGCTGCACGCCCGCCGATTCGAGCGCAAGCGCGAGCATGTCCGTACGCGGCGTGCCGTACGATTCGCCGTACAGGTAGATCGGCGATCCGCTGCGGCCGTTGACGGACAGATAGCGGCGAATGAAATCGCGCATCACCTTGACGTCGGCGTCCGCGCCCCAGAACGTCTGGTTCGTGTTCGGCTGGATGGCCTCCGACAGGCCGGTGCCGGGCGGATCGATGAACACCATGTCGGTGGTCGCGATCAGGCTTTCCGGATTGTCGACGAGCGGGAAATTCGGCCAGTTGGTCATCAGCGGATCGGGCGTCGCGACGCGCGTCGGCGCGAACGAACCGAGCCGCAGCCACACCGACGACGAACCGGGCCCGCCGTTGTAGAAGAAGGTGACGGGCCGCGGCGAACCGTTCTGGCTCGGGGCGGTATAAGCGACATACGACATCGTCGCTTCCGCGTTGCCGTTCGGATCGCAGGCCGTCAAATGTCCTGTCGTGGTCAGGTAGTCGACCGACGCGCCGTTCGACGACCATTGATGGCTCATCACCGCGGCGCGCTCGGATGCCTGCGACGCGGGGAGCCCGTCGCCCGCCTTCGGCGAGTAAGCGGTCGTGTCGGTGTACGGTTGATTGAGCTGCGCGGGCGTCGTGCTGCTCTGCAGATCGTCGCCACACCCTCCCAGTGCCAGCAGCATCGTCGAAACAACCGCCGCCGCCGACATCCGGCGACGCCATCCCGCCGATCCGGCGCGCCCTCCATCCATCGATCTTTTCATTTTCGCTTTCTATTTATTTCAATACGTAAGGCATGACGACGCAATGCCTTCCTCGGTATTATCTCAATTGATTTACTCAATTTTTCGCATCGTAATTATGAAAAAATGGCTCGTCAACCACCATTTCCACCGTTGATTATTCGATGGCAAAAGGATAAATCCGGCCGCATTTGCCTCTTGCTGGAACGCAATCTCGTGCGACGAGCGAGATGCGATGCACACGACGCGCATCTCGATATATGGACATCTGTCGCGCCAACAGAGAATCGGCGAACATCGAAGAGCCGCAGCTCGGCGAGTTGCGATAAACCGCGATTCCGCCGCAACAAGACACTTATCGGGAAATGCCAAAGCGCGCGGACGGAATCGGCATCCAAACCGGAGAATGAAAACAAAACGGGCACATTCCGATTGAATGGAATGCGCCCGTGAATTTCCGAAAGAATAATGCAAGCATCAACCAGCGGAAAACAATGAAACGGTCGCGCGGCAATTCCGATCCGGGCGGATGCCGAGCGGTGCGCGCGAACCGTCGACTGGCCGACGCTTACTTGCGATCGACGATGATCTTGTCGAACGTGCCGCCATCGGCGAAATGCGTCTTCTGCGCGTTCGCCCAGTTGCCGAAGATCTGCTCGACGCTGAACGTCTTGAGCGGCTTGAACTCGCTCGCGTACTTCTTCAGCACGTTCGGATCGCGCGGACGCAGATGGTGCCGCGCGACGATCTCCTGCCCCGCGGGCGAATACAGATACTCGAGATACGCCTGCGCCTCTTTGCGCGTGCCCTTCTTGTCGACGACCTTGTCGACGATCGCGACGGGCGGCTCCGCAAGGATGCTCGCCGACGGATAGACGGCGTCGAAGCTCGCGCCCGCCGCGCCCGTGTCGATCAGCGCGACCTCGTTCTCGAACGTGACGAGCACGTCGCCGATCCCGCGCTGCGTAAACGTCGTCGTCGCGCCGCGGCCGCCGGAGTCGAGCACCGGCACGTTGCGGAAGATCGCCTTCTCGAAATCGAGCGCCTGTTGATCGGTCGCGCCCTTCAGCTTCTGATAGCCCCACGCGGCGAGATACGCGTAGCGGCCGTTGCCCGACGTCTTCGGATTCGCGATGATCACCTGCACGCCCGGCTTCGCGAGATCGCTCCAGTCCCTGATCTGCTTCGGATTGCCGTGGCGCACGAGGAACACCATCGTCGTCGAGTACGGCGAGCTGTTGTTCGGCAAGCGCGTGCGCCAGTCCTTCGGCAGCAGCTGGCCGCGCTCGGCGAGGAGATCGATGTCGTTCGGCTGGTTCATCGTCACGACATCCGCCTGCAGCCCTTGCAGCACCGACAGCGCCTGCGCGCTCGACGCGCCGTGCGACTGACGGATCGACACCGCCTCGCCCGTCTTCTGCTTGTACGCGGCAGTGAAGCTCGCGTTGATGTCCTTGTACAGCTCGCGCGTGACGTCGTAGGACACGTTCAGCAGCGACGTGTCGGCGTGCGCGGCCGTCACGAGCATCGCCGCAGCGATGCCGGCGAAGAGCCGGCGGCCGATTCCTTGGGTGTGCTTCATCGTTGGTGCTCCGCTGGTGGTTCGGGGTGATTCGTCAGGTTTTGGTAAGCGACGATTTTAGCGGCGAATGCTGCGATACGAGCCAATCTGTCGTGGATAGCGATGCGCGAAAGCTGATTTGGCGGGACGGGCGGGGAAGGTTCGGCAGCTCGATGGTCGGGCGACTCGGCAGCTTGGCGATTCGACGGTGTGCGCCGAGCCGCGACGCCCCATCGCACCGCGCACCGGTGGAAGCGCCGCGCACGACGCTCGAACCTGATACCACCGGGCCAGTACAACGAGCCGCGCACGCAGCGTATTGAGCGACGGCAACGGAGAGGTGCCCGCGAAAATTCGGACAGTCGGATAGTCAAGCGTCCTGGCCGCGACAGATCGCTGCGGTGTGCCGATGCGGTTTAAATCGGTTCGCTGTTCCGTTGCTCCCCCCACCCGATCTTGGCCGATCTGGCTGATTCGACGCACACAACTTGACATAGGAGCGTCGATGCGCCAACCGAAAGCCTGTGGGGTTCGCTGAAGGTCGCACGACTGCACGGTCGGCACTTCGCGACGCGGCGTGCCGCGATGGATGAAATCGTCGACTGGCCCGGCTTCTACAATGCTCGCCGACTACATTCGACATTGAACTACGTCAGCCCCATGACGTTCGAGAAGAATTGGGCTGCCCTTCAACAGGGGCAAGCGGCCTGATAGCCTCGGCTATGGGATTCGTGAAACGGTAGCACGCTCAGGAATTGGCGCGAACGATTTCAATATCGAAAAAATAAATTTCAATATTTTAAGTTTTGCGAATATCAAAATTAAGATTCAAATCCTTATGAGTCAATTTGATCGGGTCTGGTCGATATTGATTTGCGGTTGTTTTTACTTGCATTGCGCCTTTTAAATTCATGCTGGAATTATAGAATGGGCATTGAGGTTTGCGGTTTATGCCCGGATGCGATACCGCCCTCAATTTAATAAATTGATTGGTCAATTAAATCAAATAGGAGTTTTCATCATGAGGAAAGTTCTCGATAGAATCCGCGTAAAAAAAGAATCCCTTGCCGATCATCCGTTCTTCCCGCAGCTCGCCAACGTCACAGTTCCGGAAATCAAGGAATTGATGCGGACATGGGCGCCGCTTCTCATTCATTTTGCGATGACGTTCAGGGACATCAACCGGATGTACTACCACTACAAGACGCCGGCGGACAAGCTGCAGCGGGCAATCAACGAGCATGTCGACGTCGACAGCTCGCATTGGCAGCTGATGGTGGCCGATCTCAAGACCCTGGATGCGAACGACAAGGCCTTCGATTGCGAAAGCGCGATCAAACTGATCTGGGACGATACCGGCGAACCAGTTCGCGAGTACATGTATTCGGTCATGGCTCGCGCGCGGCGCTGCGGCGACTGCCCGCTGTTGCGAATGGCCGCGATGGAGGCCGGCGAAGCGACCTCGAAGATCTTCTTCACCACATCCCGCAGGATTGCGGCCGCTTACGAGGCGGATACGGGCGACAGGCTGTGTTATCTGGGGGCCGAGCACATCGACAGCGAGATGGATCACCCGATTGATTCATCGGTCTTCCTCGAACAGCCGTTATCCAATGAAAAGCGGGCCGAAGCGATCGCGCTCGTCGACGAGCATTTCAGCAGCTTCCGGGCGTTCCTCGATTACAAATATGAAATCAACCAGCTCACTCTGACCGATCGACATTTCGAACATTCGCCAGGCTGAGGCTCGCGCGGGCGCACGCGTGTCCCGATAGGGGTAATCGTCCGATTCGCGCGAAATCTGCGGCTACCTAGCGCCGGACCGCGGCCGGCAAGGCTCGCGGGTCTTGTTGATCGCCCGCCCCGCTAAGACAGCAGTCCATTGAGATAACGCCTTTCTGGACAACACCGCCAGAAATTGCACGAATCGGACGATTACCCCTTGAAGCTCGGCTGCTGTTTGACCTGCTGGAATACGCTCAAGTGTGATCCGCAGTCTTGATGAAACCGTTTCTTACCCGCCTCCCGCGAGCAATTTCAGAATGCGGCTATCGTGCGGCGCTTGCACGATTTCGACAATCCGCACGACACCGGCGTCAGCATGGGCAGGATTCAGCAGGCAGTTATGCGCGAACGGCACGATAGCGCTCGGCACGCGCAGCAGGGCGCTCGGTTGTGCGCCCAGCCATTCGGTGCCCGCGCCGCGGGTCCAGCCGGGATTCTGCCGCCAGTCGACGGGCGTGTCGGCCTCGGCAATCTCCGCCACCGTCACCGCGTCGGGGATCTCGACGCGCAGCAGCTGATAGCCGTCCGGCAGTTGGTCGACGCTGCGAATCTCCAGATGCACCAGCGTCTCGAGCAAGGCGAGCGCCGGATGCTCGGCGAGATAGACGACGGGCTGGCCCGCGTAGTGCCATCGCCCCGCCGCGCGCAGCCCGCCGATGCCTTTCAGATCGGCATAGTTACTGATTCGCCACAGCAGCATCAGGCAAAGTACCCTTCGTCGATCTGGATCAACGCCTCCTCGACCAGCCGTGCGCCATGCTCGGTACTCGCCATATCGAGGGCCGATCTGCCACCGAAGCGCGTCAGGCCTTCGCGCAGCCACGTCATCGCCTTGTCCGGCGAGCCGAAGGTCGCGGTCGCCTGCGCGAGGATCTTCGCGAGCCGAATCGCCTTGTCCGACTCATCGGTCGACAAACGCTCGTGATGCTGGCGGCGATGGGTCAGCGTACGACGCGGAATGATGAACGCCAATTCGTCGTTCTTCAGCCCCAGCTCCGAGAACCGGTCAATCACGCTGACCTCGACTCGCGCGCTGGCAAGCTCGGCCAGATCGGCGCCGGATCGGACGCGAGCCTCCAGCAAGCGCTCGAGCACGCCGAATTCGGTGCGGCGGGGATCGGCGGTGCCGGTCGGCTTGAATGCGATGGTGGTCATCGTCATCTCCGTGGCAATTTGCCCGTTCATTATAGGCGTTTTGCCGACGCAGCGCACTGACGGGAAGCGTCGCCAGCGCTCACCCAACCGCGGGCGCCGGCTCGACGTGCCTCGTCCGGTCGCCGTCGCTTGCCCGATCGAACCCGCTTGCGCCGCTGCGCGCGCCATGTCAACGTCCCCGGCCATCCGCTTCGGTGCTCGTCCGAAAATGAAGGGCGGATAACTCCAACTATCCGCCCCTTCATTTCGTTCGCGCCGCTCGGCTGACGCGCGCCTCACGTGCTCGTTCGCATCCAAATAACGCAGCTATGTCACGACAGCAAACGGGAACTGCGGGGAGATCATGTTCAATTCCCTTTTCATCGATATGCTTGGAGATGGACTTGGCAATGTAATCCGTGGCACCGCCTTTCGCCGACTTGGCGTGCTCGAAACGAATACGGTGAATCCACGTGTCAGGTTCGTCAGACAAGTCGTTCAACAGGAAATGGCGATTAATGGCCGCGCGCGCGAGCTTCACGTGCGCAGAGTCGCGGACGAACACCATGAGGCTCCAGTGCAGCGGACCATCCTGATGCGCTTCGATCGTTCTCATCCCATAGCAGCAGACCTGCTGGCGATGCAGCCACGCACGACAACGGCTCCATTGCCATTGAAGGTAGTTGTGCGTATCACGCGGCGTTGCACCGTCTCATCGCTTCTCATGAACAGTGCTAAAGTGCTCTTGTTATATATTTTTGTGACACAGTAATACCAGAGGATGCACATGCAATCACGTTTCGAAGGTATCTGGCTTCCGCTCATCACGCCGTTCCACGATGGCGAGATCGACCATCCGGCGCTCGCGCGCCTGGCGCGTCACTACGCGGCCGAGAGGATTGCGGGCTTCGTCGCCGGCGCGACGACGGGCGAAGGCGCGCTCCTGCACGCGGGCGAACAGGAAGCAATTTTCGCGACGCTGCGCGACGCCGCGCCGAATCTTCCGATCGTGCTCGGCTTGACGGCGAGCGCAACGCACGCGGCCGCCGAGCGCGCGCGGGAACTCGCGTCGCTGCGCCCGGACGGGCTGCTCGCGACGCCGCCCGTCTACATGAGGCCGACGCAAGCCGGCGTGCAGCGGCACATCGAAGCGATCGTCGAAGCGGCGGATCTGCCCGTACTCGTCTACAACATTCCATATCGGACCGGCGTAAACGTCGAGCTCGACACGCTGCAGGCGCTCTCGCGCGATGCGCGCGTCGTCGGCGTGAAGGAATGCGGCGGGACCCTCGAGCGCATGCTGCGTCTCGTGCACGAAACGCCGCTTCGCATCTTCTCCGGCGACGACAACCAGAATTTCGCGGCGCTTTGCGCGGGCGCGCACGGCGTGATCGCGAGCGCCGCGCACGTGCTGCCCGCGTGGCACGTGCGCATCCATGCGCTCCTGCGCGAAGGCAGGCTCGACGACGCGCGACGGGTCGCCGTCGCGCTGCAGCCGCTCGTCGCCGATCTGTTCGCGGAACCGAATCCTGCGCCCGTGAAAGCGCTACTCGCCGCGCAGGGCTGGTGCGACAACGCGCTGCGGCTGCCGTTCCTGCCGGTGAGCGACGCGCTCGCGGCGCGGCTGGTCAGGCATTGGGAAGCGCTGCGGCGGAGCGAGACGGCCGAAGTCTGAGCGCGCGGACATCCGTCGATCGCCGGCGGATTCGTCATGCGGCGACGGCTCGAGTCCACCGATTCGAGCGCCGCCTCATCGCGCGATGCGCCGATTTGCCGATTTGCCGATTTGCCGATTTGCAGCCCCGCAAACGCGGCAGTTGGCCTCCGCTGGCGCTCGCCCCGGAAAGCCCGGCCGGCACCGCCGACCGGCATACGGCCTATTCGTCGACGCCGCGTCGATTCGCGCCGATGAATCCGGCGACGCGCTCGGCCACCCAACGCTCGCGCTCGCGATGCGGCACATGCCGCACGCCGCGCACGATTTCGATCTGCGCCGGTCCGCCGACCGAGCGCACGATCGTCTCGGGATGAAGGTTCGACCCGTATTCGTCGTCGCTGCCGTGGATCGCGAGCGTCGGGCACGTCACCTGCGGCAGGACATCGTTCAACGACCAATCGGAAAACGCCGGCGACAGCCACGTCTCGATCCACGCGTCCAGCACCCAGCGCGTCTTCTCGCCGTGATACACCTGCAGACGTTCGAAGGTCTCGCGCTGCTTGAACTGTTCGCGCGCGTCGACGATGCCGGCGCGCGTCCTGCCTTCGACGAACGCCAGGGCGGATTCGGTGATCAACGCTTCGCACGCCGACGGATACGCCGCCGCGCAGTGCACCGCCATGCCGCCGCCGACGCTATGGCCGAACGCGACGAAACGATCGAAGCCGAGCTGTTCGCGCAGCATCGGGAAGAATCGCCGGGCCTCGTCGCGAACGAAGTCGGCGTCGAGCGCGTCCGTGCGGGGATCGGACTGCCCGAAGCCGAGGCGATCGTAGACGATCACCCGCCGCCCCGTGCATTCGGCCAGCGCGTTCGGAAACGTCCGCCACAGGTGAACGCAGCCGAGCGAATCGTGAAGCAGGACGATGGGCGGCAGGCTGTCGGGCGCGTCCGCATGATGCGGCGCGGGCCAGCACCGCACGAACAAGCGCCCCCTTCCGGTGTCGACCCAGCAGTCTTTCGTCGCGTTTCGGCGGTTGTCCATGTTCCGCTACTGACCGAGCAGATGCCGCAACAAGCCGGTCGACACGACGCCGATGATCACGGTCGGCAAAATCGACAGTCGGGTGGCCGCGAGCAGCGTAATCGCCAGCGCGAGCAAATTGGCCGGCTTGTCCGAGACGAACGCCGGCGCGATCACCGCCACCAGCACGCATCCCGGCACATTTTCCATCACCGACAGCATGCGCGGGCTCAGCGTGCGATTACGCAGCACGACGTAGCCGAGAATCCGGCTCAGGTAAGTGGACGAGGCCATCAGCACGATCGTCAGCAGCGTCGATACATCGATCATGACGGCTCTCCCCAGGCGACGGCGGCGACGAGGCCGGCGAGCGCGCCCGCCGCGACGTACCAGGCGCCCGGCACGAGCAGGTAAGTCGCCGCCGCTACGACGAGGCTGACGAGCCACGGACGGCACGCGCGCGCGCCTTTCCACATGCCCCGGAGCAGCACGAGGAAAACCGCGGTGAACGCCATGTCGAAGCCGTATTGCTCGACGTCGCCGATCGTGGGCCCCAATGTCGCGCCGAGCGCGGTGCACGCGATCCACGTGAGGTACAGCCCTGCCGACACGCCCAGGTAATACGGAAAGCTGATGCGGCTGCGCGATTGCTGCCGCGCGTCGGCGAGCGCCATCGCCCAGCTCTCGTCGCACATGAAGAAGAGCGCCGGAAAAGTCCGCCTGCGCGACAGGTGCCGGAGATACGGCGCGAACGCCGCGCCCATCAGGATGTGCCGGCAGTTCACCAGAAACGACATCGCGACGATGAGCAGGATGTGCGGCGGCGACGTCCATAACCGGATCGCGGTGAATTCGGAGCCGCCGCCGAAATTCAGGCCGGTCATCAGCGGCACTTCGACGACGCTCAAGCCTTTTTGCGTCGCCTGCGCGCCCAGCACGAGCGCGAACGGAATGAAGCCGAGCATCACGGGCAGCGATGCGCGCAAGCCGCGCCAGGCTTCGGATTTTGCGGTGGATTCCTCGGAAATGACGGTTGACGTCGGCAAACTGTTCATTACACCTCCTTCGAGGGGCAATATTGTCTGCCAAATTCGATGAAATCGGGTTGCGTTGTTGCTATATTTCGGTATCAAATTAGTATGAACAACCCATTTTTTTAATCTTCCTGGAATTGGATTCCAATGAAATTCGACGCCATCGATCGACGCATCCTGCAAGCCCTGCAACGCGACGGCCGGCTGCAGAACGTCGAGCTCGCGAAAGAAGTCAGCCTGTCGCCTTCGCCGTGCCTCAGACGAGTCCGGCTGCTCGAGAAAGCCGGCGTGATCGAACGGTACGTCGCGGTGCTCAATCCCGCGAAGGTCGGCAAGGGGTTGACCGTGTTCACGCGTGTCTGGCTGAAAGAGCAGGACGCCGACACGGTCGATCACTTCGCCGAAGCAGTCCGGCAACTGCCGCAGGTCGTCGAGTGCCACCTGATGGCGGGCGACTGCGATTTTCTGCTGCGAGTCGTCGCCGCCGACATCGACGACTACCGGCAATTCCAGATGCATCATCTGACGCGGATCAAGGGCGTGCAGAGCGTGAAGACCGAGATCCCGCTGCAGAAGGTGAAGTTGACTTCGGAGGTGCCGGTTTGACTTTGCGCACGCCCGCGGAGGACCAACCGAAAATGGGCCGGCTGCGCACCAGCGGGCGTTGCCGTCGTCGTGCGGACTGACCAGCTTGACGAACGAGACCGTCGGCATGCCGGTGCCGCCCGACGCCGCCCGTTATTACCACGAGTACATCGTAGCCGCCGACCGGCCCCTGACCATCAGCGCCCGGATTTCGCGTCGGATCTTGCGAGGCGCGACGACGTATATCGAAACGCCGCCGCGCGGAGCGGGCACGTTCACGCCGAAGCCCGGGCAGGATTCGAAGTCTCCGCCGAAGGCGACGTCGGTCCCGCGCGCATCCGGGTGCGGCAATTGCATGAGGACGCCAACGGCATATCGACCTCGCCGGTCACGGTCGCGGCGGCTCCGCCTTGCCCATGAAACGGCGCCGTCGTCGGCCCGGACCCGACACCATCGGGCGCGCGCAAGATTGAGCACGCCGACGAGCGAATTCGGGCCGACGACGGCGCGCCTGCATCGCTGAGCGCCTCACCGCCCCTCCCGCTCCAACGCCCGCTTCGCCGCGTCACGCTCCGCGACCCGCGCCGCGTGCGCACCCCATGCTTCGCAGCGGTCCATATCGAGACCGACCGCGCGCCCCCATCGATACAGCACGAGCAAGAACGGATCGACGATCGAATATCCGTCCGGCTCGGCCCATTGCCGCCCGTCGCGCAGCGCCGCCTCGATCTCGCCGTTCGCCGCTTCGATCACGCGCCGGCCATGCGCGGAGATCGCCGAATGAGTCGACGCGTCGTCGATGAACCGTCCCGGCCGCCACAGCGCGCCGTATCCGACGCCATGCACCCACCCGACGAGCCACGCGAGCCACTCGTGACACCGCGCCTCACGCAACGGATCGTCGATCGGCAGCAGACCCGCTTCCGGATGCTTGCGCGCGAGATACGTGAGAACTGCGGGCGTCTCGGTCAGCACGCGCGTCTCGCCGGGAATCGCGAGTGCGGGCACGCGCGCCTTCGGATTGATCGCGAGATAGCGCTCGCCGAGGTGCTCGCGGCGCGATACGAGCACCGGCTCGGCGTCGAACGGCGCGCCGGTTTCTTCAAGCGCGATGTGCGCGGCGAGCGAGCACGCGTCCGGCGAATAGTAGAGTCGATAAGCGCTCATGGTTCCCGTCCCCCCTCCATCGAATGGCAATGACAGCGAGTGTAGGAACCGGCCAGGCACGCGGCAAACGATGAATTGTCGTGCTCAGGCATTAGTGTTACTAATACACGGATGACACGACCCCGCATCCCCCCGTTGCAGACGCTGCGTGCATTCGAAGCTGCCGTGCGGCTGCAGAGCTTCACGCGCGCAGCCGACGAGCTCGCGCTCACGCAAGGCGCCGTCAGCCAGCACGTGCGCGCGCTCGAAGCGCAGCTCGGCCGTCCGCTCTTCACGCGCGAGCGCAACGGCGCGACGCCGACGCAAGCCGCGCACGCGCTCGCGCTGCAAGTGCGGCAAGGCCTGAGCGTGCTCGCGCGCGCATTCGAAGCGACGCGCGCACCCCGCTTCTCCCGCGCGGCGAGCACGACGCTGCACGTGAGCGTGCTGCCGAGTTTCGCGACGCGCTGGCTCGCGCCGCGTCTGCCGCGTTTTCGCGCCGCGCATCCGGCAATCGACGTCACGCTTCATCCGGACGTCGCGCTCGCGCCGCTCAACAAGCGCAGCCGCATCGACGTCGCATTGCGTTACGGCCCCGGCACGTGGCCCGGCGTCGTCGCGGAAAAGCTGATGAACGAGGCGGTGTTTCCGGTCGCGAGTCCGACCTATCGAAACCGCGACGGCGTTGCGCCGCGCGAGGCCGTCGACCTCGCACGCTCGACGCTGCTGCGTCATCCCGCGCAGCCGTGGGAGCCGTGGTTTCAGGCGGCGCGGCTCGATCTCGTCGAATCGCGCCGCGCGCCGCAATTCGACGATGCCGAAGCGCTGATCGAAGCCGTGCTGAAAGGCCGTGGCGTCGCGCTCGCGCGCCGCTCGCTGATCGCGCCGGAGCTCGCGTCGGGCGCGCTCGTGCGCGTGTCGAAGGCGAGCATCGCCGACGTCTACGCTCACTATCTGGTCTGGCGGCCCGGACATCCGAAGGAGCGCGCGATCGCCGCGTGGCTCGACTGGCTGCGCGACGAGGTGCGCCGCAAGACGCCGCGCCGCAAGCTCACCGCCGACGCGCCGCCTGCCCACCGCCGCCAGCCGACCGAAAGCAAATCGTCATAATATGGCCGTCGCAAACGGTTCACGTAACCGACGCATCGTTTCCTCAAACTAGCGGACGTCCAAGACACGCGATCGATTCTCAGGAGGCCCCCCGATGCGCCAGCGTCTCGCCGCCCTCGTCACCGCACTTTGCGTCGTGCCGCTCGTCGCCGCGTGCGGCGACGATGCGTCTCACGCTCGCGCGGAGACGAACGCCGGCGCGCAAACGGCATCGCCGCCGGACACCGCCGCCAATTCGTTCAACGGCGGCGCCGTGGCCAGCCACACCGCGCCGGCGAGTGCGCCGCTCGCAACGCCCGTGATCCACTACCCGCCCGAAGACGAAGCCGGCGACGCATCCGGCACGACGGCGGCATCCGCGCATCCCGCATCGAATCCCGGCTGATCGCGTTCCGCCGCGCCCTCTTCCCCGCAGAGCCAAAGGTGAAAACATGACGTCAGAAAGCCGCCGCCGTTTCCTGCATACCGTTGCACAATCCGCGAGCGCCGCCGCCGCGCTCACCGTGTTCCCCGAATCGATCCGCCGTGCGCTCGCGATCCCCGCCGCGTCGCGCACGGGCACGATCCGCGATGTCGAGCACATCGTCGTGTTCATGCAGGAAAACCGTTCGTTCGACCATTACTTCGGACACCTGCGCGGCGTGCGCGGCTACAACGACCGCTTCCCGATCGCGCTGCCGAATGGCAAACCGGTCTGGTATCAGCCGTCGAAAGCGAATCCGTCGAAACCCGTGCTGCCGTTTCGCCTCAACACGCTGACGACGAGCGCGCAATGCATCGGCGACCTCGATCACTCGTGGTACAAGACGCACGCGGCGATCGACGGCGGCCGCTACGATCAGTGGCCCGCGAACAAGACCGACATGACGATGGGCTATCACGTGCGCGAGGACATTCCGTTTCACTACGCGCTCGCCGATGCGTTCACCGTCTGCGACAACTACTTCTGCTCGCTGCCCGGCCCGACGCATCCGAACCGTTCGTATCTGATGACGGGCACCGTCGACCCGACCGGCAAGTACGGCGGCCCGCTCCTCGACAACAACGATTACGTCGACGGCGACGTGCCGCCGAAGTACGACCTGCTCACGTGGACGACGTATCCCGAGCGTCTCGAAGCGAACGGCGTCTCGTGGCAGATCTATCAGCAAGGCACGACGGGCAGCGATCCGCTGAACGGCAACTACGGGACGAACGTCCTGCAGAACTTCGCGAACTTCATCAACGCCAAGCCGGGCTCGTCGCTGTATCAGCGCGCGCAGACGGCGCGCACGCTCGACGACCTGAAGGCCGACGTGCTCGCGAACAAGCTGCCGCAGGTGTCGTGGCTGCTGCCGCCCGCCGCGTTCTCCGAGCATCCGAAGTACACGCCCGCTTACGGCGCGAACTACACGTCGCAGATCCTCGACGCGCTGACGTCGAACCCCGACGTATGGCGCAAGACAGTGCTCTTCATCATGTACGACGAGAACGACGGCTTCTTCGATCACGTCGTGCCGCCGCAGCCGGCGACGACGCGCGCGCAGGGCCTGTCCACCGTCGCCGTCGACGGCGAGATCCACAACGTCGTGAATCCGGGCCGCGGCGGCAGCTACACCGCCGACGGCCTGCCGTACGGCCTCGGCCCGCGCGTGCCGATGACGGTCGTGTCGCCATGGACGAAGGGCGGCTTCGTCTGCTCACAGGTGTTCGACCACACGTCGGTGATCCGCTTCATCGCCGCGCGCTTCGGGATCGACGAGCCGAACATCACGCCGTGGCGCCGCGCCGTGTGCGGCGATCTCACGTCCGCGTTCGACTTCCGCACGCCGGACGCGACGCTGCCGCCGTTGCCCGACACGAGCAACTATCGGTCGATCGCCGATCAGCTTTGCTCGACGAAGCCCGCGCCGACCGTGCCCGCCGCGCCGAGCCCCGTCGATCCGCAGGAACCCGGCGTGCGTCCGGCGCGCGCGCTGCCGTACGAACTGCACGTGAACGCGTCGGTGCGCGGCGGCACACACTTGCGGATCGAGTTCGCGAATCGCGGCGAGCAAGGCGCGCACTTCTATGTGTATGCGTCGAACCGCAGCGACGGCCCGTGGCGCTACACGGTCGGCGCGCATCGTTCGCTGCACGACGAGTTCGATCTCGGCGCGACGAACGGCGCGTATGCGTTCTCGGTGTACGGCCCGAATGGCTTCGTGCGCGTGTTCGAAGGCGTCGCCGCCGCCGAGGGCCATGGCCGGCACGCAGCCGCGCATCCGGAAGTGAAGGCGGGCTACGACATCGCGAACGGCAACCTGTATCTGAAGCTGCAGAATCACGGCGGCCAGAGCGTGCCGCTGACGCTGACCGACAACGCGTACGGCGCGCAGTCGCGTCAGATCACGCTGCGCGGCGGCGACGAGCGGATCGAGCAATGGGCGCTCGCGCCGAGCCATCACTGGTACGACGTGACGGTGTCGGACGGCGCGGCGGGCACGTTCCTGCGCCGCTTCGCGGGCCACGTCGAGAACGGCAAGGCGAGCTATTCCGATCCGGCGGCGGTCGCGCCCGTCACGGCCTGAAGGTGCACGCGCGACGGCGTGCTTGATGGACGCCGTCGCGCGATCGATTCAGTTCGATGCGGAAAGAAATGCGCGCGACGACAAGCGTCGAAGTGAAACCCGGATGCGTGTTGTGTGCGCCGAACATCGTTTCCGAAGACACGACGTGACGCACATCGCACAAGAGGCGCAGGCGATCGCGCTCGAACGCGTCACGCTGCTGTGCGTCGTCGATCACATCGACGCCGCCAATCGAGCGCACTGGGTCGCGCCCGTCTATCTTGCGCGCGCGTTCGCGGGCGAGCCGCGCATCGTCGAGCCGGACGAGCACGACGCATTCGGCTGGTTCGCGCTGAGCGATTTGCCGCCGCCGCTCACGCACGAGCGGCGCGTCGCCGTCGCGCAGCTCGTGACGGCGGCCTGAAATGTCGAACCCGGCGATTGCGGCAAGCGCATCAAGCCGCCGTCACGAGCACATCGCGCGCGATCGCGCCGATTGCCGGCGAGTCGTCCCGAAACCGCAGCGGCGCCGCGCAATGCACGAGCGTATCGACGAGATATTTCGCGCGCGGCCACGGCCCGTAGCCCGCGGCGGTATTGATGTGCCCGGCGTCGCCGAGATTGACGAACGCGCTGCCGAGCCGGTGCGCAAGCTCGCGCGCGGCGGCGAGCGTCATCCACGGGTCGCTTTCGCTGCCGATCACGATCGACGGCACGGCCAGGCGGTGCGGATCGAAGTCGCCCGCGAACGCGAACTTGCTCGGATTCGCCGGCGCGACGAACAGCGCGCCGACGACGTTCGCCGCCGGCGCGCCCGCGACCGATGCGTGCTGCACGAGCGCATGCGCGGCCGCGAGACAGCCGAAGCTGTGCGCGGCGAGCACGAACGGCCCGCGCTCGCGCACGAACAGATCGCGCACTTTCTGCGCCCAGCGCGCGAGATGCGGCGCGTCCCAGTCGTCCTGCTCGACGCGCAGCGCGCGCGCGAACTGTCTCTCGAGCCAGGTCTGCCAGTGCGCGCCTTCGCTGCCGTGCAGACCGGGCACCGTGACGAGCCGCGGCGGCCACGTCGATTTGCTGCATGAGCGCATGTGTCCCTCGCGAAGCTAGGAGCCTGGCGTCGATTGTCGCGTGCGCGCGATGCGCGGCGAACCAATTTTTTGTGCTTTGCATTTCCGCGCATGGCGACGCAAAGCGCGGCAAAACCGTAGAATGAGGGCTTCATTTGAGGAGACGATGCATGTCCGCCACGCCGTCAGGCGCGTTGCGCCCGTTTCATCTCGCGTTTCCGGTCACGAGCCTCGAGCGCGCGCGCCGCTTCTACGGCGGCCTGCTCGGCTGCCCGGAAGGCCGCAGCTCCGATCGCTGGGTCGATTTCGATTTCTTCGGACACCAGCTCGTCGCGCACCTCGCGCCCGACGAGACGGGCCGCCCGGCCGTCAACCCGGTGGACGGCGACGACGTGCCGGTGCGCCATTTCGGCGTCGTATTGTCGATGGACGAATGGCACGCGCTCGCCGGCAAACTGAAGGCGGCCGGCACGGCTTTCGTGATCGAGCCGCACATCCGCTTCAAGGGCGAGGCCGGCGAGCAGGCGACGATGTTCTTCTTCGATCCGTGCGGCAACGCGCTGGAATTCAAGGCATTCGCCGACATCGGTCAATTGTTCGCGAAGTAGACGCATGCGAATACTGCTCTATACGCCGCATCGGGACGCGCAAGACTGGAAGCGCGACATCGAGCGCGCGCTGCCCGGCGCACGGCTGCGCGCATGGACGCCCGGCGACGACGCGCCCGCCGATTACGCGCTCGTCTGGCGCGCGCCGCGCGCGTTCTTCGCGCCGCGCGCGGATCTGAAGGCCGTGTTCAATCTCGGCGCGGGCGTCGACGCGGTGCTCGCGCTCGAACGCGCGCATCCGGGCATGCTGCCGCGCGACGTGCCGCTCGTGCGCCTCGAGGACGCCGGGATGGCGCGGCAGATGGTCGAATACACGACGCACGCGGCGCTGCGCTATCTGCGCCGCTTCGACGAATATGCGCTGTTGCAGCGCGAGCGCCGCTGGCAGGCGCTCGCGCCGCATCCGCGCGACACGTTCGTCGTCGGCGTGCTGGGGCTCGGCGCGTTGGGCGCCGAAGTCGCGCGCGCGCTCGCGGCGCTCGGGCTGCCGGTGCGCGGCTACAGCCGCGCGGCGAAGACGCTCGACGGCATCGCGACGTTCGCGGGCGTCGCGCAGCTCGACGCGTTCCTCGACGGCGTGAAGCTGCTCGTGAACCTGCTGCCGAGCACCGCCGACACCGACGGCATCCTGAACGCACGCGCGTTCGCGAAGCTCGCGCACGGCGCGTATCTCGTGAACATTGCGCGCGGCGCGCATCTCGTCGAAGCGGACTTGCTCGACGCGCTCTCGAGCGGCCGCATCGCCGCGGCGACGCTCGACGTGTTCGCGACCGAGCCGCTGCCTGAAGATCACCCGTTCTGGCGCGAGCCGCGAATCGTGATCACGCCGCACTGCTCGGCGGATACACTGCGCGCCGAAGCGGTCGAGCAGATCGCCGCGAAGATCGGCGCGCTCGAGCGCGGCGAGCCGATCGGCGGCGTCGTCGACCGCGCACTCGGCTATTGACCGCGGCGGCCCGCGAATACGCTCGCAGGAAAATCCCATGCAGCGATCCATTCATCAGAAGACAGGAATCAGGAGACTCGGATGACGCTCCCCCAATCCGTGAAGATCGTCGAAGTCGGCCCGCGCGACGGGCTGCAGAACGAGCAGGCGTTCGTGCCGACCGACGTCAAGATCGATCTTGTGAACCGGCTGTCGCGCGCCGGTTTCCGCAACATCGAGGCGGCGTCGTTCGTGTCGCCGAAATGGGTGCCGCAGATGGCCGACGGCGCCGACGTGATGGCCGGCATCGAGCGCCGCGCGGGCACGATCTACTCGGCGCTCACGCCAAACCTGAAGGGCGTCGAGAACGCGCTCGCCGCGCGCGCCGACGAAGTCGTGATCTTCGGCGCGGCGAGCGAGGCGTTCTCGCAGCGCAACATCAACTGCAGCATCGCGGAGAGCATCGCGCGCTTCGAGCCCGTCGCGCGCGCGGCGAAGGACGCGGGCGTGCGGCTGCGCGCGAGTGTGTCGTGCGCGCTCGGCTGCCCGTATCAGGGCGACGTGCCGGTCGACGCCGTCGTCGACGTCGTGAAGCGCCTCGCCGCGCTCGGCTGCGACGAGATCGACATCGCCGACACGATCGGCGTCGGCACGCCGGGCCGCACGCGCGCGGTGCTCGACGCGGTCGCGAAGGCGTTCCCGCGCGAACGGCTGTCGGGGCACTTCCACGACACCTACGGGCAGGCGCTCGCGAACATCTACGCGGCGCTGCTCGAAGGCATCGGGATCTTCCACGCGTCGGTCGCGGGCCTCGGCGGCTGCCCGTACGCGAAGGGCGCGACCGGCAACGTCGCGACGGAGGACGTGCTGTACATGATGCGCGGCCTGAACATCGATACGGGCGTCGATCTCGGCCAGGTCGTCGCCGCCGGCGATTTCATCTCGACCGCGATCGGCCGCGCGAATGTGTCGCGCGCGGGGCGCGCGCTGCTCGCGAAGCAGCGTGCGGCCGCCGAACCGTCCGCCTGCGCGTGATCCGCGCGGCGCCCATCACACCACTACTCCACGAGGATACGAAGCGCACCCATGGCTACCCCCGCCCCCATCGACAAGCTTCCGGATTCCGCCCGTCGCGTCGCGTTGCTGCTGCGCGAGCGCGGCCATGCGAAGGGCATCGTGATGCTCGAGGAAACCGGCAAGACGTCGGCCGAAGCCGCCGCGGGTCTCGGCTGCTCGGTCGCGCAGATCGCGAAGTCGATCCTGTTCCGCCGCCGCGCCGACGGCGCGCCCGTGCTCGTCGTCGCGAGCGGCGCGAATCGCGTCGATGAGAAGAAGGTCGCCGAACACGTCGGCGAAGTCGGCCGTGCGGACGCGAAGTTCGTGCGCGACAACACCGGCTACGCGATCGGCGGCGTGTGTCCGATCGGTCATCTCGTCGAGCCCGTCATGCTGATCGATCGCGACCTGCTCGAGCTCGACAACCTGTGGGCAGCGGCCGGCCACCCGCACGCAGTGTTCAATCTGTCTCCGCAGGAGCTGGTGACGTTGACGGGCGCGCCGGTGGCCGACGTCGCGGAGCGCAGCGACGCATGAGCGACAAGACGGAGATCGGCGGCATGGCGAAGGTCGAGGGGACGCCGGGCGCGGCAGCGGCCGATGCGGCGGCAACGCATGCAGCGGCGAGCGAGGCGGCGGTGAGCGCGGTCGCCGCGAGCGAGACGACGGCTGCGCCGGGCACGAACGTGCCGTCGCCATGCACGAACGTCTGCAGGATCGATGCGAAAACCGGCTGGTGCGAAGGCTGCCGTCGCACGCGCGACGAGATCGCCGGCTGGCGCAAGTTCGACGACGACGCGAAGCGCGCAGTGCTCGCGCGGCTGGCGGCGCGGCAGACGGCCTGCGCGTGATGCGGCGCCGGCAGCGGGCCGCGCCCGCGCGCGTTGCCGCAAGCGGCAGGCACGGCGCAAAAAAATGCCGTTCAGCCAGATTGGCGAACGGCGAGCGTAATGAGAATTCTGTGGACGTGATCAACGTCACTGCGCATCATACGAGCGCCCTCGCTGCATCGCATCAGGAGTTTCCCTACAACTTTTTTGCGCGTGTCGGAATGTCTCGGTCTGGCTTCGCGTCGCGCGCGATGTCGTCTGCGCGAATCAGCGTGCATCGCCCGATCGCGGCGCTGCGTCCGTCTGTCCGGAGCGCCGCCGGCGCACCACGCATGCGTCGCGTGCGATCCCTGTCAACCGACGCGCGCCGATCGATCGGACGACACGTCGCGCGCCTCCGTCATTGCTGACGCGCCGCGCTTGCACGGCGCGCCTCGCCTCCCGATAAGCCGCCGCACGCCGCTCGACCAGCCGATGCTTTATCCGCGCCCATCGCCGCCGCCCGCCGTGACGCGCTGCGCGCATCGCCTTTCCGCCAGACGATGCTCGCCGCTCGATCGGACTGCGCCCGCGCCATTCGATGCGCACTGAAGCGAAGCGCCGATCGCCCGCGCACCGCCACGCATCCACCGCGCCGCGCACCGCCACGAACCGCCGCGCACTCCGCCCGGCACACTCAGCCCCGCGCCTCGACCCGCCGCGCCGGCACGATCCGCCAGCCGAGATTCACGCCGGCCGCCGCGAGCAGGATCAACGCCGCGCCGAACACCTGACTCCACGCGAGCGTCTGCCCGAACGCGATCCGATCGACGACGATCGCGACGACCGGATAGACGAACGAAAGCGCGCCTATCGTCGCGGTCGGCAGCTTCTGGATCGCGCCGTACAGCAACACGTACATGATCCCCGTGTTGACGACGCCGAGCACGACGAGGTCGAGCCACTGGCTCGGCGTCGCGGGCAGCGCGTCGTAGTGGACGAACGGCGCGAGCGCGAGCACGCCGACGCCCGTCTGGAACAGCGCCAGCAGATGCGGCGGCGTGCCCTTCAGATGCTTCGTGACGATCGACGACACCGCGTACAGGAACGCCGCACCGAGCGCGAGCACGACGCCTTCGAGATACTGACCGGGCACCGCGAGCACCGCGGGCTCGACGCGCACGACGAGCGCGAGCCCCGTGAACGCGAGCACGAGCCACGCGACGGCCGACGCGGTGAGCCGTTCGCGGAACACGATCGCGCCGAGCGCGACCAGCATGAACGGCTGCGTGTTGTAGACGGCCGTCGCCATCGAGATCGACGCGCGCGAGTACGCGGCGAACAGCAGCACCCAGTTCGCGACGATCGCGACGCTGCCGAGCGCGGCGAGCGCGACGACGCGCTTCGACAGCAGATCGCGGCGCAGGAAGCCGAGCGCCGCGCAGATGATCAGCATCGTCGCGCCGCCGAACAGGCAGCGAAAAAACACGACGTTCATCGGATGCTGCCGCGACGACACGACGAGCCAGCCGATCGTCCCGGACATCAGCATCGCGATCACCATTTCGAGCGCCCCGCGGCGCATATCGTTCGAAGCCATGTGAATTCTCGCGAGAGGAAAGCCTGACTTCGATTCTAGGCACTTGATTGGTTTCTCTCCATCGCTAAACTGAGTGAGATGCGTCTATCCACCTTTGAAAAGAAGGCTGCCATGCAAAAACGCCTTTCGCCGCCGCCTGCGGCGAGCACACTCGATTCGATCGACCGCGAACTGCTGCGCGCGCTCGCCGACGACGCGCGCCAACCCGTCAGCGAACTCGCGCGGCGCGTCGGGTTGTCCGCGCCGAGCACCGCGGACCGCCTGCGCCGGCTCGAAGCGCAAGGCGTGATCGCGCGCTTCACGGTCGAGCTCGATCCGCGCGCGCTCGGCTACACGCTGCAGGCGATCGTGCGCGTGAAGCCGCTGCCCGGCCAGTTGCATCTCGTCGAGGAATTGCTGCGGCGGATTCCCGAATTCGTCGAATGCGACAAGGTGACGGGCGACGATTGCTTCGTCTGCCGGCTCTATCTACGCTCGATCGAGCAGCTCGACGGGATACTCGCGAAGGTGACCGAGCGCGCGGAGACGAGCACGGCGATCGTCAAATCGACGCCCGTCGCGCGGCGCTTGCCACCACTCGTGATCGAAGAGGATTGACGCAAGCGTGGAGCGGACGCGAAGCGCAGCGCCACCCCGTGTGAAATCGACGGAAGCACCGTGCGCGCGAAAGCGGCGCGGCGCTCGCATCGGAGAAACGAGGGCTTCGGGTAACGAAGCCCGCGCCGCGGCGTCACGCCACCTCGCGCGCCTCGAAGAACGCGACGATCTCGTCGATCAGCACGACGGGCGCCTCTTCCGGGATGTAGTGTCCGCAGGCAAGCGCGCGGCCGCTCACGTCGCGCGCGACGCGCCGCCATTCGTCGAGCGGCTCGAAGCAGCGCCCGACGACGCCGTTCTCTCCCCACAGCACGCGCAACGGACACGCAACCTTGTTGCCGCGTTCGAGATCCGCGCGATCGTGATCGAGGTCGATCGTCGCCGACGCGCGATAGTCCTCGCACATCGCATGCACGGCGCCCGGCTGCCGCAGCGCTTCGCGATACGCGTGCAGCGCCTCCGGCGAGAACGGCGCGAGGCCGGCCGACCGATTGCCCATCACCGATTCGACGTACGCATCGGAGTTGCCGCCGATCAGCGTCTCCGGCAGCGGCTCGGGCTGGATCAGGAAGAACCAGTGGAAGTACGCGGTCGCGAACGCGCGATCGGTGCGCTCGTACATCGCGAGCGTCGGCGCGATGTCGAGGAGCAGCATCCGCTCGACCGCGTCCGGATGATCGAGCGCCATCCGATGCGCGACGCGCGCGCCGCGATCGTGCGCGCACACGTAGAAGCGCGGAAAGCCGAAGTGACGCATCACCGCGACCTGATCGGCCGCCATCGCTCGCTTCGAATACGGCGCGTGCCGCGCGTCGCTCGCCGGCTTGCCCGACGCGCCGTAGCCGCGCAGATCGGTGACGATCACAGTGAAATGCCTGGCGAGCGTCGCAGCGACGCGATGCCAGATCACGTGCGTCTGCGGGTGGCCGTGCAGCAACAGAAGCGGCGGTCCCGAGCCTCCTTTGACGCCGAAGATGTCGACGTCCTGCGCCGTCACGCGAAACGGCGCGAACTCCTCAAACGACATGGTCTTGTTCTCTCGGATTGTTGTGATCGTTATTGTAGGAGCGCGATCGTCGCGTCATCGCCGGCATGCCCGCGCAAAGCATAGAAACAGAGCACTCATTCGACAGCCCGGCCGCAGCGCGTTCGTCGAAGCGCGCCTATAATGGCACGACCGTTCGTATTAATTCGCCGCGAGCGCGCAGTCGGCACGACACTCACATAACATATCGACCGCGCGCGACGGCCCCGGCGAGGACGACGCAACGCGACGAACTTCACGCATTTGCCGCACGCGCGGCGACGATTCAGGAGACACCGCATGGCCCTGCCCGCCATCCTGCAAAACCTCGCGCTGCCCGTCATCGCGTCGCCGATGTTCATCGTCAGCTATCCGGAACTCGTGCTCGCGCAATGCAAGGCGGGCATCGTCGGCTCGTTCCCCGCGCTCAACGCGCGCCCGGCCGAATTGCTCGACGAATGGCTCACGCAGATCCAGGCGCAGCTCGCCGAGCACCGGGCCGCGACCCCGGACGCCGTGATCGGGCCGATCGCCGTAAACCAGATCGTCCATCAGTCGAACGTGCGGCTCGAGCACGACATCCGCGTGTGCGTCGAGCACAAGGTGCCGATCTTCATCACGAGCCTGCGCGCGCCCGCGCGCGAGATCGTCGACGCCGTGCACAGCTATGGCGGCATCGTGCTGCACGACGTGATCAACCTGCGGCATGCGCAGAAGGCGCTCGAAGCGGGCGTGGACGGCCTGATCCTCGTCGCGGCGGGCGCGGGCGGCCACGCGGGCACGACGTCGCCGTTCGCGCTCGTCGGCGAAGTCCGCAAGATCTTCGACGGCCCGATCGTGCTGTCCGGCTCGATCGCGAACGGCGGCTCGATCCTCGCCGCGCAGGCGATGGGCGCCGATCTCGCCTACATGGGCACGCGCTTCATCGCGACGCAGGAAGCGCACGCGGTCGACGGCTACAAGCACGCGATCCTCGACGCGAAGTCGGCCGACATCATCTACACCAATCTCTTCACCGGTGTGCACGGCAACTACATCCGCGAGAGCATCGTGAACGCGGGCCTCGATCCGGACGCGCTGCCCGTCGCCGACAAGTCGAAGATGAACTTCGGCAGCGACAAGGCGAAGGCATGGAAGGACATCTGGGGCGCGGGACAGGGCGTCGGGCTGATGGACGACGTTCCGTCCGTCGCGGAGCTCGTCGCGCGGCTCAAGCGCGAATACGACGACGCGAAGACGCGGCTCGGGATTCGCGCGTAATCGTCGCCGCCGTGCTCGGTCGTCGCCGTGCGTGTCGGGCGGCGTGCGTGTCGGGCGGCGCGCGATTCACGCGGCGCCGCAGGCGCGAGGCATGCATGATGCGCATGCGAAGCACAGGCGACGGGCGATGCGCCGCATCGAAGCATTAAATCAAATCGAATCGAATCGCCCCGGCGTCGAACGCGAATCAACAAGCGGTAAACAACAAAACCCTCGCCACGCGAGGGTTCGTCTTCAGTCTGAGCGCGGCCCCGCCGGTCCGCGTTTTTTGTCGATGCGCGGCGCTCGTACCACGCTCGCGTTACCCGAGCCGCTTCATCCGCGGCATCGTGAGCTGCCGCAGCCGCTCGTCGATCGACGGGCACAGCGACTGGCCGGCGAAGCGGTCCGCGAGGAAATCGACGAACGAGCGCACCTTCGCCGACACGTGGCGACGGCTCGCATACACCGCATAGATCGGCAGCTCGCGCGGCGGCAGCGCGTCGAGCAACAGCGGCACGAGGCGGCCGGACTCGATGTCCTCGCCGACCACTTCGGTGCCGAGGAGCGCGACGCCCGAGCCGCCCAGCACGGCGACGCGCAGTCCCTCGAGATGATTGACGATCACGTTGCCCGACAGCGGCATGCGCGACGCGGCCGCGACATCGGCGATCGTCGCGTCGAGCAGCGTCTCGTTCGGCTCGCGGCGAATGATGTTGTGCTGCTGGAGATCGGCGATCGTCGTCGGCGTGCCGTGCTTCGCGAGATACTCGGGCGACGCGACGAGCAGGATGTGCGCGGTCGCGATCTGCCGCGCGACGAGCGACGACGACTTCATGCCGGCGGGCGCCGCGCGCACCGCGACGTCGTAGCCTTCGTCGATCAGTTCGACGACGCGATCGGACAGCGTGATCTCGACCGTCACGTCCGGGTAGCGCTCCGCGTACGACGTCACCGCGTCCATCACGTGCCGCAGCCCGAACGCGGACAGCGACGTCACGCGCAGCCGCCCTTGCGGCACGACGCTCGCGGCGCCCACTGCCTGCCCGGCCTCGTCGAGTTCGGTGAGCGCCTGCACGAGCCGCTCGTAGTATTCGCGCCCCGCCTCCGTCGGCGCGACGCGGCGCGTCGTGCGATGCAAGAGACGTGCGCCGAGCTGGTGCTCGAGATGCATCACGTGCTTGCTCGCCATCGCCGCCGACATCTCCATGCGCTCAGCCGCGCCGACGAAGCTGCCGACTTCGACGACGTAGCGAAACACATTCATGCTGACGAGGGTATCCATCCAGAATGCTCACAATCGAGGGGAATTATGCAATCGCAAGCAACTGTAACAAAGCTGGAGAATTGAAAACGTCAAAAAAGGCAAAACGGCGCCATTTAGTGTGACGCCGCTCACTTTTTCGTGCATTGCCCGAGCGACGCGCGCCCGGGTTCCGAATCGTTAGAACTTCGCACGAATTCCCGCGCCGAACGTGTCGCCGCTCGACATGCCCGAGTAGCGATCGTTCATGTATGCGGCATACACGTCGGTGCGCTTCGACAGCGGATAGTCGTAGCCGAGCGCCCACGTGCGATGCGCCTGGTCGAGTCCGCCCGAGTCGCGCGAATACGCATACGATGCGAGCGCGCTGCCTGGCCCGAGCGGCACCGACACGCCGCCTTGCGCGGTGTTTACGTGCCAGCTGCCGGTGTTTTGCTCGTTCTTCGTGTACATGTATTGCGCGTAGACCTTCGCGACCTTGAAGTCGTACGACAGACCGACCTGCGCGACACCCTGGCTCTTCATGCCGGACACGAGCGCGCCGAGATCGCCCGGGCCGCCGTTGAAGTTCACGTACTGATAGACGGCCGTCGCGGCGAACGGGCCGTTCGAATAGTTCACCTGGCCGCTCCATTTCTTCGAGCGGTTGTCGCCCGCCGTGTTGCCGAACGCGTACATCGCGGCCGCGTTGAGGCCGCCGAAGGTCGGGCTCGTGTAGTCTATCGCGTTGTTCCAGCCCGAATCGCCGACGGCGCCCTGATCGGTCGCGTACGTCGGGAACGTGCCGAGGCCGAGGAACACGTGATAGACCATCGGCGAGAACACGTACGAATCGATGAACGGATTGAAGAGGATCGTCGAGATGAAGAGTTCCGTCGTCAGGCGACCCGCGCGCACCGTGCCGTACGGCGTCGCGAGTCCGACGTACGCGTTGCGGCCGAAGAACGTGTCGCCGTCGAAGCGGCCGTAGCGCCCGTTCTGCGCGCGGAAGAAATCCTCGAGCGTGAAGATCGCCTGATAGCCGCCGCCGAGATCCTCGGAGCCGCGCAGGCCCCAGTACGACGTCGACATCCCGCCGCCCTGCACGCCCCATGCGCGTTGCCCGCCCGGGAATTTCTGCGCACCGATCCATTCGTCGACCTGCCCGTAGAGTTGAACGCTCGACTGCGCGCGAACGCCCGACGCGCCCGCGGCCAGCGCCGCGACGGCGGCGCACGCGAAAGTGGTTTTCAGCGCGCGGCTGACGGATGACTTCATTGTGATCTCCAGATTGTCGTCTAACGGAAGCGAGGCGAACGGGCGGGCGACGTCCGGAAGACACGACGCCGTTCGGGGGCGTCGCCATCTTCCCGAGCCATTTTTCCGGTCAAAAAAGGAGGGACTTATTGCGGATATAGCGTCAGCGTTAACTTCCCGGCGATTTGTCGGGCGTCGGCGACGGGCGCGCCGGTTTCAAACTGACGAACGGCGCTCCTGCGCGCGACGATCGAGCGCCGGCAACGATGGCCAGCGGCAATTCGAACGCGGAGAAAACGCCGGCTTGCGCGCGTCGTCCTCGCAACGAGGCGCGAAAGATAGCGTAACCAAGGAAATGCGCGGGAGGATTTCGCGCGAGTGTCGCGAATTTGCGTCAGCCGGCGGCGCACACCCCGGCCGAATCGAGGCTCAGTTGCGGTAGAACGGCGCGAAGAACGGCAAATGCGGCGCTTCGTCCTGGCGCGGCGGAGGCGCCGGGCGGCCGCCGCGTTCCTCGTTATAGCGCGCGACGTCGGCGCGGATCGAGCCGGTGCGCATCGGCACGTTGCCCGAGCCGGGCCCGTGCGGGGCCTGGCGCGCTTCGGCACTGATCGGCCGGTACGGGTTTTGCGCCGCGTAGCGGCCGTACGACGGCGTCGGACGCAGCCCCCAGCGCTGGCGGTAGCCGTTCACGCCGATCCGCGCTTCGCGGCCTTGCGGCGCCGCGTGCATGGAGCCGGGCGCGCCGCGCCAGCCGCCCGCGCCGCCCGCCGCGTACGGTGCGCCGCCGCGACCGCCGCCGAAGCCGGGCCCGCCGCCATGCGGCGGCTGCGCGAAGACGAGCGTTGCCGCGAGCGCGCACATCACGCTCGCCGCCCATTGCCCGATCTTCCGTATTGCCCGTTCCGTCGTCATGATTGGTCTACCGCTTGCTTTTCTGCCCTGCGCGCACCCGAATCGCGCGCGAAAGGCTTTCAGCGGTAATTTATGGGCGGGGCGAAATCGTGTCGAGCGCAAAAGTGTTAGACCAAAAGCATCGGTGTAACACCGTGTTACTGCACGGCTTTTCGGGAATTCCGCGCCGTTTTGCACCCGTCGCGCGCCGCCCGTTTTTGACGTTTCCGCCGTAAGGTAGCGACGCGCCGGCAACGTGCATCGACATGCATTCGAATCATTAATCGATTCTTCGAATGAATTTGCCTATTCAATCGCCGGCCGCGACAATATCAAGCCGACAATCGCTGCGCTGTCCGCCCGCAGGCCGCCGGCGCTTTCACCGCATTCGCCCGAGATCCGAAATGGCGCGCTCCCGCTTCATTCCCGACAACTTCACGCTCGCGCTCGTCGGCACCGTCGTGCTCGCGAGCTTCCTGCCGTGCCGCGGCGAGGCCGCGCATGTATTCAACTGGGCGACCAACATCGCGGTCGGCCTCCTCTTCTTCCTGCACGGCGCGAAGCTGTCGCGCGAGGCGATCATCGCGGGCGCGACGCACTGGCGGCTGCACGCCGTCGTGCTGCTCAGCACGTTCGCGCTCTTCCCGCTTCTCGGGCTCGCGCTCAAGCCCGTCCTCACGCCGCTCGTCACGCCCGCGCTCTACGCCGGCGTGCTGTTCCTCTGCACACTGCCGTCGACCGTCCAGTCGTCGATCGCGTTCACGTCGATCGCGAAAGGCAACGTGCCCGCCGCCGTCTGCTCGGCGTCCGCATCGAGCCTGCTCGGCATCTTCGTCACGCCCGCGCTCGTCGGCCTGATGATCACGTCACAGGGCACGGGCGCGACGGCGTCGCCGTGGAGCACGATCGGCGCGATCGTGATGCAACTGCTCGTGCCGTTCATCGCCGGCCAGCTGCTGCGCCCCGTGATCGGCCGCTGGATCGAGCGCAACCGCGGCGTGCTGCGCTTCGTCGATCAAGGCTCGATCCTGCTCGTCGTCTACGTCGCGTTCAGCGAAGCAGTGAACGAAGGGCTCTGGCACCAGATTCCGCCGATCGCGCTCGCGGGCCTCATCGTCGTCAACGTCGTGCTGCTCGCGATCGCGCTCGCGGTCACAGCGCTCGTCAGCAAGCGGCTCGGCTTCAATCGCGCGGACCAGATCACGATCATCTTCTGCGGATCGAAGAAGAGCCTCGCGGCCGGCGTGCCGATGGCGAAGGTGATCTTCGCCGCGCACGCGGTCGGCGCGGTCGTGCTGCCGCTGATGCTGTTCCATCAGATCCAGTTGATGACCTGCGCGGCGCTCGCGCAGCGCTGGGGCGCTCGCGACACGAGCCGCGAGCGGGAGACGGGCGCGCACGGCGGCGGGTCGATCGGCCCGGGCGCGAGCGCCGGGGCGGCGAAGCGCTGAGCGCGACGGGGCGCGCGCGGCGAAGCGAGTTGCTTCGGCCGCGGCGCCGCGCTTGTTTGGCTTCGCAGCCTCCCCCGCCTTTCCGCCTTTCCGCCTTTCCGCCTTTCCGCCTTTCCGCCTTTCCGCCTTTCCGCCTTTCCGCCTTTCCGCCTTTCCGCCTTTCCGCCTTTCCGTTTCCCCATTTCTCTCCTCGTCGTTCTTTCGCCTTTTTTCATCCTCCCGCCATTCGTTCATCCGGACGCTCGCGACTCGCCCGACGCTCCCCCGTCCGCGCCTTCGATCCTTCGATCCTTCGATCCTTCGATCCTTCGGGCGCTTCGCGCCCGCAGTCCAGCCCGGCTCGCTGATCCCGTCAAGCTCCGCTCAGTCCCGCCGCTTTCCCCTGCGTCAGCCCGAACTCCGCGCAACGCGCTTCACAAACCCGACGCGCCAAAACAGGGCGTCGCTTCACAAAAAATTCATTCAATCTCGGTTCCCCGACGCCGTTAAGCCGGCTTCTCGTCACGGCTCGACGCGTCACGAGCGCGACGCTCCGCTTCCGGAATCGCCCCTGATGAACACCACCCGCCTCACCGTCAAAACCCGGCTGCGCGCCCTCGTCGCGGTCGTCGTCCTCGTGCTGGCCGCTGTCGGCGGCATCGGCCTCACTGGCGTCGCACGCGTCGGCGATGCGCTCGCGCACGTCTTCGAAGATCGCGCGAAGACGCTGCAGCGAATCTCGTCGATCGACGAACTCGTCACGCAAACGCGCTACGCGGTCGGCGACGCGGTGCTCGATCCGTCCGCCGCGAAAACCGAATCGGTCGCGGCCGCATCGGCGCGCGACATTGCCGCGATCGATCGCCTGCTCGCCGACTATCGCACGACGCCGCGCGCCGACACCGAACGCGCGCAGGCCGAGCGTCTCACCGCCGACTGGGCGATGCTGCGCGACAAGGGCATCAGGCCCGCCGTCGATCTGCTGAAGGTGAACAACCTGTCCGAAGCGCAATGGGTCGTCACGCAGACGCTCGACCCCATTGCGCAGCGCGTCAAAGGCGAAACCGCGCAGTTGCGCCAGTGGCAGCTCGAAGCGGCGCAGCACGCGTACGACCGCGCACGCGGCGACGCGCGGCTCGTGCAGTGGGCGGTCGCGGGCTGCGTGGTCGCGGGCGTCGCCGCCGTCGCGATGCTGTGCGCGGCGATGGCGCGCGCGCTCGCGCGGCAGCTCGGCGGCGAGCCGGACTACGCGGCGACCGTCGCGAACGAAATCGCGTCCGGCAATCTCGCGCTCGACGTGCATGCCGGCGCAGCCGCATCCGGCAGCGTGCTGCACGCAATGCACGCGATGCGCGCGCGGCTTGCCGGAACGATCGGCACGCTGCAGCGCGCGGCCGACGCGATCGCGCACGCGACGACCGACATCGCGCACGGCAACCACGACCTGTCGCGCCGCACCGACGAACACGCGGCCGGCCTGCAGCAGACGGCGAGCAGCATGGAACAGCTCGCCGCGACGGTGCGCACGAACGCCGATCACGCACGGCAGGCGAGCTCGCTCGCGCTCGCGGCGTCGACGCAGGCCGAGCAGGGCGACGCCGCCGCGCGCGACGCGATCGCGCGGATGGAGGCGCTGTCGGTGCGCTCGCAGCAGATCCGCAGCATCTCGTCGACGATCGAGGGGATCGCTTTCCAGACCAACCTGCTCGCGCTGAACGCGGCCGTCGAGGCGGCGCGCGCCGGCCAGGCGGGCCGCGGCTTCGCGGTCGTCGCGCAGGAGGTGCGCGGCCTCGCGCATCGCAGCGCGCAGGCGGCGAAGGAGATCTCGGCGCTGATCGCCGGCGTGACGGGCGAAGTCGAGCTCGGCACGGACACGGTGAAGGCGGCAGGCGGCACGATCGTCGGCATGCTCGCATCGGTGCGGCAGGTCGCGACGCTCGTCGACGAAATCTCGCACGCGTCCGACGAGCAGCGCTCCGGCATCGACCAAGTGAATCACGCGGTCGCGCAAATGGACGAGATGACCCAGCACAACGCGCTGCTCGTGCAGAAGGCCGCGAGCGCCGCAGGCGCGCTCGCCGACGAGGCCGCCGCGCTGCGCGAGGCGGCCGCCATCTTCCGGGTCGCGGCGTGAGCGTCGCGAAAACGCACGCAAAGCAACTTGTTTAGTATTTTTAGTAAACAATTATGATCCGATTAACCATTCATATATAAGCACTTATGAGTCGGATCGGTGCAATCCTGGGGCGTTGCGCGGCGATTTTTACTATACAATCGCGAACACCCTAAACATCCCGGCTCAACCCGATGGGCACCACCATTCGCGACGTCGCACAGGCGGCCAACGTGTCGATCGGCACCGTGTCGCGCGCGCTCAAGCATCAGCCAGGCCTGTCCGAAGCGACCCGCGCTCGCATCGTCGAGATCGCGCACCGCCTGAACTACGATCCGACGCAGCTACGCCCGCGGATCAAGCGGCTCACGTTCCTGCTGCATCGCCAGCACAACAACTTCGCGACGACGCCGTTCTTCTCGCACGTGCTGCACGGCGTCGAGGACGCGTGCCGCGAACGGGGAATCGTGCCGTCGCTGCTGACGACGGGCCCGACCGACGACGTGATCCGTCAGATGCGCCCGCACGCGCCCGACGCGATCGCGGTCGCGGGCTTCATGGAGCCGGAAACGCTCGAAGCGCTCGCCGCGACGGGCAGGCCGCTCGTCCTCATCGACATCCGCGCGGCCGGGCTGCGCTCGATCAACGTCGACAACGCGGGCGGCGCGGCGCTCGCGATGCATCATCTGTTCGCATCGGGCCGCCGGCGCGTCGCGTTCATCGGCGGCTCGCTCGCGCACTACAGCATCGCGCAGCGCGCGCTCGGCTATCGCCGCGCGTTCTTCGACGCGGGCATGCTGTTCGATCCGTCGCTCGAGCTGTCGATCGACACGAGCCTCGGCCCCGATGCCGGCGCGGCGAACGCGATGCGGCAACTGCTCGACGCAGGCGGCCCGCTGCCCGACGCCGTGTTCGCGTACAACGACGCGGCCGCGCTCGCCGCGATGCGCGTGTGCGTCGAGCGCGGCATGCGCGTGCCGGACGACATCGCGTTCGTCGGCTTCGACGACATTCCGGCCGCCGCGCACGCGGCGCCGCCCCTCACGACGCTCGCGATCGACAAGGAAGCGCTCGGCCGACAAGGCGTCGAGCTGCTGCTCGCCGATTTGCCCGCGCAGGCCGAACTCAGCCTCCCGGTGCAGCTGATCGCGCGGGCCAGCAGCGCAGGCGCCGCCCGCGCGCCGCGCGCCCTCACCTCGGTACTCGGATCATGACGACCTCAGCCACGCCCGCTCCCCGTCCGGCGCCCGACGCGCCGCACGCCTCCGCGCCGTACGTCGCGAGCTTCCGCGACCCGCAGTTCCTGCTTTCGCATGTCGAGGAAACGCTGCGCTTCTACGCGCCGAACGTGTTCGATCCGACGGGCGGCTTCTACCACTTCTTCCGCGACGACGGCAGCATCTACGACCGCACGACGCGCCATCTCGTCAGCAGTTGCCGCTTCGTCTTCAACTACGCGATGGCGTATCGCCACTTCGGCGATCCGCGCAATCTCGACCGCGTGCGCCACGGGCTGCGCTTCCTGCGCGACGCGCACTGGAACGCCGAGCTCGAAGGCTACGACTGGGAGATCGAGTGGCGCGACGGCGAAAAGCGCGCGACGCGCGACGGCGCGCGCCACTGCTACGGGCTCGCGTTCGTGCTGCTCGCGGCCGCGCACGCGGCGATGGCGGGCGTCGAAGAGGCGAAGCCGCTCATCGCGCACACGTTCGAGCTGATGGAGCATCGTTTCTGGGATCGGGCGGCGGGCCTCTACGCGGACGACGCGACGGCGAACTGGACCGTGTCGAGCTACCGCGGCCAGAACGCGAACATGCACGCGACGGAAGCGCTCCTCGCCGCGTACGAGGCGACGGGCCACCTGACCTACCTCGACCGCGCGGAGAAGGTCGCGACGAACATCGTGCTGCGGCAGGCCGCGCTGTCGCAGGGGCTCGTGTGGGAGCACTTCCATGCGGACTGGTCGGTCGATTGGGAATACAACAGGGAAGACAGCTCGAACATCTTCCGCCCATGGGGCTTCCAGCCCGGCCATCAGACCGAATGGGCAAAGCTCTTGCTGATCCTGGAACGCCACCGTCCGCTCGACTGGCTGCTGCCGCGCGCGATCGAGCTGTTCGACGCGGCGTTCGCGCACGCGTGGGACAGCGACCACGGCGGCCTCTGCTACGGCTTCGGCCCCGACTACAAGGTGTGCGACCACGACAAGTACTTCTGGGTGCAGGCGGAGAGCTTCGCGGCCGCCGCGCTCCTCGCGCAGCGCACCGGCAGCGAGCGCTTCTGGGACTGGTACGACGAGATCTGGCGCTATAGCTGGACGCACTTCGTCGATCATCGCTTCGGCGCGTGGTACCGGATCCTCACCTGCGACAACCGCAAGTACAGCGACGAGAAGAGCCCGGCCGGCAAGACCGACTATCACACGATGGGCGCGTGCTACGAGGCGCTGCACGCGCTCGCCGAGAAGCGCGACGACGGCGGCCGCGGCGCACGCGGCGGCAACGGCGAAGCCGCGCCCGCGAAGCGCGGCAACCGACGCGGCAGCAACCGCGGCAACGGCGAGGACAAAGGCAACGGCGCCGCGCGCCGCCACAGCGGAGGAGCTCGATGAGCGCAGGGTTTCCGCAATTCGTGTCGGCGGGCGACATCCTCACCGACATGGTCCGCACGGGCGGCGCGCACTGGACGTCGCGCCCGGGCGGCGCCGGCTGGAACGTTGCGCGCGCCGTCGCGCGGCTCGGCGCGCCGAGCGCATGCGCGGGCGCGGTGGGCCGCGACTGCTTCTCCGACGAGCTGTGGCGCGAGAGCGAGGCGGCCGGCCTCGATCTGCGCTTCCTGCAGCGGGTCGAGCGCGCGCCGCTCCTCGCGATCGTCCACGAGACGCAGCCGCCCGCGTATTTCTTCATCGGCGAAAACAGCGCCGATCTCGCATTCGAGCCGAAGCGGCTGCCCGACGGCTGGCGCGAGCACGTCAAGTGGGCGCATTTCGGCTGCATCAGTCTCGTGCGCGAGCCGCTTGCCGCGACGCTCGTCGCGCTCGCCGCCGAACTGCGCGAAGCGGGCGTGAAGATCAGCTTCGATCCGAACTACCGCAATCTGATGACGGACGGCTACCGGCCGACGCTCGCGAAGATGGCCGAGCTCGCCGACCTGATCAAGGTGTCCGACGAAGACTTGCGCCATCTGTTCGCGGGCGTCGACGAAGCGAGTGCGATCGCGCGGCTGCGCGCGTTCAATCCGCATGCGGCGCTCCTCGTCACGCGCGGGCCGGGCATGGCGACGCTCTATGCGAACGGCGAGACGCTCGACGCGCAGCCGCCGCGCATCGAGGTCGCGGACACGGTCGGCGCGGGCGACGCGACCATCGGCGGCCTGCTGTTCAGCCTGATGGCGGTGCCGGCGCGCGGCTGGCGCGAGCATCTGTCGTTCGCGCTCGCGGCGGGCGCGGCGGCGTGCCGCCACACGGGCGCGCACGCGCCAACGCTCGACGAGGTCGTCGCGCTCGTCGCGTCGTGACGTGACGTTCTTGCCGGCCGGTCGCGCGTGAGCAGTCGCGCGCGGACGGGCCGGCCGCGCCGCGAACGGCGAGCCGCAGGCCGGGTGCCTCGGCCTGCCGCGCGCGGGCCGGTCGTACGTGCACGTGACCGGCCGTGCCTCGACCGGCCATGCCCGAGCCGGGCGGCCCCGCCCTCTCCGACCGACCGGGCCATGGCCTGACATGCGTTGGCTTGCCGCGCCCAGCCGGCCGTGTGCCTGACCGGCCCAGTCGAATCCGCCCAGTACCTGACCGGCCGCGCCTGAACCAGCCGTGCCCTTTTGCCGCCGCTGAAAGCGCGGCGTCGGGATGTTACGATGAGGCGTCCTTTCTCGGGAGAGGCAACATGGACGGCGGCAACACCTACACGAAGGGCCTTTATACAGCCAAGGCGCACACCCGCAAGACGGATGACGGACGCTTTCAGGGGTACGTGATCCTGTCCCGGGACGAAGGCGGCACGCCAGACAACACGGTCTACGAGGTCGACGCGACGAGCGCGAACGAAGCGGAAGCGTTCGACGAAGCGAAGGCGCTCGCGCACCGGATTCTCGGCGAGCTCGAGCTGTGAGACGGTCGCGGTCGGCGCAGCCATCCGGCCCGATCGCGCCGATAACGGCCTAGACGAGCCGTCGGCGTGAGTCTCCGTGGTTCGGAGATAGCCAGCCTGCACCGAACGCAGCGGCTCGCGGCCGCACCGTCGCGCATTCGCCGGCGCCGGGCGAGACGCGGCATGTCGCATCGAGCGCGGCCGCACCGCGACTCGCCGCACGTCGGCGTCACCAGAGCCGCGCGATCACCGACACGACGCCCATGATCACGAGCGTCGACATGAACGGAAACGGATAGACGCGCGAGCCGAACCGCAGCGTCACGTCGCCCGGCAAGCGCCCGACCCCGAGCTTCGACAGCCACGGCCACGCGCGCGTCAGCACCATCACGGCGATGAACGTGGTGAGCAGCCAGCGCAGCATCGCGTCGCCTCCCGTCGGCTACAGCGTGTGCGAGCGGTCGCCGCGCGCAAACGCGTCGAGCGTGCCGTCGATGCCGCGCGAGAACGCGATCACCTTGAAGAGCTCGCCCATCTCCGCTTCGGAAATCAGCTTCTGCACTGCGTTCGCGGCGGGCAGGAAGTGCTGGACGTCGGACGGGTCGATCTCGGCGAGCACGTCGGTGATGCCCGCGTTCAGCAGGAAGCGCGCCTGCGACGTGTAGCCGAGCAGATCCGCGCCCGCGCCGACGCCCGCTTCGTAGATCGCGCTGAACTCGACGTGCGAGGTGATGTCCTGCAACCCCGGATAAAGGAAAGGGTCGCCGTGCGCGCGGTGCCGGTAGTGACACATCAGCGTGCCCTGCGCGCGCTGCCGGTGGTAGTACTCGTGGCTCGGAAAGCCGTAGTCGATGAAGAACGCCGCGCCGCGCGCGAGCATCGTGCAGACCGTGCGAACGAAGGCCGCCGCCGCGTCGTGCGTCTCGGTCACGTAGCCCTCGTCGGCGTCGATCTCCACCAGCCGCGCCGCGTCTTCGGCGCGCGCGCGCGGCCGGTCGGCGAACGCGAACGCGCCCGCGTCGTCGATCGCGACGCCGCGCTCGCGCCAGCCGTCCGCATATTTGACGACGAGCCGCACCGGCATCGCGTCGAGCACTTCGTTGCCGACGACGACGCCTTCGAAACGCTCGGGCAACGCATCGAGCCAGCGCACGCGCGCGGCGAGTCCGGGTGCTTCCGCTTCGAGCGTCTCGCGCTGGCGCGCGCGCAGCTCGCCGGACAAATCGACGATCGCGTATTCGTCGAGCTCGACGCCGAGCGCGGCGAGCGCGTCCAGGAGCCCCGCCGCGAGCCGGCCCGTGCCCGCGCCAAATTCCATCACGCGCCGCGTGCCGCTCGCTTCGAGCGCCTGCGCAACGGGACGCGCGAGCGTCTGCGCGAAGAGCGGCGACAGCTCCGGCGCGGTCACGAAATCGCTGCCGTCTTCGGCGCGCCGGCCGAATTTCTGCGCACCGCCGCTGTAGTAGCCCGCGCCCGGTGCATACAGCGCGCGTTCCATATAGCGCGAAAACGGGATCCAGCCGCCCGCCACGGCGATTTCGGCGCGCAGCGAAGCGGCGAGCGATTCGGACTGCGCGAGCGCGTCGGGGCCGGGAACGGGTAAACTAGCGGGTTCGTGAGCTTTCGGATTCATCCCGGCATTGTAAATGACCGTCTTAGCCGACACCTGCGACACATCCGCGGCAAGCGCCGCACGGGTCGTGCTGATCACGGGCGCCGTGCAAACCGATGCCTTGCGGACGGACGCCTTGCGTGCGGCGGATGCCGCTTCCCGGGCAGACGACGCGCGATCCGGCGCCGCACGGGCGGACACAGCGCCGGCGAACGCCCTGCGAGCGCGCGCCGAGCGAGCGAACGTCGCGTCGGACGCCGCACGTTCCGGCAGCATGCCCGGGGCGCCTGCCGCGTCCGGCTCGAGCGGCGCGTCCGGCACCGCCGCCGCGACCGGCGCGACCGGCGCGACCGGCGCGTCCGGCACGACCGGCGCGTCCGGCACGACCGGCACGACCGGCACGACCGGCTCGAGCGGCCCGAGCCGTTCGCCCGCCGCCAAGCCGCCCGCGCTCGACACCGCGGCCGTCGGCCGCGCGCTCGCGATCGGCTTCGCGCGGCGCGGCTGGGACGTCGCGCTCGCGGCCGCCGCGGGTGACGAAGCCCGCGCAGCCGCCGCGCTCGCCGCCGAAGTCGAGGCGCTCGGCCGCCGCGCGGCAGTGCTCGTCGCCGACCTGTCGGTCGAGGACGACGTCGCGCGGCTCGTCGCCGCCTGCGGTGCGGCGCTCGGCCGGCCGACGTGTGTCGTCGCGCAAGCCGCACCCGTCGCGGACAACGCGCACGACGTCGGCTACGCGTCGCTCGCGGGCGCGATGGCGCGCAGCGTCGCCGCGCCGCTCGTGCTCGCCCGCACGCTCGCCGACGCGACGCCCGACGCCGCGCGCGACGACGAGCGCGCGCGCGCGGTCGTGATTCACCTGCTGGATGAAACGCTGTTTCATCCGGCGCCCGAGCGCTTGTCGCACTCGCTCGCGCAAGCCGCGCTGCATCGCGCGACGACCGCGCAGGCGCTCGCGCTCGCGCCGAAGGTGCGGGTCGTCGGCCTCGTGCGGGGGCGCGCGCCGCGCGCGGACGACATCGCCGATGCCGCCTGCTATCTCGCGGACGCGCCGGGCGTCGCCGGCGCGACGCTGACCGTCGACGGCGGCGAGCATCTCGCGCCGCCCGCAGACGAGGAGAACTGACGGGCGCGGCCGCGCGCGGACGTACGGACGTATCGACGCCGCGCCGGGCCGCGCCCCTTTGCATGCATTACCCTTTGACTGGAACGACCATGTTTGCCGTCCTCCTGCACCCCAGGCTCGCCGATTGCCGCAGGCTCTACCTGCGCGACTACGAGGTGTACATGAACATCGGCGCCTTCGAGCACGAGAAGCGCGGCGAACAGCGCGTCGTCATCAACGTCGACCTGTTCGTGCCGCTCGCGGTGACGACGCCCGTCGAGGACAAGCTGCGCGAAGTCGTCGACTATGATCTGATGAAGCAAAGCGTCGCGCAGTGCGTCGCGCGCGGCCACATCCATCTGCAGGAAACGCTCTGCGACGCGATCGCGGCGAACCTGCTCGCGCACGACGCGGTGCGCGCGGTGCGCGTCTCCACCGAAAAGCCGGACGCCTATTCCGATTGCGACGCCGTCGGCGTCGAAGTATTTCGCATCAAGGACGAGGAGCGAGCATGAATGCGCCCCACACCCCGCATCTGAACGAAGCCGACGCGGCCGCCGCCGTCGAGGCGAACGCCGCCGAGATCGGCCGCCGCGCGCTCACGCGCCGCGAGCAGAAGGAAGCGTACGAAAACAACAAGCTGTTCAAGCGGCTCGCGCGCCAGGTCGGCCAGGCGATCGGCGACTACAACATGATCGAGCACGGCGACAAGGTGATGGTCTGCCTGTCGGGCGGCAAGGACAGCTACGCGCTGCTCGACGTCCTGCTGCGCCTGCGCGAGCGCGCGCCGATCGATTTCGACATCGTCGCCGTGAACCTCGATCAGAAGCAGCCGGGCTTTCCGGAGCACGTGCTGCCCGAGTATCTGGCGACTGTCGGCGTGCCGTTCCATATCGAGAACCAGGACACGTACAGCATCGTCAAGCGCCTCGTGCCGGAAGGCAAGACCACCTGCTCGCTGTGCTCGCGGCTGCGCCGCGGCATTCTGTACCGCGTCGCGGGCGAGCTCGGCGCGACGAAGATCGCGCTCGGCCACCATCGCGACGACATCCTTCAGACGCTGCTCCTCAATCTCTTCTACGGCGGCAAGCTGAAGGGGATGCCGCCGAAGCTGCAGTCAGACGACGGCAAGAACGTCGTGATCCGCCCGCTCGCGTACGTGAAGGAAACCGATCTCGAGAAGTACGCGGAGCTGCGCGAATTCCCGATCATCCCGTGCAACCTGTGCGGCAGCCAGCCGAACCTGAAGCGCGCGGAGATGAAGGCGCTGATCCGCGAGTGGGACAAGCGCTTCCCGGGCCGCGTCGAGAACATGTTCAACGCGCTCGCGAACGTCGTGCCGTCGCACCTGATGGACGCGAAGCTGTTCCCGTTCGCGGACTTGCGCGCAACGGGCCGCGCCGATCCCGACGGCGACATCGCGTTCGACGAAGAGCCGTGCGGCACCGACGCGGGCGCGCCGGACGGTGCGAAATCCGTGTCGATCGTGCAGTTCGACGATCTGTAAAACGCGGCGCCCGACGCACGGCGAGCGGCTTTCCGCGCACGCGATGCGGCTGTTCGTCGGGCACCGTGCATGCATCATGACGATGCACCGTCGCTCGTGCGCGGTGCGACATCGGGCCGCCAAGACCGGCGGCATCGTCCTCGCGCTTTTTCGGCGCGCTCGCCCGAGCATGGAATCGAACGGCGGCGCGCAGGCTTGCGCGCCGCCCGAACCGCCGACGCTGTCGCCGCCGCTCGCGAGGCCGACCGTGCTTGCGAGTGCTGCGGCGGCCGCGCTGACAATACGCCGGCGCGCGTGGAAACGCGCCGACGAATTGTTTTGATCATGACTCACTGCCCTTCCCCTGAGAAGCCGCGTGCGGCGCGATCGATCCATGTCGCCGAGCTGCCGCCGCGTGATGCGAGCCGGAGTCTCGCGTTTCGTCTGTGACACGCCGCTGACGATGAAAACGATTCGAGGGGAAACTCTCTTTTATTCAGACATCCGAACATCATTCGCTCAGGACTGTAAAACATCGGGCGAATGCGGTCCGTGCAAAAAAAATCCGATTCCGCTGCGCGCCGCGAATCGTGTGCGGCGAAGCGACGTGCGTGACGTGCGGCGCGCGCAATGGAATCGAACGCGCCACGCCGAAGGAGCGAACGAGACGAGCGATGACAAGCGTGCAATTCGCGAGCGGATCGACACTTGGCTCGCTGCGAGCCGAACCGGCGACGTCGCAACGACGCCGAGCCTGATGGCGGACGACGCGCTCCTCCTGATCCCGTGCCAGGAGCCGTTCGGCAAGTGCGCATGTGGGGCGTCGGCCGACGCGACGGAGGGCGGCGGAGGGCGTCGAACCCGGCATCGATGGTGACATCGAGGCGCTTTGCGTGCTCGGCGACGGGGCGTATCTGCACAACCGTCTCGATCGGATGGTGTGCGGCCCGAACGGCGCGCCGCCCGCGCGATGCAGCGGACGCACGCTGACGATCCCGCGCAAGGAGGCCGACGGCCGCCGGCAGCTCGCACGCGACGCGAATCTCGTATTACCAATGACCAATGCCGACTAACGACGCATAGCGCGGCACGATCTCGCCGAGCGAGCACGCACGCAGCGCACGCGGCCAGCCTCGGCCTGATCCGCACGACACGCGCTTGCGCGGCAAGCCGGCCGCCGCCCCAATCCATGCGGCGTGCGCGACGCCTGCCGCGCCTCGATGCGCGTCGCCCGGCGCTCATTGCCCGCCCACTCCGGCAGCGCGGCGCCCCGATTTCCAGCGCGATCGCCTGCCCACAGCCCCGCTCCGACCCGACATCCGCGCAAGCCGGACTGCCCGTCCGCCGCCCCGGCCGCCGGCGGCCTACGCGCCCCTCCCGGCCCGCCGCGCCCCCCGCGCCGGCGGGGCCCTGCATGCTAGAATGGCCAGCTTCGAACTCTCCCTACGAAACTGGCGCCATGAATATCGTGATTTTGGCGGCAGGCACTGGCAAGCGCATGCGTTCGGCGCTGCCGAAAGTGCTTCATCCTCTGGCCGGCAGGCCCCTTCTCTCCCACGTGATCGATACCGCCCGCGCGCTCGCGCCGTCCCGGCTCGTCGTCGTGGTCGGCCATGGCGCCGAGCAGGTGCAGGCGGCCGTCGCCGCGCCCGACGTGCAGTTCGCGGTGCAGGAGCAGCAGCTCGGCACCGGGCACGCGGTGCGCCAGGCGCTGCCGCTCCTCGAACCGTCGCAGCCGACGCTCGTGCTGTACGGCGACGTGCCGCTCACGCGCACGGCGACGCTCAAGCGCCTCGTCGACGCTGCGACCGACGCGCGCTACGGCGTGTTGACCGTCATGCTCGACGATCCGACCGGCTACGGGCGCATCGTGCGCGATCAGGCGGGCTGCGTGACGCGCATCGTCGAACAGAAGGACGCGACGGCCGACGAACTGAAGATCGCCGAGATCAACACGGGCATCGTCGTCACGCCGACCGCGCAGTTGTCGATGTGGCTCGGCGCGCTCGGCAACGACAACGCGCAGGGCGAGTATTACCTGACCGACGTCGTCGAGCGGGCGATCGAAGCGGGCTTCGAGATCGTCACGACGCAGCCGGACGACGAATGGGAGACGCTTGGCGTCAACAGCAAGGCGCAGCTCGCCGAGCTCGAACGCATTCACCAGCGCAATCTCGCGGACGCGCTGCTCGCCGGCGGCGTGACGCTCGCCGATCCGGCACGCATCGACGTGCGCGGCACGCTCACGTGCGGCCGCGACGTGTCGATCGACGTGAACTGCGTGTTCGAAGGCGACGTGACGCTCGCCGACAACGTGACGATCGGCGCGAACTGCGTGATCCGCAACGCGACGATCGCCTCGGGCGCGCGCATCGACGCGTTCTCGCATCTCGACGGCGCGACGCTCGGCGCGCACACCGTCGTCGGCCCGTACGCGCGGCTGCGGCCGGGCGCGGTGCTCGCCGACGAAGCGCACGTCGGCAACTTCGTCGAGATGAAGAACGCGACGCTCGGCCACGGCTCGAAGGCGAATCATCTGACCTATCTCGGCGACGCCGACATCGGCGCGCGCGTGAACATCGGCGCGGGCACGATCACCTGCAACTACGACGGCGCAAACAAGTTCCGCACGATCATCGAGGACGACGTATTCGTCGGCTCGGACACGCAGCTCGTCGCGCCGGTGCGCGTCGGCCGCGGCGTGACGATCGCGGCGGGCACGACGGTCTGGAAGGACGTCGCCGAAGGCATGCTCGTGCTGAACGACAAGACGCAGACCGCGAAGAGCGGCTACGTGCGCCCCGTCAAGAAGAAGAGCTGAACCGTTTTTCGGGCGCGCACGGATGCGCCCGCATCATTGTCGAATTTCGAGGATAGATTTTCATGTGCGGAATTGTCGGCGCAGTTGCGCAACGTAACATCGTTCCGGTGCTGATCGAAGGACTGCGCCGTCTCGAGTATCGCGGCTACGACTCGTGCGGCGTCGCGGTGCTCGACGCCAACGCCCCTACGCCGGGTGCGCCGAAGCGCGCGCGCAGCGTCGCGCGCGTCGCCGATCTCGATGCGCAGGTGCGCGAGTCGCATCTCGATGGCGCGACGGGCATCGCGCACACGCGCTGGGCGACGCACGGCGCGCCCGTCACGCACAACGCGCACCCGATCTTCTCGTCGAACGCGCTCGCGCTCGTGCACAACGGCATCATCGAGAACTTCGAGACGCTGCGCGAGACGCTGCGCGGCAAGGGCTACGCGTTCGTGTCTCAGACCGACACCGAAGTCGTCGCGCACCTGGTCCACAGCCTCTATCGCGGCAACCTGTTCGCCGCCGTCCAGGAAGCCGTCAAGCAGCTCCACGGCGCGTACGCGATCGCGGTGATCCACAAGGACGAGCCGCACACCGTCGTCGGCGCGCGCCAGGGGTCGCCCCTCGTCGTGGGCTTCGGCCAGGGCGAGAACTTCCTCGCGTCCGACGCGCTCGCGCTCGCCGGCAGCACCGATCACTTCACGTTCCTCGAGGAAGGCGACGTCTGCGAGCTGACGCTCGACGGCGTGCGGATCGTCGATCGCAGCGGCGCGCGCGCCGAGCGCGAAGTGCGCGTGGTTAACGCATACGGCGGCGCGGTCGAGCTCGGCCCGTACCGGCACTTCATGCAGAAGGAGATCTTCGAGCAGCCGCGCGCGATCGCCGACACGATTCCGCAAGCCGCCGACGCGTTCGATCCGTCGCTGTTCGGCGACAAGGCGGCCGGCGTGTTCGCCGACATCGACAACCTGCTGATCCTCGCCTGCGGCACGAGCTACTACTCGGGTCTGGCCGCGAAGTACTGGCTCGAATCGATCGCGAAGATCCCGACGCAAGTCGAGATCGCGAGCGAGTACCGCTATCGCGAATCGGTGCCGAACCCGCGCTCGCTCGTCGTCGTGATCTCGCAATCGGGCGAGACGGCTGACACGCTCGCCGCGCTCAAGCACGCGCAGGCGCTCGGCCACGCGCACACGCTCGCGATCTGCAACGTCGCGACGAGCGCGATGGTCCGCCAGACCGAGCTGCAATTCCTCACGCACGCGGGCACCGAGATCGGCGTCGCGTCGACGAAGGCGTTCACGACGCAGCTCGTCGCGCTGTTCGTGCTCGCGGCGACGCTCGGCAAGCTGCGCGGCCACGTCGACGCGGCGCGCGAAGCCGACTACTTCAAGCAGCTGCGCCACCTGCCCGCCGCGCTGAACAGCGTGCTCGCGCTCGAGCCGCAGATCATTGCGTGGTCCGACGAGTTCGCGCGCAAGGAGAATGCGCTGTTCCTCGGCCGCGGGCTGCACTATCCGATCTCGCTCGAAGGCGCGCTGAAGCTGAAGGAAATCTCGTACATCCACGCGGAAGCGTATCCCGCGGGCGAGCTGAAGCACGGGCCGCTCGCGCTCGTGACGGAAGCGATGCCGGTCGTGACGGTCGCGCCGAACGACACGCTGCTCGAAAAGCTGAAATCGAACATGCAGGAAGTGCGCGCGCGCGGCGGCGAGCTGTACGTGTTCGCCGACGCCGACACGCACATCGTCAACGACGAAGGGCTGCACGTGATCCGGATGCCCGAGCATTACGGGCCGCTGTCGCCGATCCTGCACGTCGTGCCGCTGCAACTGCTCGCGTATCACACCGCTTGCGCGCGCGGCACCGACGTCGACAAGCCGCGCAATCTCGCGAAATCGGTGACGGTGGAATAATCGCGCGCCGCCGGGCGAGCGATCCGCTGCGCAACGCCGCGGATCGTTCGCACCAAACCCCGAGCTTCACGCCCTCATCAAACCCGAACGAACGTATCGGCCCCCGCGTTGATCGACGCCCACTCCTCGCCCGCCTCCACCTGTTGCGTCATCTGCCACAGCGTGTTGATCCTGTCGTTCGACGTGCCGGGCTCGCACTGTCCGACCCACGCTGTGATCGCCTGAAACTGATCCCAGTGAACGACGAACGCAATCAAGTCGCCGTCGACGTAGCCGATCAGATCGCCGCTCGTCGAGCCGCCCTTTTCGCTGACCGCGCTCCTGTACGTGCCCGTCACGCTGTCGCCCGATTGCTCGATCTGCATCGTCGAGCCGAGCTCGTTCTTCCACGTGCCGGAGAAATCGATCGGCGTGCCGGTGCCGACCTTGACGCGCTTGAGCGCATGTTCCAATCGCTGCATCTTTCGCCTCCTTAATTTACGAGTCGACGGCAGCCGGCCGCCGGCGGGGCGCAGGTCGCGCCAAGGCTCTCGCTTTCTATCGGATCGCATGGGGCACGGACATAAAGAAACAGTAGTGCATCGCGCCCGGCGATGAGGCGGAATTTCGTCGCGCCATGACCGATACGCGAGCAGGTTTCGCGACGCGCGCGATGCAACGGGCTCGACTCGTCCGATTCGATGCGAGCGCGAAACGGCAAGCCGCCCGATCTCGAAGGACCGTGCGCAAAGCGCGTTGCCTACAACACGACCGGCGCGCTCGACAGCTCGTCGCCCGGCGCCCGGCGTGACGGATAGTGCCGCGCGAGCAGCGCGGTCACGCGCTCGATTCCATGGATCGAGCCCGCCTCGAAGCGGCCGCGCCGGAACTCGGCTTCCATCGCGCGGCAAATCTCTTCCCAGTCGTCGCTGTCGACGCGCGCATGTATGCCGCGATCGGCGACGATCTCGACGTCGTGATCGGCGAACAACAGATAGATGAGCACGCCGTTGTTGTGCTCGGTGTCCCAGACGCGCAGTTCGGAGAACACGTCGATCGCCCGCTCGCGTGCGGTCACCCCCTTGAAGAGCGTCGATGCGTGCAGCGCGCCCTCGACCGCGAAGCGCAATTGACCAACGTGCTTCCCGTGGCTCGCCCTGACCGCCTGCTCGATCTTGCCGAGCGTGCGCTTCGGAAACGCGGCGCCGACGCGCCAGCGCGTCATTAGCAGATGTCTCGCGATGCGTCCGATATCCATCACCACCTCCCGGACGCGCCGCCGCCGCCGAACCCGCCGCCGCCGCCGCGGAAACCGTCCTGTCCGCCGCCCCAGCCGCCGCCGCGGCCGCCGATGAACGGGCCGCCGACGCGCGCGCCCATCCCGCCGCCGAACAGCGTGAAGAAGAGCGCGATCACGGACGCCGCGACCGCGACGAGCAGCGCGCCGGACAACAGCCATGCGACGAAACCGACCGCCCCGCCCGTGACGACCGAGCCCGCGAGCCGGCCAAACACCGCGCGCAGCACGCCGCCCGCGACGATCGTCATCACGAACAGCACCGGCAGCAAGCGGCCGAGCCCGCCGTCTTCGCCGTGCCGCACGCGCGGCGGCGGCAGCGGCTCGCCTTCGATCACGCGCATCATGCTGCCGACGCCCGCCGAGATCCCGCCGTAAAAGTCGCCGCGCCGAAAGCTCGGCGCGATGACCTCGTCGATGATGCGATGGCTCGTCGCGTCGGTCAGCACGCCCTCGAGGCCGTAGCCGACTTCGATGCGCAGCGCGCGATCGTTCTTCGCGACGATGAGGAGCGCGCCGTCGTCGACGTTCGCGCGGCCGAGCTTCCACTGCTCGACGACGCGAATCGAATACTGCTCGATCGTCTCGGGCTGCGTCGTGGGCACGATCAGGACGGCGATCTGGCTGCCCTTGTGCGTTTCGAAGTCCTTCAGCGACTGTTCGAGCGTCGCGCGCTGGGCGTCCGTCAGCGTGCCCGTCTCGTCCGTCACGCGCGCGGCGAGCGGCGGCACCGGCTGCTCTGCGCGGCAGACGCCGCCGCCGAGCGACGCGAACGCGAGGATGGCGAGGCACGCCGCACGAAAGCACTTCAATTCGAGGCTCCGGCGGCCGGCGCGGGCGCAGATCCGAAATCGACGCGTGGCGGCTTCGAGATCTCCGCCTCGTTCGCGACCGAGAAGTTCGGCTTTTCCCGGTAGCCGAACGCCATCGCGGTCAGGTTGCTCGGGAACGAGCGGATCGTCGTGTTGTAGGCCTGCACCGAGCGGATGTAGCGGTTGCGCGCGACCGTGATGCGGTTTTCGGTGCCTTCGAGCTGCGCTTGCAAATCGCGGAAGTTCGCATCGGACTTCAGTTGCGGATAGTTCTCCGACACGGCGAGGAGCCGCGACAGCGACGACGTCAGTTGCCCTTGCGCGGCCTCGAATTTCGCGAATGCCTGCGGATCGGACAGCAATTCGGGCGTCGCGCGAATCGAGCCGACCTGCGCGCGCGCCTCGGTGACGCGCGTGAGCACGTCGCGCTCTTGATTCGCGTAGCCCTTCACCGTGTTGACGAGATTCGGCACGAGGTCCGCGCGGCGCTGATACTGATTCAGCACTTCCGACCAGCTCGCCTTCACCTGCTCGTCCTGCACCTGGATCGCGTTGTAGCCGCAGCCGGACAACGCGAATGCGAGCACGGCCAGCATCGCGGCCCGGACCAGACGTGTCCACGCCACCGCGGCGCGCGGGATCGATGAGTGATGTCGCATCTGCTACCTCCGTTGCTGTTCACCGGGAAGGCGTCGCACCGATCGCGGACGGCCGGTATCGGACGGCCGGTATCGGATCGCCGCGTAGGCGTCGAATCGATGCTACGTATGCGGTTCCGGATCAACTTGATTTGCGTCAACAGTCGACAAGCGCGAGCGGGCAACTAGCACCGCGCGCGCTGCCGCTATTTCGAATCGTTGCACGATGCCCGTTCGAACCGCGCGGCGGCCGGCAAGCAACGGGGCCCGATTGAGGTATATCAATTCGCACCTTGCAACCGGCACTACAGTGGAATGATTACCCGCCTTCGAACGATGCTCAGGCTCCCGGAATGAAAGCGTTCGATCGATTCGCGATTGCAACGGTCGCCGCGTCGCATCACGATGCGATTCGGAATTGCTTGCCGTGCGCGAGCATCGGCGGATACAACCGGGCAGCCCGCGCATCGACGGCAATAGGTGTCGGCTGGCCGCTCGCGAGGCGCGTGCCGCCTGACGACGACACGCCGCGCGGAGCAGGACGATGATCACGCCCGGCCGCGCGATCGAGCATCGCGGTCGGCGCGGTCGCTGCGTTCGTGCTGCTGCCTCGCCGCCGTTACCATGTTCTTGGCTTCCTGCCGTATCTGTTGTTGCTCGCATGTCCGCTCGCCCATCTCGTCATGCGTCGCGGACATCGACACCGGCGCGCATCCGGGAACGATGCGCGTCTCAATTCCGAAGACGGCCATGAGCGGCACCGCTAGCGACACCGGCCCGCGAGCTTCCGTCTCCCGCGCTCACGAAGCCGGCCGGAGAAGCGCAACATCGAAAGACGATTCGAAGCCGCCACACGGCGCGGCGCCGCGATGACGCAGCGCGTCTCGCCGGAGCTCGCCGACGCGGGAGAAACCGACACTCACCGACGCGACTGGAGCGCTTGCCATGCACGACGCACATGCCCATCACGATCACCATCACAACACGAACGAACCGCGCGATCCGCATCGCGCGCACGTCACGCATGTCACGCACGATGCGGCGAAGCCCGGCGAAACCGTCGTCGATCCTGTTTGCGAAATGAACGTGCCGGTCGACACGAAACTCAGGCACGACTATCAAGGCCGGACGTATCGCTTCTGCAGCGAAACATGCCTGGCGACGTTTCGCGCGTCGCCGCAGAAATTCGTCGGGATGCCGAACCAGGCAGCCGGCGAATCCGCGACCAAGCCTGGCGAGATCTATACGTGCCCGATGCATCCGCAGATACGTGCGAATGCGCCGGGCAACTGTCCGATCTGCGGCATGGCGCTCGAGCCGCTCGCGCCCGGCGCCGTCGAAGAGAGGAATCCCGAGCTCGAATCGATGACGAAACGCTTCTGGGTCGGGCTCGCGCTGTCGGCGCCGCTCGTGCTGATGACGATGGGCCGGATGGTGTTGCCGTTCGACATCGGCATGGGCATCGACGCGCGCCTCGCGCGCTGGCCGCTGCCGCCCGGGATAGCCGCGTCGTGGTCGCAATGCGTGCAGGCGGCGCTCGCAACGCCCGTCGTGCTGTGGGGCGGCTGGCCGTTTCTCACGCGCGGCTGGAAGTCGTTCGTGACGCGGCGGCTCAACATGTTCAGCCTGATCGCGCTCGGCGTCGCGGCCGCATACGCGTTCAGCATGTTCGCGCTGCTCTTTCCCGATGCGCTCCCGCAGGCGTTCCGCAGCGGCCGCGAGATCCCGCTCTATTTCGAGGCGGCAGCGGTGATCGTGACGCTCGTGCTGCTCGGCCAGGTGCTCGAATTGCGCGCGCGCTCGCGCACGTCGAGCGCGATCCGCGATCTGCTGCAGCTCGCGCCACATACGGCGGTGCGCGTGAAGCCGGACGGCGCCGAGGAGACCGTGCCGCTCGAAGCGGTCATCGCCGGCGATACGCTGCGCGTGAAGCCCGGCTCGAAGATTCCGGTCGACGGCGTCGTCGTCGAAGGACACTCGAGCGTCGACGAATCGATGATCACCGGCGAATCGATGCCGGCCGAAAAGACGGAAGGCAGCAAGGTGACGGGCGCGACCGTCAACCAGACGGGCACGTTCGTGATGCGCGCGGAGAAAGTCGGCACCGACACGCTGCTCGCGCGGATCGTACAGATGGTCGCCGACGCGAGCCGCTCGCGCGCACCGATCCAGAAGCTCGCCGATCAGGTATCCGGCTGGTTCGTGCTCGCCGTCATCGCGCTTGCCGCGATCGCGTTCGTCGCGTGGGCGACGTTCGGGCCGGCGCCCGCGCTCGCGAACGCGCTCGTCATCGCGATCAGCGTGCTCATCATCGCGTGCCCGTGCGCGCTCGGCCTAGCGACGCCCGTGTCGATCATCGTCGGCGTCGGCCGCGGCGCGCGCGAAGGCGTGCTCATCAAGGATGCCGAAGCATTGGAGCTGATGGAAAAGGTCGATACGGTCGTCGTCGACAAGACGGGCACGCTGACGGAGGGCCGCCCGCGCGTGCAGACACTCGTCGCGCTAGAGGCGCGCGACGAGCGCGACTTGCTCGGCTATGCGGCGAGCCTCGAAGACGCGAGCGAACATCCGCTCGCGCAGGCGATCATCGAACAGGCGAAGCAGGCGGGCGCCGCGCGCACGCCGGTCGAATCGTTCGATTCCGTGCCGGGAAAAGGCGTGAAAGGCGTGATCGACGAACACGCAGTCGCGCTCGGCAACGCGCGCCTGATGGCGGATCTCGTAGTCGACTGCGCGTCCGTCGAAGCGGAGGCCGATCGCCTGCGCGAAGCCGGCCAGACGGTGATGTACGTCGCGATCGACGGGCGGCTCGCGGGCTACGTCGGCGTCGCGGACCCGATCAAGGAAACGACGCCGGACGCCGTGCAGCTACTCAAGGCATCGGGCGCGAGCATCGTGATGCTGACGGGCGACAACCCGGTCACCGCGAACGCGGTCGCGAAGGCGCTGTCGCTCGACGGCGTCAAGGCGGGCGTGCTGCCCGAGGACAAGTACCGGCACGTGCAGGCGCTGCAGCAGCAGGGGCACGTCGTCGCGATGGCGGGCGACGGCGTCAACGATGCGCCGGCGCTCGCGCAGGCGAATGTCGGCATCGCGATGGGCACGGGCACTGACGTCGCGATGAACAGCGCGCGGATCGTGCTCGTGAAGGGAGATTTGCGCGGCATCGCGCGGGCGCGGGCGCTCAGCGTCGCGACGATGAAGAACATCCGCCAGAACCTGTTCTTCGCGTTCGTCTACAACGCGGTCGGCATTCCGGTCGCGGCGGGCGTGCTGTATCCGTGGTTCGGCATCACGCTGAGTCCGATCATCGCGAGCGCCGCGATGGCGGCGAGCTCGGTGTCGGTCATCGGCAACGCGCTGCGGCTGCGTACCGTGAAAACCTGACGGAGCCCGCGCGGCGCGCAGCGGGCTTCGCGCGCCATCCTGCACGGAGTGACGAGCCACGCAGGATGGCGGCCGCCGGCCCCGCGATCTCACGCCGTCACGACGGCCGGATGAAAGCCCGCGGCTTCGATGACGGCCGCCACACGCTCGGCGCCGAGCGTCGAGCCGACTTCGACGACCTTCGACGCGACGTCGACCGAAACGGTCGCCGACGGATCGACCGCCGTGATCGCCTGCGTGATCGCGTTCGCGCAGCCGCCGCACGACATGTCTTTCACTTCGAACTTCATGTTGCTTCTCCGAGAGATGTGAGATGACCGAAGAATGAACCTTCCCACAGTGGAAAGGTCAAGCGTCGGCGCTCAGGCGAGCGCTCAGGCGAGCGCTCAGGCGAGCGCTCAGGCGAGCGCTCAGGCGAGCGCTCAGGCAGGCGATCAACGAGCGAGCGGAGCCGCGTGTCGAACGCGGATTCGAGCGCGAGCGCCGCGAGATCGCGCGATGCGATCGTTGCGGCCGTGGCGGTCGTGGCAGTCATTGCGATCGCGACGGGCGATCCGCACGCCGCCTTCCACCGAGCAACGCGCGTTCGCCGCGATCGATATGCGAGACTCGCGCGTCAGCGCTTTGCCGGCGTCTGGCAGAGTGCGAGATTGTGCAGGATCGCGTCGCCCGTCGATCGATAGTTGTCGGCATCGCACGGTGGAAGGCCGAACGAATCGCTGTGCTCCCGCTGCGCGCGAACGGCGACCGTATCGGACAGCACGGCCACGCATCGCGCAGGGTCGCCGCGATGGTATTCCGTCAGCGCCAGGTCGCTCTTCGCCCGGTCCTGCTCGATCCAGTCCATGAAGCCGTTGCACTCGGCAAGCAGCGAGGTCAGCGTCGCGCGCGCCGCATCGTAGTCCCGCGCCGCGTACTGCTTGTGCGATTGCTCGGTGCGCACGGCCCGAGACTGGTCGGTGCACGCGGCAGGCGGGCGGCGATATTCGCCGTCGAACGACGCGCGCATGCCGCAATAGTCGCGGCACGGTTCCGAGCCGGACGCGTCCAGCTTGACGACGCCTTGCCCGCCGGACACGGCGATGCGGCATGCCTTGTCGCGATCGCCCACCACGCCGACGCGCCCTCTGAACGTGCCGCTCAGCGAGCAGGTATGGCAGTTGCCGCCGATCGTATCGAGGGTGAAGGCGCTGCCCTTGACGGTCAGCACGCCGTGCGCGCTGCCGCCTTCGACGTACAGATATCGGCCCGGCTCCACTGCGGAGCCGGCGGCGATCGCCGATGCGCTCGCCGACAACGCGGCCGCCACGACCGCCGTTCGCATGCGGATTCCCCAGTTCATTCGCTCCCCCCTCGTCGATGTGCGGCGCAATGCGCGTGCGCCGCAACCGGTCGCATCGCCGATCGCCACGCGCGCGGCATCACGCCGAACCGCCCGCAAGCAGCCGCAGCCGCCGCGCCTGCCGCGGCAGCACGACGTACATTCCGCCTGCGAAATACCACACCAGCCGGATCGCCTGACCGAGCAACTGATGGCCATCACGGCGCAGCGGCCACGTCAGCGCATCGATCGGCAGCGACACGAGCACGCTCCAACCCACCGTCGTCAAGCCGACCAGCACTGCTTGCCGGACCGTCAGCCGGTCGGGCGCGCTCAACTCGTGCACGGCGAAACCCTTGCGCACCATGTATCCGGTAATCGGCACGCAAACCAGGAAGCAGACGACGACGACGGCGATGCCGACCGCGATGAGCAGAGCGGACGGCGGCCGATGACCGGACACGGAACGGGTTTGCCACGCCCCAAAAGCGACGACCGCGACGCCGGCGATCCACACCGGCACGTTCGCGACCATCTGACGCCACATGCAGGACCACCACACCGACAAGCGTCGGCCGAACGTCATCGACGGAAGCATCTGGAACATATCAACCTCCATTCTTGTGATCTATTCTGCGAACGCGCGAATGCGGCGGCGTCCAACGGTTGATGCTTATCGCACGGCCGGAGGCTTCATTCCCGGCCTTGCGGCGCGGGCACGCGAGCTGCCCGCCGTTTCGCGCTTGGCTGCGCGCGGCCCGCGCGATCGCCGCGCGGGCGTTTTCGTTCGAATCGGCCGCACCGCTTTCCCGCGGCGGAGGCGAACACATCGGTTCGCTGCCGGCCGCGCGCGGCGGCGCGGCGCGGGCGTCAGTTGCCGCCCTGGTCTTCCTTCAGTTGCGGCAGCGCCGACGACTCGCCCGCCGCCAGCAGGCCGACCTGCGAGTAGATGCGCAGCTTCTCGCGCGTGTCGGTGATGTCGAGATTGCGCATCGTCAGCTGGCCGATCCGGTCGCGCGGCGAGAACGTCGACTGCACCTTCTCCATCGACAGGCGTTCCGGCTGGTACGTCAGGTTCGGCGAGCGCGTGCCGAGGATCGAGTAATCGTTGCCGCGACGCAGCTCGACCGTCACTTCGCCCGTGACCGCGCGCGCGACCCAGTGCTGCGCGGTTTCGCGCAGCATGATCGCCTGCGGATCGAACCAGCGGCCCTGATACAGCAGGCGGCCGAGACGGCGGCCGTTCTCGCGATACTGCTCGATCGTGTCCTCGTTGTGGATGCCGGTGACGAGGCGCTCGTACGCGATATACAGCAGCGCGAGCCCCGGGGCTTCATAGATGCCGCGGCTCTTCGCCTCGATGATCCGGTTCTCGATCTGATCGCTCATGCCGAGGCCGTGACGGCCGCCGATCCGGTTCGCTTCGAGCAGCAGCTCGACCGCATCCTTGAATTCGACGCCGTTCAGCGCGACCGGGCGGCCCTCCTCGAAGCGGATCGTCACTTCTTCCTTGTCGATCTTCACGTCGTCGCGCCAGAACGCGACGCCCATGATCGGATTGACGATCTTGATGCCGCTCTCGAGGCTCTCGAGATCCTTCGCCTCGTGCGTCGCGCCGAGCAGGTTCGAGTCGGTCGAATACGCCTTCTCCGCCGACATCTTGTACTCGAAGCCTGCCTGACGCATGAATTCGGACATTTCCGTGCGGCCGCCGAGTTCGTCGATGAACTGCTGGTCGAGCCAGGGCTTGTAGATTTTCAGGTCCGGGTTCACGAGCAGGCCGTAGCGGTAGAAGCGCTCGATGTCGTTGCCCTTATACGTGCTGCCGTCGCCCCAGATGTTGACGCCGTCTTCCTTCATCGCGGCGACGAGCATCGTGCCCGTCACGGCGCGGCCGATCGGGGTCGTATTGAAATACGTGACGCCGGCCGTCGAGATGTGGAATGCACCGCATTGGAGCGCAGCAATCCCTTCGGCGACGAGCTGCGCGCGGCAGTCGATCAGGCGCGCGCCTTCGGCGCCGTACTGGATCGCGCGCTTCGGGATCGCGTCGTAGTCGTCTTCGTCGGGCTGGCCGAGGTTGGCCGTGTAGGCGTAAGGAACGGCCCCCTTGATGCGCATCCAGTGCAGCGCGGCGCTCGTGTCGAGGCCGCCGGAGAACGCGATGCCGACCTTCTGGCCGGCCGGGAGATTTTCAAGAATCGTGGTCATGACGAAAACCGTTCAATCAGTTGGAAGGGGGAATTTCGCGGAATCCGAGAGTATCGGCTGTGCCTGATTATGAGGCAAGTCTCGCGCGAGCCTCGTGTGGACCGGAGATCGGGCCAGATGTCGAAGCAGCGCCTCGCGCCTCGGACGTCCGTCGCCGTTGTCGGACCGGCGCGACGCGCCGGTCCGATCGCACGTCACGCGTCGTCCGGTTCCTTCTGCCGCAGCGTGACGAATTCCTCGGCCGCGGTCGGATGGATGCCGACCGTCTCGTCGAACTGCGCCTTCGTCGCGCCCGCGCGGATCGCGATCGCGACGCCCTGGATGATTTCCGCCGCATCGCGCCCGACCATGTGCGCGCCGACGACGCGCTGGCTGTCACGCGCGACAACGAGCTTCATGAACGTCTTCTCGTCGCGGCCGGACAGCGTGTGCCGCAACGCCCTGAACGACGTCTTGTAGATGTCGACAGCGCCGAACTCGGTGCGCGCATTCGCTTCGGCGAGCCCGACCGTCGCGACCTCCGGCTGGCTGAACACCGCGGAAGGAATGTAGCGATGGTCGGCCGCGATCCGCTTGCCGCCGAACAGGTTCGCCGCGAGCAGCATGCCGTCGCGCGTCGCGACGGGCGTGAGTTGCGGGCGCGCGGTGACGTCGCCGATCGCGTGGATCGACGGCACCGTCGTCGTCGAATACGCGTCGACTTCGATCGCACCGTCCGCATCGCGCGCGACGCCGACCGCTTCGAGCCCGAGTCCGTCGCAATTCGCGACGCGTCCCGTCGCATACAGCACCGCGTCGTAAGGGCCATGCTCGCCCGTCGCGAGCTGGAGCGTCAGCGCGCCGTCGGCGCCGCGCACGATCGCCTCGACGTTCGCGCGCGTATGGATCGCCATGCCCTGCTTCGTCATCTCGTCGTGCAACACGCGCCGCACGTCGTCGTCGAAGCCGCGCAGGATCTGCTCGCCGCGATAGAACTGGTCGACGTCGACGCCGAGCCCGTTGAAGATGCCCGCGAATTCGACCGCGATATAGCCGCCGCCGACGATCGCGATCCGCTCGGGCAGCTCGGGCAGGCTGAGCGCCTCGCGCGACGTGATCGCGTGCTCGATGCCGGGAATCGGCGGCATCACCGGCCGCGAGCCGGTCGCGACGCCGATGTGCCGCGCGGTGACGTGACGCCCCGCGACGTCGACCGTGTGCGCGTCGACGAGCGTCGCGCGCCCCGTATGGATCTCGACGCCGGATTGGTTCAGCAGATCGGCGTAGATGCCGCTCAGGCGCCCGATCTCGCGGTCCTTCGCTTCGATGAGCGCCGGCCACGAGAACAGGCCGATGTCGAAGGTCCAGCCGAAGCCCGCCGCGTCCTCGACGTCATGGCTGTAATGCGATGCGTAGACGAGCAGCTTTTTCGGAATGCAGCCGCGCAGCACGCAGGTGCCGCCGATCTGCTCTTCTTCCGCGATGCCGACGCGCGCGCCGTAGGATGCCGCGATTCGGCCCAAGCGCACGCCGCCCGAGCCCGCGCCGATGACAAAGAGATCGTAGTCGAATTCCATTGCGTCGCCTGATCGAAGTCTCGATCAGGCGACGATAACAAGATTTCGCCATTCTTGCGGCGCCGCGCGCGCGCACTGTCATGCACCGCAATCATCTGCGGATTCTCCGGCGCAAAAAAAAAGCGAAAGGCAGTGCCTTCCGCTTCGTGTCGCGCGAAGCCTTCGCGCCGACGCGTTACGCCTGCGACGCGTCGCTGTCCGGCGCGGCCGTGTTGTCGCCGCCTTCCGCCGCTTCGTTGTCGTCGTTCTTTTTTTCGACGAGATTCTCGAGCGCCTCGGCACCCTTGAAGCCGGCGACCGCAGCCGCGGCCTTCGTCAGCAGACCGGCATCCGGATCGACCTTCTCGGCCGTCTCGACGGCCGCCACCGCGCCTGCAATCTCACCCACCGTATTCAAGATTCCCATCGCAATCACCGTTTAGGTTGAACGTGAGCGAGCATGATTGCATGGACATTCATGCAGCGCCGCGTTTGTAACATTCGGTAGCGCCCGTTACGTCGGCACGACCGCTCGCGAGAACCGGCGCGGATGACGCCGGCGAATGCGCACGTTCCACCGAACGGGGAACGCACGCGCGGCGCGCGACCGAAAACGATCGCGACGTCGCGCGCAAGCAGCTTAGCTCACTCGCGCCTGCGCAACTGTCAAACTATGTCGGAAGGATTTCGGCTGGCTTTCATTCGCAGAAATCCTCTACTTTCCTGCTCGCGCCGCAGCGCACGACGTTCATCGCGCGCGCGTTTCCGTTCATTCGCTCGCACCGGATGCGGGCGCGGCGGCCGCGTCCGCAGTGCTTGCCGACACACCGGACGCAGCCGTCGCCGTGGCGGCCGCATCGTTGGTCTTGCTGCTCACTTCGTCGTCGTCCGTCCTCGTGCATGCGGCAACCAGCAATACGGCCATCATCGATGCAACCCACGCGTAACGCTTCATCCTGTCGCTCCGTTTGAAATCGAATCGTCGGAAAACGGCCGGCCGCGCGCCACGAACGGCTGCATGCGCCGGCTACCTGAAAAACGCCATCTGCACGACCTTCACGATCACGAGCCCGACCGCGAGCACGAGATAGCCGCGCAGCACACCCATCCAGATGCGCGTCGACAGCGTGATCCGCGGCGCCGGCAGCGCGTCGAGCGGCGGCATCCGCCACGTGTCGCGCAGGCGGCGGTCGAAGCCGGCGTCGGCCATCTCGTTCGCGCCGCCGGCACGCTTGCGCACCACGAGCGTCGCCACGAGCCCCGCCATGGCGAGCAGCGTGCCGCCCGCGAGCACCTCGAGCATCGTCTCGCCGCTCATGTCCGGATACATCACGGACGCCGTCAGGATAATCGACAACATCACGAGCACCCAGATCACCGCGCCTGTAAACAGATTCAATTTTGTCGAGTTGACCCACGGACCGAGTACGGCGCGGTCGTTGCACAGCAGGAGCAGGAACACCGTCGCGCTCGGCAGCAGCACGCCCGCGAGCGTCTGCACCGCTTCCGTCAGCAGGCCGAGCGGACTGCCCGGAATCAGCACGAGCCCGGCCGCCGCGGCGACGATGCCGAAGTAGACGAGATAGAAGCCCTTCGCATCCGACACGCCGCGATGCAGCGAGTGGCGAATCTTGAACACGTCGCCGATCGCGTACGCGGTCGCGAGCGACACGGCCGCCGCGCCGATGATGCACGCGTCGAGCAGCGCGATTGCGAAGAGCGTCGCGCTCGTGTGACCGGCGTACTTCGCGAGGCCGGCGATCACGCCGCCCGCGTCGGTGAAGTTGCCGGCTTCCGGACGACCGTCGTAAAGCGCCGCGCAGAACGAGATCATCGCGATCGCGCCGATCATTACGAACACGATGCCGATCCAGAGATCCGCCTTCTCGTACTTCATGAAGCGCGGCGTGATCCGCTTGTCGATCACGTAGCTCTGCTGGAAGAACAACTGCCATGGCGCAATCGTCGTTCCGACGATGCCGATCACGAGCAGCATCACGTCGGAGAGCTTCGCGTGCGCGGGCCAGGTCGGCGCGAACAGATCGCGCGTCATCTGATGCACGGGCGGATGGATCGACACGAGCACCGGCACGAGCAACAGGCTCAACACGCAGAGCACGACCGCGAAGCGCTCGAACCGGCGAAAGTCGCCCGTGCTGACGGCCGCCATCGTCAACGCAGCGGCAATGCACACGCCCGCGACCTTCGACACGCCGAAGAAATCGAGCACGAACGTGATGCCGATGAACTCGGTGACGATCGTCAGCGCGTTCAGGATGAAGAGATCGACCACGCTGAACGCGCCCCAGAACTTGCCGAAGCGCTCGAAGATGAGGCGCGCGTGGCCGACGCCCGTGACGGCGCCGAGACGCAGCACCATCTCCTGGTTCACGAACAGCACGGGCACGAGCAGCAGCAGCGTCCACAGTAGCGTCGTGCCGTAGTTCTGCCCCGCCTGCGTGTAGGTGCCGAACGCACCGGCGTCGTTGTCGCCGACCATCACGATGAGGCCCGGCCCGAGGATCGCGAGCAGCGTGCGCACGCGCGCCCACCAGCCGCTGCGCGGCGCCGTGTCGTGATGCGCGATCGTGCCGAACGCGCCCTTGATGTCGCCGATGTGCGCGTGGTCGAGGACCGCGCTGCGCTCGATGGCGATGGGCGGCGAGACGTCGGTTGGCGTTGACATGTTGTTTCTCCGAATGCGTGTGGTGATCGTCGAAGCGCTTCGCCGGCATGCGCATACGCAAGCGCCGCCACACGGCGGCATCGCTTGCGTATGCCGAAGCACGCTGCTGGCGTCAGGAAATCAGTTTTTTCAGACGCTGCCAGATCGAAGCGGAGGCCGGCTTGCCGGTGGATTCGAGCGACAGCATCGCGTCGTACTGGACGCGCGACTCATCGACGTGCGGCAGTTGCGACAGAAGCAGACCGAATTGCATGATGATTCTCCGGGCGCGGGTTCTCGCGCATGGCGGGAAGCCGCGTGCTCGAAGCTCATGCGCGCGATGCGCTTATCGATCGAGCCCTACGCGCTTCCCTTGATGATCGAAATCGAAAAGATCCAGGGTGCGGCATATGGGATAACTGTCACTGTCCGGCATCTCGGCTCCTTGTCGAAGATAGGGGCGCGACGCGCACACGCGTGCGACGAATACGCACGCGTGCATGCGCGCTCGGCGCTGCCGTCACGCGGCGACGCCAAGCGAACGCGCGCCGCGAATCGGGTTCGCGGCGAAGGCCGAACGGGCGCGCGAAAACGCAGCGCTCATGCGGCGCAAATCAAGGGTGCACGGGGAGTGGTACTGCGAACTGCGACGCGCACCGTCTGCCTGATCGGCTAGACGGCGGCAATGAAAAAGGCGCGGACGTCTTGTCGTTCAGGCGAAAAAACTGCTCGAAGGTCGACTACTGCAAGTGTCCAAGGCGTATGCCCCTTTTGTGGAGATGGGCGGATTCTATGGATGTGATAACCCGAAAGTCAATGCTGATTGTCAGCATCGCTGAAAAAAAATTTTGGCGCTTCCGGCACTGTAAGTTTTTACGCGATGAAACCGTGCCCTTTGCTTTCGTTCCGCCGAAAACGGAAGCCGGATCGCAAACCTTGGCACCGCGTCGCACGGCGCTTGCCGCGCGCATCGCCGAATGCCGCGCATGCTAACCGATTCGGTATTTTTATCCGGTTTTTACTTGCGCCCCCATGTACGGCACGCATACAATCCGCCGCAATTCGTCACAGAAGGAGAGTCCCTCGTGGACACGTCCCCCAGTTGTAGCAGTCCGACGCCGGTCGAAACCGGCAACGCAATCGCGAGATAGCCGCCTGGATCTCCCTCGCCGCTAGCTCGCATGGGTCGAGTTAGCGCGCTTCATCGCCGGCGGCGTCCGTCCGCCCGTCCGCAGCACGCTTCCTCTGTTTGGGTCTCGTCGCAAGCCGCCTCCTGGCGCGCGAGCGATGTCTTACGTCGTCCGGTGCATGCCGGAACGGACGGGAGCGGAGTCATGCTTGTTCAATTCTTCAAGGCTAAGCTCGGGCGCTACGCCCATCTCGCGAGCCACCGGATCGTCGTCGCGCCGATCTCGCCGCTCGCGCATGCGGCAGACGCATCGAGCAACGGCACGCTGCCGGGCGCGGGGCTTCTCGTGCGGCCGGTCAACTGCGCGATCGTCGGCGCCATCGCGGGCGCCGTTGCGCTCGTCGCGCTGCTGTCCGCGTCGGGCGACCACACCAGCCTGAATCAGGCCATGCGCGTCAGCTGGTGGTTCTCGTAAGCACCGGCGAGCTCGCCGGTTCGCCGTGCCCGGCGGGCAACCTCAAGCGGCAAGCGGACGGTATCCTCGGCCGCATTCAACCAAGCCACGATTCGTCATGAAGAAAACCATTCATCACATGCTCGTCAAATCCGGCGTCGTTTCCGGCCTGCCGTTGCTGCTGTCGCTCGGCGTCGCGCAGCCCGCGCTCGCGCAGGCGGCCGATGCCGCGCCGGCGCCGGCCGAAAACTCAGCGCCGGCGGCGGCCGCCGCGGAAAGCCCACCCGCCGCGCCAGCCGCACGAGCTGCCGAGGCCGCTCCCGCACCGACGGGCTTCTGGGAACGTTCGAACCTGCTCGGCGACATGGGCGGCCTGCGCAGCAAGCTCGGCGATCACGGGATCACGCTGAACCTGCAGGAGACGAGCGAATACCTGCGCAACCTGTCGGGCGGCACGCACCGCGGCGGCGCGTACGACGGCCTCACGCAATTCGGCTTCAGCGTCGACACCGAAAAGGCGATCGGGCTGCCCGGCGGCACGTTCAACGCGTCGGGTCTGCAAATTCACGGCACGAGCCTCACGTCGCGCAACCTGCAGTTGCTGCAGACGGCGAGCGGCATCGAGGCCGAAGGGTCGACGCGCCTCTGGGAGCTCTGGTATCAGCAGTCGTTCGCGGGCGGCCGCGCCGACGTGAAGATCGGCCAGCAGAGCCTCGATCAGGAATTCATGGTGAGCCAGTACGCGGGCACGTTCATCAACGCAACGTTCGGCTGGCCCGTGCTGCCCGCCGTCGACATGCCGGCGGGCGGCCCCGCGTATCCGCTGTCGTCGCTCGGCGTCAGGCTGCGGTATAAACCGTCCGACGCGTGGACGGTGATGGCGGGCGTGTTCGACGGCAATCCGGCGGGCGGCATCGGCGATGCGCAGCGACTCAATCGCCACGGCACGAACTTCAACGTGCACAACGGCGCGCTCTTCATCGGCGAGCTGCAGTACGCGCTCAACGCGCCGCCAGCCGATCCGAAGGCGCCGCAGCCCGCTGGCCTGCCCGGCATGTACAAGCTCGGCGTCTGGTACAACTCCGAGCGGTTCGACGATCCGCGCTACGACACGAACGGCGTATCGCTCGCCGATCCGGCGAGCAACGGCATCGCCGCGACGCATCGCGGCAACTACGGCTTCTATGCGGTCGCCGACCAGATGGTGTGGCGCCCGAGCGCGGACAGCCCGCGCTCGCTCAACGTGTTCGCGCGCGTGATGGGCGCGCCCGGCGATCGCAACGCGGTCGACTTCGCGCTGAACGCGGGCGTCACGCTGAAGGCGCCCTTCGCGGGACGCGACAACGACACCGCGGGGCTCGCCGTCAGCTACGCGAAAGTTGGCTCGCATGCGCGCGGCGTCGACGGCGACACCGGCGTGTTCACGACGCCGGGTTATCCGGTACGACGCGCGGAAACGCTCGTCGAAGCGACGTATCAATATCAGGTGACGCCGTGGTGGCAATTGCAGGCCGACTTCCAGTACGCGTTCCGGCCGGGCGGCGGAATTCCGAATCCGAACGAGCCCGGCTCGCGGATCGGCAACGAAGCGATCGTCGGCGTGCGCACGACGATCATCTTCTGATTCGTTTCGCCTACGTCATCTTGCAGGCCTTTCGGGCTTTGCGCGCGCCGTTCGCCGCGGCGCGGCGCGCATTCGCCCGTCGCTCGCACGCTGTCAAATCGCTTAAACCGATTTGTCACCGGAATGCCATCAGAAAGTCGGCTCCGCGCCTTATCGTGACTCGCCCGGCCGCGCGCAAGCGGTGCTCCGCGTAACCGAGCGATTGCGGAGTGCGGCCGGATACGGCATGCTGAGCCGGTCGTCCGCCCCACACGAACGCCCGGCCTGGCGCCTCCCGACGAGAGTCGCATTCACGCGGAGCTATCAGCTTGTCCTGTTTCGATCTCGCCGTTCGCCGCCACGATCGCTCGAACGATCGCGCGGCAGCCGCTCGCATGCGCCGTCGCATTCGCGAGACCGCACGATGAAGACGCTGGCGTGGCTCGCCGGCACCGTCGCCGCGCTGCTCGCGGCCGAGCTGATCTCGTTCGGCGACGTCGGGCATTTCGTCGCGCTGCTCGCCGTATCGCTCGCCGCGCCGTGCGTGCTTGCCGCCGTGTTCGGCTGCGCGTACACGCTGTTCGCAGGCATGCTCACGCAGCGCTTTTTCGCACGCGCGCCGCACGAACCGCGACACTGCCCGCCCGTGACGATCGTCAAGCCGCTGCACGGAACCGAGCAGGCGTTGTTCGCGAACCTCTCGAGCTTTTGCGAGCAGCGCTACGACGGTCCGATCCAGTTCCTGTTCGGCGTGCACGATCGCGACGATCCCGCGCTGCATGCCGTCGATGCACTGCGCCGCGCGTTTCCCGACGCGCACGTGACGATCGTCGCCGACGCGCGCCTGTACGGCCCGAACCGCAAGATCGCGAATCTCGTCAACATGCTGCCCGCCGCCGCGCACGACGTGCTGATCTTCGCGGACAGCGACGTGAGCGTCGGCCCCGACTACGTGCGCCATATCGTCGGCGAGCTCGACGAGCCGGGCGTCGGGCTCGTCACCTGCGTCTATCGCGGCCGCCCCGATCCGGGTTTCTGGCCGCGCGTCGAGGCGCTCGTCACCAATCATCAGTTCCTGCCCGGCGTCGTCGCGGGCCTCGCGCTCAAGCTCGCGCGGCCATGCTTCGGCCAGACGATCGCGATGCGCCGCGCGACGCTCGACGCGATCGGCGGCCTCACGCAGTTCGCGCACCATCTCGCCGAGGATCACGCGATCGGCGAAGCCGTGCGCGCGCGCGGTGAGCGGGTCGCCGTGCCACCGTTCGCAGTCGAGCACGGCTGTGTCGAGACGCGCGCCGCGCAGCTCGCCGCACACGAATTGCGCTGGAGCCGCACGATCCGCGCGGTCGACCCGGGCGGACATCTCGGCTCGCTGCTCACGCACCCGCTTGCGCTCGCGCTGCTGGGCGTCGTGCTGTCGCACGGCGCCGCGTGGGCGTGGCCGCTCGTGCCCGTCACGCTCGCCGTGCGCATCACCGCGAAATGCATCGTCGATCGCGCGACGAAGCGGCCGGTGCGCGATCTATTGCTGCTGCCGCTCGCGGATCTGATCGCATTCGGCATCTTCGTCGCGAGCTTCTCGTCGTCGCGCGTGATCTGGCGCGGCTTCAGCTTCGACGTCGACCGCGACGGCCGCCTGTGCCCCGCGCCCGAAAAAAGCCCGAACGCCTGATCGGCGCCGCGCGCCCGCAATACTTTTCTTCGTCATGCAAAACGAACCGAACCGACCACGAACCGCTCCTCACGCAACGCTCAACCGACGACTGATGAAACACGCGGGGCGCGTCGCGGCGCTCGCGGGCCTCGCGATCTCGCTCTGGCTCGTCGCACGCGACAATCCCCGCGCGGTGCTCGACCTGATGCGCGCGGCCGGCATCGGGCTCGTCGTCGCGGCCGCCTCGCACCTGCTGCCGATGCTCGCGAACGCGAAGGACTGGCAAACGCTGATCGCGCGGCCGGACCGGCCGAGCCTGCGCGCGATGCTGCGGCTCGTGTGGATTCGCGAGTCGGTAAACGGCCTGCTGCCCGTCGCGCGCATCGGCGGCGAGCTCGTATCGTTCCGCCTCCTGCGCGCGCACGGCCTGACGGCGCCCGCGGCAAGCGCGAGCCTCGTGTCCGACATGCAGTTGACGCTGATCAGCCAGGCGCTGTTCGCGCTCGCGGGCGTCGGCTATCTGCTCACGCGCGCGACGTCGGACACGCTGCGCGTCGCCGGCATGTTCGCGTGGGGGCTCGCCGCGCTCGTGCCGCTCCTGATCCTGTTCGCGCTCATACAGCACGCAAAGCCGTTCGAGCGCGCGATGCACGCGCTCAATCGCATCGCGGGCGGCCAGCTCGCGTCGCTCGTCGAACGCTCCACGCAGATCGACGATGCGCTGAAGGCAGTCTGGCGTCGGCGCGGCACCGTCGTGCGCTATCTGTTCTTCTGGCAGCCGCTGCAGCATCTCGCGACGTCGCTCGAGATCTGGCTCGCGCTGCATTTTCTCGGCACGCCCGTGTCGCTCGTCGACGCGCTCGCGATCGAGGCGCTGATCCAGGCGCTCAGCAGCGCCGCGTTCTTCGTGCCGGGCGGGCTCGGCGTGCAGGAAGGCGGCTTCGTGCTGATCGGCGGCGCGCTCGGACTCGATCCGGCGACGTCGCTCGGACTCGCCGGCGCGCGGCGCATCCGCGATCTGCTGATCTTCGTGCCGGGCCTGTTCGCCTGGCAGTTCGCGGAAGCGTCGGTCGCCACGAGCACCTCGTAGGCGATCGACGCGATTCGTCGCGCAACGCGCGATCGCCGTCACGCCACTTTCAGTTTCCGCGTGCATGATCGGGCGCGGCCGTCCCGCATCTCGCGTCGGCGAGCACGACCGTGCGCGCTGCCCAATGCATGTTCGCGCACCGACGCATCACATCGAACGCCGCAACAATCGCACCGATTGAAGCCACGCGCGAATCACGGCGAAGCGGTGCCCACGCTGCCGGCAGGGCGACGCTTTCCCGTTGCGCCGAATTCGAGTAACGTTTGCGAGCCATTGGCGGAATCGAGGACCGCCGGATCGTGACGGGCAACCGATCACGCTCCACAACCACTACAAGACTTCACAACAAAAAAGGAGGAGGCATGCGATGGCAATACCCAACCGCGGCCGCGCTCGCGATCGCTGCATTCGTGTGGGCCTGCGTGCGGATCGTGTCGACCGATGCCGCGCCCGCCGCCGCGCCGGCTGAGCAAACGGCATCGACCGCTCCCGCCGCGCGGGCGAACGCATTCACCCTCGCGTCATCGGCGACGCCGCGCCCCGTGCCGCCGCCGCTTCCCTCTCGCGTCACCGAGTACATCGCGCACGAATACGCGGATTCGGCCGTCACGCGCGAAGCGCTCACGCAGATCGCATACGGCTGGAGCGAAGCCGTCCACGATGTCCACGATCCGGGCGACGCAAAGTTGGCGGGCGACGCGATCGCGAAGGGCATCGCGTGCGCGCTGAGTGCACGCGTGCTCGTAAGAGCGGGCGTCGACCAGCAGACGATGCTCGACCGTATCAAGAGCACGCGCGCGATCATGCTCGACACCGAAGCCGACACGCTCGCGTACATCCGCTTCCAGTCGCTTGCGGGCGGCCAGTTCTACGACGATCCCGGCCCCGCATCGTGCGGCTTCAATCCGACGTCCATGCCGAATTGAGCTTACCGACGCTGTAGCGCTTCAACCACCACCGGAGGGAACCATCGATGAAAAAGTTAGTGACGCTGATGATTGCCGGCGCGCTGGTCTCGCTGCCCTACTCGACGAGCCTGAGCGCCGCGCAGACGACGGCCGCCGCGACTGCCGCACCCGGTTCCGCGATCGTGTTCGTCAACGGCATCAACAACACGTTCGACGATGCGATCGCGAGCCTGCAGGTGCTGAAGAACGAACTGAACGCGCGGAACACGAGCAATGCGTACGTGTACGGCAACGCGTACAACGCGACGCAAGGCACGTTCAAGGACTTGTGGCAGGTATTCATGCAGAAATCGGTCGAAGGCACGAGCCCGGCGGATTTCTGGCGTGCGATCGACGGCGGCACGATTCCGGCGGGCAGCATGGACACGGCGCTGCAACAGAAATACATCGACATCCTGACGAAAAGTGAGATTCCCGAGCTGCCGGATCATCTGAACCAGTACCGCACGTATCTGCAGCAGAACCGCAAGGTCGTGCTCGTCGGCCACTCGCAGGGCTCGCTGTATGCGAACTTCGAGATGAACCTGCTGATCACGGGACCGGAGCGCGCGCAAGGCAAGATCAGCTCGGTGAACGTCGGCAATGCGGCGCGCTATCTGCTGCCGGGCTCGAGCTATCTGACGTCGTCGTCGGACATGGTGATCGGCAGCCTCGGTCTCGTTCAGACGGTATTGCCGTCGAATTTTTCGCTCGGCATGCATCTGTTCACCGATCCGCTCGGCCATTCGTTCACGAAGATCTACATGAACCAGTCGTTCACGGCGGCCAGGCAGATCCTCATGCAGGTGTTGCAGCAAGCGGGCAGCACGGTGACCGCCGCGCGTTGAGCCGGCACGGCGTGACGGCGCGCGCGGCGACGCGGGCGCTGCCTCGGGTGCACGCGTGATGCGGACGCCGCGCATCGATGCCGAAGCGCGGAACGCCGAGACACGTCGACGAAAAGGCTCGCTCGCGCGGTAATGCCGTTCAGTTGAGATCAAAAAGGCCGCTCCGATTGATACCGGAGCGGCCTTTTTCCTTGGTTCTGCAAGGCCAGGCCACGGCGAACCACGCTTAACTGAACTGCATTGTCGCTCGCGCGGGCCTTTTCACTGGATCTGCGCGACGTCGGGCCGCTCAGAAGATGTTGCGCAGACCGATCGCGACGCCCGTCTGATTGCTGCGGCCCGGCAGTTCGACCGTCGCCGCGCCGTTCACCTTGTTGAAGTCGACGGCGCCGTAGATCTCGGTGCGCTTCGACAGCGCGTACTCGACGAGGCCGACGACCGTGTAGCGGTTGCCGCTGTCGAGCTGGCCGTTCGCGACCGTCGCGTTGCGCATCCGATCATAGTAGAACGCACCCGTCAGCGTGAGCGCGGGCGTCGCCTGCCAGCTCACGCCGGCAAACGGACCGTCGTCGATCCGGCCCGTGCGCTTCGGCGCGCCGTTCGTGAAGAGGCCCGGTTGCTGCGCGAGCAGCGAGTCGACGAAGCCCGTGTCGTCCTTCGAATGCAGATAGCCCGCGTAGATCTTCGCCTTGCTGAACGCATAGACGACGTTCGCGTGATAGATCGTCTGCTTGCGATTCGAGTTGTCGCTGTTCTGCTGGACGCCCGCCGCGACGCTGACGGGCCCGGCGACATACGACAACGAGAAGCCGTACATGTTGCCCGCGCCCGTGTGGCCGGGGATCTGGCCGGAGAAGCCGCCCGCGCCCGTCGACGATGTCGAGTCGGTGCCGAACGAGTACATCGCACCGATCGTCAGGCCGCCGAACGTGCCGCGGTATTTGACCGAGTTGTCCGTGTACAGGCCCGCGCCGAGCGCAACCGGCAGCCACGCGTTCTCCAGATAGTTGCCGACCGTCAACGGATCGTACGTGTCGCTCAGCAGATCGAACAGCACCGTCTTCTGGCGGCCGAGCGTCACGGTTCCGTACTGGCTCGACAGGCCGACGTATGCGGCGCGATTGAAGATGCGCTTGCTGTCCGAGAACGAGCCGTCCTGCAAATTGACGCCGCTCTCGAGGTTGAAGATCGCCTTCAGGCCTCCGCCCAGGTCTTCGCTGCCGTGCAGGCCGATGCGGCTGTTGGTGATCGCGCCGTTCGTCATGAAAAAGCGCCCGTCGTTCTGCGCGTTCGAGTTGCTCAGGTAGCGCAGGCTCACATCCGCGACGCCCCAGAGCGTCACCGAACTCTGCGCCATCGCCTGCTGGCCTGCGATCGCCAGCGTCACCCCTCCTACCAGTCCCGTAATCTTGGTGGTTTGCTTCATGAGCTTTCCTTTGTGCATTGTCTCCATCTCTTCTCCGGCCACGGCCGCGGCCGACTCCGCCGCGCACACGTGCCGCTTGCGGCGAGCTCACGAATCATATGACGATGTAAGCTCTGTAAAAAATAAACGCCGCGAGAATCGCGGCGTTGTAGTCGTGGCGCAACGGTGCGCGCCGGCCAACGGCGTTCGGATGCTCAGGCGCCCTGCGCATCGCGCTCGCAAAAGCGCAAGCGGTTGCCGAACGGATCGGCGATCTGCATCACCCGCCCCCAGTCGTGTCGCTCGATCCCCGGGCGCGCATACGGATAGCGCTTGGCGTTCAGCTCGGCGGAAAGCGCGTCGATGCCTTCGAGCGGCACGAAGACGGTCGAGCCCGGCGTCGCGTCGCCGTGATGCTCGCTCAGATGCAGGATCAGATCGCCGCGCCGCACTTCGGCGTAAAGCGGCAGGCCGGGCTCGAAGCGATGCGCCCATCCGACCGCGAAGCCCAGGAAATCGACGTAGAACTCCCTTGCCTTCTGCTCGGAGAAGATGCGCAGCACCGGAATCGCGGAAGAAAACTGCATGGATGCGACCTCGCTATCGTTGTTGTTCGATGCGTTCGATGGATTCGCCACGCCGAGCATCCCGCGCGGCGGCGTCAGTCGCGTTGCACGGCGACACCCGCATCGTAACGCGCGCGCCGGACGATTTCAGCGAACGCCGCGACGAGCAGCAGCACCGCTCCCCACAACGCGCCGTCGCCGATCGCGCGCGTGACGAAACCGCCCAGCACCGCGCCCGCGAGAAAGCAGAAACTGATCACCGCGAGGAGGCCCGAGTCATGCAGCGCAAGCGCGTCGTAGCGCGGGATCAGGCCGGCGAACAGCAGTTGCGCGGCACGCCGCAGGTTGCCCGTCGTCATCACCGACGTGTACGACAGATCCTCGAGATGCGTGAACGACAGCGTCTGCAGCGTCGCGGCGAACGAGATGCCCGGAATCAGCCACGCACTCGACATCGCGGGCCAGCCGCTCGACGCGAACGCGAGAAAAACGATCTCGACGATCAGGCTGATGAACGCGGTGTGCCGGATCCAGCCCTTTTGCGCGGCGAGGCCGAACGTATGCGCGACGAACACCGCGATCACGAACCCGACGAGCGGCGGCACGTGGTGCAGCGCCTGCGCCCAGCCGCCTGCCGACAGGTTGATCCCGAGCAGCGCGACGTTGCCCGTCATCGTGTTCGCGAACACGTGGCCGTGGCCGACGTACGTGTACGCGTCGAGATAGCCGCCCGACAGCGTGAGCAACGACGCAACCGTCAGGTTGCGGCTTGCGGCGTCGAGATTCATCGTCCGTCGCGCGCCGCTCAGACCTTCTTCAGATAGCACGCCTTCAGCATGAAGTTGCCGGCGTCCATCTTGCAGTCGACTTCGTGATCGCCGCCAACGAGCCGGATGCTCTTCACCTTCGTGCCCATCTTCAGCGTGATCGACGAACCCTTCACTTTCAGGTCCTTGATCAGCACGACCGCATCGCCGTCGGCGAGCACGTTGCCGTTCGCGTCCTTCACGACGGCGGACGCGTCGTCATCGGCGGCGCTCGCCTCGCCCGCGATCGGCCATTCGTGTCCGCAGTCCGCGCAAATATAATGTTCGCCGTCCGGATACGTGTTTTCCATTGCGCATTGCGGGCAGGCGGGAAGCGTCGACATGGTGTTGCAACCTTATTTGCAGTTGATCGAATGCGTGAAAGTATACTCGCCCGCTTGTACGCACCGCCCGCACCCGGCGATCCGTCTCACGATTCACTGCATCCGCCTTGCCATGACAGCCGCCAAATTCTTCCTGCGCTACACCGCCGTGCCGTTCGTCGCGATCGTGCTCGTCGTCGTGTGGGCGCTCAACCGCGAATCGGGCGAAATCGATGCGCGCCAGTACGCGGCGCTCGTCGCCGCCTATCCCGGCTTCACGCCGGATCTCCAGGACGAAGTGAACCGCGCGATGCGCGACGGCAAGCTTGCGAAGTCCGATTACTCGTCGATCGTGCGCGATTCGCTCAACCACGGCTATGTGCTCGACTGGTCGTCGACAGGCACCGATCTGAACACCGAGCGAGGCAAGCTGCTCGGTCTCGTGAAGAACGACGCGCACGCGGCCGACTGACGTCCGCCCGGCGATCCGGCGCGCACGAGCGGCGGCGGACTCAGCGGCGGCGCTCGCGCGGACCCGGCGCCGACGCGCAAGCATTCGCGCCCGTCTTGCCGCGCGATGCGCACCGCGCGCCACCGCGGCCCGTCTATGCGAAGAGACCGCCGACGAGTCCGGCGAGCGCGCCGCCCGCGAGCAGCCACAGCGGATGCACACGGGTGCGGTACGCGAGCACCGCGACCGCCGCCGTGATTCCCCATTGCAGCGCCGACCGGTTCGACGCCTCGGAGATCAGCACAGCGCTCGCGACGACGAGGCCCGCGGTGACGGGCATCATCCCCTGCTGCACGTAGCGACGCCACGGCTTGTCCTTGAAGCGCTCCCACGCGTGCAGCGCGAGCATCGTCACGATCGACGACGGCCCGAACTTCGCGAGCGACGACACGAGCAGGCCCGGCCAGCTCGCGACGTGCCAGCCGACGAGCGGCACGATCATCATGTTCGGCCCCGGCGCCGCCTGCGCGAGCGCGAAGAGCGCGGTGAACGCCTGCGCGCTCATCCAGTGATGGACATCGACGACCTGACGCTGCATCTCGGGCAGGATCGTGTTGCCGCCGCCGAACGCGAGCAGCGATAGCTGGCCGAAGATCACCGCGAGCGCGGCAAGCGTGTCGCTCATCGCCGCACGCCCTGCGCGCTCGTGTTCGCCTCGCGCGGCGCGCGCGAGGCGAGCCAGATGCTCACCGGCGTCAGCACGAGCATCGTCGGCAACAGCGGCGTGCGCAGCACCGCGATCGCAACGAACGCGAGCGCCGCGACGCACGCGGCCATGCGCGCGTCGCGCAGCGGCTTCGCGACCTTCACCGCCATCGCGACGAGGAGGCCCGCCGCGGCCGCCGCGAGGCCGCCGAACAGATGATGGACACTCGGATTGTGCTGCGTCTTCGCATACAGCACGCCAAGCCCGATGACGACGAGCGTCGGCCCGGCGACGAGGCCGAGCAGGCCCGCGATCGCGCCCGGCACGCCGCGAAACTTCATGCCGACCGCGACCGACAGGTTGATCACGTTGCCGCCCGGCAAAAACTGGCAGAGACCGAGCAGATCGGTGAACGCGTCGGCGGTCAGCCAGCGGCGCTCCTCGACGAGCGCGCGGCGCGCGAACGGCAGCGCGCCGCCGAACGACATCAGCCCGAGGCCGAGGAAACCGACGAACAGATCGACGACGCGGACGTCGACCGCATGTCCGCCGCCAGCGGGTTCGGAACAAGATTGCATGGGAGTCCTCGCAATTTTCACGAGCCGAGGTTACGCCCGTTCGCCGTGGACTCCAAACGATTTTATCGGCGCGGCTTTGTGATCTAGAATCACAAGCATGGCACGCGATCTCCCGCCATTTCCTGCACTGAAGGCCTTCGAGGCAGCTGCAAGACATGAAAGCTTCAGCGCCGCGGGCGAGGAGCCGCATGTGACCCACGGTGCCATCAACCGGCAGATCGCCGCGTTCGAGGCGTGGCTCGGCAAGCCGGTGTTCCTCCGGCACGGCAAGCGGGTGAAGCTCACCGACGAAGGCCGCCGCTATCTCGCGACCGTCGAGGCGGCGTTCGACAGCATCGCACGCGCGACCGAGCAGTTGCGCGGACGGGCGCCGCGCGCGTGCTGCGCATCAACGCGCTGCCGACATTCGCAATGAAATGACTGCTGCCGCGCCTGTCACGGTTCCAGCGCGAAGCGCCGAACGTCGAGCTGAAGCTGTCGACGTCGAATGCGCCGCTCGGCTCGCTCGACGGCTTCGACGTCGCGATCCGGCGCGGGCCCGGCCGCTTGCCGAACTGCGCGAGCGGCCGGTTCCTCGACAAAAGCATGATTCCCGTGTGCAGTCCGGCGCTCCTGAAACGCGCGCCGATCGCGGGCGCGGACGATCTCGCACGCCACGTGCTGCCGCATTCGGATACGCGCCCCGACGCATGGCGCGAGTGGTTCGCCGCGGCGGGCACGCCGATGAAGGGCCGCAAGAAGCAGTCGTTCGACCACTTCTATCTCGCGCTGCAGGCGGCGGTGGACGGCCTCGGCGCCGCACTCGGGCCGCTGCCGCTCATCGCCGACGAGCTTGCGAGCGGCCGGCTCGTGACGCCGCTGCCGGGCCCGCGAATCGCGACGCGCAGCTACTGGTGAAGCAAGCAAGCCTTATAAATCAAGGCCCCTAAGGATACCTCTATCCGGTTGTAGATCAGACCTGCCCGGGATCAGATCAGCGGCTGCATGCCGGGCGTGGCCGCACCTCGCGTCAGTTCCTGGCCGGTCTGCGCCGAACGGACCACCAACTGAACATAGCTGTTCATCGGCTCGTACGACGCGAAGAACCGTTCGAGCAGTTTCGTGAACACGACCAGACTGACCTCTCGCAGCGCGGTCTCATCGAACGACAGCATGATTTCGATGCCACGCACGAACGACGGAAACTGACTATCCAGCGACATCCATTTGATCGCCGGCTTGTAGTCCAGATCGGTGATCGCGTCGATGCAGCGCTGTACCAGCGGCGTTGTGCGCACCGCGTGGAGCCGCAGGAATGCTTTCAGGGCCGGCAGCCCGTCCCGCGTCAGGTCCAGCGAATGCGGCGACAACGTCGACAGCACGCGCCACAACGCGCCGTTGCCACGCGGCAGCTCGGCCGTCAACGTCGGCCGAGTGATCAATTGGATCGGACAATCCAGCGCCTTGTTTTCGAGCAGCAAATCGCCCAGTGAATTGCCGATGGGCAAGCGCGCCGGCAGGTCGCGATTTGTCACTGTCGTCATTACATCGATTTGCGGCAGCTTCGGCCGGGCCGACTGTCCATCCAGTCCGACCAACGACAACATCATGGTTTGATGGCCGGCCGATCCGGCGTCGCGATCACGAAACGCGACCCAATAGACCGCCGCTGAATCAGCGCGTGGATCGTGACTCAGGGCCTGATAAGGCCGCACCAGAATTCTGGGGCGATCGCTTTCGAGCGGCACGTCCTCGTCTTTGTCTTTTTTCCTGGACAACTCGCCCAGATAGACCGCGTCGACCGAATACACGCCCAGCGGCGAATGTTTCGCCAGTCGCACGGGCTGAACCGGATAGGCATCCTGCCCCTTCAACACAATGGGTTGGGCCGGCTGTGAAAATAGATTCACGACGGGCGTGCAGAACAGCTTGAACGCCGTTGCGTCGAGCGACGCGAGCGCCAGCGCAGCGACCGGGTCGGCGGGCGTATCGCGCAATACGACATGCAAGGTCAGTTCCCGAGCGTCGGGGGCGCTTGCTGCACGCCGCACGCGTCCCATGTCTAGATCAACGAAATCGAACAACTCGGGAAACGCGAAGTATTCCAGCAGGTAACGATAGGTGGTCGCGATCCGGCTGGTGGTTCGGCTGTCCGGCAACAAGCGTTCGTCATCGGAGAAACCGACCGGTTCGAACGGCACCTTCGATAGGGCCCGCCAGCGCCCACATCGATCGACCTCAACGTACGCGGCAGCCGCGCGCAACAGCAAAGCGTCCAGCAGCGACGAGACGAACGGCCGCTCACCGGTAAGGAATACACGTATGGGACCGTCCGGAATGGCCGCCGTGAACGGACCAGCGGCCGACGTAAAGCTGATCGACAGCACACCGGTTGCGTCGGCTGGCAATCTCACGGCCGACGGTGCCAGCGTCGTCGGTGTATACCGCGCGGACCGGATTTGCAACGGCGAGATGGTCACGTTGTAGGTCGACCGGAATCGCACCGGGGCCGTGCGCGCGTTCAACGCCATACCGCGCGGCACGACGACCGGTTCTGTCAGTTGACCGACGATCCCCCGTGGTTCGAATCGGGCAATCGCGCACGATGGCACGGTTCGCAGGTAGTGCGGATGGACAACCTCTAGCAGCGCCTCGGTGAATTCGGGATAGTCGTCAGCCAGCTTCGAATCGAGGCGCGCGGCAAGAAGCGAAAAGGTCTGAATCAGACGCGTAACATGCGGATCGTCGGTCCGGCCGCTCTGGATGCCGAGCCGGGCGGCGATCTTCGGATAGCGGATGGCGAAATCGCCCAACGCCCGCGCGAGCAACCCGAGTTCGTATTCGTAATGCGACAGCAGGTGATCCATTCAGCTACAGCCCCAGCCGGTCGGGACGCACAAGCGTTGGGCCGACGAAGATAAGTTTGCGTAATGCCGCTTGCAGGCCGTATGGTTGCATCCGGAAATGCGGCCGCCGCCAGTGACTGCTCACTTCGCGCTGTGCGCTGTCCGATGGAACTGATCCGGCCGCCTCAGCGTCGAAAATCGCGGGGCCGACGATGTGTCGGTCGTAGAGCTGTTCGATTTCCGCGAGCCGTTCCGTGCGCTTGCGCTTGCCGAGCCCCGGAAAGTGTCGCGACGCGCTCGAATAAGCGCGATCACGCACAACCTGCGCGTCGCGTGCGTTGAGGTACAACGACATCTTGATCGCATAGTTCAGGGCGTTGCGCCAGAACTGCTGAGCGTCGGGCGAATCGGGCAATCCGTCAGCCGCGGGCTGTTGGAACAACTCATCCACCAATTCACGGATCGTCTTGTCGGGGTCCTCCAGCGGCAGCGTAATCGAATCCATTGCCGCACCGTCGCTGGGGCCGCCGGCCATTAACCATGTCGCAAATCCGATTGACCGGTCGTTCTTGAAAATCGCGATCGCCTCAATGTCGCCGGCTTGTTTCCAGCGGGTGGGTTCGGGGACGATGCATAGCGTGTCGGTCGGCATCTCGAGCATGCCTATCGGCACATCCTCCGCGATATAGGCGGCGTCGAGCAGGCGGTCTGTTGCGGTTCGCAGCGCGTCCCACGCGGCGAGCGCACCCCTGACCCGATAGCGAACCGGTCCAGGCAAGCGAGCGAGCTTCGGATCGGTGACGGCGTCGCCTGAGCGCATCAGCGCGGTAGCGAGCCGCTGACGAATGTCGGCGCGCAGCGTTTGACGCTGAGCATCGGATGCTAAGGCGATGTTGCGTGACGATGCGCTGGTCAATGCTGTTTCCTTCATTCGATTCGTCGAGCCGTTCATGCGCGACGCCTTTTACTCGAGCGATGAAATCAATCGCGCGCCGCACTCCGTTGGATCGTCGTGAAAGGCGACCGGCGTACCATGGTGATTGCGCGTGCTGTTTTCCGGGATGATCCTGAACTGCCCGCCGCACTTCGGACACCATGTCAGGTGATCCTTCAGCGCAACCGGAACGCCAAGCGCTGTCAAATCGTCGCTCGCGGTGATCACTTCACCACCGTGGGTCGTCTTGTCGCGCAGGCGAATCACGCCGCGTCCGTTTTCGTCTTTCATCGTCTGCTGACTCCAATTTGCGCGACCATCAGGGGCCCTTCAGCGCGTCGATCTCGTGCAGTGATACAACGCCGGGCGTATCACTCTTCCGTGAGAAATCGTTTCGATACGACATACACATTTGTATCCGACATTGCACAGGATTCGTGCTGCGTGGCGACACTTGTCGTGATGACCTCGATGGTCATTCCGCGTTTCTCGGTGAAGACGATATCGTGCACGTAACGGTACTCGTCATTGCCGACCGACTCGGGCGTATCGAGATGTTGAACAGCGAGCTGCTTCCACTGGGTTTTCTTGAAATCAACCTTGTCGTTATCCGTCAGCCCTTCCTGCTTGAGATGCACGAGCGCAATAGCAGCCGCAAGGCGGCCAACATCATCGCATTTAGCGTGCACGTTCGAGGCAAAAAGATAGAATGCCGTCGCACATATCGTAGTGGCGAACTTCATAACCGGCTCCCGAGGGCCCATCAAGTTGCGCGAGCGGCCGGCTTGTCGAGCCAAGCTGCGGCATGCATTCGACCGTCCGTTTCACCCGTCCAGCCTTCGACGCGGGCCTTGGGATCATTCGGGTACTCGCCGCGCTGCTGGGCCAAGACCGTGTCGCCCCATCCGACAGGCGTCCCAGAGCGTGGTTCCGCGTAAAGGTCATCGGGCGCGATCAACGAGATATGCTTAATCGTGGCTGGCCAGACAGGATCGCGACAAGTCGCATTCGCAACGATTCGCATAACGGTAAAAACCAGAATCAACGGCATCATCAGCAGACGAATGAAGACCGGCGCACGCATCCCGAAGCCATACAGCGAAAACAGGAACGACTCGCGCGGCGTCTCGCGCTGCGTGTGAAACAGCATCGGCTTGGGCAAACCGTTCGGACCATCGTTCATGTATGCGCACCAATAGTTCCACTGCGCGAGCGCCATTTCGACCTGCCGCTTGCCGGTCCATTCCCGGCCGATCGAGAACACACGAGTGACATTGCCGTGGTCGTCGACCGTGTAATGACGGATGTGGAAGATCGTGCCGAAAGACGTGTCTTCGCGGTGCAGACAGAAAATCGAATCTTCCGTCCACGGCGCTTCCCAAATGACATCGCCCTCGCCGGGCTTCGCGAAGAAACGGCGAGCACGAATCGCAAAAAGCTTGCGAGCTTCGCGATGAAAGCGGATCGGGCGATAGCGCAGACCAAAGAATAGACCTCTCCCGAATTTCCAGACAAGGAAGGAAAAACCCAGAGAAATGCATACAGCAAAAACATCGCCCAATGAATCTGCGGCATCCGAATATCGAATATGCGTTAGCCAATATACATATGGCCCAATTCCTATACATACGAATGCGAAAATGATTCCAGTGATGAACCATTGCTTTTCAAGAAATGATGGCTCGATCACATCCATGAAGGTCGTGTTGATGCAGAACGTCGAGCCGAAATCCTGAACATCGGGGCCAACGGATCGATTGATCGGCAAGCGATGCGCCAGATCCCATTCCGGCACTGGCTTGCCGATACACTTCTTCATGACGCGTTCGTCCATGTATCAACCTCCTGCCGCCGAGGTGAAAGCCTTGAGCTCTGCCTCGAGCGAGTCGTAGTGTTCCCCCTTACTGAACTTGCAGCGAGACACCCAGTCTTTGAGGGCCGACGCCTTGAAAATCGCGATTGTGATAACCGGCTCCCGAGGGCCCATCAAGTTGCGCGAGCGGCCGGCTTGTCGAGCCAAGCTGCGGCATGCATTCGACCGTCCGTTTCACCCGTCCAGCCTTCGACGCGAGCCTTGGGATCATTCGGGTACTCGCCGCGCTGCTGGGCCAAGACCGTGTCGCCCCATCCGACAGGCGTCCCAGAGCGTGGTTCCGCGTAAAGGTCGTCGGGCGCGATCAACGAGATATGCTTAATCGTGGCTGGCCAGACAGGATCGCGACAAGTCGCATTCGCAACGATTCGCATAACGGTAAAAATCAGAATCAGCGGCATCATCAGCAGACGAATGAAGACCGGCGCACGCATCCCGAAGCTATACAGCGAAAACAGGAACGACTCGCGCGGCGTCTCGCGCTGCGTGTGAAACAGCATCGGCTTGGGCAAACCGTTCGGACCATCGTTCATGTATGCGCACCAATAGTTCCACTGCGCGAGCGCCATTTCGACCTGCCGCTTGCCGGTCCATTCCCGGCCGATCGAGAACACACGAGTGACATTGCCGTGGTCATCGACCGTGTAATGACGGATGTGGAAGATCGTACCGAAAGACGTGTCTTCGCGGTGCAGACAGAAAATCGAATCTTCCGTCCACGGCGCTTCCCAAATGACATCGCCCTCGCCTGGCTTCGCGAAGAAGCGGCGCACACGAATCGCAAAAAGCTTGCGGGCTTCACGATGAAAGCGGATTGGCCGATAGCGCAGACCAAAGAATAGGCCGCGCCCAAGCTTCCAGACTAGCGTGCCGAAAAGGACTATTGGGAAGATGGCTATGCAATTAAATACGAACATCCAAAACGGAGGAGCTGGGTCAGCGTGCGTCAGGAAATACACATACGGGCCAATCCCAATACCTAAGAAGGCCACTACAACACCAGTGACAAACCACTGCTTCTCTAGAAAGGACGGTTCGATCACGTCCATGTAGGTTGAATTAATGCTGAACGTCGACCCAAAATCCTGGACGTCTGGACCAACGGATCGATTGATCGGCAAGCGATGCGCCAGATCCCATTCCGGCACTGGCTTGCCGATACACTTCTTCATGACGCGTTCGTCCATGTATCAACCTCCTGCCGCCGAGGTGAAAGCCTTGAGCTCTGCCTCGAGCGAGTCGTAGTGTTCCCCCTTACTGAACTTGCAGCGAGACACCCAGTCTTTGAGGGCCGACGCCTTGAAAATCGCGATTGCGATACCCACCAAAATAGATAGGATCAAGGCAGGCCAGAACAGCGGCAGGCTGAAGAATGCGGCAGCCGCAACGTATACGCCTAGAACTCCACTTAGAGCATAGAGAGCAGTTAGACCGTATTCTTTATTGCCATATGCCTCCGGCATGTTCTTGACGATGTCATACCCAGCCAACACGATACCGGCAATCGCACCAAGGCCGCGACCGACCTTCGCCCCGACCTCGGCCCATTCGCTGGCGCCGGCCCACTGCTTCATGATGAACGCCGACAGCGGATGAGCCGGCGCTTTCGCCACGGTTTCCGACGCGGTTTCAATAACGGTCCCGACGATCGAAACGACGGCTCCAACTGCTTTCAGACCGGTTTCGCGTTGGCTGAACTGATCGCTGCCCGCCCAATCCTTTGCCGCGAAGGTAAGCGTCGCCATCTGGAAAATCACCGTCACGACGCCGAGATTGAACTCTCGGGCTGAGCCGAGCCACTTCTTGGCGGCATCCACGCCCGGAACCTTAACGGCCTTGATCGCGCCGGCCTCCAGTTTCCCGTCTCGGACCAGGGCCTCGACATCCATCTCATAGGCGACGACATTCGGGTCACTTGGTGGTGCCGTCCTCAAGACCTGTTTCCCGACTTGAGTCGCCGACGCGCGCTGTTCGGTCCGGTTGCCATCCAGTTTGACGCCCAACTCCCGGGCTTGCTGTAAAGCCCAGTCGCGGATTGCAAGCTTGCTGACTTGCGACGGTTTGAGTCGAACGCCGGACTGTATCGCCAAACGAATGGTCACGAAGCCGAGCGCGGCACCCCGCGTGGCCTTCGTAAGTACGTCGACGATCTGATTGGCAGTCGTCACGATGAGCCGATCGCGCAGGTTGGCCGCGTTGCCGAGATTTTCGATCTTTTTGAACGCTTCCTTGTAGAGGTTCAGGAAGTTCTCGTACTGGATATCAGAACCGTGTACCTGTGCATCCGCCGCTTTCATCAGCGTGTCCTGATTGAACATCAGGGCGCGCGCGTACAGATTGCGGATGTTCGACGCCTGACCGTTCAACCAGCCATCGAGCACTTTCTTGCAAGCCTCCGTGCCGACAGCAGCACCAATGGCCTGTGCGCACGACTCACTATATGCGTAACCACTTCGAAGATCCTGCTGATCATGAACCCCAGCCATCCATTCGGCGAGCAGTTGAGACTTGAGCCAATCCGCATGTGCCTGTACCAGGGGCTGCCATTTCGGCTTGAAGGCCTCGAGTGCTTGCTGATACTCCTGCGGGAAGCGTTTCAACGCCTCTTCATCGAGCACGCTGGTTCGCTTCCCGTCGGGACCGACCTTGAACGCTGCGTCCTCCCACGCCTCATTCGCGGCCTCTTCCTGTGTTGCGGGGACGTTTTCGGTCTTGCGCTCTTCCTCCTTTACCGCCTGTTCAAAACTCCCCGTCCTGATCCAGGAACGCATCACGTGGAAAAACCCAATTGCATCCGGCGCGATTGGTGCGCCGACCTTCATATTGACCGCGTTGGCGTCCGCGATGGTTTTCGAGGTTCCATAGGTCAGACCGGTCACAGCCTTCGCATTGGCCCGGATTCCCGCTTCGGCTCGTTCGAGCAGTTGCGCCGATGTCCACTTCCAGTACACCTGTTCGTCGAAACCATTGTTCAGGTTGGGGACGGTCAGTTCGGCGAGGTCATTGGTAAGGCCAACGGGATCGTTGACCGCCACCACAAAACCTTTCTTGTTGGGCGACTCGGCCATCGCGTCGCCGATTCGTTTGGCGACGTTGCGCTGACGTAGACGAATCTCATCCTTGGGCGCGCGGTTGCTGAAGTCGAACGCGGCCTTCATTGCCTGGGCATCCATCGCGAAATGGGCGATCTTGCCCTGCGTGGCTTGAAATTCGCCCGTATCGGTCGCGCCTCCGCCTAGCATCGCGGGGATGTTGACGCATTGCATATGCTGCTTGCGCCAAGCTGCGTCATTGATTTTGTTGTGTACGAGGTCTTTGGTCCATCGCACGTTCGACCAGCCAATCCAGAGGTTGGTCGCTTCGTCGCCTCCGGGCGTGTGTTCGACGCTCACGCAACGGCCGAGCGACTCAAAAGCCATGTCTCCGTTTCTCGCACAGCCTTGGGTTAGCGCGCTCTCCGCATCGCCGGGCGGTGGCGTCACGTCCGGGGGGAAACTCCACATGACTCCATCGTCAAGCACCATGTAGGCGCTCAGCTTCTTCCGTTTCTCGTCGTACGTGTACAGATAGCCAGGACGCAACGCGCGCAGCGTGTACTTGGCGGCGGCGACGGCCTGAGGGGCGCGCCCATCAATCCGAAAATTGCCAGACAGAGCCGGCGCTTTCGACGCACCACGCGGGCACGCGATCGCGTATCGAGCGGGATAAATCAGCAGCGACTGACGATCGCACAGCGGACAGCCTTTAGTGGTCGGCATGGGTTGCCCCTCGGAATTTCATGGTATGAAGTGATAGCCTTTATTCGGTCAGGAAAGCGTGCCGCATACGTTGAACCGCATCGTCGACGAGCGCATCGGTGGTCATCGCGTCCAACTCGCCCGCCGAGCACAGGGCCCGATCGAGCGCAGCCGGCAACTGCGCTGCCTGATCGGCCGACAGTGCCGGCAGCCGCCGGCGAATCTGGTCGGCGATCTCACTGCGGTTGATGCGAGGCCACTGGTCCGGGCGCGGCCAGCCGGACGGTTGAGCGTCCAGCGGCACAATTTCGGCACCTAGGCCGGCGCTGCGCCAGCGATGGCTATGCCAGACGAAGCGCCATTCGTGAACGGGCCCCAGGAGGGCCATCCGCTGGATCGGATCGAACACCGCCAGCGTGAGGCTCAAGACACGCGGATCATAGTATCGCCAGAACACCGGATGCCCGCCCTCGCCAGGACCGACCAGATACCGTGCGATGTGTTCAGCAAGCGCATCGGCATCCACGGCACTGTCGATCCACGCGCAAATTGCGGGCGGTCGTTCAACCTCTGTTTCCTCCTGCCATCGTTCGATCGCAATCCGTTGCCCCTCCGGATCGAGCGCAGCGAGGTCGATCAACCGCGGCATCAGTTCTTCGCGATGGGCCAGCACGCGCGGCGTGCAGGCGCGCATGTCGAGCGCGGCCAGATCGGGCACGTGCGCGAGTGTCGCAGGTTCCACCAGCAGAAATCCGGTCGTCGGTAGCGCCTGGTGATCGGGCACGGGCAGCATCGGGGGCGGGGACGTTTTCATTCGACCGTCCATCAGGCGAGCGTGATCGACGCTTGGCCGGTTTGTGCGGCACCGTCGGCCAATTGCGAGCACAAGTCCGGTCCAGGGAACTGCGCCGGAACGCTCTGCGGCCCAACAGTATCGTGGCTGCCCGCGTGAATCTTGTTCTCGCCGGGCGTGTAGCCCACGATACCTTTCGCGCTCACTTCGAACTGGCTGTTGCCGGCCGTCAAGCGAATGCCCTGCTTGGCGGTGATGTTGATCCAGTCCGTCGTGCTGATGATCGACAAGACCTTCTTCGCCAGCAGCTCCAGCTCGTCGTTTTCCGCATGCACCTGCACTTTGCCGCTCGCCGCGATCAGCTTCATGCCCATCTTGTGCACGAACAGCGAGAACTTGTCCGATACGCTGGCGAAGAACGATTTCCCTGTCGCGACCGACACGCTGTCGCCGGCCGTGACGGCCACGTGCTGGCCGCCCGTGACGTGCGCTGTCGCGGGCGTCGTGACGGCAATGCCGGCCGCGCCAGCCAACAACAGGTGCGCTTCGTTGAGTTCCGGGAAATCGCCCTTGTCACGACTGCCCGTCGCCCCCGCGCCCTGGATGCCATCCACCTGCAATTTCAGCGCATCGGCGATTGGCGTCTGATCCACTCCGTTGTCCTGCGCCTGATAGTGCTGCGCGAGCTTGCCAAGTTGTCCGTGTAACGTTTGCGCTTTGGTCAACCGCGATGTCGGTTCGCTAACGTCCGAGAGGTGCCCCTGCGCGGCGGGACGCACCTCTGTGCTGATCACCATGCCCCTGCCGGTACGGATCGCGCCAACCTCATCGGTACGCAACTCGAAGCCTTCGCCTCGGGCATCTTTTCGGCCCTGCCAGTCCTCGATCCGCGTGATCTTGCCGAGCGACAACTGGCTTGCCGCATGGTCCGACCGAAGTTGCGCCTGAATGGCGTTCGCCGTATCGTCGAAAATCAGGTGATTGCTGCGGCCGGACGAGGCGTTGCCGTCCGCGCCGGTCAGCTCACGGCTGCGGATGCCCATCAGCGCGTTCTCGTCCGGCAGTTTCCACGACGGCACGTTGCGCGCATTCATCACGCGGCCCGTGATGATCGGATGGTCCGGATTGCCGTCGAGCCATTGCACGATCACTTCTGAACCGATGCGGGGCAGCGCCGCGATCCCCTGGCCGCCGCCGGCCCAGCCGCTTGCGACCCGCACCCATGTCGAATACTTGCCGTCGCGATCCCAGTGGAATTGAACCAGCACCCGGCCATGTTCGTCGGTGTGAATGCTCGCGCCGGATGGGCCGACAACGGTCGCTGTCTGCGGCGCGAGAATCTTCGCGTCGACGCTGTTGAAGCCGCGTCCGGGACGCCATGGCGTGGCCTTGGGGACACAGGTGAATTCGTTGCGGTACTCCGCCAGCACGCCCGTGTCTTGCAGATAGTTGTTGGTCGCCACGTGCCGGACCGAGACAATCAGGTATTCGTCGTCGCTCGGGTCGCGGCTCAGCGCCGAGCCGTAACGGTCCGTCAGTCGGAACCAGCGCCCCGGCTGCACGAAGCGATTGTTGCCCTTTGCGTCGAAACGCTTGATCGTCGCTTCGATTTCCTCCATCCGGCGATTGACAACCTGATAGCCATGCTCCATGTTCCGATAGCCGTACGCGCCAGCGTATTCGTTCCATTCAAGCTGCGGCAGCGCGGCTTCCGGGCTCGACAGACTCGTTTGAACGTGAGTCGGCGTCGGGGTCTTGAAGTCGAAACGGGACAATTCCGCATGGGTCGACGTGGTTTGCTGGAACGGGGACCAGCTCAGAATGCTGTCCGATTCCTCTGCGCCCATGCCATTGTGGAAGCGGATTTCGTGTACCTTGCCATCGATCGCGGGCGCGGGACGCGTCGGATCAGAGATAGTGAGCCTGTGCGACGTGGCCGTGTGCTCGTACCAGTACAGATAGCCCGCGTGTTCCCAACGCCGATGAACGTAATTGTGATCGTCTTCGTCGAACTGGCAGGCCATCGTCATGCGCGGATCGTCTTCCCCGACCTGCCACGCCCATTCGGGCAACACGCCATAGTCCTGAAAAACCGTCGCTGTCTGGTCGTGCAGGTTCTGATCGAGGAACAGGCGATTGTGCTGGCTGTACTTCAGGTAGCTCAGCCACGGGCCCACGTGCGCCTCGTAGAATACCCAGCCGCCGTCCGTGCGAATGTGCCGGAACGCGAAGATATGGCCATTGAAATATCGTCGGCTGCCGTCGCCGCGCACCAAGCTGGCCGTCACGCGCTTGCCGATGAAATCCTTCGGCGCAAGGTGGTCGTTATCCGACAGGATTTCAATCTTGTACGCGAAATCCTTCGATAGCGCTTCAACTGCCTCGAATGCGTTCGGCAGCAGGATATTGTGAGGTGCGTTATCGTCCGGAAAGCTAATTTGCACTTGCCGGTTGTGCTGCGGCCCCAGCGCAAGGTCTCTCAGGGCTTGTGCCGTATTCTGCATTGTTCTTATCCGTTGATCCGGGCGCGAAGTGCCGCCGGGCCGCCCGTGCGCCCTGGAATGCACCGGCAAAGTGGAGCTGACAATGCTCGTGCCCGCCCCGACGTGCAGCGATAAGCTCAGACGTATCCCACAAAGCCCCTTGAAGGCCCACGGGGAAAACTGTCAGGTTAGATTGAGGGATTTTCGCTCGGCGAACGGCAAAAAACACACGTTCCCTCTCATAAATTCGCAACTCGACCAACATCAATCAATCGCGTGCCGCTATCCGCCTGACAACGCACGGAATATATACGTACCGAAAGGAGGACATCCCCCGGACACGGCCCAGCCATGGTCTACCGCGTGTTGCCGTCGATCTTTGCGCTCGAACAACTGTGAGAGACGCCGCCGCCGTCCGGGAGGGCAGTGGCGGGCATACCTTTGCGTGGCATTTTTTGGCCTCCCGTCAAAGTGACTTTGCCAGCCACACCCAGTCAGTGTTCAAGGCGAAGTTCCAGGCTCTCCTCCCCAGGCGAGGCTACAAGCGCTCCATCATCGCACTCGCCCACAAGATTCTGCGTACCGTCTACTTCATCCTCAAGCGACGCGAACATTACCGGGACTCCGTCGTTGACTATGAAGCCCTCGCCGTTCAACGCAACGCACCTCGCTGGATCAAGGCCCTGGTCAAGCACGGCTTCCAGAACTCCACCACCGCCTGACCGCCAGAGTTCTCCTCCAGATGACCTGCATTGGTCAGGCAGGCGCTCGCCCTGAGTCCCGTTTCTTTCACGCTAAAATCTACCCGAAAAAGCACCCGAAAAAATTAGGGATTGTACGATACTTCCCGGACCGATGCGGCACAACCAACCGCCCGAAACCCTCATAAATAAAGGCCAAACGGGACGCCTTCGAATCTTACGCCCCCCCCCAACCGCGCAGCTACTGGTGGATCGCGCCGCGCAAGACGGCGGGCGAGGCGCTCGTCGGCCGGTTCTGTGCGTGGCTCGAAGCGCAGGCTCACGGCGGCTGAATACCCGGACGGGCGGGCGTCGGATCGGGAAAGTCGACCGGACGACCGTTTGCTACGCTACGCGCCGCGCCGATTGAGCGCCGGATCGATCGCGCGGCGAACGCCGTGCGATCGCACCACCCGCCGCATTTCGACCGCCGCATTTCGACCGCCGCATTTCGACCGCCGCATTTCGACCGCCGCATTTCGACCGCCGCATTTCGACCGCCGCATTTCGACCGCCGCATTTCGACCGCCGCGCTTCTACCGCCGCATTTCGACCGCCGCGCTTCGACCTCTGCACTCCGACCGCCGCGCCTCGATCGCCCCCCGCCGCCCCCCCGCCGCCCCCCCGCCGCGCCTCGCCGCGCTTCGCCCCCGAACCGCCGTCACTCACACCATCGGCCCCGGCTCCTTCTCCCTGCGCAGCAGCGCATGGAGAATGATCGCGCCGAACGTCGCGGTGCCGATCCCGCCGAGCGCGAAGCCGCCGAACTTCAGCGAGAAGTCGCCCGCGCCGAGCACGAGTGTGACGGCCGCGACGATCAGATTCCGGTTGTCCGAGAAGTCGACGCGGTTCACGACCCAGATCCGCGCGCCCGTCACCGCAATGAGGCCGAACACGACGATCGACACGCCGCCCAGCACCGGTCCCGGAATCGTCTGGATCACCGCGCCGAACTTCGGCGAGAAGCCGAGCACGATCGCGATCAGCGCGGCCGCGACGAACACGAGCGTCGAGTAGATCCGCGTGACCGCCATCACGCCGATGTTCTCCGCATACGTCGTCACGCCCGTGCCGCCCACGCTGCCCGACACGATCGTCGCGAGCCCGTCGCCGACGAACGCGCGGCCAACGTAGCGATCGAGGTTGCGGCCCGTCATCGCGCTCACCGCCTTGATGTGGCCGAGATTCTCGGCGACGAGGATCACCGCGACGGGCGCGATCAGCAGCATCGCGTGCGGATCGAACACCGGCCGATGGAACGTCGGCACGCCGAACCACGCGGCGTTCGCAACGCTCGCGAAATCGATCGGCTTGCCGAGCCTCATGCCGTTCGTGAGCACCGCGTAGATCGCATAGGCGATCAGCACGCCGACGAGAATCAGGAGCCGCTGCAGCATCCCGCGCGCGAACACCGCGACGCCGCCGACGCAGAGCACGGTCACGAGCGCGAGCGTCGAATCGAACGTCGACGCGGAGACGCTCTTCACCGCGATCGGCGCGAGGTTGAGCCCGATCACCGCGACGATCGCGCCCGTGACGACGGGCGGCATCAGCGCCTCGATCCAGCGGGTGCCGATCGCCGACACGACGACGCCGATCAGCGCATAGACGACGCCGCATGCGACGATCCCGCCGAGCGCGACGGGCACGTTCGGGTTCGCGCCGCCGCCGCCGTAGCCCGTCACCGCGATCACGAGGCCGATGAACGCGAAGCTCGAGCCGAGATAGCTCGGCACGCGGCCGCCGACGAGCACGAAGAAGAGCAGCGTGCCGATCCCGGACATCAGGATGCAGAGGTTCGGATCGAAGCCCATCAGGAGCGGCGCGAGCACGGTCGAGCCGAACATCGCGACGACGTGCTGCACGCCCATCGCGAACGTCTGCGGCCACGGCAGGCGCTCGTCGGGGGCGACGACGCAGGCCGCGTCGTCGCGCGGCTGCGCGCGCCACCGCGGGAAATAGGAATCGGCCATCGCGGGATTCTCCTTGTTGTCTGGATTGAGGCGCGCGCGACGGCGCGTCGAGGCAAAATCAGGCGCGAGTGTACGAAGCGGGAATCGCGCTGACAAGCGGCGCGCAAAAACGGCCGCCGCGCGGCATGCGCGCGGACAGGAAACGCAAGAAACGGGAAAGGAAACGCGCGCGGATGCGGCGAAGGCCGCCCGCGTCGAAGGCAGCAGGCGGGACGCGGGCAAGGAGGCGGGTGCATCGGGCGCGCAGCCGGCGTGCGCCGAAGACATGCGAGCCGGCGCAGTCGCGTCCGACGCGGCTCAAGCGGCTCAAGCGGCTCAAGCGGCTCAAGCGGCTCATGCAGCTCATGCGGCCGATGCGGCCGATGCGGTCTGCACGGCTGCGGCGACAAGGCCATTCGGCGACTTGCCGTCCCGACGCATCCGGCATGGCGCCCGCGCCCGCAAAATCGACGGCAACGAAACCGCGCCCGAAAGCAAAACGGGCGGCCCACGCCGCCCGCTTCACCGCATCAAGCTCGCCGCGGACGGCGCAGCCGCCGCCGAGCGGACGCGAATCGGCTGGACGCCGCCGCCGAATCGCGAGCGCAAGCCGCGATGCTTACGGATTCAGATACTGGAACAGCGACAGATTCTGCATCTGCACGAACGCCTTCTGCGCGGCGCTCAGCGAATTCTGCAGTTGCAGGAACTGGCTGATCGCGGCCGGCAGGTTCGTGTCGGTCAGGTTCGACAGGCTGTTCGTCGTCTGAAGCGAATTCGTCGTCGTCACCGACTGCATCGCCTTCACTTCCTGCAGGCGGCCGCCGACCGACGCCTGCACGGTCAGCACGTTCGTCATCGTGTTCATCAGCTTCGTCAACGCGGTGGCCATCGTGTTCGTCAGTGCGGTCGACGCGGTCGCACTGTTGCCGACGGGCGTCTTCAGCGCGGCGATCACCGTGTCGAGCGTCGCGAACACGTCGGTGCCCGCCTGCGGCGCGGGCGTCACCGTGAATGTATCGCCCGCCGCCGGCGTGCCCGACACCGCGACCGTCTGCCCGCCGAGATTGATCCCCACGCCCGCCGAGTAAGGCTGCGCAGTGGTCGTCGTCGGCGGCGCGACCGTGTTGTCGGTCACCGTGTAGGTCGGCGCCGCCGCCGTGCCGCCGAACGTGATCGTGAACTGGTGCGTGTTGGTCGGATCGGACGGATTCGTGATGCTGACCGCGCCGATCGTGCCCGTGCCCGTGTTGCTCGCGCCCGCGGCGGGCACCGGCAGGCTGCCGAGGAACGGCACCGACGTAAACACGCTCGCGCCGTTGTCGCCCTGCGAGATCGTGCGCGTGTCGGCGATCTGCACGGTCCGCGCGCCATAGTCGCCGGCGTACGTGACGCCGCCGCCCGGCTTGTTCGAGAACGGCTGCGTCGTCGGCTGGAAGCCCGAGAACAGGTAGTTGCCGGCGCCGTCCGCCGTGTTCGCGAGTGTGAGCAGGTGGTCGCGCGAGCCCTGGATCTGCTCGGCGAGCGCCGCGCGGTCACTGTCCGACAACCCGCCGTCGCCCACGTGCAAGATCGCCTGATGCGCGGCGTTGAGCGCGTCGCTTACGCTCGTGAGCGTCGCGCTCTCGGTCTGCAGCGCGGTCTGGACGACGAACTGATTCGACGTGTACTGCGCGAGCGTCGCCGACGTCGCCGACAGCTGGACCGCCTGCGCGGCCGCGAGCGGATTGTCGGCGGGCGTCGTCAGGCTGACGCCGCTCGACACCTGCTGGTAGAGCTGAGCGATCTGCGCCTGCTGGTCGTTCATCATGTCGACGTTCAGGCTGTAGAGCTGAGAGCTGGAAATGCGCATCGCCGTCTACCTCGTTCAGTTGAACAGACCGAGCACGGTCTGGAACAGCGAATCCGCCGTCTGGATCACCTTCGCGTTCGCCTGATAGAGCTGCTGATACTGCATCAGATTCGCCGCTTCCTCGTTCTGGTTCACGCCCGACACCGACTGCTGCTGCGCCGTGATCTGGCCGACGAGCGCCGTCTGCGCGGTGCTCGACGCCTTCAACTGGCTCGCCGCGTTGCCGATCGCGTTCACGTAGCCCGCGTACGCGCCCGTCAGCGTCGTCGTGCCGTTGTTCATCGTCTTCGAGTTGACGAGCTGCGACAGCGCGAGCGCGTTGCGGCCGTCATTCGTGCCCTTGTTCGCGCCGATCGTGAACTGGTCGCCGTCCGCAGGCGTGCCCGACAGCGACACGCTCACGCCGTTGATCACGGTCGACGACGACGGCGGCTGCGTCGTGCTCGAAATCGTCATCGACGCGCCCTGCGACGGGTCGTACGGCACGGACGGCGTCGCGGTCGTGATGTCGTACGACACCGACGGGGGGCCCGCGACCGTCACCGTCGTGCCGACCGGGAAACCCGACAGCGTCTTCGACGATGCGTTGTACGTGAGCGTCGTCGTGCCGGACGGCAGTTGATAGCCCGTGCTCACCGATCCCTGCGTGATCGCGCCCGTGCCGCTGTTCGTCGGCGCGCTCGCCGCGAGCACCGGCGACGCCGCCGCGATCGCCGAGCCGTTCGAGGTCGCGAGCGCGAAGCCGTCGAGCGCGCCGCGCGTCGGCAGCACGGTGAACGCGTCGCCTGCGGCGGGCGTGCTCGTCAGCGACAGATTCAAGCCGCCGATCGTCATCGTCGGCGGCGTGGATGTCGGCGTCGCCGTGCCGACGACGCTGCCCGTCGCACGATCGGTCAGCGTGTATTTCGCGCCGTCGAACGACAGCGAGTAGTCGCTAGACGGCGGCTGCGTGCCGTCCGCGATCGACGCGGACAGCGTCGCGCTACCGGTATTGCCCTGGTTCGCATAGACGACCGGGCTGCCGACCGTGAAGAGATTGCCGCCCGGATTGCCGGACAGATCGATGCCGAGCGCGTTCTGCGCGTTGACCTGCGCGGCGAAGCTGACGGCGAGCGCGCCGAGCTGCGCCTGCGCGGGATCGAGCGTCTGGCGGCGGAACGCGAGCAGGCCGCCCAGCGTGCCGCCCGTCAGCGACACGTCGGGCAGGGGCTGGGTCTCGCCCGGCGGGTTCGCGCCCGCCATGCCCTTCGACACGATCGTGAGCTCGCTCGGATCGGACGGCGACGCGACGGCGGCGAGCTGATAGCTCGCGTTCCCGACGACGAGCGGCTGGCCGCCCGACAGGAACACGCTGTAGCTGCCGTTGCTCTGCACGACCTGCACACCCGCGAGCTGCGACAGGTTCGACACCGCGAGATCGCGCTGGTCGAGCAGTTGGTTCGGCGGCTGGCCCTGCGAGCTCGCCGACGCGATCTGCTCGTTGAGCTGCGCGATCTGCGTGGTGTAGCCGTTGATCTTCGTGACGGTGTCGGTGAGCTGCGAGTTCACGGTCTGGCGCAGCTGCGAGTACTGCTGGCTCGCGGCCACGAGCTGGCTCGCAAGCGTCTGCGCGTTGCTGATCGCGGTCTGCCGCGTGGACGGATCCGCCGCGTTGTTCGCGACCGTCTGCAGGCCGGTGAAGTAGTTCGTGATCGCGGTCGAGATGCCGGCCGTCGGGCTGCCGACGTAGTTGTTCAGCTGCGCGACGAGCGAATAGTAGGTCGACAGCGAGCTGCCCTGCGTCTGCGCGGCGTTGAGCTGGTTCGACAGATACTGGTTGTACTGGCGCTCGACGGTGACGGTCGTCACGCCTTGCGGCAGGTAGCCGCTGCTCGTGTACTGGCCGCTCGCTTCCGCGAAGACGGGACGCTCGACGGAATAGCCGGGCGTCGCCGAGTTGCTGATGTTCTGGCCGGTCGTGGTGATCCCCCAGAGCGCGGCGTTCAGGCCGCTGATCCCGAGGTTCATGAGGGTATTGGACATGCGCGATCCTATGAGCCGGCCGCGCCGCGGCCGCCGGGTTGCGTGGACTCCCGGTATAACGGCCGCGCGTGAGAAAAATTGAGGGACCGCATGCGCAAAAATGCGCGCGGCGTCCTGCGGTCGGCGCGCGAGCGCGGCCGCAGGCGTCGCGGGCTGCTTCGCCCGCCGCGAATCAGGCCCGCGCGAGCTGCCGGCGCTTCATCTCGAGCTGCGTGATGAGGCGCTGCAGCGTGTTCTCGGCGTTGCCCGGCAGCGATACGAAGCGAAAGCCGAGCTGGTAGCGGCGCGCGCCGTTCGGCGCGTCGGTCGAGCGGTGCGACACGAGCTGCAGATCGAGCGACAGCATCCCGTGGCCGTTCAGGTTCAGCTCGACGTCGGGCAGCGTCATGCCCGGCTCGAGCGCGGACACGCGCTCGTCGACCGTGCGCAGCCCGAGGCCGCCGAGCGACAGGTTGTGCACTTCGAACCGGAAGCTCTCGCCGTCCGGCAGCCTGCCGCAGCACACGTACGGATCGAGGATCGGCGCGTCGACGCGGAAATATTCGCGGCGCTGCACGCAGTACAGCACGTCGGGGAAGTCGGCTTCGAATGCGGGGAGGTTTTCGTAGCGGGTTTCGCGCGGGGTCGCGGTCGAGAATTCGACGCGCACGCCGTCCGGCGACGCATGGAACACGCAGTGCGGCGCGGCGAGAATGCCCGCGTTCTGATCGGCGAGCGCGCCCCAGTCGAACACGAAGGTTCGCGCGCCGACGTCGACGTCGAGGATACGGGTGACGAGCTGGCCGCCCTGATACTGGACGGTCAGGAAATCCCCACGATTGACGAGATTGCGCAGCTGGACGCCGATCTCGAGCGGATTGCGGCGGCCGTAATCATGGCCGGAATGCGCGGCGGCGCTCGCGGCCTGACTCGTCGACTGTTCGGTATTCATGGCTTGCCGGTATTTATCTCGATGCGCCCGGCGGGTTGGGGGCGCGTTATGACCGGGGCGCGATCCGCCCGATCGTTGGTCTCTCACGTTTAGCGGCAACAGCAGCGCAAAGTTTAGATCGAAACCGGAGTTTATTTTTTTAGCAAACGTTAAAACCGCGCGAGGCCAAAGCCTGGCGCGGTCCGAAATGTACCGAATGCACCGAACGATTGCTCGGTTCGCGTCAGCCGATCTGCTGCATGATCGTAATCAGCTTCTTCGCATAATGCGGATCGGTCGCGTAGCCGGCCTTCTGCATCCCGTGCGCGAAGCCTTCCGCGCTGTGCCCCGCATTCAGCACGCCCGCGTAGCGCGGGTTGTTCTTCAGCAGGTTCGCGTAGTCGGTCATCGCGTGCTCGTACGAGTCGTACGCGCGGAACTGCGCGACGACGCGGTGCGGCTTGCCGTTCGCGTATTCGGTCGTGACGGCCGACACCGTGCGCCCGGTCCAGCCCTTCGTCGCCTTGATGCCGAACACGTTGTGGCTCGACTCGCCGTTCGCGCCGCGGATCTCGCGCTTGCCCCAGCCGGATTCGAGCGCCGCCTGGCCGACGATGAAGCGCGCCGGAATGCCCGTCGCCGCGCTCGCCGCCTGCGCGGCGCCCGCCATCTTCTCGACGAACGCGTCCGCGTTCGCGGAGCTGCCGTTGCCCTTGAGCGGCGGCGTCAGCGCGCTCGCGGCCGAATAGCCGCGCGTGCCCGCCAGCGCGCCGTTTCCGGACGACGCGTTCGCATACGCCTTCGCAAGCGCGTTCATCGCGACAAGGCCGCCTTCGCCCTGCGCGTCGGGCGCGACGTTCGTGTTGCGCATCAGTTGCTTCGCCAGCGCGTCCGCGACGCCGATACCCTTCCCCGACATCTGCTGCGCGAGCTGCTGGTCGAGCATCGACGTGTACATCTTCGACGAGCTCGAATCGAAGGGGCTGTTCGACGGCGTCGCGTCGCGCATGCTCTTCAGCATCATCTGCGTGAACATCGCGTCGAACTGGCCCGCGACCATCTTCACGCCTTCGCGCGGCGTCGCCGCCGCGGCCTTCGAGCGCATCGCGTCGAACCCTTGAACGTCGAGCGCGAAGCGCTGCGACAGATCGTTCGCTTTCGTGAAAGTCGTCACTTAGATGATCTCCAGATCCGCGCGCAGCGCGCCCGCCGCCTTCATCGCCTGCAGGATCGACATCAGATCCGCGGGCGTCGCGCCGAGCGAGTTGAGCGCCTTCACCACTTCGGCGAGATTCGCGCCCGCCGTCACCATCCGCAGCGCGCCGTTGTCCTGCTTGAGCTGAATCTGCGACTGCTGCGCGACGACCGTCTGCCCGTTCGAGAACGGCCCCGGCTGCGACACGACGGGCTGCGTGTTGACGACGACCGACAGATTGCCGTGCGCGACCGCGCAGTTCTGCAGCGTCACCATCTGGTTCATCACGATCGAGCCCGTGCGCGCGTTCAGGATCACCTTCGCGGCCGCCTTGTCGGGACTCACTTCCAGGTTCTGCAGCCGCGCCATGAACGCGACCTGCTGCGCCGAATCGGCGGGCGCCGTGAGCTGGATCGTGCGGCCGTCGAGCGCCGTCGCGGTACCCGGGCCGAAGCTCGAATTCACCGCCGACACGATCCGCTGCGCGGTGCCGTAATCCATGTCGTTCAATTGCAGTTGCAGCACGCCGTTCATCTGCGCGATCGCGTTCGGCACCGACCGCTCGACGATCGCGCCGCCGGCGATCCGCCCGGCCGCAAGCTGGTTCACCTGCACGCGGCTGCCGTTCGCGCTCGCGCCCGCGCCGCCCACCGCCATGTTGCCCTGCGCAAGCGCGTAGACCTGGCCGTCCGCGCCCTTCAACGGCGTGAGGAGCAGCGTGCCGCCGCGCAGGCTCTTCGCGTTGCCGAGCGACGACACCGTCACGTCGATCGCCTCGCCCGGCCGCGCGAACGGCGGCAGCGTCGCCGTCACCATCACCGCGGCGACGTTCTTCAGCTGCATGTTCGTCATCGCCGACGAGCCGCCGTTCGCCGAGCCGTTGTTGATCGAGATGCCGAGGTTTGCGAGCATGTTCGCGAGCGTCTGCGTCGTAAACGGCGTCTGCATCGTCTGGTCGCCGGTACCGTCGAGGCCGACGACGAGGCCGTAGCCGATCAGCGGATTGTCGCGCACGCCCTGGATCTGCGCGAGATCCTTCAGGCGCTCCGCGTGCGCGGCGACGGGCGCGAGCACGCAAGCGGCCGCGAGCGCGCAGCGCGCGGCTGCGCGGCGGGTCCAACGGAGAGCGCGCACGACGCGCGCGAGCAAGGTACGCATCGTCTTCACCACGGCGCGATGTTGAGGAAGAAGCGCTGCAGCCAGCCCATCGTCTCGGCTTCGTTGATGTAGCCCTTCGCCGAGTATTCGATCTTCGCGTCCGCGACCTGCGTCGAGTAGACCGAGTTCTGACCCGAGATCGTGTTCGGATTGACGATGCCCGAGAAGCGCACGAACTCGTTGCCCTGGTTGATCAGCATCTGTTTCTCGCCGCTGACGATGAGATTGCCGTTCGGCAGCACGTTCGTCACCGTCACGGTGATCGTGCCGTTGAACGTGTTCGCCGCGCTCGCGCCGCCCGTCGCGGCGAATTTGTTCGCGCCCTGCGCGGACAAATTCGCCTTGTTGAAGAGGCCGCCGAGGAAGCCCGCGGTCGGCACGTCGAAGCTCGTGTTGCCCTGCCGGTTCGTGTTCGCGCCCGACGACTTCGTCGCGTTGATGTTCTCCGCGATCACGATCGTCAGGATGTCCCCGACGTTGCGCGGCCGCTGATCCTCGAAGAGCGGCCGGCCCGCATAGCCCGGGTTGTAGATCGAACCGGGCGCCTGCATCGCGGGCGGCATCGGCGGCGTCGCCGACATCGGCTGCTGGATGATCGGCTCGCGCGGAAGCTGCGCGCAGCCGGCCAGCGCGAGCGCGGCCGCGACGGCGGCGGCGGCGCGGCACGCCGCCGCGTTGCGCGCGCCGCGCGCCGGTTGCGGGAGAAGACGAACCTGCTTCATGGCTTCGGACCTGGGACCGGTTAGCGCGACATCTGCGTGACGGTCTGCAACATCTGGTCGGACGTGGTCACGGCCTTGCTGTTGATTTCGTACGCGCGCTGCGTCTGGATCATGTTGACGAGCTCCTGGACGACGTTCACGTTCGACGCCTCGACGTAGCCCTGGTTGAGCGTGCCCGCGCCGTTCAGGCCCGGCTGCGACACGTTCGGCTGGCCCGACGACGTGGTTTCCGCGAACAGGTTCTCACCCTTCGCCTCGAGGCCGGCAGGATTGATGAACGTCGCGATCTGGAGCGAGCCGATCTGCACCGCGTTGTTCGACCCCGGCTGCGTAACCGACACGACGCCGTCGCTGCCGATCGTGAGCGACGTCGCGTTCTGCGGGATCGTGATCGCCGGGATCACCTGATAGCCGCTCGACGTGACGAGCTGGCCCTGCGCATTGGTCTGGAACGAGCCGTCGCGCGTATAGGCGTTCGTGCCGTCCGGCATCAGCACCTGGAAGAAGCCCTGGCCGTTGATCGCGACGTCTTTCGAGCCGCCCGTCTGCTGCAGATTGCCCTGCGTGTAGAGCCGTTCGGTCGCGACCTGCTGGACGCCCGTGCCGAGCTGCAGGCCCGACGGCAGCTCGGTTTGCTGCGTCGAGTTCGCGCCCGGCTGGCGCACGGTCTGGTACAGCAGATCCTCGAACACCGCGCGCGAGCCCTTGAAGCCGTTGGTGCTCACGTTCGCGAGATTGTTCGAGATCACGTCCATCTGCGACTGCTGCGCGTTCATGCCGGTCGCGGCGATGTAAAGGGAACGGTTCACGTGTTGACTCCTTGTCTGGCGCTTGGCTGTGCTTAGCTGAAATTGAGCAGCTGGTTCGCCGCCTGCTCGTTCTGGTCGGCGGACTGGATCAGCTTCGTCTGCAATTCGAACGCGCGCGCGTTGTCGATCATCGACACCATCGCCGCCACCGGATTGACGTTGCTGCCTTCGAGCGAATTCGGCACGACCTTCACGGCCGGATCGGCATCGGCGGGATTGCCGTCCGCGGTGCGGAACAGGCCGTCGTCGCCGCGCTTCATCGTCGCGGGATCGGGATTCACGAGCTTCAGTTGATCGATCATCGCGACGGCGGTCGGCGGATCGCCCGGCATCAGCGCCGACACGGTGCCGTCCTGGCCGATCGTCAGCTGCGCGTTCGGCGGCACGGCGAGCGGGCCGCCGTTGCCGACGACGGGCAGGTCGTTCGCGGTCACGAGCTGCCCGTTCTGGTCGACGTGCAGGTTGCCCGCGCGCGTGTACGCCTCGGAGCCGTCCGGCAGCATCACCGACAGCCAGCCCGGCCCCTGAACCGCGACATCGAGCGGATTGCCCGTGCGCTCGATCGGGCCCGGCGTGAAGTCCGCGCCGGGCGTCGACGACAGCGTGTAGGTGCGGGTCGTCGACGGATCGACGTTGCCGCTGCCGTCGTCGAAGTTCATCGGCACCGCACGAAACGTCGCGAGCTGTGCGCGGAACCCCGTCGTCGACGTGTTCGCGAGATTGTTCGCGACGACGGACTGTTGCTCGAGCGACTGCGTCGCGCCCGTCATCGCCGTATAGATCAGTCGGTCCATGGCTGGCTGTTGTCCGCGAAGGCCGCTTACAGGTTGATGAGCGTCTGGTCGACGGTCTGCTGCGTCTTGATCGTCTGCGCGTTCGCCTGGTAGTTGCGCTGCGCGGTGATCAGATTCACGAGCTGGCTCGTCAGGTCGACGTTCGAGTTTTCGAGCGCGCTGCCCTGCAGCGTCCCGTGGTTCGTGCTGCCGGGCACCGAGATCTGCGGCACACCCGACGTGGCCGTCTCGACGTACTGGTTGTTGCCGACGCTCACGAGGCCGTTCGGATTGTTGAAGTTCGCGAGCACGATCTGCCCGAGCGTCGACGTCTGGCCGTTCGAGTAGTTGCCGGTCAGCTTGCCGTCCGCGCCGATCGAGAACGTCGTCAGCACGCCGCTCGCGAATCCGTTCTGCGCGAGGTTGTTGATGCCGTTCTTGCCGCCGTACTGCGTGGTGCCCGTCAGGTCGAGCGTCAGATTCTGCGGGTTCGCCGCGCCCGTCGTCGTCGGAATCGAGAACGAGAACTGACCGACGTTCGTCGTCGGCGCACCGGCCGGCGTCGACGTGCCCGTGATCGTGCCCGCCGTGTTGAAGCTGACCGAGCCGAGATCGGTCGGCGTCTGGCCCGACGGGCCCGCGTACGCTTCCCACTGGCCCGTCGTCGAGCTCTTCACGAAGTACAGGTTGACGTTCTGCGAGCCGCCAAGCGAATCGAACGCCTGCACCGACGTCGTGTAGTTGTAGCTCGTCGGATCGGAATAGTTGAACGGCGTCGTCGCGGGCACCGGGTCCTGCGAGTTCAGGTTGAACTGGCCGGTGATCTTGGTCGTCGCGGTCGGCGCGATGTTGGTCGTCGGCGCCTGCAGCGGCACGGTCGCCGCGCTGTTGATCACGCCGTTCGAGTCGGCCGCGTAGCCCATCAGGTTCAGGCCCTGCGAGTTGACGATGTAGCCGTTCTTGTCGCGCTGGAACGTGCCGTCGCGCGAGTACGTGACGACGCCGTTGTTCGACATCTGGAAGAAGCCGTTGCCGTTGATCGCGACGTTCAGCGACGAAGTGCTCGACGCGATCGTGCCCTGGCTGAACTGCTGCTGCACCGATGCGAGCATCGTGCCGATGCCGATCGGATTGTTGACAGCCGACGCGACCGAATTCGCATACATGTCGGAAAACTGCGCGGTGCTTCCCTTGAAGCCCACCGTGTTCGCGTTCGCGATGTTGTTGCCGATCACGTCGAGGTCGCTCGACGCGCCTGCCAAACCGCTCAAACCTTGTTGATAGCCCATCTCGGTCTCCGTGGCGAAGAAGCTGGATCAGTTGGTGGAAGACGAGGCGCTGCCGTTCGACGCGCTCGTCGTGGTGTTCGGGAAGATCGATGCGACCTGGCTGAAGCCGACCGTCGATCCGTTCGACAGCACGAGCCCCGGCGTGCCGTCGGCCTGCTTGACGACGCTCAGCACCTGCGCGGACGACAGCGTCGTCGGCGCGTACTGCTGGCCGGACGTGTCGGTGTAGCTCGCGCTGATCGTGTAGGTGCCGTCGGGCAGCTTGTTGCCGGCCGTGTCGGTCGGCGTCCAGTTGAACGGCACGGTGCCCGCCGACTGCGCGCCCGCGTTGATCGTGTTGACGACGACGCCTGACGAGTTCTTCACGGTGATCGTCAGGTTCGACACGGCGCTCGTCAGCTGCACGCCGAACGGCGACGCCGCGCCGCTCTTGACAGGTACGGTGTTGCCCGGCGCCAGCACGTTCGAGCCGATCAACATCGCCGCCTGCGTCTGCTGGCCGGCCGTGAGCTGCGACGACAGCGACGTGAGCGACGTGTTCAACTGCGCGATGCCGCTCACCGTGTTGATCTGCGCGAGCTGCGACGTCATCTGCGAGCTGTCGACGGGGCTCGTCGGATCCTGGTTCTGCAACTGCGTGACGAGCAGCTTGAGGAACGTCGTCTGCAGATCGCTCGCCGACGTGGTCGACAGCGAGCTCGCGACGTTGATGTTCGCGTTCGAGCTGCTGGTGCCGGTCGTACCGCTCGTCGTGCTCGCGCCCGTCGTGTTCGACGACTGGCTGTTCGAGCTCATCGTGTCGAACGGCAGCGTGTTCACGGTCGTGCCGCTGCCGCCGATGGTGGTCAAGGAGGATGTCATTCCGATTCGCCTTCCTCTGCTATGCGTGTTTTCAGTCGATGGAAAAGGGCGCGTCAGCTGCCGATCGTCAGCGTCTTCAGCATCAGTTGCTTCGCGGTGTTGAGCGTCTCGACGTTCGCCTGATATGAACGCGACGCGGAAATCATGTTGACCATCTCCTGCACCGGATCGACGTTCGGCATCGTCACGTAGCCGTTCTGGTCGGCGGCCGGGTTCGACGGGTCGTAGGTCGTCTTCATCGGCGACGGATCGTCGATCACCTTGGTCACCTGCACGCCGCCGACGCCCTGGCCGGACGCGGTGCGCGCGCGGCCCATCGGCGCGGTCGCGAACACCACCTGCTTCGCCTTGTAGGGCTTGCCGTCGGGACCCGTCACGCTGTCGGCGTTCGCGAGGTTCGACGCCGTCACGTTCAGACGTTGCGACTGGGCCGACATCGCGGAACCCGCGACGTCGAAAATGTTCATCAACGAAGGCATGCGTACTCCTTATCGCGTTGCGCGCCCATTCAAACGTTTCCCGTGACGCGCGCGGCACGCGGGAAACGCGCCGAAGCGGCGCGTCACGAACTCGAATTCGACGTGATCGCGGCGATCATCGTCTTGATCTGCTGCGTCATCACCGTCATCCCGGCCTGGTAGTGCACCGCGTTGTCGGCGAACTGCACGCGCTCGGTGTCGAGATCGACGGTGTTGCCGTCGAGCGCCGGCTGCTGCGGGATCCGGTACTGCGCGCGGCCGTAGTCGTCGCTCGGGCCGCCCGTCGGGATCAGCTTCACGTTGCCCGCCATGTGCGAGCCCGACGTCGTCGCCATCGACATCCCGCTCGTCACGCCGGCCGGCTGCGCGAGCGGAAGCTGCGCCGCGTTGCCGGCGGAGCGCGCGCCGTCCTGCTTCAGCGCACGGGCGAGCGTCGACGAGAAGTCGACGTCGCGCGCGCGGTAGCCCGGCGTATCGGCGTTCGCGATGTTCGACGACAGCAGTTCCTGCCGATACGTGCGCACGTCGAGCGCCTGGCGGCCGAATGCGAATTCGGCATCGAGTTTGTCCAGCATCTGCGAGTCTCCGTCTGAAGATGCGCTGCTCTTTCGCCGCCGGCGGTCGACCGCGAACCGCGGGCGGCTGACCATGGACGGCCAAAGAGGCTTTTTCCCATGGGACGCATGGTAGGCGGGCGACGCAACGGGCAATCGGGCGAATAACCGGCAAAGGGCCCCTCTATTCGCGGTTTGCCGGCGGGCGCCCATCCCTAGAATGCAACCCCGTACCAAACGGTTTCGAGGAGGGCGCGATGACGACAGACGCAAGCCGCGCAACGCGCGCGCGCTTTGCCGTGGCGCTCGCGCTGGCGGGCTGGACGTGCGCCGCGCTCGCGCAGCAGGCGGGCGACGGCGGGATGATCGTGATTCCGGGCCGCGGCGAATCGGCCGAAACGGCGCTCGCGAACGCGAATGCGGCGAACGCGCGCGGCGCCAATGCAGCGGGAGCGAGCACGCCGGCCGCCGTCGGATGGAACGGATCGGGCAGCAATACGGCACGCGTGGGCGGGCGGAACGCTCAGGCCGCCGCGCAGGCGGCCGCCGCATGGAACGGCCGAGCCGGCGCGCCGCCGGGGGCCGGGTCGAGCGATCCAGCCTACGCCCCGACGGCAGCCGAGCAGAGCAACGGCCAGATCGTGATCGAACCGGGTCCGCCCGCATCGAACGGCCGGATTGCGGCATCGCCCGCGATCGGATGGAAGCGGCCAGCGATCGCGGCCGCCCCGCGAGGCGGGTGGAACGGTCAGGTGAATCCCGCATCGGCGACGGCAGGATCGAATCTTCCCGCAAGCGCCGCGCCGACGAGCGCCCGATGGAACAATCCGGCCGGCGCGACCGCGCCCGTCACCGCGAACCGGAGCAATCCGGCGGCAAGCGTTGCTGCCGACGTCAATCCCGCATTCCGCGCGGTCGCTGCATCGCGCGCGCCGGCCAACGCGCAGCAGGTCGCGACGGTCGTCGCGCAGGATGCGGCCGTGCCCACCGGCCCGCCCGCGAACGCACGGGCGGCCGCCCAGCCGTGGCGGGCTCAGCGCGCCCAGGCCGCCGCACAAAGCGGCATGATCCCCGTCTCGTTCCGCACGGAGCCCGCGCCAAGCGCGCTGCCCGCCCGTCCCGCGCCGATTCGCGCGGCCGCGCCCGCAACGAACGCCCCTGGCGCGCAGACGACCGCCGCGCCGGCCGCCTCCGCCAATGCGACAGCCTCCGCTCCGGTCCCGGCCGGCCAGCAGGACGGCGAAACGATCCGCCGCGCCGCGCTCGCGTTTCTTCAACAGCAGGCGGCGGGCCTGCCCGGCAAGACCGCCATCACCGTCGCGCCCGCGTTCCCGCGCGGCCTCGCCGCGTGTACGACGCTCGAGCCGTTCCTGCCGTCGGGCGCGCGCCTCTGGGGCCGCACGACGGTCGGCGTGCGCTGCGCGGGCGAGCGTCCGTGGACGATCTATCTGCAGGCGAAGCTCGCCGTCCAAGCGACCTATTACGTCGCCGCGCGCCAGATCTCGCCCGGCGAGGCGCTCTCGGCGGCCGACCTCGTCGCGCGCGACGGCGATCTGACGATGCTGCCGCTCGCCGTGATCACCGATCCGACCCAGGCGGTCGGCGCGACCGCGCTCACGCGGGTCGCGGCCGGGCTGCCGCTGCGCCGGGATCTCCTGAAGAGCGCGGCGTCGGTATCGATCGGCCAGACGGTGCGGGTCGTCGCGTCGGGGCAGGGGTTCACGATTTCGGCCGAGGGCAGCGTGCTCAACAACGCAGCGCCCGGCCAGCAGGTACGGGTGCGCATGGCCGCGGGCCAGATCGTCACGGCGATCGTCAAGGACGCCGCGACAGTCGAGATCCCCCTCTAAGATTGCAAACTTTCGTTGATTCAGGGATTTACCGAAAAACGGGTGCTAAAGTTCGGGCCGGCCTTGCCGTTATCGTGGTCAAACCCGTACAGGAAACACCATCGTGAAAGTCGATTCCACCACTACTTCGAACGCCCGCACGCTGTCGAACGCCAGTGCGGGCGCGGCTCGCACGCAAGCCGGCCAGCCGGCCTCGGCCCGGACGCCCGCCAGCGCCGCGGGCGCGCCGACGGGCGGAGACGCGAACGTGAGCCTGTCTGGCCTGTCGTCGACGCTGCGCAGCCTGGCCGCATCGGGCAGCGCCGACATCGATACCGCCCAGGTCGAGGCGATTCGGGACGCGATCAAGAACGGCACACTGTCGATCGACACCGGCAAGATCGCCGACGGCATCCTGCAGACCGCCCGCGAACTGCTGAAGCAGCCGCCGCAGGCGGGCAACAGCTGAACCGGCTTCGCGGCCGGACGAAGAAACGCGAAGCACGGCGCGCGGACGGTCCGCGCGCCGGCATGTCGAGCCAAACGAGATGAGAGACGAACTGCTGGCCACGGTCAACGACGAGCACGCGACGGTCGAAGCGTTCGCGTCCCTGCTCGCCTACGAGGAAAAGGCGCTGACGACGGCGTCGCCGCTCGAGGCGCTGCCGGGCATCGTCGACAGGAAATCCGAGCTGATCGAGAAGCTCGCGCACCTCGAACGCCAGCGCGACACGCTGCTCGCGTCGCTCGGCCTGCCGGCCGGCAAGACGGGCATGGATCGCGCGGCCGAAAACGACGCGCGTCTCGCGAACGGCTGGCAGTTGCTGCAACAATCGGCAGAACGCGCGCGCCACGCGAATGCGATCAACGGGATGCTGATCCGCATCCGGATGGACTATAACGAACGAACGCTGTCCGTGCTGCGCGCCGCGCCGCAGCGCAACGGCTTCTACGGACCGGACGGACGCGTCGCGGCCGCGCGCTAGGGCCTGTCTGGGTTAAACATACAAGCGCGTTTCTTGATCAACGTGAGCTCGGAAGCGTGCCAAGTCGTATTCGACCGTAATCCGTTCGTGGCAGCTGCCGTTGCAGCTGTTTGCGCCGCCCGCTCACTTCGGTTCGCCCTTCTCGTCCCCTAGGTGGCGGATCAGTTCACCGCCCAAGACACTTAAAGATCACCTTCTCGAGCACGGCAAACTGCTCGTGGATGGCTGCCCGGTCCAATATCCCGTGCATCATTAGCCCGATTGTTCCGAGTCCGGGTTCGGGTTCGCGCTCCAGCCCGCCCTTCTCATTTCCCCTTTGTGTTTGTGCGGCATCGCGGCCCCTTCGTCGTCCGTCTGTGCGCTGCAAGCATGAATTCGATCAAGCGCTGTGTTCACGTCGAATCCGGCCAGCAAGCCGCCTCCCCCCTCGCAAATCGTAAGTCCGGTATATAGCCGCGTTGCCTCGCTTTCTTTCCCGCAAAGCCGCATTGCCTTGCCGAGATGCGCGTCCGCCTCGGCGGCAATCGAGGAAAACACTCGAGACAGCTTACCGGTCCGGCGTCGCACGCTCCGTTCCCCAGGATCCAATCGGAAATTCCACCGCAAATCGGTGTTTTTTCCGTATGCCGCGTTTCGTTCCGCAAAGGCGCTGGCCCCCCATGCAGCGAAATCGCTGATCCGCATGGGCAGTCCGTTTTGGCTGATTACAACGGTTTCCGCGATTCGGCTCCGTGTTTTCCATCGGCTGCGCCAATCGCGCTCGTCATTGCTTTCCTACGATGTTTTCACGGCCCTACCACACAGCGCAGGGTTCGTACCGGAAGAACATCCCGCCGAAAGGCAGTCTTACATTTATCAAGGAGCCACCATGGCATTCCCGACCAGCGTCAATGACCAGATCACCGATTCCGTCACGCAGGCCAATACCAAGGTATTGGGCGACGCGCCGGCGATCGCGATGGGCAACCTCTATCAGGCCACGGCGCAAGCACTTGCCAATACCGCCCACAACGCCACCAACGCGCAGCAGCAAAGCTACGTCACGACCCAGGCCGCCACCACGATGGGCGTCGCGACGCTGTACTCGCTCGACACCGCCGCCACGGGCGTGTCGACCAAGGACATCCTGAGCACCGGCGTTCGCGGCCTCGGCAGCTGACCGCCCAAGCCTAATTCATTGAGGAGCCCGACATGGCTTTTCCGACCAGCGTCAATGACCAGATCACCGATTCCGTCACGCAGGCCAACACCAAAGTGCTGGGCGACGCGCCGGCCATCGCGATGGGCAACCTGTACCAGGCCACGGCGCAAGCCTTGGCCAACGCGGCGCACAACGCGACCTACGCGCAGCAACAGAGCTACGTCACGGCGCAAGCCGCCACCACGATGGGCGTCGCGACGCTGTATTCGCTCGACACGGCCACGACCGGGATCGCCACCACCAAGATCCTCGGCACCTGAGGATCGCCGGAAACAGTTGACCCCAAGGAGTTGAACACATGGCCTTTCCCACTGCCGTCAACAACCAGATCACCGATTCGGTGACGCAGGCGAACACCCAGGTGCTGGGGGTGTCTCCGTCCATTGCGATGGGCAACCTGTACCAGGCCACGGCGCAGGCGTTGGCCAACGCTGCGCACAACGCGACGCTGGCGCAACAACAGATGTACGTCACGGCACAGGCTGCGACCACGATGGGTGTCGCGCTGCTGTACTCGTTGGATACCGGCAGTACGGCAATGGCGACCAAGAAAATCCTCGGCTGAGGGCTCATGCGTTGATCACCGACCCCCACCTGTCATCCAAACATTTAGGAGCATGAATCATGGCATTTCCCACTTCAGTCAACAGCCAGATCACCGATTCGGTCTCGCAAGTCAACACGAAAGTGCTGGGCGACGCGCCATCCGTCGCGATGGGCAACCTGTATGTGGCAACGAGCCAGGCGCTGTCGAACGCCGCCCACAACGCCACCAACAATCAGCAGCAATCGTACGTGACGATGCAGGCATCCACCACGCAGGCCGTGTCCACGCTGCTGACGGTGGAAACAGGCACCACGGGCGCTGCCACCGCGGAGATTCTCGGCCTGAGATAACCGCGCTTGACGCCCGCGGCCGAGACACTGGGGCACGCGGGCGCCACGCACGCCAGCCATCGGGTATCCCGCTGATCCGGTCGATGCAATGCCAGCGCTCGCCGTGGGCCAAACGGCCGCAGTCGCGATGGCAATGACCTATCTCGCGATGGCCGACAGCATCGGCATCGCGATGAGCAATGCCGTCGCCAATCAGCAGCGAGGCCAGGTCATCGCCGACGCGGCCACGACTCAGGTACTCGCATTGATCATCGCAAAGGGAAGCCAACAGGGAAGCTAACCGTCATGAGTACCGATGACAGCTCCGTCAACAGTCAAATCGTCGACGCCGTCAGCAACGTCGTCACGCTGACGACCGGCCAATCGCCATCACAGGCGTTCGGCATGCTCGACGCCGTCTTGCTGGAAACGCTCGGCATGGCCATGCACAACGCAGTGAGTCGCCAGCAAAGCGCAGGCATGATCAATTCGGCCGCGCTGACGGCCGCGTGCGCGAAGATCCTCGCCGTACCGTTCCCGGTCCCGCCGCCGCCTCCGCCGCCCGAGCCGACGCCGCCGCCCGACGTGCATCCGCTGCCGGGTCCCGACGAATCAATGTCGCCGGCCTCCGTCGTGGAGGCCGCCGTCAAGGAAAGCGAGACGGCCTTCGGCGAAGCCAAGGCCGCCCTCGACGAGCTGAAGGCCTCGGCCGACACGGCCGTGAAGGACGCGGGCGACGCCGAGTATGCGCTGGACCAGTTCGCGCAATCGGTCACGGCCGCGCTGTCGAAGCCGGGCGGCGGCACGCCGAACCACGGCGGACCGAGCGGCAAGAACTGAAGGATTTCGCGCTGCCTGCTGACACACCCACTCCACCGAAGGAAATGTCATGGATCCCTCGAAGGTCAACTCTCAAGTCATCGACGTGATCAACCAGAGCCAGCTCGCGACGATGAGTCCGCAGGTGGTGTTGACGAGCGGTGCGGGCAAGGCCTATCAGTCGGTCGCCCAATCGACCGCGCTCGCGGTGCAGGACGCGACCGACGCGCTGCGCAACATCACCACGATCGCGACGACGGCGGCCGGCGTGGCGATGGCGCAGCTTCTCGCCACCGGCAAGCCGCAATACGCGACGGCGCTCACCCAGGCGCAGGAAATGATGAAGTCCGCAACCGACGACTACGCGAAGATCGGCTCGGTCGCCGCGAACGTGCTCAAGGGATTCCCGGCCGGCTGAAGCGAACCCGTAAGCCCCCGCAGTCCGATCAAGGAGCATCGCCATGACCGTATCCGTTGCCGGCAAGCTGATACCGCTGCCCAACGCGCTGTCCGACATCGGACGGCTCGCGCTCGCGTTCGTCGACGGCGGCATAGAGTGGCTGGTCTGGGCCGCCACCGCGCCGTCGGCGCGCTACGACTTCGCGGACGAGACGGAGCTGATCGCCACGGTCCAGCAAGGGCTGCACGCGTCGCGCTACACGCTGCTGCCGCAGCTCGGGCTGACGATCAGCCCGGTCAAGCTCATGACGCTGAGCCTAGCTGACTTGAACATCCTCGCGCGCGCCGAGAGCGGCGACGGCTCTTCCGTCGTGGCCGCGCAAGTGGCGAAGGTCCTCTCGGAACACGGTCTCGTCACCCGCGACGAGCTGGCCGCGGGCGTCAGCTTCCTCGCGCAGTTGGGCGTCAAGTCGGCGCCACTGTTCCAGGCTCTCGGCTTCGACGACAGCCTGGCGGTCACGAACCTGATGCACCTGCCGCAGGGCGCACGGCAACAGCCGCTGCAGCAGGAGGCCGCATCGTTCGCGTTGAAGCAGGCGCGCACCGTGCTCGAATTCTGCGACTTCTACCGCTTCTACCTCGACTACGCGGAACAACTGAACAGCAGCGCCGCCACGCCCGAGCGACGCGAAGCCGCGGCTACGGACGCCTCGGAAGCGCTGCTGCCGATTCTTTTCGGCGCACTGGACTGTCCGCAGGTGCAGGGCCTGGCAGGTCCGTCCGACGTCGCGCAGACCGTGCGCAACTGGCTCGCTCAAGGCCGAATGGTGGGCTTTGCGAGGCTGTCGCAAGGCGCCCAGCAGATCGTTCAGCACACCGCCTACAAGGGCGAGACCGGCGAAGCGGCCAAGCGCATCGTCGAGCTCTTCATGCACGCGGCACAGTCGTTTCTGGCCGCCCACCAGCCCGACAGCGGCACGATGGGCCAGGATGGCGCGACCTGTCTGTTCCCCGTCGAGTCCGCTCAATTGCGTGCCGAATTGCAGTTGAGCGGCAGCGGCGTGATTTCACTGAACGACTTCGGCGCGAGACCCGCCGTGCCGGCGGCGCTTGCGCCCGCCGTGACGGAAACCGCAATCGCAGAACAGGAGAACGTATCGTGAGCATTCCAAAGATACCGATTTCGAACGCATCCGAACGGCCGGAAGACTCGCAAGCGGCGGCCGAGCGGCTAAGCGTGCGTGCCCCTTCCGGCGTCGCGCCGTCCATCACGCCGGCCGACGTACCGGCTGAATTCACGAACCCGCACGCCGCCGTCGCCGACATGCGCAAGGAAGCGCGCGCGAAAGCTCAGCAGATGGTCTTGGAAGCCAAACTGGCGCTGCTGGAATCGCTGCACGCATTGCACACCGGCGTAAAGACGGATGTCGTTTCCACCGGTGCGGTTCCGGCTCCGAACAAGCGAGGCACGCGATGAAACCTCGACGTGACGTATCGGCAACGAATCCGCCCGAGTCCATTTCGCAGATCGCCGAAATGCAGGCGCAAGAGGCGGTCGACAACGCGGTCGCGGCCAGCGACAAGGCGATGCGCGCCGCGTTGAACAGCACGGCGCACGCCGGCGCGGCCGACGGGAGTCATGCCGCGCTCGAGGCGATGGCGTTGGCCGAGCAAGCGCTCGCGGCCGCGTTAAGCGGCGCGGCTGCGGGCGAGGCCGCCGTGGCAAACGCGTCGCGGCAAGCCGGAGAGGCCGAGACTCGCGCGGTCGAAGAAGCGCAGCGACAGGCCGAGAAGGCGATGGCGGCGGCCGGGGCGTCGGCATCGCGGGCGGGGTAGCGCATGAACCGCCTCGATTTCCCAAAGGGACTGCTCGCGACGAATGGCTTCGCGTCCTGTCGAGTCCCGATCGAACCGCCTCCGAGCGAGGTCGCGGTCTTTCGGATTGCCAACGACGGTCTTGCCATCGCGCGGCGACGTCGTTCAATCGCCGCTATTGGGACTTAGTCCGGGAGCACGTATGGAAACGTCCGAACAGCGGGCGACGCGGCGCATGATGAGCGGCTGGCTGACCAAGCAGATCAACGATCTGGGGAAACCGGAAGGTATCAAGAAGCGAGACATTCGCGCCCAGGTCCTGCACGCGCTGCAGGAGATCGACGTGCGCATCGCCGAGCTGAACCGGTCGTTGCAGGAGAACTTCCACGTCGCCCCCGGCCGGCGGGACCTGGTGAAGTTCTACATGAAGGGCGGCAATGCGTTCGAATGCATACGCGACCCTCGCGGAGAAGCTGCGATGCGAAACGGCGGCGGAACATCGGACTGGGATACGCAAGTCGTCATCGATCCGTGGGCGCCCGTGCCGCTGCAACGCTTCATCTACGGCCTGCTGGAAGAACTGGTGACGGACACGATGATCCGGGCCGGCGTAGACATCGCGCGGGTAGCCGACACCTTCGCCGACGAGACGGTCAAGCATTGGAAGGCGCAGCGAGACGATCTGGAACGCAAGGACTATTCGGCCTATACGCTGGAATACGACGATCCGCAATCGCTGCGGCAGGTATACGACCAGCAGCGGCTCGGGCTCTGGACCAACGACCGGCGCAGGCTGTCCGAACCGGACATTGACCACCCCGAACGCATGCCCGGCATCCTGCTCAACGACGCGATCCGGCCGTTCGTCCTGTATCGGCTCGGTTATACCTGGCACGCCAAATTGCCTCCGCCTCTGCCGTTCGCGGCGCTGTCGGCACAGCCGCCGATCCTGCTGCCGGCGAAGCTGCCTAAACCATTCCCTCAAATGAAAGCGGATATTCGCAAGCCGCTGCTGATGGAGTTGATCGACGTCACGCTGCCGCGACGCGACACGATCGAGGCAGTGGCCGTCTGGGAGGAACTGGCGCAGAAGCACATCGCGATTGAAAAAATGACGGTTTCCGTGAAATCGCCCGATGCGGACATCGCAGAGACCGAGCCGACCGACGATATCGCCAGCGTGATACTGCCGTTGCCGGACATCATGTACCACCTGCGAGAAATCGCCACGATGCTGTGCGAGATCGCGGACGGCAGTTCGCGTCATCCGGATAAGCTCGAAAGGCGCTTCACGCGCTTCAAGCAAATCTGGGTGCCGGGCGACAAAGAACAAATCAGACGCATACTCAGCAAGATGGCCGGAGTGCCTGACATCGGCGCAACCCCTCTTGCGCACATGGAAAAAGTCACTCAGTACATCGAAAAATACGGCGGCGATCTGAAAGACGCCATTCTGGGAGACAAGGACGCCGCGTTCACGCAAGCGCGCCGCCTGATGGACTGGATTGCCCAAAGAACGGCGGAACAAAACGACAGCTTCACCAAGAATGACCACGTGAGCCGCGCGTGGCTGGAAGAATTCGACAGAGGGCGAAACGAGCTAAGGGAAATCGTCGATGAAGTCGCCAAGGGCGTGCCCGGCGTCGTCGAGGGCGCGCTCGAAGCGGCGTATAGCGACGACCTGGTGCTGATCCGCTTCCTGGAGGAGAACGAATACCTGACGCCGAGGCAAATCGGACTATCGGGCGTGTTCAGGGCGGCCGTGATTCGCGTGCGAACCCCGATGCAAGTGGATGCGCTCGGCACGTTGTTCCTGGCCCGGTTCGGCCTGCATTTCGACGGGCCCAAGAGCGCCGAGGCCGAGCATTCGGTTCGCTACCGGGCCTACGGCGTGCCGCGCGCTACCGGCATCACCCACGAGCTGACGATGGTGGCGTTCGACGAGGGGAAGGCGACCACCTATCTGTCCATTACCACCGCAACTTCCGGCGAAGCGCCGTTCCGGCGCGACGCGGTCAACCCCTACGTGAACTTTGCGTCGCTGCCGGAAATTGCCGCGCAACGCAAGATCGCCGCGGCACTGATCGAAGACTACCTGATCCGCAACGTAATCTCACGGCAATACGAGGCGCTGAAAACGCTGCTTCCCGTGGTGTGATCGAGCGCCTGGCGAGGCCGCGCGCCGCGGGCCGTCAAAAAAGGAGCAATGGCATGACCTTCTACGCAGGATTCGACATCGACGAGTTCCCTGGTCTAGACCAGCTCGCCTGGTTGAAGAAGGCCACCAACCTAAGTTGGTGCGGCTACCCTCTCGCCGACCAGTGGAAAGGCCGTCGCAAAGACCTGATCAAGCAAGGCTGGGGCCTGCTGCCCGTCTATAAGAGCCAACCGACTGATCCGACTGATTCGAACCCCGAACAGCAAGGTAAAACGGACGGCGAGCAAGCGGCCGACCTGATGCGTAAAGAAGGATTTCCACGGAGCGCCTACGTCTTCATCGACTGGAAAAGCAGCAGCCTTCCCGATAACGCCGAGACCTATCTCCGCGCGTGGGCCGACGCCGTGCAGAAGAATGGCTATATGCCGGGCGTCCACTGCTCGACTGCCTTGGCCTCGTCCATCACGTCGCGGATGGACAAAGCCGCGGCGAAGCCGCGCATCTGGGCGACGAAGACGCCGACCGACGAGCCACATCTGTATTCAGGCGCCGTCAGCGACTTTCCGGCCAAAGACCCCGCCGACTCCGGCTATTCGACCGCGACTGCCTGGCAATACCAGACCAACGCCGTGTTGATGCTGTGGACGATGCAGGTGGACTTGAGCTCATCGACGCTGGAAAACCCGTCCGCACCTTCCGCATCCTAACTGTCTACGGAACGGTTCGCCGCCGCGAGCCATCGAAAAGGAGCAACACCATGTCGTTCTATGCTGGCTTCGACACCAAGATCTTCCCCGGCCAACTGCAACTGGACTGGCTGAAGTCCAACACCAACCTCAGTTGGTGCGGCTACTATCTGGCTCCCGCGCCGAACCATCCCGACATCAGCTGGATGGGCAACCGCCAGGCGTTGATCGATCAAGGCTGGGGGCTGCTGCCCATTTATGTCGGCCAGCAATCGGGATCGAACGATCTGACCGATGCCCAAGGCGTCACCGACGGCTCACAAGCCGCTCAATTGGCGCTCGCCGAAGGCTTTCCCCGCGACGGCTACCTATACATCGACTGGGAAGACGGCAGCGCTCTCGACGACGATACCCAGGCCTATCTCGGTGCGTGGGCCGCCGAGATCATGAAGTGCGGGTATCAGCCCGGCGTCTATTGCTCGCACGATCTGGCCGATTCGATGGCATCGCTGATGGCAGGCCTGAGCCCATCGCCCGAATTGCGCATCTGGGCCTGGAACGTGCCGACGGTGAACCAGCAACCTTATTTAGGCTCCCTGAACGCATTCCCCGCCGTCACGCCTGCCGGTTGCGGTTATCCGGGCGCCATGGCATGGCAACACCTGCAAAACTGCGTGTTGATGCCTGGAACGATGCAGGTGGACCTGAGCGCGTCGAACCTGAAAGACCCGTCCGCCCCATCCCTATCGCGATGGCAGCGGCCCGTCACGCAATCGAGCTCCTGAATTCGCGCGGACTCAACCCCACGATGCGCCTGAAGCTTTTTTCGAAATGACTCAGGTCGCCGAAGCCAACGCTCAGCGCGACTTCAGTCACGCGCGGACAGTCGTCACGCATCAGCATTTCCTTCGCCTTCTCGATGCGAATTTGCTGGAGCAGCGGCTTGAACGCGACATTCAACGTGTGACGGAACAGATAGCTCAAATGCGACGGGCTCACGTGAGCGTGCTGCGCCAGCTGCTCCATTGAAATCGGATTGGCGTAATGTTCACCGAGATAAAGCAGCGCCTTGCGCAGCGCCTTATGCAATCGCGCCAGCTCCGCGCCGTTGCGTGTCATCGCACACTGCGCCCAGTGGGCCGGCATCGCCGAAGACCGCGACGTGGCAACAGCCAGCTCCATCGTGCGCCGTGACGCCTCGTCATCTCGATCGGCGACGCGCGACGTGCCGACACGCTCGCTACGCGATTGCGAAATCATCCACGGCACGTGAAGCGCGACATCCGCACGGCCGATGGCGGCATCGCCCGTCATGACCGCGAGGCGCGCGATCACGCGCTCCAGTTCATACAGATTTTCCGGCCACGCATAGAGCCGGCAAATCTCGAGCAGCGCGTCGCTGCACTTGCGCTCCGCGACATAGCCATGATGTTCGAGCGCCGCGACGATCAGCGGCGCGATGTCGTCCTGGCGAAGGCGAAGCGACGGCACTGTCACCGACAGGAAATCCAGTTCGGCCAGCAGTGCTTGCGAGAATCGCCCTTCTTCCACGCATCTTCGCAAGTCGGACGTCGTCGACGCGATCACGCGCACCTCGCACTCGTCCGGCACCACCAGCCATTGTCCGAGCCGCGAATGCAGATGCTGTCGCAGCTGGTTCTGAAGCCGCGTAGCAAGCTCGTCGATGCCGTTGAAGAACAAGGTGCCGCCGGCCGCCTGTTTGAACCATTGCGCCGGATCGCCGGCAGGATCGGCGCAGTTGACTTCAATGAACGGCCCGTCCCGTCGAGGTCCGCAACAATGCAGCGCCGCCGCCAACGGGGCCTTCTCGGTGCCGAACTCGCCGGTGAGCAACACCGGCAACGTGCTGTACGACGCCTTTTCGACGAAAATCTCGACGCGGTGCAACGGTTCGGACATGCCCACGAGCAACAAGCTGCGGCTCAGACGTTGCCGAGCCCACCGTTGCACGTCGTAGCGCTTGCACAACAATGCGCAGCGATGTGCAAAGGCGGCACCCCATTCGGCGAATGCTTCCGATCGATCAGCGGTGCCTCGCCCATTCAACCGCAGCGTGCCGAGTTGCTCTCCCGCATATGTCACCGGGAATCGAGCCGAATGCGCGGCCGGTTCGGAATGTTCGTCGACGTTCGTTTCCTCGATCCATGCGAGATCGATCTGTGCGCCGTTGCGATTCAACTGCAGGACACCCACGCCGCGCAGCCACAAGGACGCGCTCCCCAAGTCCAGTTGCCGGGCGAACGCCCGCACCAGCGATTCGAGCAGATGCGGGAACGTCCGATAGGGACGATAGACGCTTCGCAATAGCGATTCCACGTCGATGACCTCGTTCGGACATGGACGACTTCGATCATCCCGGCATCGAGCTGCTCATGCCGTATTTCATCGATTGCCCGCCGCCGGCGAGCGGTCTTGCATGCGTGATATCGCATCCGGGAACAGTCCACATCATGCGTCTCCCTCGTATGAATCGGCATTTCGCAACGACGGCGCGCCGTAGCCGCGAGCCATCCATCGCATGCACATGAAGTATGCAAGGCTCGCGTGGAATCGCACGAGACAAGCGCGCCGTTGTCAATCGTTGTTCACATACGGCGCAGCGTCACGGAACGACAGGGCCGTCACGGCGAACGGCCGCGCGACGGCCGGCGAACTTCACGCATTCGATTGCGCGCTCCGCTTAACATGGCGACTGGAAATTTGTCGGCGGACGTCGACGGTGGAATCGGGGCTGAACTTTTGCAATCCTCGAATCGATTGCCCGAATTGGTTACCCCGAAGGAGAAACCATGGAAGCTTCGCCGGGGCGCATTCTCATCGTCGAAGACGACCCCATTACCCGCACGATGCTGGCCCGCTACCTGGGCGATGCCGGCTTTGATCTCCTTACCAGCGGCAACGTCGCGCAAGCACGCCAGGCGCTGCGCGCCGCGCCGGCCGACGTGCTGCTGCTGGACATCAACCTTCCCGACGGCGACGGCATCTCCCTTGCCCGCGAGCTGCGCGAGCACAGTACCGCCGGCATCATCTTCGTGACGCAACGCGACGGCGACATCGATCGCGTCCTCGGCCTGGAAACCGCCGGCGACGACTACATCACCAAGCCGATCCGGCTGCGCGAGCTGCTTGCCCGCGTGCGCGCCCTGTTGCGCCGGCAACGGCTGTATCGCGAGATCGCTCCTGTCGATACGGTGCTGACTTTCGACCGCTGGCTGATCGACCTTCGGCGCCGGGAGCTGGCGCTGTCGGGCGGCGCCGTGCTGCCCCTGACCCCGCGCGAGTTCGATCTGCTGGCCGCGCTCGTGATGGTTCGCGGTGCGACGCTCACGCGCGAGTATCTACTCGAAGTGGTCAGCAAGCGCGAGCGCGCGACGGACTCACGCACCGTGGACACCTTGATCGCGCGACTGCGCCGCAAGATGTCCGGCGACGCCGGCGGGATGCGCAGCCCGATCAGCACGGTCGTCGGGATCGGCTACCGACTCGATGCCGCGGTGAATCGCGGTGGTTGACGACTGCGTCGCACGCGCCGCGCCTCGCGCGCGATTTTGCGCAGTGCGTCGAAAGTGTGTTCGAATTCGATGTCGAGCGCGATGAGGAGGGCGGAAAGTTCCGATGCCTCGTCCCGACCGGCCGCCTGTTTCACTCGCTCGGCGAGCCGCCCGAGTCTCACGAGTCCCAATGCCGCCGCTGAGCTCGTCAGCCGGTGTGAAAGCGCTTTGATTCGACTTGCGTTTTGCTCTGCGACGGCTTCGCCGAGGTCGCTCAGCAAACGTCGCCCTTCATGCCGGAACTGGTGCACGAGCCAGCCGACTGCGGCAGCACCGAGCGCCTCGGCATGCTCGCTCAGACAAACGAGATCCACAGCTACGTCCGTCGACCAGATCTTGTCTGAAGGTCGAGGCCGCGCGACAGCCGTGCCGCCCACGGTCTCGAGTACCCGGCGCAACGCGTCTCGCCGGATCGGCTTCACCAGAACCGAGGTGAAGATATCCGTCACGCCGGCGCTTTGCGCCCGAAGGAGATCCGCAGTCAGCACGACGATCGGCATCTCCCACCGTTCCTCAGCACGCGCGTTCTGCGCGCGTATCCGGCGTGCGGTCTCGATACCGTCCACGAGCGGCATATGAAGGTCCAGGAATACGCCGTCGAAACGCTCACGAGCGGTCTCCGCAACCGCAGCCTCTCCGCTGTTCACGGGCGTAGCATCGTGGCCCGCCTGAGTGAGAAGGCCGCAAATCACGACCTGGTTGATCGGGTCGTCGTCGACGACGAGGAGCTTCAAGCGTCGCGATGGAGGTGACGCCGATATGTCCGGCGGCGCCGCGACAATCGCCGCGGCCACCGGCACCACGACCTGGAACCGACTGCCGACACCGTGCTCGCTGACCGCAGTGATCGTGCCGCCCAGCATGTCGACGACACGCCGGCACACGGCCAAGCCCAAGCCTGCCCCGCCAAAGCGGCGTCCAATCGATTCGTCGGCTTGAGTAAATTCGTCAAAAATCCGCGCCAGCATGTTTTCCGGGATACCTATCCCGGTGTCCTCGACGGTGATCTCCAGCTGCAACTCGCCCGCAACGCGGCCCCGCATGGTCAACGAAACGCCGACGCGGCCTCGCTCGGTAAACTTGACGGCATTGCTCAACAGATTCACCAGCACCTGGCGCAACCTTCCGGCATCGGCATGCAGCGCTTCCGGCACGTCACGATTGACGAGAACGTCGATGGTTGTCTGCCGGGCGAGCGCACGCGTCCACATCAACTCGACGACGCTTTGAATCAGTTGCCGGGGATCGAAGTCAGTCGAAACCGGTTCTTCAACCACCGCCCCAAGGCGCACGTAATCGATCATGCTGTCGAGCAAGCCGGTCAGATGTTCGGCGCAATCTCGCGCAATCGCGACCTGGCGGCGCTGCATCGCATCCAGTCGCGAATCTTCCAGCAGTTGCAGCACGCCGAGCACGCCATTCATGGGTATACGTACCTCATGACTGACTATGGCCAACAACGTTGTCTTGGCCCGGTCGGCTGCTTCGGCTACATCCTTGGCACGCCGCAGTTCCTCGCGTTGGTGGGTCTCGCTGCGCACACGGGCGAATTCCTGCCGGCGCATCCGCTCCGCACGCCAAACCTGTTGCAAGCCAATGGCAAGCGCAAAACCCATCGCAATCGATAGCGGACAGAGCAGCGGCGACATCGCCGCGCACCGCCACCGCAGGATCGCGATGAGCCCGACTGCAAAGCATGTGCCGTTGATGGCGCTCGGCACGAAGCGCAGCGGCAGGACAGTCAAGAGCCCGAATAGCACGGTCTGCATGACCAGCAAATTCGACGGACTCGCGACACCCTCGGCAATCGCCAGCATGTCGATTACGATTGCCCAAGCCAATAGCAAACATTGGAGCGTGGAGGCCTCTATCGGCCGACGCAACCGCAACAGCAGCCATGCCGACCACAGGACTGAGGCGAAACGCAGACCGAACTGCATGACTGACTCACGCTCAAGTCCGGCCTGCCTGATGTCGTTGAGTACAAAAGACAGAGCGGCAATGACCGCAACCCATAACGCCGCGCGCGCCTGATACACGGTTTCCGACACACGGCATCGACGAAAGAGCTGTTCGGTCTCGGCGTCGACAAATTCAGGAATTACGCCCCTCAGCGTGTCGGCAGTCATAGTTGTTCTGGTTAAGCATTACCCGTCAGATAATCGGGTCGGGCTGGCCAGTTTGAATTTTAGGCGCTGAAATAATCGACGGCAGTATTCGTTTTGTAAATCAAAGGATCTCGATCCAATAACATGGCGAAAACCGCGACGCAATCGCTTTACTGAACCCAATTCGGGAAGAAGTGATATAGAACGATCTGAAGCGGAATATTGAAGGCCGAAGGCTTCATCGATCGTCTGGATCTGAAAACCGGCGAATGACAAGACCATTCACCACGAACCGGAATTCGGGAAAGAAATCGCTCACGAGATGGGGAGGGATATCCGGAATGCCGTGCATGAGGCAGGTTGACACTTGGATGCCCGCATCAAATCGTTCGGAGTAACGCAGCACGGACTGGTCGATCATGCGGGCCGAGTCGCGCCGAGCACCGATCCGGTGAGCAATGATGTGGCGCAGTGCGTGTTGGATCGGCTCGAGCGCGGCCTTGCGTTGTCGAACGCAAAGCGATCGCGCGTCTTGACGTGCGCGCGTGGTTGCAAACGCAGCGATTCGACGACGCGGACCGTATCCGTCGAGAACTTCCCTTCAGGTCACAAATGATCTTGCGGAATGATCTTGCGGATGTCCTGCGCGAAGGCAGCGGCTGGAATCATCGCCCTCCGGACCCGCCGGCGGAGCGCAACGATCGGCCGATATTTCCCGCCCCACGGGCCGGTGTCGGCGGCCTCCAGCGTGTCCGGACGCCAGCCGACGCCCGCCCTCGAACCCAACCGTGACCGACTTGCAACCTTCCAACCGGCGCGTTCCGGCAAATTGCCGGTCATCAAATGAATAAGCCGGACCTGGCTATCGTTTCCGGAACCGCACGTTGATCGTGCGCAGCGTCGGTCAACATACGATGATGTCCGGCGACGCTTCGATGCCTTACATCTTTGCCTTTCACACAAAAGGCCAGCCAGGCTCCCGCGTGGGCGGCATTGGCGCCAAATCGGCAGACTCGCCGCCAATGCCATTCGACCGCCTCATTTTCCTTCGCCAATCACCTCCGCCACCGCGCTCACGCGCGCGCGGTGCACCGCATCCCTGATCTTCGCCGGCTCGCCCGCGAGCCCTTGCGCGATCGCCCCCGCGTCGACCGCGCGCGCGGCGACGAGCGCCTGCCGCAGCCGCTCGGCCTGAGGATAAGGCGTCGCCTCGAGGCCGAGGCGACCGCGCGCATCGGCCTCGCTCGCCTGCAGCGCCTCGGCGAAGCGTGCAGGCTTGCGCAGCGCGTCGGCGCGCTCGAACAGGCGCACGAGCGCGGCCGCGCCCATCTCCATCACGCGATGCAGGTTGCCGTGCTCACGCGCGACGACAAGCGCCAGATCGCGGCACTCGTTCGGCACCCGCAGACGCTCGCACAGCGGCTTCAGCAGTTCGATGCTGCGCCCCTCGTGGCCGATGTGGCGCGGCAGCACGTCGGCGGGCGTCGTCGCCTTGCCGAGATCGTGCGTGAGCGCCGCGAAGCGCACGGGCAGCGAGTAGCCCTGCTTCGCCGCGTGATCGATCACCATCATCACGTGCGCGCCCGTGTCGATTTCCGGGTGATAGTCGGCGCGCTGCGGCACGCCGAACAGCGCGTCGATCTCGGGCAGGACCCGCACGAGCGCGCCGCACTCGCGCAGCACCGCGAACATTCGCGACGGCTTGCCCTCCATCAGCCCGCGCGCGACCTCCTGCCATACGCGCTCGGGCACGAGCGCGTCGACCTCGCCCGCTGCGACCATCTCGCGCATCAGCGCGGTCGTTTCCGGCGCGACCACGAAATCGGCGAAGCGCGCGGCGAAGCGCGCGACGCGCAGAATCCGCACCGGATCCTCGGCGAACGCGTCGCCGACGTGCCGGAACACCTTCGCGCGCAAGTCCGCCTGCCCGTCGAACGGATCGACGACCGGCCCGACGAGCGCGCCGTCGGGGCTCACTTCGCGCGCCATCGCATTGATCGTCAGGTCGCGCCGCACGAGATCCTGCTCGAGCGTCACGTCGGGCGCGTAGTAGAACTGGAAGCCGTGATAACCGGCGGCGGTCTTGCGCTCGGTGCGCGCGAGCGCGTACTCCTCGTGCGTGCCCGGGTGCAGGAACACCGGAAAATCCTTGCCGACCGGCTTGAAGCCTTGCGCCACCATCTGCTCGGGCGTCGCGCCGACGACGACGTAGTCGCGGTCACGCACCGGCAGGCCGAGCAATTCGTCGCGGATCGCGCCGCCCACTGCGTAGACATTCATCGAGACGGCCCGTACACGTCGATCACGCGGGTTTCGAGGCGCGCGCCGTCGATCCATTCGCGTACGGCAGGCAGTCCGGCGATGCTCGCGGCGTAAGCGCTCGCTTCGGGCGACAGCGGCGGCTCGTACGTCTGGAATCGCAGCACGACGGGCGCATACATCGCGTCGGCAATCGAAAAATCGCCGAACAGGAACGGGCCGCCCGACGCGGCGAGACACGTGCGCCACAGCTCGTCGATGCGCGCAACGTCGGCGAGCGCAGCGGGCGTCGCGCCCCGCCCCGGATGCGACTCGCGCACGTTGAGCGGCATCTCGCTGCGCAGCGCGGCGAAGCCCGCATGCATCTCCGCCGACACGCTGCGCGCGATCGCCCGCACGGCCGGATCGCGCGGCCACAGCGCATGCTGCGGGAAGCGCTCGGCGAGCGTCTCGACGATCGCGAGCGAATCCCAGACCGCGCCACCGTCGTCGTCGACGAGGCACGGCACCTTGCCGGACGGCGAATGCGCGCGGATGCGCGTCGTCGTGTCGTCGAGGCGCAGTCCGATCATCACTTCGTCGAACGGGATCGCGAAGTGCTTCAGCAGCACCCACGGGCGCATCGACCACGACGAGTAGTTCTTGTCTCCGATCACGAGTTTCATGGGGTTCATCCTGTGGTTGTCGATGGTTCGGTCAGCCCGCGGCGGCCACGGACGTTCCGCTCGTTTACCGGCGTGCGCGCCAGTCGGAAAAGCGCGAGCGCATCGCGGCATCGCCGATGTAGGTCGGCGCGATGCTTTCGAGGCTCGCGGGCGTGATCCCGAGCTCGGGGGCGATCGGTCCCGTCATCACGCTCGGCACCGACAGCGACGCGAGGTTGTCGCGCGTGATCAGCGGCTCGCCCGGCAGCATCTCGAACACGCAGGCCTGCAGCCGCGCGAGCGCGTCGGGCAGCCGGACGATCCGCGCGCTGCGGCCGACGAGCCTGCCCGCATACCGGACGAGCTCCTCGAGCCGGTACGTGCGCGGCCCGCCGAGCTCGTAGGTCTTGCCGCGCGTCGCGTCGCGCGCGCACGCGTTCGCAATCGCCTGCGCGACGTCGCCGACGTAGATCGGCTGCATCAGCGCATCGGGCATCGCGAGCGGCACCACCGGGAAAATCCGCTGGAGCCGCGCGAAGGTGTTGAGGAATGCGTCGCCCGGGCCGAACACGATCGACGGCCGGAACACCGTGACGTCGAGCACGCCCGCCGCAGCCTGCGCGTGCAGCGCGGCCTCGCCGTCGCCTTTGGAGCGCAGGTACATGCTGGGCGCGCGCGGATCGGCGCCTAGCGCGCTCACGTGGAGCACGCGCGGCACGTGCACTTCGATGCATGCGGCGGCGAGCGCCGCGGGAAGCGCGACGTGCAGCCGCTCGAAGCCTTCGCCGTACGGTTTGCCGCGCCCGCCGTGCAGCACGCCGACGAGATTGACGGCCGCGTGCGCGCCCGCGACGAAGCGGGCGAGTTCGCGCACGTCGAATGCGGAAAGCTCGGCGATCTCGACGGGCAGCGTCGCGAGATGCCGCGCATGCTCGCGGCGCCGCGCCGCGATCCGCACGTGCGCGCCCGCGCCGACGAGCGCGTTGACGAGCCTGCTGCCGATAAAGCCCGTGCCGCCGAGCACGGCGATGGTCTGGCCCTGCATGATCGTGCCTCACCCAAGCGCGCCGCCGCGCGACGCGCGGCGGCGAAACCCGCACGAAACCCCGAACACGCCCGGAATGCGTGCGTTGCGTTCCGGGACGTTCCGCGATGCGCGTTACGGCGCGATGAAGCCGAGGCGAGCCTTCAGCGACTGCGGCTTCTTCTCGAAGAGCGCCGCGTAGTACGTCTCGTTCGACAGCACGTTCTTCACGTATTCGCGCGTCTCGTTAAACGGGATCGTCTCCGCGAAGACCGCGCCCTCGACGGGCCGCGCGAGCGCCTGCCGCCACTGGGCCGGCCGGCCCGGCCCCGCGTTGTAGCCCGCCGTCGCGAGCACCGCCGAATCGTCGAACTTCTGATAGATGTCGGACAGATACCACGTGCCGAGCTGTACGTTCGTGTCGATGTCGTGCATCTGCGCGCGCGTGACCGTGCCGAGGCCGAGCTTTTTCGCGACGAGCTGCGCGGTCGCCGGCATCAGCTGCATCAGGCCGCCCGCGCCCACCGACGAGCGCGCGTTCGTGATGAAGCGCGACTCCTGGCGGATCAGCCCGTACGCCCATTCGATGTCGAGCCCGTTGGTCCGCGCGTAGCGTTCGACGATGTCGCGGTACGGCGACGGATAGCGCAGCGAGAAGTCATGCTCGGCCGTCGTGCGATCGGCGGTGTTGACCGTGCGATCGAGCAGGTCGACGCGCTTGCCGTACTCGGCCGCGGCGAGCAGTTGCCGATCGGTCATTCCGCGCAGCGGCCAGTTCCATTCGCGATTGCCTTCGAGCCGCAGATTGAGCGCGTAGAACCGCTGCGCGAGCGCGAAGCCCGGCACCTTGTTCATCGCGTCGATCTCGGCGTCCGTCACCTTCGTGCGCGCCGGGACCACCGTTTTCTGGCCGAGCTCCTCGCCCGCGAGCTGCCCGTAGAAGTTGAACTGCCCGGCGATCCGCTCGAATTCCTGGTTCGCCTTCAGCGTGTCGCCGCTCGCCTTCAGCGCGCGGGCGCGCCAGTAGATCCACGTCGTGTCGTCGCGCAGCGGCGCGGGCATCTGCTCGATCGAGCGGCGCACCATCGGCCAGTCGCCCGCGAGGAGCGCCGCGCGCACGCGCCATTCGTACACCGGATTCGTGAGCGGCGCGTCCATCGACTGCCGGTACCACGCCGCCGCCTGCGGCAGGCGCTTGATCGCCGCCTGATAGCCGATCTCGCCCCAGCCGATTGCCTGCTCGGTCGCCGACAGCGTCGACGCGAGCGACCTAAGCTGCCCCGCCGCCGTCTCCGGATCGTTGCGCGCCATCCGCGTGATCGCGAGGAGCGCGAGCTGCCGCGACGTCGCGTCGGCGCCGACGCCGCGTGCGAGGAAGAGCGGCGGCGCGCTCGTCGCCTGGTCGAAGCCGGCCGGGCGCGGGCCGAGCGCGTCGGCAATCTTGCCGCCGAGCGTCGTGTAGTTCTGCTCGTACGCGAGGCGCACCTGCGCCCATACGTCGTCGCTCGAGAACTGCTTGTTCGTCGCGAGCGCGGTGATGAGGTCGACGCACGCATCGCCGTAGTACTTCGGCTCGACGAGCAGTTCGCGCGCCATGTCCGCGACGTTCTCGCCGCGCGCCGCGCGCGATTCGAGCGAATAGCATTTGACCTGCGTGTCGTCGTCGAGCACGAAGCGCTTGTACTGTTCGTCGAAGTTGCGCCAGTCGTGGCGCGCGCCGAGCACGAGCAGGTAGTCGTTGCGCATCCGGTCGGCGATCGCCTGGCCGTCGTAGCGCGACAGGAACGACAGCACCGGCGCGTCGGGCGCGTCGAGCCGCGCGTGGCCCGACGAATCGAACAGCTGCGGCTTGATCTGGAAGTATTCGAGATACGACGGCGCCGGGTAGTTCGGGATTGTCGACGCGAGTTGCGCGGCGCGCACCGGATCGTTCCTGCGCGCGGCTTCGCGAAGTTGGACGAAGACCTGGTCGTCGCTCGACGTCATGTCGTCGACGGTCTGCGCGGCGCAGGCGGCCGTCCCTGCGGCCAGCACGGCTGCGACGAGGGGCGCCGCGACCGCACGATATACTCGGAAAAGGCTGGTTGACATCGTTGTGAACGGAGCACTCTAGTGAGCGAAAGCATAGCACGCGCCCCGGCGCCGAATCCGAAGCAAACGCTGCGCGAAACGCTTGCGCAGCGCCGCCTCGACGCGAATCGCTCGGCGCTCGCGCACGACGCGCTCGCGCAGCGCGTGCTCGCGATCCTCGCGGACTGCGCGCCGCGCACGGTCGGCTTCTACTGGCCGCTGTCGGGCGAATTCGACGCGCGCGACACGATCGCGTCGTGGCTCGCAGGCGACGCGGGCCGACAGGCGGCGCTGCCCGTGATCGGCCAGCCGCGCACGCCGCTCGATTTCCACGCATGGACGCCCGACGCGCCGATGCGCGAAGGCCGCCACCGGATTCCGGAGCCCGCGGCGGGCGAGCGGCTCGTGCCGGAGGTGCTGCTGATTCCGTGCGTCGGCTTCGATCACGGCTGCTTCCGGCTCGGCTACGGCGGCGGCTACTACGACCGCACGCTCGCCGCGTGGCCCGGCGCCGCGCGGCCCGTGACGGTCGGCGTCGCGTACGACGCGTGCGGCGTGCACGAACTGCCGCGCGAAGCGCACGATCTGCCGCTCGACTGGATCGTCACCGAGACGCGGACCCACCGGTCGGGCGGCTGACGGGCGCGCCGCGCGCCGAAGCCGCTCGCGACTCGGCAACGACGGCAACGATGACGACGCGCGCCGCGCGGCGCGCTTCCGTCAAACGATCCCGGGCGAAAGCACGCACCAACGCACCGCGCGCAGTCGGCGCGGCGCCGCGCAACCGCCCGCTGGACCGTGAGGCCCGGCGGGCCCGCATCTCCGGCGCATTCCGCCTACAGCGACGCGGCCGCGCGCGCCGCGGTGTCGTACAGCCCCGATGCGTGACGCAGCAACTGCGCGGCGTCGCCGATCTGCTCGTTCGTGAGCCCGCTGTCCTTCAGGGTCTCGATCAGGCAGCGCTCCCGCACGTCGCGATACTTGAGGCAGAGTGCGCGGCCCGCGTCGGTTGCGTCAAAGAACACTTCCTTGCCTGTCTTTTCGCTTTTTACGTACCCTCTAGCTACCAGCTTCTTGAGTGCATACGTCGCGACGTGCGTGTCCTCGATGTTGAGCACGAAGCAAATGTCGGCGAGCTTCTTCTTGCGGTCCCGGTGGCTCACGTGGTGCAGCAGCGACACTTCGACCGCCGTCATGTCTTTCGCCCCCGCGGCCGCCATGCACCTGACCATCCAGCGATTGAACGCATTTCCCGCCATGATGAGCGCATATTCGAGCTCGGACAGCTCCGCGCTTGCCTCGGAAACGAGATGTTCGGACGATACGATCTTGGTCGGATGACGCTGCATGGCGAATCGGCGGACGTGAGTCGAGGTGCGCGAAAGTGTACGCCAAGATCGTTTGCGCGGCGTCCGCCCAAAATTTTTGACGAGAAGTTATCGACATTTTATTGATAATGTATTCTCCACCCGGCCCAACGCCGTTTGCTTGCCATCGATGACCACTCCACGCATCTACCCGCTTGGCGATACCGCCCTCGTCTGCGAGGCGCCCCCTCCCGCAACGCTCGAATGCCAGCGCCGCGTGTGGGCGGTCGCGGGCGCGGCGGCGGGCTGGCCGCATGTCGTCGACGTCGTGCCCGGGATGAACAATCTGACGATCGTGTTCGACCCGCTCGAGACGACGGCCGACGCGCTCGCGCCGCTGATGAAGACCGCGTGGCGCGACGCCGACGACGTCGCCGAAAGCGGCCGCGAAGTCGAGATCCCCGTCGAGTACGGCGGCGCGTTCGGTCCCGATCTCGACGCGGTCGCGAAGCACACGGGGCTCACGCGCGGCGAAGTCGTGCGGCGCCATTCGACCGGCACCTACGTCGTGTTCTTCCTGGGCTTCCAGCCGGGCTTCACGTACATGGGCGGCCTCGACGACTCGCTGCACACGCCGCGGCGCGCCGCACCCCGGCTGGAAGTGCCGGCCGGCTCGGTCGGCATCGGCGGCGAGCAGACTGGCATCTATCCGGCCGCCGCGCCGGGCGGCTGGCAGTTGATCGGCCGCACGCCGCTCGCCCTCTTCGATCCCGCGCGCACGCCGCCGACGCTCCTGCAGCCGGGCGACCGCGTGCGCTTCACCGTCGCAGGGGTGCATACCGGATGACTTCACGCCAAGCCACGGGCGGCATCGAAGTGCTGCGCGCCGGTCCCCTTTCGACGATCCAGGATCTCGGACGCCGAGGCTATCGCCATCTCGGCGTCGCGCAGAGCGGCGCGCTCGACTCGCTCGCGCTCGAAGTCGGCAATCGCCTTGTCGGCAACCGGCCCGACGCCGCCGCGATCGAAATCACGCTCGGCCCCGCGACGTTCCGCTTCCCGCGCGCGACGCGCATCGCGATCACCGGCACCGAGTTCGGCGCGACGCTCGACGGCGTGCCGATCTACTCGTGGTGGAGCGTGCCCGTCGCGGCCGGCGAGACGCTCACGCTGCCCGTCGCGAAGCGCGGGATGCGCGGCTACCTGTGTGTCGCGGGCGGCCTCGACGTGCTGCCGATGCTCGGCTCGCGCAGCACCGATCTCGCGTCGCGCTTCGGCGGCCTCGGCGGCCGCGTGCTGCGCGACGGCGACCGTCTGCCCGTCGGCACGCCGCCTGCCGGCGCGCCCGCGTGCGTCGCGCCCGACGCGCCCGAGTTCGGCGTGAAGGCGCCTGCGTGGTGCGCGTTCGCGCGCGTCGACGAGCAGCCGCGCCGCCACAAGCATACGCACGCCGCTTGGGCGATGCCCGTGCGCGTGCTGCCCGGTCCGCAGTATGCGAGCTTCACGCCGGCGTCGCAGCAGACGTTCTGGGACGAGGAATGGATCGTCACGCCGAGCAGCAACCGGATGGGCTACCGGCTTTCGGGCGCGAAGCTCGAGCGCGCCGAACCGGGCGACATGCTGTCGCACGCGGTGCTGCCGGGCACGATCCAGGTGCCGGGCAACGGCCAGCCGATCGTGCTGATGAACGATGCGCAGACGACGGGCGGCTATCCGCGGATCGGCGCGGTGATCCGCGCGGACCTCTGGAAGCTCGCGCAGGCGCGCCTGAACCTGCCGATCCGCTTTGTCCGCGTGACGGTGGCGGCCGCGCGCGACGCGCTCGCCGCCGAGCGCGCGTACCTGCGGCAGATCGACATCGCGATCGAGATGCGCGAGGAGGCGCTGCAGCGCGCGCTCGCCGCGCGTGGAGTGGCGGCATGATTGAAGGACCGGGCGCGGCTGCGCGGCCGGGCGCGAACGCTTTGGGCAGAAACATCATGGAAATCGATTTGAACGCCGACCTCGGCGAAGGGTGCGGCTCGGACGAGGCGCTTCTCGGCCTCGTCACGTCGGCGAACATCGCGTGCGGCTGGCACGCGGGCGGCGCCCAGGCAATGCGCGACTGCGTGCGCTGGGCTGTGGAGAAAGGCGTGTCGATCGGCGCACATCCGAGCTTTCACGATCCGGAGAACTTCGGCCGCAAGGAAATGGACCTGCCGGCAGGCGAAATCTACGCCGGCGTGCTGTATCAACTGGGCGCGCTGTCTGCGATCGCGCTGGCGGAAGGCGGGCGCATCGTGCACGTGAAGCCGCACGGCGCACTGTACAACCAGGCCGCGCGCGATCCCGAGATCGCCGACGCGGTCGTCTCCGCGATCCACGATTTCGATCCGTCGCTCATGGTGTTCGGCCTCGCGAAGAGCGGCTTCGTCGACGCCGCGCGGCACGCGGGGCTCGCCGCCGTCGAGGAAGTGTTCGCCGATCGCGGCTATCGCGCGGACGGCTCGCTCGTGCCGCGCAGCCAGCCGGGCGCGCTCGTCGACGACGAGGACGAGATGCTCGCGCGCACGCTCGAGATGGTCTGCGGCCGGCGCGTGCGCGCGGTCACGGGCGAATGGGTGCCCCTCAATGCACAGACGGTCTGCCTGCACGGCGACGGGGCGCACGCGCTCGCGTTCGCCAAACGGATCCGCGCGGCGCTCGAAGCCGCCGGCATCGACGTGCAAGCGCCCGGCGCGGTGCACGCAGGGGAACGCGCGTAAGGACCGGACGCGCAGCCGGCGGCGCTCGTCGACGCAGCGACCCGGCCTGGCGCGAGCGGCTTGCCGACGCCGCGCGCGCGCATTGCGCCACGCGTGACATGCGTGGCCGTCCGAGCGGCGGCAGCGCCGACGCGCGCCGCCCGCCCCGGCTTGCACGAACGACCGCCCGGCCGGCCCGCGCAGTGCACGACGGGCCGCGAAGCATGAGAACCGCCTGGCGCTCGCCACCCGCCGGGCACACACGACGCCTTGCATGCGGCGGGCCACGCCCGCCGCACGAACGATTCGCCGACGCTGCGAAGGCCGGCGCGCGCTCACGCTTGCGCGCGACAGCCGTCGCCATCGCCTGGATCGGGCGGGCGCGCAAGAACCGCGCGCCCGCCCCGCAGTCCCGAGCGGCCGTCAGAGCCGCGAAGGCCCATCGGCGCGACGGCCGCGCGCCGATCGCAAGCCGCCGTGCGCCGCCCGAAGACGGCGCGCGTCAACCCATGTCAGGAGAATGTTCATGCAAGGCACCGTAAGTCTATGGCCGCTGATTGGCGTCGCTGTGATCGTCGCCGGCTTCGCGCTGCGCTTCAATCCGATGCTGATCGTCGCGACCGCGGCGATCGCGACGGCCGCGAGCGCGCACTTCCCGCCCGAGCGGATCCTCGCCGCGATCGGCGCGGGCTTCCTCAAGACCCGCAACATCCCGCTCATCATCCTGCTGCCGCTCGCCGTGATCGGCCTCCTCGAACGGCACGGACTGCGCGAGCGTGCGCAGGCGTGGATCGCAAACATCAAGGCCGCGACGGCGGGACGCCTCCTGATCATCTATCTGCTCGTGCGCGAGCTGACGGCGGCCGTCGGCCTGACGGGCCTGGGCGGCCATCCGCAGATGGTGCGGCCGCTGATCGCGCCGATGGCCGAAGGCGCGACCGAGAACCGCTTCGGTCCGCTGCCCGACGCAACCCGCCACCGGCTGCGCGCGTACGCGGCCGCGACCGACAACGTCGGCCTCTTCTTCGGCGAAGACATCTTCGTCGCATTCGGCGCGATCGTGCTGATGGTGACGTTCCTGAAGGAGGCGGGCATCGTCGTGGAACCGATGCACGTCGCGCTCTGGGGCATTCCGACCGCCGTATCCGCGTTCCTGATCCACGGCTTCCGGCTGTGGCTCCTCGATCGCAGGCTCGAACGCGAGATGCGCGCGCTGACCGATCCGCGCGCCGCGAACGCCACCGCCGCCACCGCCGCCCAGGGAGGCCGCGCATGACGCTCACGATCAACGACCTGTTCTGGCTCGTCGGCCTCGTGCTGCTCGCGGTCGGCGCGACGATCGTCACGGACCGCGCGCATCCGCGCCGCTTCACCGCGGGCGGCTTCTGGCTGCTCTACGCGCTCGTCTTCATCGCCGGCGACAAGCTGCCCGTTGAGCTCGTCGGCGCACTCGTGATCGTGATGGCGCTGATCGCGGGCTTCGGCGGCGTGACAGCGGCGAAGCCGAAACTGCCGTCCGACGAGGTCCGCCGCGCAAGCGCCGCGCGCATCGGCAACCGGCTCTTCGTGCCCGCGCTCACGATCCCGTTCGTGACGGTCGCGGTCACACTCGCCGCGAGCCATCTGCACGTCGGCGGCGCGCCGCTCGTCGATCCGAAGAACGTCACGCTGATCGGCTTCGGCATCGGCTGCGTGATCGCGCTCGGGTTCGCGTGCCGGATCACTCGCGACTCGGTCGGCCAGTCGCTGCAGGAGGCGCGACGCCTCGTCGACGCGCTGTCGTGGGCGGCCGTGCTGCCGCAGATGCTCGGCATGCTCGGGCTCGTGTTCTCGGACGCGGGCGTCGGCAAGGCGGTCGCGCACCTGACGACGGCGTACGTGAACCTCGACTACCGGTTCGTCGCGGTCGCCGTTTACTGCATCGGGATGGCGCTCTTCACGATGGTGATGGGCAACGGTTTCGCCGCATTTCCGGTGATGACGGGCGGCGTCGGCGTGCCGATCCTCGTCAACGTGTTCCACGGCGATCCGGCCGTGATGGTCGCGATCGGGATGTTCTCCGGCTACTGCGGCACGCTGATGACGCCAATGGCCGCGAACTTCAACATAGTGCCCGCCGCGCTGCTCGAGCTGCCCGACAAGAACGGCGTGATCAAGACGCAGATCCCGACCGCGCTCGCGCTGCTCGCGACGAACATCGTCCTGCTGAACGTCCTGATGTTTCGATGAACGGGGCGCGGCGCATTCCCGCCCGGCCATGAAAAAAGCGCCCTCGGGCGCTTTTTCTTCGCTCTGCCGACCGATCCGGCACACGGCCGGCTACCCGGCTACCGGCTGCATCCGTCATGCAGCGGCCCGGCGGCCGCCGCGCGCGTCGCAAGAAAGTTCGACGCTCAAAGTAAAAAAATGCGTCCGCCGCCGCCCGCATTGACATCTGCTTCCCCCGGCCGGACGGCGGAACGTCGATTGAATGGGCGTATGCGCCTGCATGTTGGTTTGTTGTGGTGTTTGGCCCCGTCGTGCATGCAGACAACCGCTGCCGACACGCTGAACGCGTGCCGGCAACGCTACCCCCGCGCTGTTTTTATCGTTCCCCGTAGCGCATTTTCTTTTTCCTACTCGGTGAAAGGAGAATAGATTTGGCCCAACGGCGTGTCAATCGCCGGAACGCACTTCACTCGTCAACCTCGGTCAAAACTTGGGTTAATCCCTATTCGTTCGGGTTCCCGATCACCCGGCGTCGACGAGATAGCCCTGCTGCCGCAGTAGTTCGAGCACGCCCTTCGGGCCGCCCAGGTGCAGCGCGCCGATCGCGACGAAGAGCGGCCTATTCGGCGCGGCGATCGCGGTCATCCGCGCGACGAAGCGGCGGTTGCGCTCGTTGACGATCTTGTTGTCGATCGAATCGGCGACCGCCTTCGCGCGCGCGAGCCGCTCCGTCTTCGCGGTCGCCCATGCGGCGAGCGCGTCCGCGTCGCCGATGCGCCAGAGGCGGTGCAGCGCGCGCACGTCGGCGGCGTTCTGCGCGGGCGTCTGCACCATGTCCTGCGCGAGCATCTCGCGCTGCTGCGCGAGCGTGAGCCCCGTGAACGCGCGCATCTGCTCGGCGAGCGTCTCGAGCCCGACGACCTTCCCGCCCTTTTTGCGCAGGAACACGTTCTGCAACTGCGCCTCGGTGCCGTATTCGGTTTGCAGGCCGGCCGACAGCGAATCGTACGTCTCGACGACGAGCGACGCGAGCCACGGCCGCATGTTGCGGATGCCGGCGAGCGCGGCCGGATTGCCGCGCAGCCGGCCCGCGAGCCTCTGCCAGAGAGGCGGCGGCAGCAGGCGCGGCAGGCACGCGTAGTTGCACACGCCGTACTTCGATACGTCGTCCTGCGATTCGAGTAGATCGTCCGGCGACAACTCGAGCGCGAGCGTCGGCGATGCGGCGAGCGCCGCGAGGATCGGACGGCGGAACGGCTGGTTTTGCGGATAGTCGGCGGGATCGCCGACGTGCAGCGTGCCGAGCACGTAGATCGTGACCTTGCCTTTCGTCGCGACGTAGAACGGCATCCGCGCGGGCTGCGTGCGCACCACGCCGCTCGCGACGGTGCCGTTCGACGTCGACGGCGGCGCATGGAAGCCCGGCAGCGACAGGCTCGGCGAAGGAATCGGCGACTGCGACAGCGGCGCGGTCGCAGCGCTGCCCGCCGCCAGCGCGCCGACGGGCGGCCACGCGATGCCGCCCGTCGCGCACGCGCCGGCGAGCACGGCACTGGCGAGCGCACGCGCGCGCCAGCGCCGGGGATGCCTGCCGGCGTGCGTCGCCGCGCGCCGGCCGCCGTTACGCAAGCGGCGCGCGGCTTCGCGCGCCGCCACTGCATCAGGCATTCGCCTCCCCCACCTCCTCGGCGCGATGGCAGGCGACGAGCCGGCCGTCGACAGCGCGCAGCTTCGGCTCCTCGGCGCGGCACCGCTTGACCGCGTACGGGCAGCGCTGATGGAACGCGCAGCCGGACGGCGGATTGAGCGGCGACGGCAGCTCGCCCTGCAGCTTGATCTGGATCTTGCGATCCGCCTCGAAGATCGCGGGCGTCGCCGACATCAGCGCGCGCGTGTACGGATGGCGCGGCCGCGCGTAGATCGTCTTCTTGTCGCCGAGCTCCGCGACGCTGCCGAAGTACATCACCATCACGTCGTCGGCGATGTGCTCGACGACCGCGAGGTTGTGCGAGATGAACACGTAGCTCGTCTTGAACTGCTCCTGCAGATCCATGAAGAGATTGAGGATCTGCGCCTGGATCGACACGTCGAGCGCGGACACCGGCTCGTCGGCGACGACGATCTGCGGATCGAGGATCATCGCGCGCGCGATCGCGACGCGCTGGCGCTGCCCGCCCGAGAACATGTGCGGATAGCGCTTCGCGTGCTCGGGCCGCAGGCCGACCGTGCGCATGATCTGCGCGATCCGCTGCGCGCGCTCGGCGGCCGTCAGATGCGTGTTGATGGCGAGCGGCTCGGCGAGCGTCTGCTCGACCGTCTTGCGCGGATTCAGCGACGCGAACGGATTCTGGAACACCATCTGCACACGGCGGCGCAGCGCGGCGATCGTCTCGCGGTCCGCGCCCGCGACGTCGCGGCCGTCGATCGACAGATGCCCGGACGTCGGCGGCTCGATCATCGTCAACTGGCGCGCGAGCGTCGATTTACCGCAGCCGGACTCGCCGACGACGGCGAGCGTCTTGCCACGCCTCAATTCGAACGACACGCCGTTCAGCGCCTTCACGGTGCCGTGCCCGAACATCCCTCTTCTAACCGCGTAGTGCTTCGCGAGCTTGTCGGCGACGAGCACGATGTCGTCGTGCGTGGCGGACTCGCGCGCTTCGTAGACTGCGTTCATCGCGCGCCTCCTTCCGTGTGCGTCGCTTGCAGGTTGAGCGGCTTGATGCAGCGCGTGCGCATGCCGGTGCCCGGCACGAGCTCGGCGAGCGCAGGGCGCGCCTTCGTGCAGCCGTCGACGACGTACTTGCAGCGCGGCGCGAACAGGCACCCGCTCGGCCTATCGTCGCGGCCCGGCACCATCCCGGGAAGCGCGGCGAGCCGCTTCGCCCCCGCATTGTGCTCGGGAATCGCGGCGAGCAACGCTTCGGTGTACGGATGATGCGGCGATGCGAAGATGTCCGGCACGCGGTTCGTCTCGATGATCTCGCCCGCGTACATCACCGCGACGCGCTGCGCGACTTCCGACACGACCGCGAGATCGTGAGAAATCAGCACGAGCGCCATCCCGCGCTCCTTCTGCAACGCGACGAGGAGATCCATGATCTGCGCCTGGATCGTCACGTCGAGCGCGGTCGTCGGCTCGTCGGCGATCAGGAGCTTCGGATTGCACGCGACCGCCATCGCGATCATCACGCGCTGGTTCATGCCGCCCGACATCTGGTGCGGGAAGGTGTCGATGCGGTTCTTCGCATCGGGAATCCCGACCTGGTCGAGCAGTTCGAGCGCGCGCTTCTTCAGCGCGTCGCCGCGCAGGCCCTCGTGCAGCTTCAGCACCTCCTTGATCTGATAGCCGACCGTGTAGCTCGGGTTCAGGCTCGTCAGCGCGTCCTGGAACACCATCGCGATGTCCTTGCCGATGATCCTGCGGCGCGCCTTCGGGCTCGCCTTCAAGAGATCGACGCCGTCGAACGTGACTTCGTCGGCGGTGACGATGCCGGGCGCGTCGATCAAGCCCATCAGCGCCATCATCGTCACGCTCTTGCCCGAGCCGGATTCGCCCACCACGCCGACCACTTCGCCGCGCGCGACGGACAGATTGATCCTGTCGACCGCGGGCAGCCCGTTGAAGTTCACCGCGAGATTGCGGATGGTCAATAAGTCGCTCATGTCAGGCCATCCGTTTGAGTTTGGGATCGAGCGCGTCGCGCAGCCCGTCGCCGAGCAGGTTGATCGCGAGCACCGAGATCAGGATCGACAGGCCGGGCATCGTCACGATCCACCACGCATTGTCGATGTAATCGCGCGCCGATGCGAGCATCGCGCCCCACTCAGCCGTCGGCGGCTGCACGCCGAGACCGAGGAAGCCGAGCGCGGCCGCGTCGAGGATCGCCGACGAAAAGCCGAGCGTCGCCTGCACGATCAACGGCGCCGTGCAGTTCGGCAGCACCTGCGAGAACATCAGGCGCAGCGTGCCCGCGCCCGCGACGCGCGATGCGGTCACGTACTCCTTCTGCAGTTCGCCCAGCGCCGACGCGCGCGTGAGACGCACGTACGCAGGCAGCGCGACGATCGCGATCGCGAACATCGTGTTCGTCAGGCCGGGACCGATGATCGCGACGACCGCGACCGCGAGCAGCAGCGACGGCAGCGCGAGCAGCACGTCCATCACGCGCATCACGGGCGTGTCGGCCCACTTCTGGAAGAACGCGGCGACGAGGCCGAGCACGATGCCCGGAATCAGCGCGAGCACGACCGACACGAAGCCGATCCAGAACGACATCCGCGCGCCGTACATCAGGCGCGAGAGGATGTCGCGGCCCGCTTCGTCGGTGCCGAGCACGAATTGCCAGTTGCCGCCCGCGAGCCACGCGGGCGGAATCTTCACGTGGTCGCGGTACTGCTCGATCGGGCTGTGCGGCGCGAGCACCGGCGCCAGCAGCGCGACGACGACGAGCACGAGCACGACGATGCCCGCGCCGACCGCGCCGCGATTGCGGGAGAAGTTCGCCCAGAATTCGCGCAGCGCGAGCACACGGCCGCCGACGGGCGCCGCTTGCGACGGCATCGCGTTTTGCATGTCGCTCATTGCGCCTCCCGCGTTGCCGCGCGAGCGCGGCCGAATGCCGCCGCCGCAGTTGACCGCTGATTCAGCGGATGAATACGCGTATGGGAATGCATGTTCGATTACCTCGTATGGCGAATGCGCGGATTCAGCACGCCGTACAGCAGATCGACGACCAGGTTCACGACGATCACGAGCGTCGCGATCAGCAGGATGCCGCCTTGCACGACCGGATAGTCGCGGCGGCCGATCGCGTCGATCAGCCACTTGCCGACGCCCGGCCACGAAAACAGCGTCTCGGTGAGCACCGCGCCCGCGAGCAGCGTGCCCACCTGAAGGCCGATCACCGTGACGACCGGAATCAGCGCGTTGCGCAGCGCATGCACGACGACGACGCGCACGGGCGACAGCCCCTTCGCGCGCGCGGTGCGGATGTAGTCTTCGCGCAGCACTTCGAGCATCGACGAGCGCGTCATCCGCGCGATCACCGCGAGCGGAATCGTGCCGAGCACGATCGCGGGCAGGATCAGATGGCTCACCGCCGACGCGAACGCGCCTTCTTCGCCGGAGAGCAGTGTGTCGATCAGCATGAAGCCCGTCGTATGAGGAATCTCGTATTCGACCGCGAGGCGGCCCGACACGGGCGTCCACCCGAGATACGCCGAAAACACCATGATGAGGATGAGCCCCCACCAGAAGATCGGCATCGAATAACCGGTGAGCGCCGTGCCCATCACGCCGTGATCGACGATCGTGCCGCGCTTCAACGCGGCGAACACGCCGGCCGGCAGCCCGACGGCGAGCGCGAACAGGAGCGCGCAGATCGACAGCTCGACCGTCGCCGGAAAGCGTGCGAGGAACTCGCTCATCACGCTCGTGTTGGTGATGATCGACATGCCCAGGTCGCCGTGCAGCGCACGGCCGACGTAGTGCAGGTACTGAAGGGGCAGCGGCTCGTCGAGCCCCAGGCGATGCATTGCTTCCGCGTGCATCGCGGGATCGACGCCGCGCTCGCCCATCATCACTTCGATGGGGTCGCCCGGTATCAGGTGAATCAGCGCGAACGCGAGCACCGTGATGCCGATGAAGGTCGGGATCACCATGCCCACGCGGCGCAAGACGAATCGGAACATGACGCTTCTCGATATTTTCTTGTGGGAAATGTGCGACCGGCGACGAGGAGCTCGTGGCCCCCCGTCGCCGGATGATTATCGTGCAGTCGGCCTAACGGCGCACCGACGCCGCTTATTTCACGCTGACGCCGTCGAAGCGCGTATAGCCGAGCGGCTCGATCCGCATGTCGGCGACGTTCTTGCGCGCCGGCTGATAGACGGTCGAGTTCGCGATCGGCGAAAACGGCAGCTGCTGTGCGAAGACTTGCTGCGCCTGCATGTAAATCTTCGTACGAGCATCCTGCGACGTCGTCACGCGCCCCTTCTGAACGAGCTCGTCGAACGGCTTGTAGCACCACTCGGAGAAGTTGTTGCCCTTCACCGCCTCGCAGCCGAGCAGCGTGCCGAGCCAGTTGTCGGGGTCGCCGTTGTCGCCGGTCCAGCCGATCAGCATCGTGTCGTGCTCGCCCGCGTGCGCGCGCTTGATGTACTCGCCCCACTCATACGTGACGATCTTCGCCTGCACGCCGATCTTCGCCCAGTCGGCCTGGATCATCTCGGCCATCAGCTTCGCGTTCGGGTTGTAAGGGCGCTGCACGGGCATCGCCCACAGCGTGATGGGGAAGCCGTTCGGATAGCCTGCCTTCGCGAGCAGCGCCTTCGCCTTCGCCGGGTCGTAAGTCGCGGCCTTCAGGTTCTTGTCGTACGACCATTGCGTCGGCGGCATCGGTGCGCTCGCCGCCTGCCCCGCGCCCTGATAGACGGACTCGATGATCGCCTTCTTGTTGATCGCCATGTCGAGCGCCTGGCGCACCTCGAGCTTGTCGACCGGCTTGTGCTGCACGTTGTACGCGAGGTAGCCGAGATTGAAGCCCGGCAGCGACGGCATGTCGACGTTCGCATCGGCCTTCAGCGTCGCGATATCGGCGGGCCGCGGATAGCTCATCACCTGGCACTCGTTGCGCTTGATCTTCTGCACGCGCACGCCCGGGTCGGGCGTGATCGAGAAGATCAGCTTCGAGATCTTCACCGCGCCCTTCTTCCAATAATCAGGATTGCCGTCGAATCGAATCGTCGCGTCCTTCGTGTAGCTGCGGAAGATGAACGGACCGGTGCCGATCGGCTTCTGGTTGATGTCGGCCGCCTTGCCCGCCTTCATCAGCTGGTCCGCGTATTCGGCGGACAGGATCGACGCATACTCCATCGCGAGGTTCTGGATGAACGGCGCGTTCGGCTCCTTCAGCGTGAAGCGGACCGTATACGGATCGAGTTTTTCGACTTTCGTGATCAGCTTGTCGAGGCCCATGTCGGTGAAGTACGGGAACGATACCGGATACGCCTTGCGGAATGGCTGGTTCGCATCGAGCATCCGCTCGAACGTGAACACGACGTCGTCCGCGTCGAATTCGCGCGCCGGCTTGAAGAAATCGGTCGTATGGAATTTGACGCCGTGGCGCAGATGGAACGTGTAGACCTTGCCGTCGGGCGAGATGTCCCATGTCTCGGCGAGGCCGGGCTCGACCTTCGTGCCGCCGCGCTCGAACTCGACGAGGCGGTTGTAGAGCGGAAACGTCGACGCGGTGAAATCGACGCCCGTCGTGAATTGCGCGGAATCGAAACCCGCCGGGCTGCCTTCTGAGCAGTAGACGAGCGTTTTGTTCGGGATCTGTGCGAATGCAGAGCCCGCGACGCCGAAAGATGCCGCTGCAACGCCCGCGATGGCGGTAACACGCAGTGCGCGCAACAGACGATTATGTTCCATGTTTCCTCCAGGTCTCCGGTTCAAGGCCGGCCTAGGCCGGCGTAGGCGGATATTACTTGAGCTTTCGTAAGAGGAACAAGCCGGAGAAAAATCCATTCGTCATGCGCGCGCCATCGTGAAATGCGTGGCTCGGCCGCGCGCGGCGCGCGCGCCGTCGAGCCGATTCGGCGCGATTCGCCGCGATCAGCGTTATCCCTTACATCCTCGATTTTTCGTAACGATCTTCGGCGATGGATCGGGTTCGATACGTGAGTGTTACGGATTGCGCGATCTTTTTTGGCGCGCATTCGCGCCGACGCGTTGCGCGTCGACCGCGCAGGCCGGCCGCAGCGAGCAGCCGCGATCAATCGAAATCGGCGCATAGGGCGGCGCGACCGCGATCAGGAAGATGCCGAGCGTCATCAGCAGAATCACGAGCGACAGCGCCGCCTTGCGCCCCGCTCGATCCGCGTAGAGACCGAGCACGATGCTGCCGATCGGCCGCATGAAGAAGGCGACGCCGAACGTCGCGGTCGTCAGGAGAAGCGACTAATATTCGCTGCTGGTCGGAAAGAACAACTCGGCGATCACGACCGTCATGAAGCTGAAGACGATGAAGTCGTACCACTCGAGCGCGTTGCCGATCACGGCCGCCGCCACCGCGCGCCGGTTCAGCGCATGTCCCGCCGTTTTCGTCGAAGCCGCAATCGATGCCATCCTCGCCCCTCGCTGTCGTCGTGCTTTCGTCGTGCGTCGTGCGTCGTGCGCCTGCGCCGTAACAAGCTGACGCTGCGCCAACGGCCGTGGAGCGAGTGTAGAAAGCGAAGGAATCGATTTCAAGCAATAAAAAAACGCCCGCTGTCGTCGGACCGCGGGCGTTTTTCGCTTCGGTGCGATGCGAAGCGGCGCCGCAAGACGCCGCGCGCCGCGTCACGCCATTTTCGTGAACGCGTTGCACCAGCCCTTCGCCGACACCTGCTTGCCGGGGAACGCACCGCACGGGCCCGACGCCGAGCCCTTCTTGCCCTGATACAGCATGCAGCCCGAACAGGCTTCGCCTGCCGCGTACTTCGGGAACTTCGCCTTGTCGACCTTGGCGGCGTCGGCCTTGTAGCCGAGCGCGACGGCGGTCGGATCAGTTTCGGACAGCATCGGCAGATCGGCCGAGAACGCTTCGCGCGTGAGCGCGAGCGCCGACACGGCGCCGACGCTCGTGATCAGGAAACTCCGGCGGGACGTTTTCATGGGAATTCGCTCCAACATTGTGGGTTGTCGCTGCTCTAGCGGCAGCAGCGCACAAGCATACCGCTCGTGCGCCCGAATGTGACGCGGGTAATTCCGAAGATAAGCCAATCGAAAACAAGAAATCGGCGCACCGCCTACGGAGGTTATGTGCGCGCCGCCATTTCGCCGACGCGCTGCGCGATCGCGAGCGCCGCGGTGAGCCCGGGCGATTCGATGCCGAACAGGTTCACGAGCCCGCGCACGCCGTGCTGCGCCACGCCCTGGATCACGAAATCGGCGGTGGGCTCGCCGGGCCCCGCGACCTTCGGACGAATGCCCGCGTAGGCCGGCTGCAGCGAGTCGTCGGGCAATCCTGGCCAATACGCGCGGATCGATGTGTAGAACGCGGCGGCGCGGCGCGGATCGACGTCGTAGCGCAGCGTGTCGATCCATTCGACGTCGGGCCCGAAACGCGCCTGTCCGGCGAGATCGAGCGTCAGATGCACGCCGAGCCCGGCGCGATCCGGAACCGGGTAGACGAGATGCGAGAACGGCACGCGCCCGGACAGGCCGAAGTAATTGCCGCGCGCGAGATAGAGCGGCGGCACCCAGCGCGAATCGAGCCCGCGAATGCGCTTCGCGAGCGCCTGCGCACCGAGCCCCGCGCTGTTGATCACGCACGCGGCTTCGATCTCGGCCGGCGTATCGCCGCCGACGCGCACGACGAAGCAGCCGCCCCCCACGTCGATCGATTCGACCGGTGAGCGCAGCGCGCACGCGGCGCCGTCGCGCTCGGCGTCGCCGAGGAGCGCGAGCATCAGTTGATGGCTGTCGACGATGCCCGTGCTCGGCGAGAACAGCGCCTCGAGGCACTCGAGCTCGGGTTCGAGCGCCTGCACTTCGTCGCGCGACAGCGACAGCAGATCGAGCACGCCGTTTTCCTCCGCGCGCGCGGCGATCGCCTTCAGTTGCTTCGCCTGCGCGGGCGACGTCGCGACGATGAGCTTGCCGCAGCGCCGGTGCGGCACGTTGTGCGTCTCGCAGAAGTCGTACAGCAGGTCGCGCCCGTGCACGCACAGCGACGCCTTCAACGATCCGCGCGGATAGTAGAGCCCCGCGTGGATCACTTCGCTGTTGCGCGAGCTCGAGCCCGTGCCGATCGCATCGGCCGCCTCCAGGATCAGCGTCTCGCGTCCGCGCGCGGCCAGCTCGCGCGCGATCGCAAGGCCGACTATGCCGGCGCCGATCACCACACAGTCAATCCGCTCCATCGTCATTCGCGTCGCTCACGCTTCGAAAGCAGGACCTACGATTGTACGTCGCGCGACGCGTATGCGCCTGCCGGCCGTCAAAAGCCGATCGGCCGGCGGCGCCCGGTGCTTTCGTCGGTGCGGATGTCGCGCGGCGCGACCGCGTCTCGCCCGTCGAGCCGCGCCGCGCCGAACGCGTGCAGCAGCACGCGGCGCATCGTGCGGGGCGGCATCGCGGCGAGCACGTCGAGCGCGTCGTCGCCCAGCGCGTCGGGGAACCGACGCCCCCACGCGTGCGCGTCGCGGATCTCGCCGTAGATCGTCCGCGCGATGCGGCGCGCGCCCGGCGCGTCGGGCGGCTCGATCTCGTACACGTTCATCCGGTTCATGATCGGCTCGGGAATCGCGCTTGCGTCGTTCGCGGTCGCGATCCAGATCACGTTGCCCGCGTCGATCGGCACCTCGGCGAATTCGTCGATGAACGCGCATGCGGTGTCGTGCTCGAGCAGCGCGTATAGCGCACCGAGCGGATCGTATTGCGCGTCGCTGCCCGCCTTGTCGATCTCGTCGATCGCGATCACGGGATTCGAGTAGCAGCCGTTGACGAGCGCGTCGAACACCTTGCCCGGCTTCGCGTTCTTCCACTGCGACGACGCGCCCGACAGCACCCAGCCCGCCGTCAGCGAGCTCATCGGCACGTAGTGGTAAGCGGTCCCGAGCATCTTCGCGAGCGCCTTCGCGAAATGCGTCTTGCCGATGCCCGGCTCGCCGAGCAGCAGAATCGGCATCAATTCGAGGCGATCGTCGGTTTCGAGGCAAAGCGCCACTTGCTTGCGCACGTCGTCGAGCGGCTCGGCGAAGTTCGGCAATTCCTCGGCGAGCGAATCGAACGCGGGCATTCGCGTCGGCTTCACGCAAAAGCGCAGGTTGCCCGTCTTCAGCATCTTCTCGTAAGTCGCGCGCAGCGCGTCGCTTGCGCCTTCGTTCAGATCGTTCAGCGCCGTCTCGATTCGATCCAGATCGTAGACCGTACTGAACGACGCCACCGCCAGTTCCTGTTTCACCATCGCCGTCGTCATCGCACACCTCGCCTTGCTGCCGCCGTCCGTCTTTCAGACTCCTTCGATTTCAGTGTAGCCAGCGCGACATCCCGCGCAAGCGAGCAGCCGCCGGGGACTGCTGCTAACATCTTCGCGACGCTGCACGCGACACGCGCCGCGCGTATGATCGTAGATTCACGTCGTGCGTGCGCGCATCGCGCCGTCGCCATTCCGTGGCGCGGTCCGCAGCCCTTGCGCATCGCGCCGCTCGTCGACGAGTCAGCCGATGCGTTCGCCGCTCGCGCCGGCTGCCGCGCCGTCGCCGCGGCGCGCCCGTTTGCCGCGCCGCCCGGTGCTTGAAAAATCCGCGCGCTGCGCTCACCTCGTCGATGTCCCCGATAACGGCGCCGCGCGCGAAAGATGAACCGAGCAATTACCCGCGCGGTCGGAAGTTCGATGAATTTGTTTAAGCGTGAGATGTCCGCCTGTCCCGCCTCCCGGCTCGCCCGCGCCGGAAAATTCGTGCTCGAAGCCGGCGTCGCGGGCGCGCTTGTCTGCGCCGCGCTCTCCGCGCATGCGCAGAGCGGTCCGCAGTCCGTGATCGATTGGGAAATCCAGGTGGTGCGCGACGGCCAGACGATCGACACGTTCGAGCAGAAGACCACCGTCGGCCAAGCCCGCTCGGACACGCACAGCTTTCCCGTCGCGCCCGCGGCCAGTTGCGGCGCCGCGACGACGAACGCGTCGGCCGCCGACGCGCCCGCATCCGAAATGTCGCGCACGATCACGGTCGCGCCGCTGTACGTCGAAGGCGACGCGGTCGCGCTCGCGATCGACGCGCAGGAAACGCTCGCCGACGGCGGCGCGGTGCCGTCCGGCGGCGCGCCGTGCACGTCCCCGCCGCCGCTGCGAATCGTCGCAAGCCATCCGGGCCTGAACGCACGCGCCGCGCAGTGGACCGACTGGACCTTGGCCGACCGCAGCCCGCAACTCGTCTATCGCGTGCGTGCGCACGTCGTCGAGGACTGACCGACCATGCACGTGCCCGAGACCCTGCCGCTCGCCGAACCGCAGCCTGCCGAGAACGAGATCACGGCGGTCAGCTGGAATCTGCACAAGGGCCGCTCGCCGCTCGGCTTCACCGCGTGGGACGCGATGCGCAGCTGGGTCGAATCGACGCACGCGGACGTCTATTTCCTGCAGGAAGCGATGGCGCGGCGCATGCCGCGCCCGATGCTCGCGTCCGGCTTCGGCAGGCCGATGGCGGAGCCCGTCGACGACGTCTGGCACTGCCAGGCGACCGAGATCGCGCGCGCGCTCGACTGGCAGATCGCACTCGGGCCGAACGTGTTCAAGCCTTCATGGCGGCACGGCAACGCGATCCTGTCGCCGCATCCGCTCGACCTCGGCGGCCGCTGGGACATTTCCGCGCACCGCTTCGAGCGTCGCGGCCTCCTCGTCGCGCGCGCGACGCTCGCGGGCAGCGCGCCCGTCACGCTGCTGTGCGCGCACCTCGCGCTCACGCGCGCCGCGCGGCTGCGGCAGATGAGCTGGATCGCGCACTGGATCGAGCGCCACGCGAGCACGGGGCCGCTCGTCCTCGCGGGCGACTTCAACGACTGGCGCAACGACTCGATCCCGCTCTTCGGCGAGATTGGCCTGTCCGAAGTCGCGACGCTGCTCGGCGCGTCGGGCCGCACGTTTCCCGCGTTCTCGCCCGCGCTCGCGCTCGACAAGATGTTCGTGCGCGGGATGACGCCGATCGAATGGCGCGCGCCCGGCGACGAAACCGCATGGCTGTCCGATCATCTGCCGTACGTCGCGCGGCTGCGGCTCGACTGACGCCCGAACGCGCGCCGCACCGGACGCACCCGGCGCACCGGCCCCGAAAAGCCTGCCTGAATCGACGAAAGACGCACGCAAGTTTGTCGGCGATTTCCGCGCGTTTGCCGGGATCAAGCACGCGAGCATCCAAGGCACGGTAAAATACGGCGTTTCTCACTCGTCTGTTTTATCGGGTAGGCGTGCGAATGACGTGCGCCATCGGCCGGTCCGCGGACCGGGCCGTCCCTCGGTTTCCGCATCGTTTCCGAATCCATGAGCAAATTCGACACCGCTACCGTCCTGTCCGTCCACCACTGGACCGACACGCTGTTCAGCTTCACTTGCACCCGCGAACAAGCCCTGCGCTTCAACAACGGCGAGTTCACGATGGTCGGCCTGGAAGTCGACGGCAAGCCGCTCACGCGTGCATACAGCATCGTGAGCCCGAACTACGAAGAGCACCTCGAGTTCTTCAGCATCAAGGTGCAGAACGGCCCGCTGACGTCGCGGCTGCAACACCTGAAGGTCGGCGATGCGGTCCTGATCGGCAAGAAGCCGACAGGCACGCTCGTCGCCGACAACCTGCTGCCCGGCAAGACGCTATGGCTGCTGTCGACGGGCACGGGCCTGGCGCCGTTCATGTCGATCATCCGCGATCCGGACATCTACGACCGCTTCGACAAGGTGATCCTCACGCACACGTGCCGCCTGAAGGGCGAGCTCGCGTACATGGATTTCATCAAGCACGACCTGCCGGGCCACGAATACCTCGGCGACGTGATCCGCGAGAAGCTCGTCTACTACCCGACCGTCACGCGCGAGGAATTCGAGAACGAAGGCCGGATCACCGACCTGATCTCGTCCGGCAAGCTGTTCACGGATCTGGACGTTCCGCCGTTCTCGCCCGAGCACGACCGCGTCATGCTGTGCGGCAGCACCGCGATGCTGAAGGACACGACCGAGCTGCTGAAGAAGGCGGGCCTCGTCGAAGGCAAGAACAGCGCCCCCGGCCACTATGTGATCGAGCGCGCGTTCGTCGACTGACCCCGTTTCTTAATCCACATCAAAAACCGGAGCCACCGAAGCCTGGCGCTCCGGTTTTTTTGTGTCGGATTTTGGCAACATGGTTACAAAACGTCATATTTGTATCTCAAAATAGTTACAAGTTCGCGTTGTGTTGCTGAAGTTGTCTGTCAGCGTTTGTCCTACATCGGGAACACCCCGAGGCACGGCGAGCACCTTAAAGCGTCCGCCCAGTATGACTTTGCATATAATTCTGCGATATCATGCGCGGCGCGTGAAAACGGTCCCATTCACTGTTACAGCGCCACGCAAAATGTTACAGAATGTAAATAATGTTTCCGAAGCATATTGCTGACCCCGCCCCGGCTGGCCGTGCCGATCGCGTCGGTCGGCAGTCGTTCCAGTGGGTGTCTGAATAGCTTTCTGAACAGAAAGGGAGAGTCATGGATACGCCGTCTATTGCGCTGTCGAGTGCAAGCGCCCTAGCTTCGTCGTCGCGCGACCTTGCGACCGATGCCGGCATTCCTTTCGTTTCCCGTCCCGCCGTGCGCCCGCCTGCCGCCGAGCGGCTCGGCGCGCGCGTCGCGCAACTGTCCGCCGAACTCGTCGCCGCCGACGAATCCGCGCGCCGCCATCTCGCGGGCGAGCTGCACGACGGCCTCGGGGCCGACCTCACCGCCGCACGCTTCGCGCTTGCGAACATCGAAACCTGGCTGCCGGACGACGTGCCCGACGGATGCCGGCGCGCGCTCGCGCTCGCGCAGCAGGCGCTCGACGCCGCGACGGCCGCAAACCGCCGCCTGATCGACGGCCTCGGCACACCCGCGCTCGAAGCGGGGCTCGTCGGCGCGCTCGCCGCGTGGATCGGCGCGCACGGCGCGCGCACCGGCCTGCGCACGAGCTTCGTCTGCGCGGCCGACGCGCGCGTCACGCAGCTTTCCGCCGACGGCGCGCTCGCCGTATTCCGTGTCGCGCAGGAAGCGCTCGCAAACGTTGCCAAGCATGCGCGCGCATCGGCCGCCGACGTGCGGATCGACGTCGACGACACGCATCTGACCCTCGTCGTCGCCGACGACGGCGTGGGCATTCCGGCCACGCGCCGCCGCGGCTACGGGCTCGGCGGCATGCGCGCGCGCTGCGAAGCGCTCGGCGGCACGCTCGAACTCGTTTCGCCGCGCTCGAGCGGCACGGGCACGGCGCTTTGCGCGCGCTTCGCGTGGGCCGCGCTCGTCGCCCCCGCGCATACGCCGGCCGCCGCGCGCAGGATGCGCAAGGAGGCGCGATGAGTCTGCAGATCCTGCTCGTCGACGACCACGCGATCGTCCGCCAAGGCATCCGTCAACTGCTGATCGACCGCGGCATCGCACGCGAGGTGATGGAAGCCGAGTGCGGCAGCGAGGCGCTCGCGATCACCGACAGGAGCGCGTTCGACGTGATCCTCCTCGACATCTCGTTGCCCGACATGAACGGGATCGAGGTGCTCAAGCGCCTGAAGCGCAAGCTGCCGCGCATGCCGGTGCTGATGTTCTCGATGTACCGCGAAGATCAATTCGCCGTGCGTGCGCTGAAAGCGGGCGCGGCCGGCTATCTGTCGAAGACCGTCAACGCCGCGCAAATGGTGTCGGCGATCAGCCAGGTCGCCGCCGGCCGCAAGTATGTGAGCCCGGCGATGGCCGAGGCGCTCGCCGAATATGTGTCGTTCGAGAACGAGCCGCTGCCGCATGAGAAGCTGTCCGACCGCGAGTACCAGACGCTTTGCATGATCGCGTCGGGCAAGCGGCTCACCGACATCGCGCACGCGCTGTCGCTGTCGGTGAAGACGGTCAGCGTCTACCGCACCCGCCTCCTCGAGAAGATGAAGCTGTCGAACAACGCGGAGCTGACGTTCTACGTGATGAGCAACCGGCTCGTCGACATGAACCCGGCAATCGGCGCGTAGCGCGGCGCGCGTTCCCCGCGCGGCCGACGCCTCCCGCGACGCGGCGCAGCGCCGCGCCGCGCGCAAGCGGTTGTTTTCATTGGACGATTTTTTTGCGGCTCGCGTCGCAATTGCGCATCGTCCGGCACGGGCAAGCGCGCCACATCCGCTAAAATGGCGGATTTTCCACTTTCCGGTGCGCCTCGCGTTTCCGGCAATTCTTCGCAATGTCTCTTTTCCGCAAGAAAAACGTCGACCGCATGATCGCCGGCGCGCACGCGGCCGGCCTCAAGAAGGCGCTCGGCGCGGTCGACCTCACCTTTCTCGGCATCGGCGCGATCATCGGCACCGGCATCTTCGTGCTGACCGGCACGGGCGCCGTGCAGGCCGGCCCCGCGCTGATGCTGGCGTTCGTGGTCGCGGCGATCGCGTGCGGCCTCGCCGCGCTGTCGTATGCCGAATTCGCATCGACGATCCCCGTCGCCGGCTCGATCTACACGTATTCATATGCGACGCTCGGCGAGCTCGTCGCGTGGATCATCGGCTGGGATCTGATGCTCGAGTATGGGCTCGCGGCGTCCGCGGTGTCGGTCGGCTGGTCCGGCTACCTGCAGTCGCTGCTGCAGGGCTTCGGCGTGTCTCTGCCCGCGGCGCTCACCGCCGCGCCGGGCGCGCTGCCGGGCGTCGTCACCTACTTCAACCTGCCCGCGTTCCTCGTGATGATCATCATCACGACGCTGCTGTCGATCGGCATCCGCGAATCGACGCGCGTAAACAACATCATGGTGTTCATCAAGGTCGCGGTCGTGCTGCTCGTGATCGCGGTCGGCGTCTTCCACGTGACGCCCGCGAACTGGAAGCCGTTCATGCCGCACGGCTGGAACGGCGTGTTCGGCGCGGCGGCCGTGATGTTCTTCGCGTTCATCGGCTTCGACGCGGTGTCGTCGGCGGCCGAGGAAGTGAAGAATCCGAAGCGCGATCTGCCGATCGGCATCATCGCGTCGCTCGGCGTGTGCGCGTTCCTGTACGTCGCGGTCGCGGCTATCGCGACGGGCATCGTGCCGTGGGCGCAGTACGCGAACGTCTCGCATCCGATCTCGTACGCGCTGCAAATCGCGGGCGAGAAGTGGGTCGCGGGCTTCATCGACCTCGGCGCCGTCGTCGGCATGCTGACCGTGATTCTCGTGATGAGCTACGGCCAGACCCGGATCATCTTCGCGATGTCGCGCGACGGCCTGCTGCCCGCCGCGCTGTCGCGCGTGCATCCGCGCTTCGCGACGCCGTTCCTGACGACCTGGCTCGTCGGCCTGTTCTTCGGCTTGATCGCCGCGCTGATTCCGCTCAACGTGCTCGCCGAGTTGATCAACATCGGCACGCTCGCCGCGTTCTCGATGGTGTCGATCGCGGTGCTCGTGCTGCGCCGCACGCACCCGGATCTGCCGCGCGCGTTCCGCTGCCCGGGCGTGCCGGTGGTGCCGATCCTCGCGGTCGCCGCTTGCCTGTTCCTGATGCTGAACCTGCAGCCCGTCACGTGGATCGCGTTCGGGACGTGGCTCGTGATCGGCCTCGTCGTGTACTTCGCGTACTCGCGCCGTCATTCGAAGCTCGCGCACGGCGCCGAGCAGCACTGACGCGTTTCTTCCCGCGTATCGCGCGCAGCGGGCCTGCTCGAGCGGCTCGCCGGCGCGTGCAATAGGCGCTCCCGACTTCCGGGAGCGTTTTTTTTGCGCGCGCGGCCGCTCCTGCGCGCTTTCACCGGACGCGCCATAATCGCGCCATCGAGCGGCCGGGTCTCCCGCCGGCCGGGACGTCGCAAGGATCGGATCATGGAAAGCATGGATCTCGAAGTGCTGAGGACGGGCGCGCGCTGGCTCGGCGACGGCCGCCGCGCGCTGCTCGTGACGGTCGTGCGGACCTGGGGTTCGTCGCCGCGGCCGGAGGGCGCGATGCTCGCGGTGCGCGACGACGGGCTCGTCGTCGGCTCGGTGTCGGGCGGCTGCATCGAGGACGATCTGATCGCACGCGTGCAGGCGTCGGGCGTCGCGAGCTGGGCGCGGCCCGAAGCGGTCAAGTACGGCGTGACGGCCGAAGAAGCGCATCGCTTCGGCCTGCCGTGCGGCGGCACGATCGAGCTCGTGCTCGAACCGCTCGCGCCGAAAAGCGGCATCGCGGCGCTGTGCGACGCGCTCGAACGCGGCCGGCTCGTCACGCGCACGCTCGATCTCGCGACGGGCGAAGCGGCGCTCGCGCCCGCGATCGCGACCGACGGGCTGTCCTTCGACGGCGCGCGCCTCGTGACGATTCACGGGCCGCGCTACCGGATGCTCGTGATCGGCGCGGGGCAGTTGTCGCGCTATCTGTGCCAGATCGCGGTCGGGCTCGACTATCAGGTGACGGTCTGCGATCCGCGCGAAGCGTACACGGACGCGTGGGACGTGCCGGGCACGCGGCTCGTGCGGACGATGCCCGACGATACCGTGCTCGACATGCAGCTCGATCGCCGCTCGGCGGTGATCGCGTTGACGCATGATCCGAAGCTCGACGATCTCGCGCTGATGGAAGCGCTGAAGACGCCGGCGTTCTACGTCGGCGCGCTCGGCTCGCGGCGCAACAGCCAGGCGCGGCGCGAGCGGCTGCGCGAGTTCGATCTGGGCGCGGCGGCGCTTGCGCGGCTGCATGGCCCGGCGGGCATCTACATCGGCAGCCGCACGCCGCCGGAGATCGCGGTGTCGATCCTCGCCGAGGTGACGGCGGCGAAGAACGGCGTGTCGCTGCCGACGATCCTGCAGGTCGAAGGGGCGAAAGCGGCGCGGGAGGTCGCGGCGGGCGGCGGCGCGGTCTGCGGGATTTAACGCGGCGGCGGCGCGCATCGATCACCGGTTGGCGTCGGCGGTTGGGCGGTTGGGCGGTTGGGCGGTCGGCGGTCGGCGGTTGACGGTTGGCATTCGACAGTCGCTAATCGCAAATCGACGCTCATCATTCAGCGCTGCAGCCAAGCCACACGGCTCTCGCCACCACCACGATACTCAGCGATCGCGCATCCCACCATGCGCGGACCGCGCGCGCCCCGTCGTCCCGCGCACGAGCAATCTCGGCGCGGAAGTCGTCCGCGCGCGCGCCGCTGCCAGTAGCGCCTCGTCGACGCCCCCTCCCGTCTCGCGCAACGCGTTGAGCAGTTCGACCGCCAGATCCGCCGCCTCGTCGATCGGAATCGCGACGGTCGTGAGCGCCGGCCGCACGTCGTTCGCCAGATGAATGTTCGTGATCCCGACGATCGACAGATCGTCCGGCACCTGCCTGCCGCGCTCGGCCGCCGTGTGCATCGCGCCGATCGCCGGCAGATCGTTCGTCGCGAAAAGCGCGGTCAGGTGCGGCTTCGCGTCGAGCAGCCGGCGCGCTGCGCGCGCGCCGCCGTCGATCGTGTCCGGCTCGCACGCGACAGCCGCGACATCGAGACCGTGCTCGCGCATCGTGTCGACGAAGCCGTCGAATCGCGCCGCGTGCACGCCCGTCTCCGAACGGCCGCCGACGATCACGCCGACGTCGCGATGCCCGAGCGCGATCAGGTGCTGCGCCGCGAGCCGCCCCGCCAGCCGGAAATCGACCGCGACGCACGGCAGCGTGTCGGGCAGCGCGTCCGGGCGCTCCCACATGCACAGCACGACGGGCACGCCGCGCCGCTGCACGTCGAGCAGGTCGGGCAGATGCAGGTTCGCGTTCGTCACGAGAATGCCTTCGGAAATCGTCCCCGCGATCTGGTCGAGATACGCGCGTCCTTCGGACGGGTTGTCGTTCGTATTGCAAACGATCAGGAACTGCCCGTTGCGCCGCACCGCCTTTTCGACCGCCAGTGCGAACTCCGGGTAGAACGGGTTTGCGATGCTCGACACCATCAGCGCGACCGTCGGCGCGCGCCCTTCGGCGAGCGCGCGGGCGGCAAGGTGCGGCCGATAGCCGAGCGCGCGCACCGCGTCCAGCACGCGCGCGCGCGTATCGGCGCCGACGCGCCCGCGGTTGCGCAGCACGTTCGATACGGTCGCCGCGGTCACGCCCGCACGCTGCGCGACCTCATTCAACGTCGCCATCTCGTCTCTCACTATCTGAGCCGGTTATTCAATATTTGATTCGCAAATTTTTCTGGCGCACCATCGTCGCACATCGAGTCGCCGAAACACGGGCGCGGCGCATCCGCGATCGCAGGCGGTCATTTTTTTGAGCCCGATGATTAAGCGCTTAATCTTACGCGGCGCATTAGAACATGGAGTGGAGACGATGGCGAGCATTTCATTGAGGCGCGTGCAGAAAGCCTATGGAGACGGCGCGCCGGTCATCCGCGACGTCGATCTGGAGATCGGCGCGCACGAATTCTGCGTGTTCCTCGGGCCGTCCGGCTGCGGCAAGTCGACCTTGCTGCGGATGATCGCCGGACTCGAGGATCTGAGCGACGGCGAGCTGCTGATCGACGGACGGCGCGTCGACGACGTTCCCGCCGCCGAGCGCGGCGTCGCGATGGTGTTCCAGAGCTACGCGCTGTTTCCGCACATGACGGTCTACGAAAACATGGCGTTCGGCCTGAAGCTCGCGCGCACGCCGAAGCCGGAGATCGACCGGAAAGTGCGCGACGCGGCGCGCATCCTGCAACTCGACGCGCTGCTCGACCGCAAGCCGAAGGCGCTGTCGGGCGGCCAGCGGCAGCGCGTCGCGATCGGCCGCGCGATCGTGCGCGAGCCGGGCGTGTTTCTGTTCGATGAACCGCTGTCGAATCTCGACGCGACGCTGCGCGGGCAGACCCGCATCGAGATCGCCCGCCTGCACCGGCAGTTCGCGAACGCGAGCGTCGTCTACGTGACGCACGATCAGACCGAAGCGATGACGCTCGCGGACAAGATCGTGCTGCTGCACGCGGGCGCCGACGCCGCGCGCGACGGCAGCATCGCGCAGATCGGCACGCCGCTCGAGCTCTATCACCATCCGAACAGCCGGTTCGTGGCGGGCTTCATCGGCTCGCCGCGGATGAATTTCCTGCCGGCCGTCGTCGCCGCGCGCGACGTAAATCGCACGACCGTCACGCTCGCCTCCGGCGAAGCGCTGACGCTGCCGCGCGACGGCACGGCGCTGCAGGCCGGCGACGAAGTGACGCTCGGCATCCGCCCCGAGCATCTCGCGCTCGCCAGCGAGCCAACGCCCGCGACGCTCGCGCGCGACGTCGCGCTCGTCGAACATCTCGGCGAGCTGAGCTACGTGCATCTCGACGAGCCGGGCGGCGCGCCGCTCGTCGCGAAAGTGCCGGGCGACGCGCGGCTGCGCGCGGGCGATCGCGTGCGGCTGCACGCGCCCGCCGCCGCCTGCCATCTGTTCACCGCAGACGGCCGCGCGGTGCCCGCGTGCGCCGTCGTTCACCACTACGCATAAGGACTCGGCATGCGCATCGGCGTTTGTTACTACCCGGAACACTGGCCCGAATCGATGTGGGCGGAAGACGCCCGCCGGATGAAGACGCTCGGCATCGAGCAGGTGCGGATCGGCGAATTCGCATGGAGCCGCATCGAGCCGTCGCCGGGCGAATTCGACTGGGGCTGGCTCGATCGCGCGATCGACGTGCTCGGCGCGGCGGGACTCGACGTCGTGATGTGCACGCCGACCGCGACGCCGCCGAAATGGCTGATCGACCGCCATCCCGACATCCTCGCGACCGGCGCCGACGGCCGGCCGCGCACGTTCGGCTCGCGCCGCCACTACGATTTCTCGTCGCCGGCGTACTACGACGCGTCGCAGCGGATCTGCACGGCGGTCGCCGAGCGCTACGGCCGGCATCCGGCCGTGCGCTACTGGCAGACCGACAACGAGATGGGCTGCCACCACACGGTCGTCAGCTACTCGCCCGCCGCGCTGGCGCGCTTTCGCAACTGGCTGAAGGCGCGCTACGGGACGATCGACGCGCTGAACCGCGCATGGGGCACGGTGTTCTGGAGCATGGAGTACCGGCGCTTCGACGAGATCGACGCGCCGATCGGCACCGTGACCGAAGCGCATCCGTCGCATCGCCTCGACTATCGCCGCTTCGCGTCTGACGAGCTCGCGCGCTATCACCGGATGCAGGTCGACGCGATCCGCGCGCATTCGCCCGGCCGCGGCGTCACGCACAACTTCATGCAGCTCTTCACCGAGTTCGATCACTACGAGGTCGCGCGCGATCTCGATTTCGCCGCATGGGACAGCTACCCGCTCGGCGCGCTCGAAGAGCAATGGTTCGCGCCGGAGCTGAAGGCGCGCTGGCTGCGCACGGGCCATCCGGATTTCGCATCGTTCAATCACGACGTCTATCGCGGGATGTCGAAGCAACCGTTCTGGGTAATGGAGCAGCAGCCGGGCCCCGTCAACTGGGCGCAATGGAATCCGGCGCCGCTGCCCGGCATGGTGCGGCTGTGGAGCTGGGAGGCGTTCGCGCACGGCGCAGGCTGCGTGTCGTATTTCCGCTGGCGGCAGGCCCCGTTCGCGCAGGAGCAGATGCACGCCGGGCTGAACACGCCGGACAACGCGCTCGACGTGGGCGGCCATGAAGCCGCGCGCGTCGCGCGGGAAATCGCCGCGCTGCGCGACGCCGCCGGCGCCGGCGCCGATGCCAAGGTTCGCGCGCAGGTCGCGCTGATCTACGACTACGAAGCGACGTGGCTGTTCGGCGTGCATCCGCAAGGCGCGGATTTCCACTATCCGCGCTTCGCGTTCGAGTACTACTCGGCGCTGCGCGCGCTCGGCTTCGACGTCGACGTCATTCCGGCCGGCGCGCCGCTCGACGGCTACCGGCTGATCGTCGTGCCGCCGCTGCCCGTCGTGCCGGACGGTTTCGCCGCTCGGCTCGCGGCGTCGAACGCGCATGTCGTGCTCGGGCCGCGCAGCGGCTCGAAGACACGCGATCTGCAAATCCCGCCGACGCTGCCGCCCGGCCCGCTCGCATCGATCGTGCCGATCCGCGTGTGGCGCGTCGAGTCGCTGCGGCCGAACGTCGTCGAGCGCGTCGACGGCGCGTTGCGCGACGGCACGGCGTTTTCGGGCTTCGCGCGTCACTGGCGCGATCTCGTCGAGCTGCGCGACGGCGCGCACGGCGACGTGCGCGCGCGCTTCGCTGACGGCCATCCGGCATGCATCGCGCACGGCCGGCTGCATTACTGGGCAGCCCTCTTCGACGAAGGCACGACCGAGCAGCTCTTCGCCGACGTTGCCGCCGAAGCGGGACTCGCGCCCGCGCCGCTCGGCGACAGCGTCCGCGTGAGCCGCCGCGGCGGACTCACGTACGTCTTCAACTACGGCGACGCGCCGCACACGATCGACGCGGTCCCGCCGTCGGCGTTCGTGCTCGGCGACGCGCAGGTCGAGCCGCGCGGCGTCGCGGCCTATCGCGGCTGACGGCGTCGGCAGTACCGGCGCCGCGCGGCGTCGTCCATCCACACCAACATCGGAGACACACATGAACCATCGCCCCATCCGCTTCATTGCCGGGCTCGCGGCGACGGCCGCCGTCGCGGTCGCGTCGTTCGGCGCCGCGTCGCCCGCCGACGCCGGCACGCTCGCGATCAACATCGCGTTCAAGGGCGCGAGCCAGCGCGCGGTGTGGCAGTCGACGCTCGACGCGTTCCACAAGGCGCACCCGGACATCGACGTAAAGGCGACCTTCGTCGACGAAGAGGCATACAAGGTCCAGTTGCCGGCGTGGCTCACGACAGTCGCGCCCGACGTCGTCAACTGGCACGCGGGCGAGCGGATGGCGTACTACGCGCGGCGCGGCCTGTTCGAAGACCTGAGCGCCGACTGGGCGAAGAACGGCTGGAACGCGATGTATGCGTCGACGCGCGACGCGTCGTCGTACAACGGCAAGCAGTACGCGGCGCCGACCGTCTACTACTCGTGGGGCCTCTTCTACCGGAAGGATCTGCTGCACAAGGTCGGCATCGCCGACGAGCCGAAGACCTGGGATCAATTCCTCGCCGCATGCAAGAAGCTGAAGGCGGCGGGGATCACGCCGATCGCGATCGGCGGCCGCGATGCGTGGACGCTCGCCGGCTGGTTCGACTATCTCGACTTGCGGATCAACGGCAACGCATTCCATCAGCGGCTAATGGCGGGCGACGTGCCGTACACCGACCCGCGCGTGAAAAAGGTGTACACGACGTGGAAGTCGCTGATCGACGCCGGCTACTTCGTCGACAACGCGCTGTCCTACGATCTCGACGGCGCGCAGCCGTTCCTGTTCCAGGGCAAGGCGGCGATGATGCTGATGGGCACGTTCATCGCGGCGGGCTTTCCGCAGAACGTGAAGCCGCAGATGGGCTACTTCCAGTTTCCGATCATCGATCCGTCGGTGCCGACCGCCGAGGACGGCCCGGTCGAATCACTGCACATCCCGACGAAAGCAAAGAACAAGGCCGACGCGCGCACGTTCCTCGCGTTCGTCGAAACGCCGGAGATCGGCGCGAAGCTCGCGGAAGGGCTCGGTTCGCTGTCGGCGAACAGCAAGTCGCCGGAACCCGACGATCCGATCTCGCGCATCGGCTTCCGGATCCTCGCCGGCACGAAGGGCGGCGTCGCGCAGTTCTACGATCGCGACATGACGAAGGAAATGGCCGACGAGGGAATGAAGGGCATGCAGCAGTTCATGGCCAATCCCGCGCAGCTCGACGCCGTGCTCGCGCAGCTCGAACAGACCCGCAAGCGGATCTACAAGAAGTGATTCGGCGGCGGCCGTGCGCCGCCGCGTCCCGTTTCAGGAGTTCGCCGTGCCCAGATCGATCACGCCCCGTGAAATCGACGACGCCCGCCCCGACGCGCCGCCGCGCCGGGACGCCGCGCCAGTTGCGCCAATCGCACGCGCCGCCCCCGCCGCGCCGCCCGCGCGCCACCCGTCGCTCGCCGCGCGCAGGCAGCAGCGCGCCGCGTGGCTCTTTCTCGCCCCCGCCTGCCTGATGGTTGCCGTCTACGTGATCTGGCCGATCCTGTCGACGATGTGGCTGAGCCTGTACAACTGGGACGGCATGACGGAGCGCACGTTCGTCGGCATCGCGAACTACGTCGAGTTGCTGCACGCGCCGACGTTCTATACCGCACTGAAGAACAACGTGATCTGGCTCGCGCTCTTCATGCTCGCGCCGCCGCTCGGCCTCGCGTTCGCGCTGTACCTGAACCAGTCGGTCGGCGGCATCCGCCTCGTCAAGTCGCTGTGCTTCGCGCCGTTCGTGCTGTCGGGCGTCGTCGTCGGACTGATCTTCTCGTGGTTCTACGATCCGACCTTCGGCCTCCTCGCGCTCATCGTCGGACATGGCGTGCCCGTGCTCGGCGACGCGCGCTACGCGACGTTCGGCATCGTGCTCGCGGCGCTGTGGCCGCAGACCGCATACTGCATGATCCTCTACCTGACGGGCCTCACGGCGCTCAACGCCGAGCAGATCGAGGCCGCGCGAATGGAAGGTGCGCGCGGCTTCACGCTGTTCTGGCACGTCGTGTTGCCGCAGTTGCGGCCGACGACCTTCATGGCGATCGTCGTCACAGTGATCGGCGCGCTGCGCAGCTTCGACCTGATCTCGGTGATGACGGGCGGCGGGCCGTTCGAAAGCTCGACCGTGCTCGCGTATTACATGTACGACCAGGCGATCAAGTACTACCGCCTCGGCTATTCCGCGTCGATCGCCGTCGCGCTGTTCGCGATCATGCTCGTCTATATCGTCTTCCAACTGCGCCGCATGGTGCGCAACGAACAGTGAGGTGCCGCCATGTTTCCGATGCCGCTCCAGCAATGGAAGCCCGTCTCTCGCAATCTGTACAAGCTGTCGCTGCCCGTCGCGCTCGTCGTGTGGCTGCTGCCGATGATCGCGGTGTTCGTCACGTCGGTCCGCTCGACCGAGGAGCTCCAGGAAGGCCGCTACTGGGGCTGGCCGAAGCACTTCTCGATGATCGAGAACTACCGCGACGCGCTGACGACGTCGCCAATGCTCCATTATTTCTGGAACAGCGTGCAGATCACCGTGCCTTCGGTGCTCGGCTCGATCGCGCTCGCGGCGATGGCGGGCTACGCGCTCGCAACCTATCGCTTTCGCGGCAACGCCGCACTGTTCGGCACGTTCGTCGCCGGCAACTTCGTGCCGGTGCAGGTGCTGATGATTCCCGTGCGCGACCTGTCGCTCAGGCTCGGCGTGTTCAACACGGTCGAGGCGCTGATCCTGTTCCACGTCGCGTTCCAGACCGGCTTTTGCACGCTGTTCTTGCGCAACTTCATCAAGCAGTTGCCGTTCGAACTGATCGAGGCGGCGCGCGTCGAGGGCGCGGGCGAATGGATCGTGTTCTACCGGATCGTGCTGCCGCTGATCCGCCCCGCGCTCGCGGCGCTCGCGATCCTCGTCTTCACGTTCGTCTGGAACGACTACTTCTGGGCGCTGTGCCTCACGCAAGGCGACGAGGCAGCGCCGATCACGGCGGGCGTCGCGGCGCTGAAGGGGCAATGGACGACGTCGTGGAACCTCGTGTCGGCGGGCTCGATCCTCGCTGCGCTGCCGTCGGTCGCGATGTTCTTCGCGATGCAGAAGAATTTCGTCGCGGGGATCACGTTCGGCGCGACGAAGGGGTGAGCGGGATACGCGGTCGCCGTGGCTGTCTGGGTTCGGTCGTTAGTCGCCGTGCCGCACTTCGCACTTCGTCCTTCGCTCGGCTTGCGTGCGTAGAAGCGGCCAGGCGGGAGACGGCATATTCCGGCCGACGCTCCGGCATCGCGAATGGCAGGCCGCTCGTCCGGCAGTCAACTCGACAGCGGGAAGGCGCGGCCCGCGCGGAACTCGATGTGTCGCGTGATGCGTGCCATTCGATATCGACGAAGCGCACCGCACGCCGCGACGCGCCGCCGTGAAGCGCGCGCCGCGATCGGCCGTCAAGCCAAGCCAGCCGCGAGCGCCGCGGCGACCGAGCCGACGACGAGCACGACACCGACCGTGCGCCGCTTGTTGAGCTCGGTCCAGAGCAGCACGCCCGTCAGCGACAGCAGAACCATCGAACCCGCGATCGTATCCATCAGCAGGACCCAGAACAGGTTCATCCCGACGCCGCGATGCAGGTTGTTGAGCGTCGTGAGGAATGCGTTGTCGGTGCGCTTCACCGACACGTAGCCGTTCCCCTTCCAGTACTCGACCTGCACGTTGCTGTGCGGACCGAAGATGCCGAACTGCCAGTGCTCGGGCTGCGTGACGCGACGCTCGCCCCACGCGACGGGCTGCGCCGGCTCCTTCCGAATGCGGCCGAGCCGGCCATCGAACGCGAGCTCGCGCCCGACCCACGCGGCCATGGCGACGGGCGTCGCGGGCGCGGGCGACGGCAGCGCGAGCTGTAACTGACTGACCTGCGGCTCGCCGGACGAGATCTTGAGCGGCGGCGCGCGGTGATTGAGCAGCACGCCCGTCACGCCGAACAGGAGGCCGAGCACCGCGCCCCACAAGCCGACCCAGCCGTGCACCTTGCGCAGCCACTTGATGAACGTCGCGCGCTGCGAGCGGCGGCGGCGTTCGGCCAGTTCGGCGGCGTCGAGCTTCCTCGGCGCGCCCGGATACGGCACCACGACGCCGGTGTGTTTTTCGATCGATTCGGGCGCGTTCACGCTTCGGCTTCCATTCGCACAAAACATCGGGCGGCGCGCAACCGAGTCGCGCGCCGCCCGCTTCAATTAAATGAGAATGGATATCATTACACAGAATGTCAGCGAACTCAATGCTGCGGGCAGGCGGGCAGGCGTGGCCGTCGCGCCATTCAACCGTCGCGCCGCGGCACCACGGCGTCTCCCATTCAGCGCTTCGGCAGCAGCGGAAAGACCGGCGGCGCGTCTCCGCCATCGTCCGCGCCGCTCTCGAGCGCATACAGCCACGCGAGCAGCTCCGCGACCGCCTGATACAGCTGCGGCGGAATCCGCGCGTCGAGATCGACCTGCATCAGCAGCGACACCATCTCGGGCGCGGTATGCACATATAGCCCGGCGTCGCGCGCTCGCTCGATGATCCGCTCGGCGACGAGCCCGTATCCCTTCGCGACGACGCGCGGCGCGGTATCGCCGCCCTTCGCGTCGTAGGCGAGCACTGCGGCGCGCTTGCGCCGCGGCCCGCTCATCGCGTGAACTCCCAGTCGTCGTCAGTCTCGGTCGGCGGCGGCGGCGGCGTCCGACGCTCGGCGCTTGCCGCCCCGGCCGCCCCCACCGCATCCGCCAAGCCCGCCGCCCCCATCGGCCCCGCTTCGCCGCCCGCGGCCGCGCGCGCGTACGCGGACGCCGCCGCCCGCGCAACCGTCGTGTCGAAGCCGTCCGGTACGCCGTCGATCGCGCGAATCGACAGGCCGCTCACTTGCAGGCCAAGCGCCTGCAGGCGGGCGCGCAGCGCGTCGCCGTGCGGCGCGAGCCGCGCCGCGCCCGCCTCGGTCGCGCGCAGCCGCGCGGCGAGCTGCTCGCCGTTCAGCACGAGCTCCACATCGATCGTGCCGAGCGACGGCAGCGCGAGCGTGAGGCGCGTGCGCCAGCCGCCCGCGCCCGGGAAATCGGTGTCGGGCGCGGATCGTTCGCGGCGGTGCTGCTCGTCCGGCTCGATCGTCCAGTCGAGCCGCGCGCCCGGCCACGCCTCGCCGATCCAGCGAAACTGATCGGTCGCGAGCAGATCGAGCTGCTGGCGCACGATCGGCAGCGTCGCCGCATGCAGCGATGCCGCGACCGACGCCGACGTGTCGGCGTCCGTAGGTGGCAGGCCGGCTCGCGTGCCGGCCGTCTGCGCGGAGGACGCGGCGGCAGGCTTGCCGTTCGCGTCGGCGAGCGCCGCATACGCGTCGACGGAGCGCGCAAGCGCCGCTGCGTTCGGTAGTGCGCGCCCCGCCGCTGTGCCTTCGCCCGCATCGCCCGCCGTCTGCCCCGGACCGCGCGCGACCGCCTGCGCGGGCGCGTCGCGGCCGCCTTGCGGCAGCGGCGGGCGCGCGGCGAGCAGGTCGGCAAACGCGTCGCCGAGCGCATCGCCCGCCTGGGCGGTCTGTGCGCCCGGCTGGCCGGCCGTCGCCAGCCGCGCCTGCGGCTCGCGTGCGAGTTCGGCCGTCGTGCGCTGGCCGGCGAGCCATTGAGCGAGATGAGATTCGTAGAAGAGGCCGCAGTCCGCGACAGCCTGCGCGAGCGCTGCGCTCAGCGCGGCAGCGGGCGACGCGGCAGACGACGCTTGCGCGGCGATCTGCGCGGCCGATGCGGCAGCGGACGGCGCGGCATTGCCTGCGCCGGTATCGAGCGGCAGGAGCAACGGCTCGAGCAGCGCCCCCGCCTGCGCGGTCGAAGCGGGCGGCGCGGGCAGCAGCGGCGCGGCGCCGACGACGGCGGGCGTCGCGCCGCCGCCGTAGCGGGAAATCGCGTCGAGCGTGAGTCCGACCTCGGACAGCGCGGCCTGTGCGGACGCGGGCGGCGGTCCGCCCGTCGCGCCCTGCGGCGGCGCGGCGGCGGGCGGCGCGCCGGACGTGCCGACCTGCGCCGCCGCCGCGCCGCCCGCCGAGGGCTGGATCGCGTCGAGAAGGCTGTCGATGCGGCTCGCCAGGATGGCGGCAGCAGCGGTGTCGATACCGGTCATCGTGAATCCTGACGCGCGCCGGATGAAAATCGGGCAACCCGCGGAGACGAACGCGCGCCGTTCGTCCGCGCAAGCCGGCGCGCCCGAAGGCGGCGGCGCGCCCCGCCCGCCTTCAGCCGCGCGCCCGATACAAATCCTTCAGCGTCGAGCGGCCCGCGTGGATGAACGCGGACAGCCGCGCGACCTCGGGGCTCGCGAGATCGCGGATCGCGGCGTCGTCGGCGAGGATGCGGCGGATCAGCTCGAACTTGCGGGTGCGCTCGGCGTCGTCGAGCAGGACGCCCTGCTCGGCTTCCTTCAGCCCGTCGACGAGCCGCAGATACTCGTCCTGCAGCCCGCTCAGCGCATGCCACGACGCATCGCGGGCCGCGACGAGCATCCGTCCGGACACGTCGGCGATCGCTTCGTAGCGGGCAAAGTACTCATCCTTCCGGTTCATCGCGACTGTTCCGTTCCTGCTTGCGCGGTCATCCTGGCAACCTCCGGGCCGATGCCCGTCCATGCGTCCTCGAGCGTCGCGAGCAGGCCGTCGACCTCGATCAGCATCGCTTCGCTTGCGTCGACGTTCGCCTGCAGCAGACGCCGGCAGATGTACGTATAGAGCGCGTCGAGGCGAGACGCGATGTCGCCGCCGACTTCAAGGTTCAGCGACTGCTGCAGGCCGCTCTCGACGATGCGGATCGCCTTGCCGATCGCCTCGCCGCGCGCGGCGACATTGCCTTGCTGCAGATGCAGCCGCGCATGCGCGATCGCCTGGCGCGCGCCCTGGTAGAGCATAGCAATGAGCCGGTGGGGAGACGCGCCCATCACCCCTGTTTCGACGCCGACGCGCGCATAGGCACTGGCTCCAGCGTGACCTGGGGTAAACATGGCGCTCCTCCTCTTTGGTGCATTCGATCCGATACCACCGCTCCGTGCGCGACACGGCGCGGTCTTGTATCGACGTTATCGGTAAGAAAGCCCGAGAGCTTTAGAAAAATGACGCGGAGCAAGGTCCGTCAAACGGACATCTGCATGATCTCGTTGTAGGCGCTCACTAACTTGTTGCGCACCTGGAGTCCGAACTGGAAGCCGATGTTGGCTTTCTGCATGTCGACCATCACGTCGTTCAGCGACACGTTCTGCGCGCCGAGCTCGAACGCCTGGGCCTCGCCGAGCGCCTTGTGCTGGTCGCCGCTGATCTTGTCGAGCGACGCCTTCATCGCGCTCGCGAACGAGCCGGCCGTCGCCGCGCCGGAACCGGCGAGCGCCGCCGTCGGACTCGCCGCTCCGCCCGTGGCCTGAGCGGCCATCGCCTGCATTTGTTGCAGCGCCGAAGCGATTCCGTTGACGGGGGCAACCATGTGATCTCCGCAGAAGAAGCCGGGCCGCGCGGGCCCGGCGGGGGGAACCCCGGCTTCCCGCGAGCGTTGCGAGGGCCGGATTGCGAAAAAGCATAGCAGCCGCGCAACGGCGAAAGCCGGAGAAGTACGGGCGAAACCCTGCTCTATTCGTCCGATCGCGCTTGACTGCGTTGCGGATAATCGCACCGTGTCAATGTCCGCCTGCTCTGCCGAGCCGGCATTCAGCCCGCAGTGGAGATACTCGACGCATGGACTCGCAGGCCAACTCGCTGATCAATCCCGACGCCCGTTCGAGCCTGACGGGTGCGTCGCCGCAAGCCGTGGCCGCGGCGGGCGCGCTGCCGGGCGCAGCGGCGGGCGGCGCGGATTTCGGCCTGGGCGGCTTCGCCGAACGCATCCCCGGCCTCGCGCGGATGAAGACGAACCCGCGCCTGCCGTTCCTGATCGGCGCGGCGCTCGCGATCGCCGCGATCGTCGCGCTCGTGCTCTGGAGCCGCTCGCCCGACTACCGCGTGCTCTACAGCAACCTGTCGGACCGCGACGGCGGCGCGATCATCGCCGCGCTCCAGCAGGCAAACGTTGCCTATAAGTTCGCCGACGCAGGCGGCGCGATCCTCGTGCCCGCGAACCAGGTCCACGAAACACGCCTCAAGCTCGCGTCGATGGGGCTGCCGAAGGGCGGCTCGGTCGGCTTCGAGCTGATGGACAACCAGAAATTCGGAATCAGCCAGTTCGCCGAGCAGGTCAACTATCAGCGCGCGCTCGAAGGCGAGCTGCAGCGCACGATCGAATCGATCAACGCGGTGCGCGCCGCGCGCGTGCATCTCGCGATCCCGAAGCCATCGGTGTTCGTGCGCGACCGCGAGGCGCCGTCGGCGTCGGTGCTCGTCGATCTGTATCCGGGCCGCGTGCTCGACGAAGGCCAGGTGCTCGCCGTCACACGGATGGTGTCGTCGGGCGTGCCCGACATGCCCGCGAAGAACGTGACGATCGTCGACCAGGACGGCAACCTGCTCACGCAGACCGCGTCGGCGTCCGGCCTCGACGCGAGCCAGCTCAAGTACGTGCAGCAGATCGAGCGCAACACGCAAAAACGCATCGACGCGATCCTCGCGCCGATCTTCGGCGCCGGCAACGCGCGCTCGCAGGTGAGCGCCGACGTCGATTTCTCGAAGATCGAGCAGACCTCGGAGAGCTACGGCCCGAACGGCACGCCGCAGCAGAGCGCGATCCGCAGCCAGCAGACGAGCACCGCGACCGAGCTCGCGCAAAGCGGCGCGTCGGGCGTGCCGGGCGCGCTGTCGAACACGCCGCCGCAGCCGGCGTCCGCGCCGATCGTCGCGAGCAACGGCCAGCCGGCCGGCCCGGCTGCGACACCCGTCAGCGACCGCAAGGATTCGACGACGAACTACGAACTCGACAAGACCGTGCGTCACGTCGAACAGTCGACGGGCACGATCAAGCGGCTGTCGGTCGCGGTCGTCGTCAACTATCAGCCTGCCGCCGACGCGAAGGGCCACGTGACGATGCAGCCGCTCACCGCGGAGAAGCTCACGCAGATCCAGCAGCTCGTGAAGGACGCGATGGGCTACGACGAGAAGCGCGGCGATTCGGTCAACGTCGTCAACAGCGCGTTCTCGACGGCCGCCGACCCGTTCGCCAACCTGCCGTGGTGGCGCCAGCCCGACATGATCGAGCTCGGCAAGGACATCGCGAAGTGGCTGGGCGTCGCCGCCGCGGCCGCAGCGCTCTACTTCATGTTCGTGCGCCCGGCGCTGCGCCGCGCATTCCCGCCGCCGGCGGAGCCCGCGCCGGCCGCGATCCCGGCGCTCGACGGCCCGAACGACGCGATCGCGCTCGACGGCCTGCCGAGCCCCGACAAGAAGCAGCTCGCCGACGAGGACGACGAGCACCCGGCCCTCCTCGCCTTCGAAAGCGAGAAGAACCGCTACGAACGCAATCTCGACTACGCGCGCACGATCGCGCGCCAGGATCCGAAGATCGTCGCAACCGTCGTCAAGAACTGGGTGTCCGATGAACGCTGAAGGCTTGAACAAGAGCGCGCTCCTGCTGATGTCGATCGGCGAGGAGGAGGCCGCGCAGGTATTCAAATTCCTCGCGCCGCGCGAGGTGCAGAAGATCGGCGCCGCGATGGCCGCACTGAAGAACGTCACGCGCGAAGAAGTCGAGGGCGTGCTGAACGACTTCGTGCTCGAAGCGGAGAAGCACACCGCGCTGTCGCTCGATTCGAGCGAGTACATCCGTTCGGTGCTGACGAAGGCGCTTGGCGAAGACAAGGCGGGCGTCCTCATCGACCGCATCCTGCAAGGCAGCGACACGAGCGGCATCGAAGGCCTCAAGTGGATGGATTCGGCGGCCGTCGCCGAGCTCATCAAGAACGAGCATCCGCAGATCATCGCGACGATCCTCGTGCATCTCGACCGCGACCAGGCGTCCGAGATCGCGTCGTGCTTCACCGAGCGGCTGCGCAACGACGTGCTGCTGCGGATCGCGACGCTCGACGGCATCCAGCCGACCGCGCTGCGCGAGCTCGACGACGTGCTGACGGGCCTGCTGTCCGGCAGCGACAACCTGAAGCGCGCGCCGATGGGCGGCATCCGCACAGCGGCCGAGATCCTGAACTTCATGACGAGCGTGCACGAAGAAGCGGTGCTCGAGAACGTCAAGCAATACGATCCGGACCTCGCGCAGAAGATCATCGACCAGATGTTCGTGTTCGAGAACCTGCTCGAGCTCGAGGATCGAGCGATCCAGCTCCTGCTCAAGGAAGTGGAGTCGGAAGCGCTGATCGTCGCGCTGAAGGGCGCGCCGCCCGCGCTGCGGCAGAAGTTCCTGTCGAACATGTCGCAGCGCGCGGCCGAGCTGCTCGCCGAGGATCTCGACGCACGGGGCCCGGTGCGCGTGTCCGAAGTCGAGACGCAGCAGCGCAAGATCCTGCAGGTCGTACGCAACCTCGCCGAGAGCGGCCAGATCGTGATCGGCGGCAAGGCGGAAGACGCGTATGTCTGATCGCACGAGCGCGTCGAGCAAGCCCGTCACCGCATACCAGCGATGGGAGATGGCTTCGTTCGATCCGCCGCCGCCCCCGCCGCCCGACGACGGCGGCGCGGCGGCCGCCGCGCTCGCAGCCGAACTGCAGCGCGTGCGCGACGCCGCGCACGCGGAAGGGCTCGCCGCCGGCCACGTCGAAGGCCAGGCGCTCGGCTATCAGGCAGGTTATGAACAAGGTCGCGCGAAAGGCTTCGACGACGGCCAGACCGAGGCGCGCACGCAAAGCGCGCAGCTCGCCGCGCTCGCCGCATCGTTTCGCGACGCGCTCACGGGCGTCGAGCGCGATCTCGCCGACGACATCGCGACGCTCTCGCTCGAGATCGCGCAGCAGGTCGTGCGCCAGCACGTGCAGTACGACCCGGCCGCGCTGATCGCGGCCGCGCGCGAGGTGCTCGCCGCGGAGCCCGCGCTCGCCGGCGCGCCGCATCTGATCGTGAATCCGGCGGATCTGCCCGTCGTCGAGGCGTATCTGAAGGACGAGCTCGACACGCTCGGCTGGAGCGTGCGCACCGACGCGTCGATCGAGCGCGGCGGCTGCCGCGCGCAGGCATCGACGGGCGAAATCGACGCGACGCTCACCACCCGCTGGGAGCGGGTCGCCGCCGCGATCGGCAAGGTGAGCGCATGGTGAGCGACGCATCCGGCGCGCTCGGCCGCGACGAACTCGACGCGCTCGAACGCGAGCTCGCGCTGGCGTCGCACGGCCCCGAGCACGTCGATGCGGCCGCGCACGACATCGGCGCCAGCGTCGGCGCGCACCCTCATCACCCTCGCCCGCTCGCGGCGCCGCCCGCGACGTCGCGCGCGGCGCTCGCGAATCCGCATCTCGCGCACTGGCGCGCCCATCTCGACGGCATGCGCGAGCGCAACGCGCGCGCGCTGCCGCTGCGTCCGTGCGGACGCCTCACGCGCGCGGCGGGTCTCGTGCTCGAAGCGATCGGACTGCGCCTGTCGGTCGGCGCCGAATGCACGATCGAGCTGCCTCCGGGCAGCGCGCTGCCGTATGCGGAAGCCGAAGTCGTCGGCTTCGCGGGCGAGCGCCTGTTCCTGATGCCGACCACCGCGGTCGCTGGCGTGCTGCCCGGCGCGCGCGTGTGGCCGCTCGAAAGCGCGCCCGTCGCCGATCCGCTCGCGGGCGCGAAGCGGCTGCCCGTCGGCTGGGAAATGCTCGGGCGCGTCGTCGACGCGTCGGGCCGCCCGCTCGACAATCTCGGGCCGCTCGCGTCGAAGGTCGACGCGCCGCTCGCCGCGCCGTCGATCAACCCGCTCGAACGCGAGCCGATCCATCACGTGCTCGACGTCGGCGTGCGCGCGATCAACACGCTCCTCACCGTCGGCCGCGGCCAGCGGATGGGCCTCTTCGCGGGCTCGGGCGTCGGCAAATCGGTGCTGCTCGGCACGATGGCGCGCTACACGAGCGCCGAGGTGATCGTGATCGGCCTGATCGGCGAGCGGGGCCGCGAAGTGAAGGAATTCATCGAACAGATCCTCGGCGAGGACGGGCTCGCGCGCTCGGTCGTCGTCGCCGCGCCGGCCGACGTGTCGCCGCTCTTGCGGATGCAGGGCGCGGCGTACGCGACGTCGCTCGCCGAATACTTCCGCGACCAGGGCAAGCACGTGCTGCTCTTGATGGATTCGCTCACGCGCTATGCAATGGCGCAGCGCGAGATCGCGCTCGCGATCGGCGAGCCGCCCGCGACGAAAGGCTATCCGCCGTCGGTGTTCGCGAAGCTGCCCGCGCTCGTCGAGCGCACCGGCAACGGACCGGAAGGCGGCGGTTCGATCACCGCGTTCTACACGGTGCTCACCGAAGGCGACGACCAGCAGGACCCGATCGCCGATTCCGCGCGCGCGATCCTCGACGGCCACATCGTGCTGTCGCGCTCGCTCGCGGAAGCCGGTCACTATCCGGCGATCGACATCGAAGCGTCGATCAGCCGCGCGATGACCGCGCTGATCGACGACGCGCACCTCGACCGCGTGCGCCAGTTCAAGCAGATGCTGTCGCGCTACCAGCGCAACCGCGACCTGATCGCGGTCGGCGCGTACGCGCCCGGCCGCGACGCGCAGCTCGACCGCGCGATCGCGCTTTACCCGCGCATCGAATCGTTTTTGCAGCAAGGCTTTCGTGAATGCGCGCCGTACGCGCCGAGCCTCGCCGCGCTCGATGCGCTGTTCGATATCGAAGGAAGCTGATCGCCATGGCCCAATCCTTTCCTCTGCAACTCCTGCTCGACCGCGCGCAGCACGATCTCGACGCCGCGACGAAGCAACTCGGCCACGCGCAGCGCGAGCGCACCGACGCGCAGACGCAGCTCGACGCGCTCGTGCGCTATCGCGACGAATATCGCGTGCGCTTCGCCGAATCCGCGCAATCGGGGATGCCCGCCGGCAACTGGCGCAACTTCCAGGCGTTCCTCGACACGCTCGACGCGGCGATCGACCAGCAGCGGCGCGTGCTCGCCGCCGCGGAGACCCGCATCGACGCGGCGCGCCCCGAGTGGCAGGCGAAGAAGCGCACGCTCGGCTCGTACGAGATCCTGCAGGCGCGCGGCGCGCAGCAGGAAGCGAAACGCGTCGCGAAACGCGAGCAGCGCGACGCCGACGAGCACGCGGCGAAAGTGCTGCGCATGCGCGCGGAAGCGGCGAAGTGAGCGCCGCGCCCATCGAACCCGAACACGAGATCCGACATGCCTCCTCTTCCCCTGATCGGTATGCTGCTCGGCGCGGCGAGCACGATGATCGAGTCGTCGTCCGGCTCCGCGGCGAACGCGTCCGGCTCGTCGAGCGCGTCGTCAGGCGATGCGTCGTCGGCCGCGCCGTTCGCGCAAACGCTCAAGCAGAGCGTGCAGACGCAGCGTCAGACCATCGCGAATGCGAATGTGAACGTAAACGCGCAGAACGCAGGCAATGCGACGAATGCCGCGGCGAACAACGCGGCGAATTCGTCTGTCTCCGGCGCGGGCGCGCAGACGACGGCGAGCGCGGGCAACGCGAAGGGCGCCGGCAAACCGGATGACGAAGACGACGGCGAAACCGCGACGCAATCGGCGTCCGCCGACGCAGCGGCGCTCGCCGCAGCCGCGTCGCTGCAAGCGCAATTGCAAGCGCGGCCCGACGCACAGATGGCGCAGGCGGTGCAGACGGCCGCCGATGCGGCGGCCGCGCAAGCGGGCACGGGCGACACCGCCCATCCGTCGAACACGATCGCGGCGGGCGCCGCTGCTCAGGACAGCGCCGCCTCGTCCGATCGCGCCGGCACGCAGCAATCGATCGGCGATGCGCTGAATGCCGCGTTGAGCAAGCTCACGGGTGCCGGCAAGACGAGCGCGGCGACGACGCCCGCCGCACTGCCGGCGAGCCAAGGCAACGCGCCGCTCGCTGCGAACGGCTCCGCATTCGACAAGATGCTCGCCGGCGCGAAGGCTCCGGGCATGCAAACCGCGCTCACCGATGCGTCGGGTGCGAACCCCGCGGCCACCATGGCGAACGCCGCCGCGAATGCGGCCCAGCCGGACGCGACGGGCGCACTCGCCGCATTGCAGGACGCGGCCGATTCCGCACGCGCGACGCTCGCCGCGTCGACCGCGCCGGCTGCGCTGCAACAGGCGGCGCCCGCCGCGAACGCCGCGGCGGCTTCGGCAGCGCCGACGCTCGCACCGCCCGTCGGCACGCCGGACTGGGCCGACGCGCTGAGCCAAAAGATCGTATTCCTGTCGAACGCGCATCAGCAGAGCGCGGAGCTCACGCTGAATCCGCCCGATCTCGGGCCGCTGCAAGTCGTGCTGCGCGTCGCGGACAACCACGCGCACGCGCTCTTCGTGTCGCAGCATGCGCAGGTGCGCGACGCGGTCGAAGCCGCGCTGCCGAAGCTGCGCGAAGCGATGGACGCGGGCGGACTCGGGCTCGGCAGCGCGAGCGTCAGCGACGGCGGCTTCGCGTCCGCGCAACAGCAGCAGACCCCGCAACGACAATCGTCGGACGGAGCCGCGACGCGACGCGCATTCGGCGCGACGACGGCCGACGCCGCGCACGACGACGTCTCAGCGACAACCTCCAGCGACGCGACGCGACGCAGCGTCGGGATGGTCGACACGTTCGCCTGACGGCCGCGCCCGCGGCCGCCTGCACGGCAGCGCGCATCAGCCGCCGTGCATCGTCGCCTCGACCCGCTCGCGAGCGGGCTCGGCCTGCCCTTTGCGCGCGGCCACGATGAACTCCGCCGCGCGCTCGCCGATCATCACGGTCGGCGCATTCGTGTTGCCGCCGATCAGCGTCGGCATCACCGACGCATCAACGACCCGCAATCCTTCCACCCCGTTCACGCGCAATTGCGGGTCGACGACCGCGCGCGCGTCGGCGCCCATCCGGCACGTGCCGACCGGGTGATAGATCGTGTCCGCGTGCGCGACGATCGCGGCGCGCAACTGCGCGTCGGTGTCGTTCGGATCGGTGTACAGCTCGCGCCCGCCTTGCGACGCGAGCGGCGCGGCGGACAGGATCTTGCGCATCGCCTTCGCGCCGCGGATCAGCAGGTCGAGATCGCGCTCGTCACTGAAGAAGCGCGGATCGATGAGCGGTGCGACGCGCGCGTCGCCGCTCGCGAGCGCGACGTTGCCGCGGCTCTTCGGCCGCAGCGCGCACACGTGCAGCGAATAGCCGAAGCCCCAGTGCATGTTGCGGTTGTGGTCGTCGACGAGCGCCGTGCAGAAGTGCAATTGCAGATCGGGGCGATCGAGGCCGGGATCGCTCTTGATGAAGCCGCCCGCCTCGGCGACGTTGCTCGTCATCATCCCTTCACGCTTCGACAGGTAGCCGAACAGCGCGGGCGTCATCTTCGCGACGCCGCGCACGCAGATGCCGACGAGCTCGGACGAATTCACGCGCTTGTTGATGATGAAATCGATGTGATCGATCAGGTTCTCGCCGACGTCGGGCGCATCGTGCACGAGCGCGACGCCGTGACGGCGCAACTGCGCGGCGGGACCCACGCCGGAGCACATCAGCAGTTGCGGCGTATTGAACGCGCCTGCGGACAGAATGACTTCCGCGCGCGCGCCGATCGTCTCGATGCGTCCGCCGCGCGCGACCTCGACGCCCGTCGCGCGCTTGCCGTCGAACACGACGCGCAGCACCGTCGCATCGACGATCACATGCAGGTTCGGCCGCGTGCGGCCGTACACATAGGCGCGCGCGACGCTGCAGCGCGCGCCGTCGCGATGCGTGACCTGATAGAAGCCGACGCCTTCCTGATTCTCGCCGTTGAAGTCGTCGTTGAGCGGATAGCCCGCTTCGTGCGCGGCCGCGATGAATCGTTCGGAGAACGGATTACGGAAGCGCAGATCGGATACCGTGAGCGGGCCGTCCGCGCCGTGCCATTCGTTCGCGCCGCGCTCGTTGCCTTCCGCGCGGCGGAAGTACGGCAGCACGTCGCGCCATCCCCAGCCGGTGCAGCCGAGCTGCTCCCATTCGTCGTAATCGTGCGGATGGCCGCGCGTGTAGATCATCGCGTTGATCGCACTCGAGCCGCCGAGCCCGCGGCCGCGAGGCTGATAGCCGCGGCGTCCGCCGAGGCCCGGCTGCGGCACCGTTTCGTAGCCGTAGTTCGTGCCGAGCTTGAACGGCACGAGCGCCGCGATCCCCACCGGCATGTTGACGAGCAGATTGCGTTCGGTGTGACCGCCCGCTTCGATCAGCGCGATCGTCGCGTCCGGGCACGCATCGGCCAGGCGACCCGCGAGGCTCGATCCGCCGGACCCGGCCCCGACGATAATGTAGTCGTACTGCATGTCACGTCTCCCTGTTTGTCATCAACGGCGGCTGGAATCGCGATCGAGACAGCCGGCTTGCGTCGCCATGTTCGTGCATTTTAGGAACGCAAGGCGAGCCGGGACATCCCGACTCAAGAGCGATTCCTCTAAACGGCGGCGTGAACTAAATTTAAGATGATCGGATTCGCCTCGCGCGGAGGACGTGGCCAACAGAAGCCGGGCCCCGCGAAATGGGAGACAAAGGCATGCAGCAAGACCTTCAAATGGCGACGCACCGGGTGACGAACCAGGCGCCGCCGCTTCACGATTACAACGCGTTTGAAACAGATGCCGCGCTCGTCGATGCCGTCGAACGGTACGGCGCGAGCTGGCATCAAACGGCGCTCGCGCGCGACGGCGCCGCGCTGACGACGCTCGACGCGCTCGCGCTTGCCGATCTCGCCAACCGGCACACGCCCGAGCTGTCGACGCACAGCCCGCGCGGCGAGCGGATCGACGCACTCGAATTCCATCCGAGCTGGCACCGGCTGCTCGCGATGCTGCGCGGCGAAGGGCTGCACGCGCTGCCGTTCTCGGACCCGCGGCCGGGCGCGATGGTCGCGCGCTGCGCCGGGTATTTCCTGCATGCGCAACTCGAATCCGGCTCGCTGTGTCCGCTCACGATGACGTTCGCGAGCATTCCGGTGCTGCAGCGCGAACCGGCCCTTTTTGCGACGCTGCGCGACAAGCTCTATTCCCACGAGCACGACGCGCGCGACGCGCCGCTTCCGGAAAAGCGCACGATGATGGTCGGCATGGGGATGACCGAGAAGCAAGGCGGCTCCGACGTGCGCAGCAACGAGACGCAAGCGTATGCGCTCGGCGCGAGCGGACGCGGCGAAGCGTATCGGCTCGTCGGTCACAAATGGTTCTTCTCCGCGCCGCAATGCGACGCGCATCTCGTGCTCGCGCGCACGACCGAACACGCGGGCATCTCGTGCTTCTACGTGCCGCGCTTTTCGCCGGACGGCAGCAAGAACGCGGTGCAGGTGCAGCGCCTGAAGGACAAGCTCGGCAACCGCTCGAACGCGAGCAGCGAAGTCGAATTCCTGAATGCGTACGGCGTGATGATCGGCGACGAAGGACGCGGCGTGCCGACGATCATCGAGATGGCGAACTACACGCGGCTCGATTGCGTGATCGGCAGCGCGGCGCTGATGCGCGCGGCGCTCGTGCAGGCGATCCACCATGCGCGGCATCGCAGCGCGTTCGGCCGCCTGCTCGCCGATCAGCCGCTGATGCGCAACGTGCTCGCCGATCTGGCGCTCGAATCGGAAGCGGCGACCGCGCTCTTCATGCGGCTCGCGCATGCGTTCGAAGAGGATGCGGCGGCGCGCTCGCCGCAGGCGCGCGGCTGGCGCCGCATCGTCACGCCGGCCGCGAAGTTCTGGGTCTGCAAGCGCACGCTCGAATTCACCGGCGAAGCGATGGAAGTGTGGGGCGGCAACGGCTACGTCGAGACCGCGCCGATGGCGCGCTTCTATCGCGAAGCGCCCGTCAATTCGATCTGGGAAGGATCGGGCAACGTCATGTGTCTCGACGTGCTGCGCGCGATCGAGCGCGAGCCCGACGCGGCCGCCGCGCTCTTCGCCGAATGGCGGGATGCGGCGAAGCACAGCGCGCCGCTCGCTGATGCGCTCGCGGAATTGACGCGTCTCCTGTCCCTCGAACCCGAGCAACGCGAAGCGTGCGCACGCCGGATCGCACAACGCATCGCACTCGTCGCGCAGGCCTCGCTGCTGCTGCGCGACGGGCCGCCCGCCGTCGCCGAGGCGTTCGTCGCCACGCGCTTCGGCGACGCCAGCAGCGAAACCGGACGCGTTTATGGAACGCTGCCGGCCACTTTCGATCACGCCGCGCTCATCGAGCGGGCGTTCCCGGCCTGAATGCCGGCCACACCCGTATCGCACTGGAGACGCCATGAAGAACGATCTGCCCGGTTTAGCCACACTCGACGCACTGCTGCGCGACCAGCGCGCCGCGTATCTGCGCGCGCCGTATCCGTCGTGGGCAACGCGCGCCGACCACCTGCGCGCACTGCGCAAGATGCTGCTCGACAACCGCGACGCGCTCGCGGCCGCGATCAGCGCGGACTTCGGCCATCGCGCGAAGGAAGAAGTGCTGATGTCCGAAATCTGGCTCGCGAAAGAGGAAATCGACGAAGCGCTCAAGCACGGCAAGCGCTGGATCAAGCCGAAGAGCCGGGCGATGAACAAATGGATGCGCCCGGCGCGCGCGAAGGTAATGCCGCAGCCACTCGGCGTCGTCGGCATCGTCGTGCCGTGGAACTACCCGGTGCTGCTCGCCGCGGGGCCGCTCATCTGCGCGCTCGCCGCGGGCAACCGCGCGATCATCAAGATGTCCGAACTGACGCCGCGCACGTCGCAGCTGTTCGAGGAGCTGATCGCGAAGACCTTCGCGCGCGATCACGTCGCGGTCGTCAACGGCGATGCTGAAATCGGCGCCGCGTTCAGTGGGCTGCCGTTCGATCACCTGCTCTTCACCGGCTCGACGAACGTCGGCCGCCATGTGATGCGCGCGGCCGCCGAACACCTGACGCCCGTCACGCTCGAGCTCGGCGGCAAGTCGCCCGTGATCGTCGGGCCGCGCGCACGCTTCGACGCGGCGGTCGACGCCGTCATCACCGGCAAGACACTGAACGCTGGCCAGACCTGCATCGCGCCCGACTACGTGCTCGTGCCGCGCGGCAAGGAAGCGGCGTTCGTCGCGCGTGCGCGAGAGCGGATGGCGAAGCTCTACCCGAATCTGTCGACGAACCCGGACTACACGTCGATCGTTTCCGAGCGTCACTTCGCGCGGCTGCAGCGGCTCGCGAGCGAAGCACAGGAAGCGGGCGCGCAGCTCCATCCGCTCACCGACGCGGCGCCCGATCCCGCGCTGCGCCGGCTGCCGCCCGTCCTCGTCACCCAGGCGCCCGACGCATCGCAGTTGATGCAGGAAGAGATCTTCGGGCCGCTGCTGCCGATCGTCCCGTACGACACGCTCGACGATGCGATCGCCTACGTGAACGCGCGCCCGCGGCCGCTTGCGCTGTATCTGTTCGACGAAGACCGCGCGACCGTCGACCGCGTGATGCGCGACACGATCTCGGGCGGCGTGACGGTCAACGACACGCTGATGCACATCGCTTGCGGCACGCTGCCGTTCGGCGGCGTCGGCGCGAGCGGGATGGGCGCGTACCACGGCTACGACGGCTTCGTGACATTCTCGAAGATGAAGCCCGTGCTCACGCAGCCGCGTCTCAACACGCGCGGCATGATCGCGCCGCCGTACGGCAGGCGCTTCGCCGCGATTCTCAAGATGATGCTGAAGTTCTGACGCGTCGCCGCCGACGCCGGACGAACGAAGGGCCGCAGCGCCTGCACATGACGCAGCCGCCGCTGTCCCGGCAAGTGCGCCTGCTCGAGCACCAGATCGGCACCGAGCGGCTCGAACGCACGAGCCGCTCGGTGAAGCTGACGGCGGCCGGGCGCAGCTTCCTGCCCGATGCGGCCCGCATTCTGCGGCTCGCCGACGAAGCGGCAGCAACCGCGCGCCGCGTCGCGACAGGCGCGGCCGGCGCGCCCACGATCGGCTTCACCGCGTCGGTCGGCTACGGCCTGCTGCCGTCGCTCGTGAGCGCGGTGCGCGCCGCGTCGCCCGACGTGCGGCTGACGCTGAAGGAGATGGTGAGCGGCGCGCAGCTGGAAGCGCTCGACGCGCGGCTGATCGACGTCGGGCTGCTGCGCCCGCCCGTCGAGCATGGCGAGCGCGCATCGGCGCCGTGCGTGCGGGAGGCGCTCGTGCTCGCGTTGCCGGAGGCGGCCGCCGACGCCTGGCCGAAGCACCCGACGCTGCGCGATTCCGAGGGCCGGCCGCTGCTGATGTATTCGCCGTACGAGGCGCGCTATTTTCACCAACTGGTGAGCGGACTGTTCGAGCGCGCCGAGGTACTGCCCGACATCGTCGAATACGTGAGCCAGATCCATTCGATGCTGGCGCTGGTGCGCGCGGGCATCGGCGCCGCGTTGATTCCGGCGGCTGCGTCGATGCTGCACTTCAAGGGGGTCGTCTATCGGCCGGTGCGCACGACGCCGGCGAAGCCCGTCGAGCTGACGTTCGCGTATCGGAAGGACAACGACAATCCGGTGTTCAGCGCGCTGAAGGACGTGCTGCGCAAGTCGCTCCTCACTGACGGCCGTTGAAGCGTGCGTCGACGCCGCCGACGCACGCGAGGGAAACGATGACGCGCGTGCGAAGCGAGCGTCGTCGCATGCGACGCGATCAATCGATCGTTAGGGAAGCTGACGTTATGGAATCGCGAAGACTGCGGCGCACGCGTCCATGATGTCGATCGAGCGCAGGCCGCGCGACCGGCACGGCGAACGTCATACGGGCCACAACGGCCCTTCCTGCATCGCGCCGATCTGCTCGCGCAATTCGAGCACGCGCGCCTCCCAATAGCGATGCGTGTTGAACCACGGAAACGCGGCCGGAAACGCGGGATCGTTCCAGCGGCGCGCGAGCCACGCCGCGTAATGAATGAGCCGCAACGTGCGCAGCGCCTCGATCAGATGCAGCTCACGCGGATCGAATTCGCAAAAGTCCTCGTAGCCGGCGAGCAAATCGGCGAGCGCGCGCATCGCGTCCGGCCGGTCGCCCGGCAGCAGCAGCCACAAGTCCTGCACGGCGGGCGCCATCCGGCTGTCGTCGAAGTCGACGAAGTGCGGGCCCGCGTCGGTCCATAGCACGTTGCTCGGATGGCAATCGCCGTGCGCGCGCAGCATCCGCACGTCGCCCGCGCGTTCGTATGCTTGCGCGACGCCTTCCAGTGCGAGCGTCACCGCCGCTTCATAAGCAGGCCGAACGTCGTTCGGCACGAAGTCGTGCGACAGCAGGAAATCGCGCGGCTCGTAGCCGAACGTATCGATATCGAGTGTCGGCCGTGCGACGTACGGCTTCGTCGCGCCGACTGCGTGAATGCGACCGATGAAACGGCCCAGCCACTCGAGCGTATCGCAACGATCGAGCTCGGGCGCGCGACCGCCGCGCCGCTCGAAGATCGCAAAGCGGAAGCCTTCGAATTCGTGCAGCGTACGGCCGTCGAACGCGAGCGCCGGTACGGCCGGAATCTCGCGCGCCACCAGTTCGGCGACGAACGCATGCTCTTCGAGGATCGCGTCGTTCGGCCAGCGATGCGGACGATAGAACTTCGCGACGATCGGCGGCCCGTCTTCGATGCCCGCCTGATAGACGCGGTTTTCGTAGCTGTTGAGCGCGAGCAGGCGCCCGTCGGTGCGCGAACCGGCGGGGATCAGCACGCTGTCGAGCGCGTCGAGCACGCGCTCCGGCGTGAGACCTGCAAAAGGCAAGCCGGCGTTGTCGCCGGCTGCGGTGGATTCGGAAGTGGCGTCGGTCATGCCCCGCATTGTGCCGCGCGCGAGGCCGAAAGACGAGCGGTCAGTGCAGCGCCGCGCCCGCGGGAAGCACGGATTCGCCGGTGTCGATCAGATCCTCGAGAAAGAATGGCTCGGTATTGAGCTCCTTGGATTCGCCCGGCACGCCCGCGTACCAGGTCACCATCGCCATGTCCCCGAGAATGCGCTGGACGATGCCGCGCGCGCCTTTCGGCACGGCGATGTGGGTGGTGCAGACAATCGAACCGACATGCATGATGTTTCCCCGCTTTCAAAGCCGGCCGCGTGCTGCCCGGCCGGAAATACCCGAATTGCGCATCCATGCGGCGACGGTTGCGCGTATCCCATTGTTCACCGTTCATGGAATCGCGAAAACGCGAGCTGACGACAAAGGTGCCGCCAATTCGCAGGATGCGTCGATTCCGCCGCCGCGACGCCGCCATTATTACGGCAGCGCGTCGCTCCATCATACCCTGACGCGCGCGACCGCCATTCAGCGATTCATTCTGAAATGCGGCCAAAAGCCAACGCCTCATCCGACGAAACGACGCCGAACGAACAACCGGCGTATCGTTTAGGTTTGCTTCGCTTGGAGAATCAGCGTGACTGTATCATCCGGCGCGCCGCGGCCCGCCGCCCGCGCGCGTCAGGACGACGCATCGGCCGTCGAGCGCGCGCCGTCCGCTTCGTCCGCTTCGTATCTCGAACGCGGCTCGCGCAGCTACTGGCACGCGAGCCTCGCGCTGCTGTTCGCCGGCTACGCGACGTTTTCGCTGCTCTACTACGTGCAGCCGCTCTTGCCCGAGTTCTCGAACACGTTCGGCGTGAGCCCCGCGCAGAGCAGTCTCGCGCTATCGTTCGCGACCGCCGCGCTCGCCGCCGCGGTCTTCGTCGCAGGCTTCATCTCCGAAGCGCTGAGCCGTCACAAGCTGATGACGGCATCGCTCACCGCATCGTCGCTCCTCACGCTCGCCGCCGCGTTCGCGCCGCATTGGCATCAGTTGCTGATCCTGCGCGCGCTGACGGGACTCGCGCTCGGCGGCGTGCCCGCGGTCGCGATGGCGTATCTCGCGGAAGAAGTGCATCCGGACGGGCTCGGACTCGCGATGGGTCTCTACGTCGGCGGCACCGCGATCGGCGGGATGGCGGGGCGCGTGATCACCGGCATTCTCACCGAGCTGTTCTCGTGGCGCATCGCAGTCGGCGTGATCGGCCTGCTCGGTCTCGCATCGATGCTCGCGTTTCGCACGCTGCTGCCGCCGTCGCGGCACTTCACGCCGCGCCGCGGCCTCAACCTCGCGCATCATCGCGCGTCGCTCGCCCACCATCTCGGCAAGCGGCGCGAGCTGCCCGTGCTGTTTCTGATGGCGTTCGTGCTGATGGGCAGCTTCGTCACGCTCTACAACTACATCGGCTATCGGCTGCTCGCGCCGCCGTATTCGATGGGCCAGGCGACGATCAGCGCGATCTTCGTCGTCTATCTGACGGGCGTCATCGCGTCGCCGCTGTCGGGGCGACTCGCCGATACGCTCGGCCGCGGCCGCGTGCTGATCGCAAGCCTCGTCGTGATGCTCGCGGGCGTCGCGCTGACGCTGCTCCATCCCGTCGCCGCGATCGCCGCGGGCATCGCATGCGTGACGTTCGGTTTCTTCGCGGGTCACGCGGTCGCGAGCGGCTGGGTCGGCCGGCTCGCGCAGCACGGCAAGGGCCAGGCCGCGGCGCTCTATCTGCTCGCGTATTACATCGGCTCGAGCGTCGTCGGCTCGTTCGGCGGACGCTTCTGGAGCACGCTCGGCTGGCCGGGCGTCGCGATGCTCGTCGGCGCATTGCTCGTGCTGGGTGTCGTCGCGGCGACTTGGCTGCACGCGCGCGAACGCGTCGGCGCCGCTTGACGGCATGACGCCGCCGAAGCGATTGCCAAGCGACGCATCGATGCGTTACCTTTGACGCTCTCGCATTCCATTCGCACTCGTCGCGATGAAACCCTCGTTGCCCGCCCGCGCCGTATCGAAGCCGTCAATCGCACGGCTGCCGCGCGCGTGCGCGCATCGTCCGCCTGCCGCTTCGCCGCCCGTCGGCGCGCCGCCTCCTCCGGCGGCGCTGCTCGGTTGACCGCCGCGCAACTTCTCTCACTCTCCGTTCGCCGCTGACCGAACCGTTCCGCGCGCTCGTGCGCGGCGTATTCGCGTGCGCGTGCATTCGGAGCGTTCCGATCCGATCGACAGGTGGATTTCAGATGGCTTCAGTCAAACCCGCGCTCGCCGCGCATGGCGCGACGTCGCTCTTCGTGCTGCTGTGGAGCAGCGGAGCGATCTTCGCCGAACTCGGCCTGCGGCATGCGTCCGCATTCGCTTTCCTGATCGCGCGCTTCGCGCTCGCATCGCTCGTGCTGCTCGTGCTGTCGCTCGCGCGACGCCGCTGGCTGCCGCCGCCCGGCGCGCGCCGCACGACGGTCGCGACCGGGTTGCTGCTCACAGGCGGCTACTCGATCCTGTATCTGCTCGCGCTCGAGCACGGGCTCGCGCCCGGCATCCTCGCGACGATCCTCGGCATGCAGCCGATCCTCACGCTCGTCATGCTCGAACGCCGCGCATCGGGCGCGCGGCTCGCGGGACTCGCGCTCGCGCTGATCGGCTTGAGCCTCGTCGTCTACCGCAGCATCGCGGGCGGCGACGCGCCGGTGTCGGGCGCCGCGTGCGCACTCGGCGCATTGCTCGCGATCACGACAGGCGCGCTGCTGCAAAAACGCGTGTGCGCGGCGCCGATCGACGTGCTGCCGCTGCAGAACGCACTCGGCCTCGGACTGTGCATGCTGGTCGCACCGTTCGAGCCGATCTCGTTCGAAGCGAGCTGGTCGTTCGTGCTGCCGCTCGCGTGGCTCGGCATCGTGATCTCGGTGTTCGCGCAGTTGCTGTTCTATCGGCTGATGCGGCAAGGCGACCTCGTCGACGTGACGAGCCTTTTCTATCTCGTCCCGGTCGTCACGGCGCTCATGGATGCGGCGTGGCTCGGCAATCGTCTCGCGCCGCTCGAGATCGCCGGCATGATCGCGATTCTCGCGGGGCTCGCGCTCGTGTTCCGACACACCGCGCGCACATGACGGCTGCCTGAAGACAAGGCGCCCGCACTGCAACATGCGGGCGCCTTGTTCACCGCGCCGCAGCACGAGAAAGCAATTAGAAAGACGAAATGAAAGCGTTTCGCCGGATTGTTCGCAATAAACCCGGCAGTCCGCGAATTTTCGTCGCGCTACGAAGCTTCGGATAGCCCCAAACCGCCGGCCGTTACCTATACTCGAAACAACCGGCTGCCCCGCACGCGACCGGGCCAAGCAAGAAAGGAGACACGCATGTCGACATACTTCACGATCGCCGACTTCATCCTGCTGATCCCGATGGCGCTCGCCGGCGCGCTGTTCCTCGGCGCGATCCCGTGCGCGACCGAATTCCGTCACAACGTGCTGCGCGTGCTCGGCGCGATGCTCGGCATGGCCGTCGCCGTGCTGCTGGTCGAAGGGCTCCCCGCGCTGATCTAGCCGCGACGCACGCGCCACGCACATCCGCCTGCGCCGCATTCGGCACGCGAAAGCGGGCGGCAGGCACGTCGTCAGGATGACTACCGATCAGATCGCCTGATCGGTGGACGGCTTTTCCCACAAGTTGATCCCACCTTCCGTCGCATAGCGATCGATCTCGGCGATCTCATCGTCGCTGAATGCGAGCTGCTGGAGCGCCGCCACGTTTTCGCGCACCTGCTCCGCGCGGCTCGCGCCGATCAGCGCCGACGTCACGCGCGGATCGCGCAGCACCCACGCGAGCGCCATCTGCGCGAGACTCTGGCCGCGCCGCTGCGCGATCTCGTTCAGCTTGCGCACGTGTTCGAGGTTCTGCGCGCTCAGGTGACCGTCCTTCAATGATCCGCCGCCCGGCTTGTTGATGCGCGCATCGGCTGGCACGCCGTTCAGGTACTTCGACGTCAAGAGCCCCTGCGCGAGCGGCGTGAACGCGATGCAGCCGGAACCCGTCCCGTCGAGCGCATCGAGCAGCTCGCGCTCGATCCAGCGATTGAGCAAGTTGTACGCGGGCTGGTGAATCAGGAGCGGCACCTTGTATTCGGCGAGCAGTTTCGCGATCTCGCGCGTCTTCGCCGCCGAATACGACGAGATCCCGATGTAGAGCGCCTTGCCCTGCTGGACGGCCGTCGCGAGCGCACTCGCGGTTTCCTCGAGCGGCGTGTGCGCGTCGAAGCGGTGCGAGTAGAAGATGTCGACGTAGTCGAGCCCCATCCGTTGCAGGCTCTGATCGAGGCTCGCGAGCACGTACTTGCGCGAGCCGCCGCCGCTGCCGTACGGACCGGGCCACATGTCCCAGCCGGCCTTCGTCGAAATCAGGAGTTCGTCGCGATACGGCTTGAAGTCCTCGCGCAGCAGCCGGCCGAAGTTCGTTTCGGCGCTGCCGTACGGCGGCCCGTAGTTGTTCGCGAGATCGAAATGGGTGATGCCGAGGTCGAATGCGGTGCGCAGGATCTCGCGCTGCGTCGAGATCGGCGTCGTGTCGCCGAAGTTGTGCCACAAGCCGAGCGAAAGCGCCGGCAGTTTGAGCCCGGATGTGCCGCATACGCGATACTGCATATCCGCATAGCGTTCGGAAGCTGCTTCGTAGGCCATCTGAATTCCCGTCAGGACGTTGAGCGAGGCCGGACGCGATCCGGCCGGACGAACCTCAGCCGGCCATGTTAGCCAACGATCGCGAATCGTGCAGCAATGCACTGCCGCGATGGACGTGACGGCGGCGCTCCCCTACACTGCGGCGTCTTCATCATCCGTTTCAGCGAGGATTTTCATGACTCGAGCGATTTCCGTTGCGCTCATCGTCGGCGGCGTCGTGCTGCTGTATTTCGGCGGCCAGTCGTTTCATTCGATCAACGACGGCATCGCGCGCTTCTTCACCGGCTCGCCTTCGACGAAGACGACCATGCTGATCGCGGGCGGCGTGGTCGCGACGCTCGTCGGGCTGATCGGCCTGTCGATGCCGAGCGGCAAGCGCTGACGCGCTCGTGCTTTCGGCATTGCCCCCAAGACGAAAACGGGCGGCCCGCATGCGGGCCGCCCGGTCGTTGTCCGATCATCAGTTGCTTGCACGCGATGCAAGGCCGTGCGCATCCGATTCCGCATGAAACGAACGCGCGGCACGCGACGCATCGCTAATCGCGAATCGCGCCGCCCCCCGCCGCCGCGAACGGCGAACTAGAAGCGCACTTCCGGCTTCGACGCCGAGCGCGAGCCCGGAACCGGTCGATTGCTGTCGCCGTGGTACGTGAACACAAGCGAGAACTTCACCTGATCGGTGCGGTTCTGACCCGCCGAATGCAGCGTGTTGCAGTGGAAGAACACGACGTCGCCCGCGGCGAGTTCCGGACACACCGCCTGGTCGATCAACTGCCGGTTCGCCGGCACGTCGCTGCGGAAGAACTTCGCTTCGTCGAAGCTTTCCGGCCCGAATTCCGCGCCATGCGAGCCCGGCACGAGCCACAGCGCGCCATTCTCGTTTGTCTCCGCCCCGAGCGCGAGCCACACGGACACGAGGTCCGGACGCTCGAACGACCAGTAGCGCACATCGCGATGCCAGCCGGTCAGGCTGCCGTATGCCGGATGCTTCGTCATCATGCAGTTGTGATGCGCGCGCGACAGAACCGGCGTCTCGCCGAAATACATGCGCATCCACGCGGCGATCTCCGGCGCCGTCGCGCGCTCGGCGAACGCCTTGTCGCGCGCGTACGCGTCGAGCAGCCGCCGCACCGTATGGCCGCCCGGTGCGTGCCGCGATTCGGGCGCGCCCGGATAGCGCAAGTCGGCCTCGAATTCGAGCGGCTGCGCCGCTTCGCGCAATTGCCGCTCGGCAATCGCCTTCAATTGCGCGCACCGCTCGGGTGCGACGAGCCCCGGAGCGACGACGAAGCCGCGCTCGCGCAGCGTCTGGACCTGCGTGTGAATCAACTCCGGGTGCAAGGAAGACATGGGATGTTCGGCATAATTTTTATCAACGATCGATTGTAAAGCGGACGTGCGCGACATGCTCGGCTACGATGCCGGCAAGCGAAAAACGGCGCACGATCGCAGCGGCGAATTTGATGTAACGCAAAGGAACTGTCGGCCGCGCGCGCGCCACTAAGTTCGGCAGGTTCGCGCGCCACGCGCCTGCGCGCAAGGGTCAGCGCGACTTTTGGGCGTCACGAATCGCCTGTAGTCTCGGCGCACCTGCTAGTTTTCGCGGGCAGCGGCGCACCGATGCTTTCGGTACGATGGGTTCGACCCGTGCCGCATAACGGCCGTTTTTACATTCGCGCCCCGAAATGGGCGCAATCTACGAGCGAATTATTTTCGTCATGCCTTTCCGACTGACTTCCCGTCTTCACCGCACCCCGAAGAGCGCGCCGTCGGCGCCGCACCGGATCGTGCGCGCGTTGCGTCACCACAGCGCCCGAGCGAGCGTGCTCGCCGAGCGCGCTCGCCAGCACCAGCTGCGGCTCGACGGCCTGCGCGCGTGGCTGCACGCGGTCCTGTCGTTGATGAGTGCGCATGCGGCGGCACGCCGCACCGCGCTGCGCTCGCTGCTGCAAAAGCCGGCGTTGCGACTGCGCGCGCCGTCGCTGCATCGCGCGAGCGTCGTGCCGCCCCGGATCAACCGGCCGCGCCGTCTCGCAGCGAGCACCGGCTGGTTCGTGTTCGCCGCGCGCTGAACGCGCGAAGCACGCGGCAATTCGCCGCGTCCTGCAAACCGCATGCCGCGACGAACGCAGGCAAGGCCGAAGCAGGACGCGAGCGAAGCCGAAATGAAAAAACCCCGGTCTCGACCGGGGTTTAATGAGATGGTCAGCCTGACCGAAACAGCCCGATCGGCTTACGCTGATCGGGCTGTTTCCTTATGGGAGATCGTCATGGACACCATCTCGTTGATCGGAATCGATCTTGGCAAGCATTGCTTTCACCTGCACGCACAGTCCGCATCGGGCCGCATGGTGTTCCGCAAGAAGCTGACGCGCAGCCAAATGTTCACGCTGCTTGCCAATGTGCCGAGTTGTACCGTGGTCATGGAAGCGTGTGCTGGGGCTCACTGGGTCGCCCGGCGCATCCAAGAACTCGGGCACCACGCGAAGTTGATCTCCCCGCAGTTCGTCAAACCTTTCGTGCAAGGCAACAAGAACGACTTCGCCGATGCACAGGCGATCTGCGAAGCGGCATCGCGCCCGAGCATGCGGTTCGTCAGTCCGCGCAACGAGGTGCAACAGACGATCTCGGCGCTGCATCGCGTACGTGAAGCGCTGGTGCGCGACCGTACTGGCACTGTCAACCAGATTCATGCCTTTCTGCTGGAATTTGGGGTCAGCCTGCCCAAGGGGATGGCCGTCATTCGTCGGCTTCCAGCCGTGCTGGCCACACACGCTCTGCCGCCGCGGCTAGTTGAATTGCTCGAGCGTCTGCAAGCGCATTTCAAGTACCTCGATGAACAGATCACGCAGATCGAAAGCGAGCTGATACGGCAGCTGCGGGAGGACGAACGCAGCCAACGCCTGTTGGAGATTCCCGGCATCGGTCCAATCACGGCCAGCGTGTTGGCAACTGAATTGGGCGACGCCCATCAGTTCGCTTGCGCTCGCCAGTTTGCGGCATCCATCGGGCTGGTTCCACGCCAATACAGTACCGGCGGCAAGGCAACGCTGCTGGGAATCAGCAAGCGCGGCGATAAGCATTTAAGGCGACTCCTGGTGCAGTGCGCGCGAGTTCTCATGCTGCACATCGAGCGGCGCACCGATCGCCTGGGCGCCTGGGTCCGCGACCTGCTGGCCCGACGGCATTCCAACGTGGTGGCTTGTGCGTTGGCCAACAAATTGGCGAGGATCGCCTGGGCCATCCTCGCCAGCGGAACACACTACCAAGGTGGTCAGGTTGTGGCAGCAGCCTGACACGGTGCGCCGCCTCCGTTACCCTTTTTACCCAGTCATTTCCTGGTTTTGCGACGCGAGATACGTGAAGACATAAACGGCTCAACGGCCGGGCAAGCAACCTGGTAAAACAAACAGCGCTCTGATGCTGCGGGTTTTTTGAGGTTTGCCCGGCGCGGCTCTCATCATGGGGCGGGAACCTGTTCCCACAACGACCCCGGATAGATTTGCGCATGCCCAATTTACGTCAACACCGCCTCGCTTGCAAAAGTCAGGCTGACCATAGATTGTTTGCTACGGCGAACCGTGCGTCAGGCGACTTGCACGGCCGGCTCGACGCCAGCCGCTTCGGCGAGCACGAGCGCCTTGTCGGCGGCTTCCCACGAGAATTCCGGCTCTTCGCGGCCGAAGTGGCCGTAGGCGGCGGTCTTCTCGTAGATCGGACGCAGCAGGTCGAGCATCTGGATGATGCCCTTCGGACGCAGGTCGAAGTGCTCGCGGACGAGCTTCGTGATCGTCTCGTCAGACACGCGGCCGGTGCCGAACGTATTGACCATCACCGAGGTCGGCTCGGCGACGCCGATCGCGTACGACACCTGGATCAGCGCGCGCGACGCGAGGCCCGCGGCAACGATGTTCTTCGCAACGTAGCGGCCCGCGTAAGCAGCCGAGCGGTCGACCTTCGACGGATCCTTGCCCGAGAACGCACCGCCGCCGTGCGGGGCCGCGCCGCCGTACGTGTCGACGATGATCTTGCGGCCGGTCAGCCCGCAGTCGCCTTGCGGGCCACCGATCACGAAGCGGCCGGTCGGGTTCACGAGGAACTTGATGTCGCCCTTGATCAGGTCGGCGGGCAGCGTCGGCTTGATGACCTCTTCGATCACCGCTTCACGCAGCGCGGGCAGTTCGATGTCCGGCGCGTGCTGCGTCGACAGCACGACGGTGTCGATCGAATGCGGCTTGCCGTCGACGTAGCGGACCGTCACCTGCGACTTCGCGTCCGGACGCAGCCACGGCAGGCGGCCGTCGCGGCGCAGGTTCGCCTGGCGCTCGACGAGGCGGTGCGACAGGTGGATCGGCAGCGGCATCAGCTCGGGCGTTTCGTCGCACGCGTAGCCGAACATCAGGCCCTGGTCGCCTGCGCCCTGATCGAGGTTGTTGTCGTGCGCACGGTCGACGCCTTGTGCGATGTCCGGCGATTGCTTGTCGTACGCGACGAGCACCGCGCAGCCCCGGTAGTCGATGCCGTAATCGGTGTTGTCGTAGCCGATACGCTTGATCGTGTCGCGGGCGATCTGGATGTAGTCGATGTTCGCCGTCGTCGTGATTTCACCGGCCAGAACGACGAGGCCCGTGTTGCACAGCGTTTCGGCTGCGACACGGGAATACTTGTCTTGCGCGAGGATTGCGTCGAGGATCGCGTCGGAGATTTGGTCTGCGACCTTGTCCGGATGGCCTTCGGAAACGGATTCGGACGTAAAGAGATAATCGTTTGCCACGTTCTCAGGCTCCTGTTGTGGTTACGGTTGAAGTTCACGTAGCCAGCTTCCAGAGGCCCGAAGTGGCGACGCTTTAGCGGATTTCCTGCGCCGTGGACGCTTGTTGCGCCCGCCGGCTTCGCCCCGCAAGTTGTCAGTTAACTCGGCGAAGCCCGTATTATAGCGGCTTTCTCGAATTGTCACAGAGCGTCGATCGTGCTGCTCCTTCCGCTGTCCTTCAACCCTGTTCTCATCGCGCCGGCCGTCCGGATCGACGGAGGATTCGCATGCTAGGCCGTCTCGGCACGCAGCTCGCCATCGCATTCCTCAAATTCCTCGCGGTCCTGCCCTACGGCTTGACCGCGCGCCTCGGCGACGGCCTTGGCTGGCTGCTCTATCGGATCCCCAGCCGGCGAAAGCGCATCGTACACATCAATTTGAAACTTTGCTTCCCTGATTGGAGCGACGCGCGCCGCGAGGAAGTGGCCGGCCGGCACTTCCGGCACGCGATCCGCAGCTACGTCGAGCGCAGCGTTCAGTGGTTCGGCTCCGCGAAAAAGCTCGAAAAATTGATCGAAGTCGACAGCGCGATCGATCTCACCGATCCGAACCTGCCGCCGACGCTCTTCCTCGGCCTGCACTTCGTCGGCATCGAGGCGGGCTCGATCTGGCTCAATCGATCGCTGCAGCGCCGCTGCGGGTCGCTGTACCAGCCGTTCTCGAACCAGACGCTCGAAGCCGTCGCGAAGGCGGCCCGGGGGCGCTTCGACGCCGAGATGGTCGGCCGCGCCGACAGCGCGCGCGTCGTGCTGCGCTGGCTGCGCGACCGCAAGCCGGTGATGCTCGGCGCCGACATGGACTACGGGCTGCGCAACTCGACCTTCGCGCCGTTCTTCGGCGTGCCCGCGTGCACGCTGACCGCGGTCGGCCGGCTCGCGAAGACGGGCCGTGCGCAGGTCGTGCCGTTCATCGGCGAAGTGCTGCCCGATTACAAGGGTTATCGGCTGAAAGTGTTCAAACCTTGGGAAAATTATCCGACGGGCGACGACGGTCTCGACGCGCGCCGGATGAACGCGTTCCTCGAAGCGCAGATCCCGCTGATGCCCGAGCAGTACTACTGGGTGCACAAGCGCTTCAAGACGCGCCCGCCCGGCGAGCCGAGCTTCTATTGACCTCGCCGCCGCGGCATACAATAGCGCCCATGAAACTCTCGTTTACCAAGATGCACGGCGCGGGCAACGACTTCGTCGTGCTCGACGGCTACACCCGCGCGCTGCCCACGCTCACCGACGCGCAGGTGCGCGCGCTCGCCGACCGCCACTTCGGGATCGGCGCCGATCAGCTCTTGCTCGTCGAAAAGCCGACCGTCGAAGGCGCCGATTTCAAATACCGGATCTTCAACTGCGACGGCGGCGAGGTCGAGCACTGCGGCAACGGCGCGCGCTGCTTCGTCAAATTCGTCCGCGACAACGGGCTCACCGACAAGGCGAGCGTGCGCGTCGAAGTGAAGCATGGCGTGATCACGCTGACGATGCAGGACAACGGCGAGGTCGTCGTCGACATGGGCGCGCCGGTGTTCGAGCCGGCGCGCGTGCCGTTCGACGCGAGCGGCCTCGATGGCCGCCGCGAAGGCGCCGACACGCTGTGGCCGCTCGACGTGAACGGCGCGACGCGCTGGATCTCGGTCGTGTCGATGGGCAATCCGCACGCGGTGCAGATCGTCGACGACGCCGAGGCGTTCCCGGTGCTCGTCGACGGGCCCGCGATCGAGCGCCATCCGCGCTTTGCCCAGCGTGTAAACGCGGGCTTCATGCAAATCCTGTCGCGCCACGAAGTAAAGCTGCGCGTCTACGAGCGCGGCGCGGGCGAGACGCTCGCGTGCGGCACGGGCGCGTGCGCGGCGGTCGCGGCGGGCATCCGTCGCGGGCAACTCGATTCGCCCGTCACGGTCCATACGCATGGCGGCACGCTGACGATCTCGTGGGACGGCGCGCGCGACGAAAGCGCGCCACTGCTGATGGCCGGCCCGGCGACGACCGTCTTCGAAGGCGTGATCGACCTGTCCGTCCGGCCTTTTGTTGTCTGACCTTTCATTTGCTGAAGCTGAACGAAGCGCCATGAACGATCGCGAAGTCGCCGACTACCTGCTCGCCAACCCCGAATTCTTCGCCACGCACGCGGAGCTGCTCGCGACGATCAAGCTCGCGAACCCGCACGGCAAGGCCGCGGTGTCACTGCAGGAGCGGCAAATGGAGATGCTGCGAGACAAGAACAAGCATCTCGAACGCCGGCTCGCCGAGCTGTTGCGCTACGGCCACGAGAACGACGGACTCGCCGCGAAGTTCAACCGCTGGACCGCGCGCGTGATCGCCGAACGCGATCCGTACGCGCTGCCGCGCTCGATCGCGGGCGGCCTCGCCGACGTGTTCGACGTGCCGCAGACGGCGCTCAGGCTCTGGGATGTCGCCGACACCTACGCGCAGGCCGATTTCGCGCGCAACGTCGGCGAGGAAGTGCGCCTCTTCACGAGTAGTCTTGCGACCCCTTATTGCGGAGCGAATACCGGCTTCGAAGCCGCGCAGTGGCTCGCGCCCGCCGCAGCCGCGCCGGCCGTCGACGGCGGCGAAGCGCCTGCCGCGAGCGGCGCCGCCGAGTCGGTCGCGCTGATCGCGCTGCGCGCGCCCGCGGCGGGTGACGGCGCGAGCGCGTTCGGCCTGCTCGTGCTGGGCTCGCCGGACCCGCGGCGCTTCCACGACGGGATGGGCACCGATTTCCTCACGCAGATCGGCACGCTCGCGAGCGCGGCGCTCACGCGCCTGCTGCCTCACTGACGGCCGCGCAGAGCGCCCCGGCACCCGCCCGCCACCCGACATGACCGCCGCCCCGATCGCCGACTACCTGTCGAACCTGCGGCACGTCAGGAAGCTGTCGGACCACACGCTGCGCGCGTACGCGCATGAACTCGACGAGCTGAAGAAACTCGCGAACGGCCGGCCGCTCGAAAGCCTGACGGCCGTCGACGTGCGCGGCGCGGTCGCGCGCGCGCATGCGGGCGGCCTGTCGGCGCGCTCGATCTCGCACCGGCTGTCCGCATGGCGCGCGTTCTACCGCTGGTTCGCGCAGCACGTCGAGATGAACGCGAACCCGGTGGCCACGATCCGCGCGCCGAAGCGCGCGAAGCTGCTGCCGAAGGCATTGTCCGTCGACGATGCGGCCGCGCTGATGGACGCGCCGATGTCCGGCACCGCCGAGGGCGTGCGCGACCACGCGATCCTCGAGCTGTTCTATTCGTCCGGGTTACGGCTCGCCGAGCTGATCGGCCTCGACGTCGCGTACGTGAGAAACGGCGAGCATCGCTCCGAAGGCTGGCTCGACCTCGCCGAAGCGGAAGTCACGGTGCGCGGCAAGGGCGACAAGGAGCGCAAGGTGCCCGTCGGCCGCAAGGCGATCGACGCGCTCAACGCATGGCTCGCGGTGCGCGGCGAGTTCGTGAGGCACGATCCGCATCCGCTCTTCCTGTCGGTGCGCGGCAACCGGATGTCGCCCGGCGTCGTGCGCGAGCGCGTGAAGCGCGCGGCGCGCGCGGCGGGCATCCCGGCGAACGTCCATCCGCACGTGCTGCGCCACTCGTTCGCGACACACGTGCTGCAGTCGAGCGGCGACCTGCGCGCGGTGCAGGAGTTGCTCGGCCACGCGAGCATCTCGGCGACGCAGGTCTATACGTCGCTCGACTTCCAGCATCTCGCAAAGATTTACGACAGCGCGCATCCACGCGCGAAGAAGCGCGACTGACGCGCGTCGCCCACGCTCACCGAATCGCCTTCCGCCGCGTCCGACGCGGCTTTTTCGATCCCGACATGCATACCGTTACGCTCAAGCCGTCCAAAGACAAATCCCTGCTGCGCCGCCATCCGTGGGTCTACGCGAACGCGATCGACCGCGTCGACGGCAAGCCCGCGCCCGGCGCGACCGTCATCGTGCGCGCGCACGACGGGCGTTTCCTCGCGCGCGCGGCGTACAGCCCGCATTCGCAGATCCGGCTGCGCGTGTGGAGCTTCGACGAGGCCGAGCCGATCGACCACGCGTTCTTCAAGCGGCGCGTGCAGCGCGCGATCGCGCATCGCAACGCGATGATCTCGGGGACGGGCGCGGTGCGGCTCGTCTTCGGCGAGGCGGACGGCCTGCCGGGGCTCATCGTCGATTACTACATGGCGGCGCAAGTCCTCTCGGGAGGCACCGCAGCGCACGCTGTCAAAGAAGGTGCGGCGGCGCAAACCACATCGAACGACGGCACCGCCGGCGCGGGCCGCGCGCAGCTCGTCTGCCAGTTCATGGCGGCGGGCGTCGAGCAGTGGAAGGACGCGATCGTCGCGGCGCTCGTCGCCGCGACCGGCTGCCCGAACGTCTACGAGCGCTCGGACGTGTCGATCCGCGAGAAAGAAGGCCTCGAACAGACGACGGGCGTGCTCGCCGGCGATGCGCCGCCCGACACGCTGATCACGAACGAGAACGACGTGCTGTATCACGTCGACGTCCGCAACGGCCACAAGACGGGCTTCTACGTCGACCAGCGCGACAACCGCGCGCTCGTCGCGCAGTACGCGCGCGATCGCGACGTGCTGAACTGCTTCTGCTACACGGGCGGCTTCTCGCTCGCGGCGCTGAAAGGCGGCGCGAAGCGGGTCGTGTCGATCGATTCGTCGGGCGACGCGCTCGCGCTCGCGCGGCAGAACGTCGCGACGAATGGCTTCGACGCGGCGCGCGCCGAGTGGCTCGACGCGGATGCGTTCAAGACGCTGCGCCGTCTCGTCGAAGACGGCGAGCGCTTCAACCTCATCGTGCTCGATCCGCCGAAATTCGCGCCGACCCGCGACAGCGTCGACCGCGCCGCGCGCGCCTACAAGGACATCAACCTGAGCGGCTTCAAGCTGCTGCGCCCAGGCGGCCTCTTGTTCACGTACTCGTGCTCCGGCGCGATCGACATGGACCTGTTCCAGAAGATCGTCGCGGGCGCGGCGGCCGACGCGAAAGTCGACGCGCGGATCCTGAAGCGCCTCGGCGCGGGCGTCGACCACCCGCTGCTGACCGCGTTCCCCGAAGGCGAATATCTGAAAGGGCTGCTGTTGCAAATCGCGTGATCGCCCCGATCTGAACGGGCGACGTAGTGCGAGCCCGCGCCGCCCTGGCCGTCCGGCCGGCGGCGGGGGCTTGACAGATATGTTTCAATAAACGATTGAGCGCCCGGGAAGTCTCGCCGGGCGCGCTGTTTTTTCAGCGGTTTTGACCCCGTTTCACGAACCACAGGCGATCGACGACATGGCCATTCCCGTCACTATCCTCACCGGCTTCCTCGGCAGCGGCAAGACCACGCTGCTCAAGCGCATCCTGAACGAACAGCACGGCATGAAGATCGCCGTGATCGAAAACGAGTTCGGCGAGGAGAACATCGACAACGAGATCCTCGTCCAGGAATCGAACGAGCAGATCATCCAGATGAGCAATGGCTGCATCTGCTGCACGATCCGCGGCGACCTCGCGCGCGCGCTCGCCGACCTCGCCGCGAAGAAGCGCGACGGCAAGTTCGATTTCGACCGCGTCGTGATCGAGACGACGGGCCTCGCGAATCCGGGCCCCGTCGCGCAGACGTTCTTCATCGATAGCGAAATCGCCGACGAATTCCTGCTCGACGCGGTCATCACGCTCGTCGACGCGAAACACGCCGACGCGCAGCTCGACGAGCACGAGGTCGTGCAGCGCCAGGTCGGCTTCGCGGATCGGCTGTTCATCACGAAGGCGGACCTCGTCGACGACGAGACGGTCTCGGACCTCAAGCACCGCCTGCTGCACATGAACCCGAAGGCGGCGATCAAGGTCGTGAACTTCGGCGACGCGGACATCAAGGAGATCTTCGACCTGCGCGGCTTCAACCTGAACGCGAAGCTCGAGATCGATCCGGACTTCCTCGCCGAAGACGAGCACGAGCACGCGCATCACCACCATCACGACCATGACCGCGACCACGCGCATTGCGACCATGATCACGGCCATTGCGAGCATGATCACGAGCACGGCCATCACAATCACCACCACGCGCATCACGACGACAAGATCAAGTCGTTCGTCTACCGCAACGACCGCCCGTTCGATCCGAACAAGCTCGAGGACTTCCTCGGCGGGATCCTGCAGATCTACGGCGAGCGGATGCTCCGCTACAAGGGCGTGCTGTACATGAAGGGCGTCGACCGCAAGGTCGTGTTCCAGGGCGTGCACCAGATGATGGGCAGCGATCTCGCGGCGAAGTGGCTGCCGGCCGAGAAGAAGACCAACAAGATGGTGTTCATCGGCGTCGACCTGCCGCGCGACCTCATCACCGACGGTCTCGACGCCTGTCTCGCGTAAGCGAGCGGCACGGCGCACAGGCTCGCACGATGCGGCCTGCGCGGGACGATTCGAACGGACCGAGCGAGCCGGGCGCGCGAAGTCGGCGCGGCTTCGCCGCCGTCGCCGATCTCGATAGCGCGCGGCCGCCGGACCGCGCGCCGCAAGCCGCAGGACCGCAAGACCTTTGACGGGCGAATCGCAGCAACGCAGATCGACTTGGCCGACCGCAAAGCCCACGCGTCACCGCAGCCGCAAGCGGAACGTCCGCGCGTCGGCCACGGGCAAGCCGTCGGCCGCTGCCGCGCGCATGCCGGGAAGGCTGCCGCGCCGGCTGCGGACCGACATGCGGACGTCATCGCTTTTTCCTGATTTGCGGGTTATATTTTCAGGATACCGCTTGATCGGCAGGGGATCGACCCGATACGGCGAGGGCTTGCGATTCAGTTACAATACCTGCCCGCTGGAGAAGGGCGACGGCAGGCCCGATCCTTGCGCGGAGCCTGGGCGGCGCGGTGGTGCGCCGGGGATGGCCGCCCGCCGGTCACGCGCAATCCGGTCCGCCCAAGGGAGTACTGAACGAGATGGGTCCGGTATCCGGAGGCTTTCGGCCCCGCCGCAGCGAATAGCAAACAATTGCAAGGGCTGTTGCGGGTAATCCCAAAGTGCGGGCAATATCCATGGATTCGCCGCACATTGAAGAAGCAAGCAGATGACGAAGAAACTCTTGACCGAAGCCGAAATCCTGAAGATGAGCGACAAGGATTACATGAATGAGGATCAGCTCGCCTTCTTCAAAAATCGGCTCGAACAATTGCAGGCGGAAATTCTCCGCAATGCGGGCCAGACGACCGAGAATCTGCGCGAAACGGTGATCGTGCCGGACCCCGCCGATCGCGCGACGATCGAGGAAGAGCACGCGCTCGAACTGCGCACGCGCGACCGCGAACGGAAGCTTCTCAAGAAGGTCCAGCAGTCGCTCGCCCGCATCGATTCGGGCGATTACGGTTGGTGCGAAGAGACGGGCGAGCCGATCGGCATCCCGCGTCTGCTCGCACGTCCGACGGCCACGCTGTCGCTCGAAGCGCAAGAGCGCCGCGAGCTGCGTCAGAAGCTGTTCGGCGACTGACCTTCCCGGCGCGGCCCGCCTTCCGCGCCCGACACGCTTTGCACAAAGCGCGCGGCCTGCCGCGCGCTTTTGTTTTTCCCGCCGTCGCGCCCTTTCTCCTCGCGGCGATGCCCGTCGCACGCCGCTCTTGATATCGCGGCGCCCGCCCTAAAATGAAGACAATGCGCGTTGAGCCAGCCGCCAGGCCGCGGCTTCCGCGCGCCCCGCATCCCCCGTCTTTCTCGAGGAATACAGATGGAGCAATTTCACGGCACGACGATCGTCTCCGTGCGGCGCGGCGACAAGGTCGCGCTCGGCGGCGACGGCCAGGTCACGCTCGGCAACATCGTGATGAAGGGCGGTGCGCGCAAAGTGCGCCGCATCTATAACAACCAGGTGCTCGTCGGCTTCGCGGGCGGCACGGCCGACGCGTTCTCGCTCCTCGACCGCTTCGAGGCGAAGCTCGAAAAGCACCAGGGCAACCTGACGCGCGCCGCCGTCGAGCTCGCGAAGGACTGGCGCACGGACCGGATGCTGCGCCGTCTCGAAGCGATGCTGATCACGGCCGATGCGAGCACGACGCTCGTCATCACCGGCAACGGCGACGTGCTCGACCCGGAAGGCGGGATCTGCGCGATCGGCTCGGGCGGCGCGTACGCACAGGCCGCCGCGCGCGCGCTCGCGGAGAACACCGATCTGTCCCCGCGCGACATCGTGGAGAAGGCGCTCGAGATCGCGGGCGACATGTGCATCTACACGAATCACAACCGGATCATCGAGACCATCGAGTAAGGACGAAGCAATGAGCACCATGACCCCTGCCGAGATCGTCTCGGAACTCGACAAGCACATCATCGGCCAGGACAAGGCGAAGCGGGCCGTCGCGGTCGCGCTGCGCAACCGCTGGCGCCGCCAGCAGGTTGCCGATCCGCTGCGCACGGAAATCACGCCGAAGAACATCCTGATGATCGGGCCGACGGGCGTCGGCAAGACCGAAATCGCGCGCCGCCTCGCGAAGCTCGCCGATGCGCCGTTCATCAAGATCGAAGCGACCAAGTTCACCGAAGTCGGTTACGTCGGCCGCGACGTCGACAGCATCGTGCGCGACCTGATGGAGACCTCGGTCAAGCAGACGCGCGAAGCGGAAATGCGCAAGGTGCGCAGCAAGGCGACCGACCAGGCCGAGGACCGCATCCTCGACATCCTGCTGCCGCAGCCGCGCGCGGTCGGCTTCGGCGCGAGCGCCGAGCACGCGAACGACGACAACAACGCGACCCGCCAGACGTTCCGCAAGCGCCTGCGCGAAGGCCAGCTCGACGACAAGGACGTCGAGCTCGACATCGAGCAGCCGACGGTCGGCATGGACATCATGGCGCCGCCGGGCATGGAAGAGATGACCGAGCAGATCCGCTCGATGTTCTCGAACCTGGGCGGCGGCAAGAAGACACGCCGCAAGCTGAAGATCAAGGAAGCGCTGAAGCTGCTCACCGACGAGGAAGCGGCGAAGATGCTGAACGAAGAGGAAGTGAAGACGAAGGCCGTGCAGAACGTCGAGCAGAACGGCATCGTGTTCCTCGACGAGATCGACAAGATCACGTCGCGCAACCACGAAGGCGGCGGCGGCGAGGTGTCGCGGCAGGGCGTTCAGCGCGATCTGCTGCCGCTCGTCGAGGGTACGACGATCAACACGAAGTACGGGATGGTGAAGACCGATCACATCCTGTTCATCGCGAGCGGCGCGTTCCATCTCGCGAAGCCGAGCGACCTGATCCCCGAGCTGCAAGGGCGCTTTCCGATCCGCGTCGAGCTCGATTCGCTGTCGGTGAAGGACTTCGAAGCGATTCTCATCGCGACCGACGCGAGCCTCGTCAAGCAGTATCAGGCGCTCCTCGCGACCGAGGACGTGCAGCTCGAGTTCGCCGACGACGGCATCCGCCGGCTCGCCGAGATCGCGTACTCGGTCAACGAGAAGACCGAGAACATCGGCGCGCGGCGTCTCTACACTGTGATCGAGAAGCTGCTCGAGGAAGTGTCGTTCGCGGCGGGCAACCATGCCGGCCAGAGCGTGACGATCGACGCGGCGTACGTCGACCGTGCGCTCGGCGAGGTGTCGAAGGACGAGGATCTGTCGCGCTACGTGCTGTAACGCGAAGCGATTTCGCCGCTGCTGAATGAAAAAAACGGGCAGTCCCTTGCGGGCTGCCCGTTTTTTCGTTTCGGCGCGGCGCGACGCGCACAAGGCGGTACGGGCGCGGTGTCGATGGCGCGGCGGTTGCTGCCGGTCGCCGGCCGTCGCCGCGACACGCCGTGCGCCCGCCGCGCGTCGCCCGCTTACTGCCGCACCGGCTTCTTCGCGAGCTTGCGCTGCAGCGTGCGGCGGTGCATGTTGAGCGCGCGCGCGGTCGCCGAGATGTTGTTGTTGTTCTCCGCGAGCACGCGCTGGATGTGCTCCCATTCGAGCCGGTCGACCGACAGCACGACCGGATTCTCGAGCGCCTCTTCGGCCTGCACTTCGCTCGCGTTCGTCTGCAGCGCGGCGAGGATCGACTCGACGTTCGCCGGCTTCGCGAGATAGTTGTCCGCGCCGTCCTTCACCGCCTGCACCGCGGTCGCGATGCTCGCGTAGCCCGTCAGCACGAGGATCCGCGCATCGGGCTGCAGATCGCACAGCGGCGCGATGAGGCTCAGGCCCGAGTCGTCGCCGAGGTGCAGGTCGACGGTGATGAACTGGAATTTCTCGGCGCCCGCGAGCTTGAGCGCCTCGTCCTTGTTGTGCGCCTGCCGCACCACGTAGCCGCGGCGCTCGAGCCCGCGCGCCAGCGTGCCGGCAAACACTTCGTTGTCGTCGATCACGAGGAAATTCTTGTCGCTCATTTGCATCACTCCGTCTTGTCTATCCGTTTCCGTTCGCCATCTCGGCCGCGACCTGGCGCGCAACCGGCAGCCGCAGGATCGCCCGCGTGCCCCGCGGCTGCGCGGCGGCAAGCTCGATCGAGCCGTCCAAGCGCGCCGCCGCGCTGAACGCCAGATACAGGCCAACCCCATGGCCGCCCTGCGTGCTGTCGACCGGCGCCGCGCCGAGCGCGTCGCGCAACGCAGCCGGGATGCCCGGTCCGTTGTCGCATACTTCGAACTCGATCTCGTCGCGCGCGCCGTCGTGCGCGATCGTTGCCATCAGCGTAACGCGATCGCGGCTCGCGCGCGCGGCATTGTCGAGCAAGATGGTCAGGATCTGGCCGACCGCGACCGTGTCGTCGAGCGCGACGCCCACGGGCTGCGGCCCCCGCCGCTCGAACAGCACGTGCGGATGGCGCAGCCGCCAGTGCTCGACGAACGTGTCGAGCCATTCGGCGGCCGGCTGCCGGCTCGGCCGCTCCGACGCGCGGCTTCTGAGGCGCGCGAGCGCCGACGTGCACTGCGACATCTGCTCCTCGAGCACCTTCAGGTCGGCATCGTAGCGCGCAAGCCCCGCGTCCGTGCGAGCGGCCTCGCGCAATTCCTCGGTCAGCATCGCGATCGTCGACAGCGGCGTGCCCATCTCGTGCGCGACCGTGGCCGCCTGCACGCCGAGCGCGACCGCGCGCTCGTCGCGCAGGAGGGCCTGCTGCGCCTCGCCGAGCGCCGCGTCGCGCTGGCGCAGCGCGCTCGACATCCGCGCGACGAACCACGCGATGAGCCCGACGCTCACCATGAAGTTCACCCACATTCCCGCACGGAAATAATCGAACAGATTCGCCGGATTATCCAGGTTGAGCGGCACCGAATCGAAGCCGAGCGCGAGATAGCAGGCGACCGCGAACGCCGCGAGCCAAATCATCAGGTGCCACGGCAGCACTGCGGCCGCGATCGCGAGCGACGGCAGATAAAGCGACACGAACGGGTTCGTCGTCCCGCCGGACAGGAAGAGAAGCGCCGACAGCGCGCCCAGGTCGACCCACAGCTGGCCGAGCAGCTCGAAGTTGGTCTCGGGCCGCGCGCGCAGCACGCGCACCCACGTGAGCGCGTTGAAGACGATTTCGAGCGCGATCACCATCAGCATCGCGGGCAACGGCAGATGGACGCCGAAATAGGCCTGTACGACGGCGATCGTGACGAGTTGGCCGATGATCGCGAGATTGCGCAACCAGAACAGATGGCTCAGGTTGACGCGTCCGGTGGTGGTGATTCGTTGCATCCGCGCAGTTTACCTTCTTAGTCCTCGCGCGCCGGGCGGTCGCCCCCTTCGCTTGCGGCGACGCGCCGGGCGATCTCGTCGGCGAGACACTCCGGACACAGGCAGCGCGCGCCCGTCGCGGGCTGCGCGCCCGGCGGCAGGCTCGGCATCGCCGCGCACCAGCAGGTGAACGGACGCGTGCGGGCGCCGCAGTCGAATGCGCTGCCGCAGCGCGGGCAGCGCTTGCTGATCAGGCCGGACGAAGCGGCGGGCACGGTCATCGCGGATTGGCCGGGTCGAGCCGGAATGGGCAATAAAGGACGAAAGGGCGAGCATCGGCGCCTGCCGGGACAGCCGCCCCGCGACCTCGACGCGACCGCTCGGCAACCGCCTCGCGGCCGCAGCCGAGCACTACGCCCCTAGCATAAGCGCCGTACGCGGAAATTGCATGCGGATTGCGCAGGAAAACCCCACTTTTCGGTCGGCGACCCGGGGTTGCCGCGCGCGCTTTCCACATCGGCCAAACGGCCAAAAACCCCATGCTGCGCCGCGCCACTCCTGTACAATTCGGCCTGTTTCAACCCGTTTCGCACCAGAGCCGCCGCCATGTCCGAGCCGATCGACCTCTCGCAGATCTCCCCCGTACTGAAAGCCGAAGTCCTCGCGGAGGCGCTGCCTTACATTCGCCGCTACCACGGCAAGACCGTGGTCATCAAATACGGCGGCAACGCGATGACGGAAGAACGGCTCAAGCAAGGCTTCGCGCGCGACGTGATCCTGCTGAAGCTCGTCGGCATCAATCCGGTGATCGTGCACGGCGGCGGCCCGCAGATCGACCAGGCGCTCAAGAAGATCGGCAAGCAGGGCACGTTCATCCAGGGGATGCGCGTCACCGACGAAGAAACGATGGAAGTCGTCGAATGGGTGCTGGGCGGCGAGGTGCAGCAGGACATCGTCACGCTGATCAACCACTTCGGCGGCCACGCAGTCGGCCTGACGGGCAAGGACGGCGGCCTCATCCACGCGCGCAAGCTGATGATGCCGGATCGCGACAACCCGGGCCAGTATGTCGACATCGGCCAGGTCGGCGAGGTCGAGACGATCAACCCGGCTGTCGTGAGGGCGCTGCAGGACGACGCGTTCATCCCGGTGATCTCGCCGATCGGCTTCGGCGAAGACGGCCTCTCGTACAACATCAATGCGGACCTCGTCGCCGGCAAGCTCGCGACCGTGCTGAACGCCGAGAAGCTCGTGATGATGACGAACATTCCCGGCGTGATGGACAAGGAAGGCAACCTGCTGACCGATCTATCCGCGCGCGAAATCGACGCGCTGTTCGAAGACGGCACGATCTCGGGCGGCATGCTGCCGAAGATCTCGTCGGCGCTCGACGCAGCGAAGAGCGGCGTGAAGTCGGTGCACATCGTCGACGGCCGGATCGAGCACTCGGTGCTGCTCGAGATTCTGACCGAGCAGCCGTTCGGCACGATGATCCGCTCGCATTGAGCACACGCCGTCCGCCGCCTCGCGCGGCCTCGCCGCCGGCGGGCGAGCAGACGCCCGAACGCCGGCGCGCGCGGCGCCCCCGCCCGCACGCGGGCGGCCCCGTCTGGCTCTTCGACCTCGACAACACGCTGCACCACGCGTCGCACGCGATCTTCCCGGCGATCAATCAGGCGATGACGCAGTACATCGTCGATATGCTGAAAGTCGAGCGCGCGCAAGCCGATCACCTGCGCACCCACTACACGCGCCGCTACGGCGCGGCGCTCCTCGGCCTCGCACGCCATCATCCGATTGATCCGCACGATTTCCTGAAAGTCGTCCACACGTTCGCCGACTTGCCGTCGATGGTGCGCGCCGAGCGCGGGCTCGCGCGGCTTGTCGCCGCGCTGCCCGGCCGCAAGATCGTGCTGACGAACGCGCCCGAAGCGTACGCGCGCGCCGTGCTGCGCGAGCTGAAGATCGAGCGCCTGTTCGAACGAGTAATCGCGATCGAGCACATGCGCGACCGCCACGCGTGGCGCGCGAAGCCCGACGCGACGATGCTGCGCCGGGCGATGCGCGCCGCGCACGCGCGTCTTTCGGACACGATCCTCGTCGAGGACACGCGCGGCCACCTGAAGCGCTACAAGCGGCTCGGCATCCGCACCGTCTGGATCACGGGGCACCTGCCCCGTCATCTGCCAAGCTACGGACGGCCGCACTATGTCGATCGTCGCATTGGTTCGCTAAAATCGCTGCGATTGGGCACTCGATCGGGGCGACGAAAATGCAGCCGACTCACCCGCAGGATCCGGCAGTAAACGCAGCGGCGGACGACGAACGCAACGCCGCTTCCCGCGCCCGCGCGCGCCCGAAACCGGGCGAGCGCCGCGTGCACATCCTGCGGACGCTCGCGTCGATGCTCGAATCGCCGAAAAGCGAGAAAATCACGACCGCGGCGCTCGCCGCGCGCCTCGACGTATCGGAGGCCGCGCTTTACCGGCATTTCGCGAGCAAGGCGCAGATGTTCGAAGGACTCATCGAATTCATCGAGGGAACGTTCTTCGGGCTCGTCAACCAGATCGCATCGAACGAGCCGAACGGCGTGCTGCAGGCGCGCTCGATCGCGCTGATGCTGCTCAATTTCTCCGCGAAGAATCCCGGCATGACGCGCGTGCTGACGGGCGAGGCGCTCGTCGGCGAGCACGAGCGCCTCGCCGAGCGAGTCAATCAGGTGCTCGAGCGGATCGAGGCGTCGATCAAGCAATGCCTGCGCGTCGCGCTCCTCGAGGCCAACGCCCGCGCCGACGGCGCCGGCGCCCCGCCTGCCGTGCCGCTGCCGGACGACTACGATCCGGCGCTGCGCGCGAGCCTCGTCGTCAGCTACGTGCTCGGCCGCTGGCACCGCTACGCGAAGAGCGGCTTCACGAAAGCGCCCGGCGAGCATGCCGACGCGCAGTTGCGGCTGATCTTGCAGTGACGGGGCGCGGCGCGCCCCGAAGGGCGCCGGCGCGAGGGCCGCGCAGCTCTTGGCTCTTGGCTCTTGGCTCTCGGCTCTCGGCTCTCGGCTCTCGACTCTCGACTCTCGACTCTCGATCCACGATTCGCACGCCCGCCCCGGTTCCCGACTCGTCGGCTCCCCGCATCGTGATCTTGCTCCGCGATACGCCGCCCCGTTCCCGCGCCCGATTCACCCCATCAGCCGCCACGCCACATGCAACGCCGGCCCGCATCATCGCGCCGGATCGCCGGTGGCACATGTTTCGATGCGTCGCCGCAATGGCGCCTCACGCCGCCCCCCGCGTCTTGCAGCCCGATCGCCGTCCGCCGCCCGCGCCTCGATCACGCCCGCCCCGACCATAGGCCGCGTCCGCGCATCGCCGCATCCGCGATGCCGAAGTTTTCCCGTTATGCGCCGGATCGCTGGCCGCACATGCGTCAACGCGCCGCTTCGACCGTGCCTCATCCCCGCCGCCGACTCCCAGCAGCCCGATCGCCGTCCACCGCCCGCGCCTCGATCACGCCCGCCCCGACCATGGGCCGCGTCCGCGCATCGCCGCGACACTGAAGTTTTTCCGTTATACTTGCCCGACTGTCGTCGCCGCCTTTCGGTGACGCTCGGGAAGCGCGCCGATTTGCTGACTCGATTGCGGGCGCGCGAACTGGCCGGGGCTGCGTCCCGGCGGTTCACTACAAATGCGGCTAAAGAGGTCGTCAGCCGGCTCCCCGCTTCCCGCGCACGCCCGACAACCCCATTTAGCCGCCCAGTCATAAGGCGGAACGAATGGAATCGATCGGCATCGTCGCTCCACAAACCATGCATTTCGCCGAACCGCTGCGCCTGCAAAGCGGCAGCGTGCTCGGCAGCTATCAGCTCGTCGTCGAGACCTACGGCGAGCTCAACGCTGCGCGCTCGAACGCGGTGCTCGTCTGCCACGCGCTCAACGCGTCGCACCACGTCGCGGGCGTCCATGCGGACGATCCGCGCAGCACCGGCTGGTGGGACAACATGGTCGGACCGGGCAAGCCGCTCGATACGAACCGCTTCTTCGTGATCGGCGTGAACAATCTCGGCTCGTGTTTCGGCTCGACCGGACCGATGAGCATCGATCCCGCGACAGGCGCGCCGTACGGCGCGCGCTTTCCGGTCGTGACGGTCGAGGACTGGGTGCACGCGCAGGCGCGCGTCGCCGACGCGTTCGGCATCGAGCGCTTCGCCGCGGTGATGGGCGGCAGCCTCGGCGGAATGCAGGCGCTCGCGTGGAGCCTGCTGTATCCGGAGCGCGTCGCGCACTGCATCGACATCGCGTCGACGCCAAAGCTGTCCGCGCAGAACATCGCGTTCAACGAGGTCGCGCGCTCGGCGATCCTGTCGGACCCGGATTTCCACGGCGGCGACTATTACGCGCACGGCGTGAAGCCGCGGCGTGGCCTGCGCGTCGCGCGGATGATCGGCCACATCACGTATTTGTCCGACGACGACATGGCCGAGAAATTCGGGCGCGCGCTGCGCCGCGCGGACGGCGCGCTCGACGCGTACAACTTCAACTTCGACGTCGAATTCGAAGTCGAGTCGTACCTGCGCTACCAGGGCGACAAATTCGCCGACTACTTCGATGCGAACACCTACCTGCTCATCACGCGCGCGCTCGACTACTTCGATCCTGCAAAGGCGTTCGGCGGCAACCTGACGGCGGCGCTCGCACACACGACGGCGAAGTACCTCGTCGTGAGCTTCGCGACCGACTGGCGCTTCGCGCCCGTGCGCTCGCGCGAGATCGTGAAGGCGCTGCTCGACAACCGGCGCTCGGTGTCGTACGGGGAGATCGATGCGCCGCACGGGCACGACGCGTTCCTGCTCGACGACGCGCGCTATCACAACCTGGTGCGCGCCTATTACGAACGGATTGCCGAGGAGGTGGGCGCATGAATCAACAAGTGCTGAACATGCTGTCCGCGCGCGCGGACTTTCGCGCGATCGCGCGCTGGGTCGAGCCGCGCTCGACGGTGCTCGATCTCGGCTGCGGCGACGGGTCGCTGCTGTCGCTGTTGACCGAAGAGCTCGAAGTGTCCGGCTACGGCGTGGAGATCAACGATGCCGGCGTGCTCGCGAGCGTGAAGAACGGCATCAACGTGATCCAGCAAAACCTCGAGGACGGTCTGCGTCTTTTCGAAGACCACAGCTTCGATTTCGCAATCCTGTCGCAGACGCTGCAGACGATTCACCAGACGGCCGCGATCCTGCGCGAGACGGCGCGCGTCGGCCGCGAATGCATCGTGTCGTTCCCGAACTTCGGCTATTGGGCGCACCGGCTGTCGGTGCTGCATGGGCGCATGCCGGTGTCGAAATCGCTGCCTTATCAGTGGCACAACACGCCGAACGTGCGGGTGCTGACCATCAAGGATTTCGAAGCGCTCGCGCCGGAAGTCGGCGTCGAGATCCTCGATCGCGCGGTACTGCACGAAGGACAACCGATTCGATGGGGAGTGAACTGGCGTGGTAGTCTTGCGGTCTACCGCGTCAAGCGGAGACAACCCTAGTATCGTTCGATGACCAAACCGCCTCACGACGCGCCCGCCCTCAACGCCCACGAGGACCACCCGGGCTGGCGCGCCTATCTGAACACGCACATGCTGATTTGCGTCTTTCTCGGCTTCACGTCGGGACTGCCGCTCTTCACGCTCGTCTACCTCGTGCAAGCCTGGCTGCGCTCGGAAGGCGTGAACCTGAAGGAAATCGGCCTCTTCGCGCTGATTCAGTTCCCCTACACATGGAAGTTCCTGTGGGCGCCGCTGATGGACCGCTTCATCCCGCGCCTGCCAGGCTGGCGGCCCGGTCGGCGGCGCGGCTGGATGGTCGTCACGCAGTTGCTGGTCGCGTGCGCGATCGCGGCGCTCGGCTTCGTGTCGCCGCGCGAATCGATCTGGACGGTCGCCGCCTTGACGACGCTCGTCGCGTTCTTCGGCGCGAGCGCCGACATCGTGATCGACGCGTACCGCCGCGAACTGCTGCGCGACACGGAGCAGGGCCTCGGCAACGCGGTGCACGTGAATGCCTACAAGATCGCCGCGCTGATTCCCGGCTCGCTGTCGCTGATCCTGTCCGATCATCTGCCGTGGGACGTCGTGTTCGCGCTCACCGCCGCGTTTATGCTGCCCGGCATCGTGATGACGTTCGTCGTGCGCGAGCCGGAAGTGCACGGCGCGCCGCCGAGGAGCCTGACGGAAGCAGTGGTCTTGCCGTTTCGCGAGTTCATCGGCCGCGACGGCTGGCGCGGCGCCCTGCTCGTGCTCGGCTTCATCTTCCTCTACAAGGTCGGCGACACGATGGCGACGACGCTGTCGACCTCGTTCTTCCTCGACCTCGGCTTCAACAAGACGCAGATCGGTGTGATCGCGAAGACGACCGCGTTCTGGGCAAGCCTCGCGGGCGGCATCATCGGCGGCGTGTGGCTCGTGAAGATCGGGATCGCGCGCGGGCTCTGGATCTTCGGCGTCCTGCAGATCGTGTCGACGCTCGGCTTCGCGTGGCTCGCGAAGGCGGGCCCGGATCCCGTGCTGATGGCGGCCATCTACGGCTTCGAGACGTTCTCGACAGGCCTCACGCTCGCCGCGTTCACCGCGTACATCGCGAGCACGACCGACCCGCGCTACACCGCGACGCAGTTCGCGCTCTTCACGAGCCTCGCGTCGGTGCCGCGCACGCTCGCGTCGGCGTCGAGCGGCTTCATCGTGTCGCAGATCGGCTGGTTCGACTACTTCCTCGTCTGCGCGGCGCTCGGCATTCCCGGCATGTTGCTGTTGCTGAAGATCGCGCCGTGGAACGGCAGCACGACTGGCAACGAGGCCGCCCGTGCGGGCTAAGCTGCGCACCGCCCGCGCCGCGCTCACGTTCGTGGGCGGCGTCGCGCTCGGTGTCGCGGGTCCGGCGGGCGGGCTCGAGCTGTGCATGGCCGAGCCGATGCTCGTCGCCGAAAACGGCACGCCGTCCTCCGCGCCGCCGACGCCGAGCGCACCGCCCGCAGCCCCGGCAGCTGCTCCGGCCGCAGCGCCCGCAGCCGGCAATGCCCGGTCGTACGGGCTCGGCGACCAGCAGGTGCGCTACGGCAACGCGATCGTGTTCCGCAGCCTGATTCCGTCGCCGCTCCTCGAGCAGCTGACCGACAACGAATACCGGCAGACCGTGCAGGATGCCGCGCAGCGCGACCGCCTCCTGCCGCCGAACAACCCGCGCGTGAAGCGGCTGCGCGCGATCGTCACCCGGCTCGCACCGTATGCGGTCAAGTGGAGCGACCGCGTGAAGGGCTGGAACTGGGAAATCGAGGTGCTGCGCTCGCGCTCGATTCGCGCCTTCTGCCTGCCGGGCGGCAAGGTGCTCGTCGACAGCGGGCTCCTCGACCGGCTGCGTCTCACCGACGACGAACTCGGCGTGCTGTTCGCGCACGAGATCGCGCACGCGCTGCGCGAGCACGCGCGCTCGAGCCTCGGCGAGCAGCAGGCCGCGTCGCTCGGCACCGGCGCGACCCCGCTGCCGCCGCTCTTCGGACTGTCGGACCCGCTGCCCGCGCCGCTTGGCGTCGTCGAGCGCTTCGCGTCGGTCCGCTACGGCCCGACCGACGAAACCGAAGCCGACGTGATCGGCGGCGACATCGCCTCGCGCGCGGGCTTCGATCCGCGCGCGGCGATCACGCTGTGGGACAAGCTCGCGGTCGCGACCCGCGCCGACAAGGACAACGGATTCATCTACGCGCATCCATACGACACGCGGCGCCGCAACGATCTGCGCAAGCGCCTCGCCGACCTGATGCCGCTCTACAAGAAGGCGCTCGACAAGAACGCCGATGCGCGTGCGAACGTCGCGGGGGCGGGCGCCGCAGCCGGCGCGAAGCAGCACGGCGCCGCCGCGGCGAATCGCTGAACACCGGCGTGTCGACGGCGCGCCGCGTCGAACCTGCGGCTCGCGTGATCGGCCCGCTCCGGCCAACCGGTCGCGACATTCGCTCGCGCGTTCGCTTCGCCCGTCACTCCGCCGTATCGAGCTCGAGCGGCTGCCGGCCGCCCGCTTGCACCCAGCGCACTTCGTCGCTCGGGCTGCGCCCGAACAGGCGCTTGAACTCGCGGCTGAACTGCGACGCGCTCGCGTAGCCGACGCGCGCCGCCGCCGCGCCCGCGCTCAGTCCGTCCTGCACCATCATCAGCCGCGCGTGATGCAGTCGCGTCGCCTTCACGTACTGCATCGGCGACGTCGCCGTCACGCTCTTGAACTGCGCGTGGAACACGGCGAGGCTCATCCCCGCTTCGCTCGCGAGCATCTCGACATCGAGCTCGCTGCTCAAGTCCGCGTGGATTCGCCGCAGCGCCTTCGCCACGCGCCCGAAGTGATGCTGCTGCGCGAGCGCCGCGCGGATCGCGTTGCCTTGCGCGCCCGTCAGCACACGATAGCCGATCTCGCGCATGATCGCCGGCCCAAGCACACGCGTGTCGGCAGGCGACGCGAGCGCTTCGAGCAGGCGCAGCACCGCGTCGGCGAGCGGTGCGTCGAGCGGCGTCGAATAGATGCCGCGCGGCTCGCTGACCGACGCGCCGTGCGTCTCGTCCAGCAGGATCGCGAGCTCGGCGATCACCGCGAGATCGATACGGATCGAAATGGCGAGAAACGGCTCTTCCCGCGTCGCAAAGGTCTCACATTCGAACGGCAACGGCACCGACAGCACGAGATACTGCTGCGCGTCGTAGACGAAGGCCCGCTCGCCGAGATAGCCTCGCTTGCGCCCCTGGCACACGACGACGATGCTCGGCTCGTACAGCACCGGCATCCGCGGCACCCGCCGGTTCGCGCGGATGAAGCGCACGCCGTCGAGATCCGCGTACGTATAGCCTTCGTTCGGCGCGAGCTGATCGAACAGCGTAATGATGCGACGCTGCAGATGCGCGCCGCCATCAGGGGAAAAGGGCTCGAAGCTCATCGGACGTCCTTCGGACTGCAAGAGAATCAGGCTTGCAATCTAGCACCGGAAAAGTCCTTTTTCCGCACCCAGCTCGAAATTCAAGAGAAATAGGCAAAGATTCAAGATCTTCAGGTATTCCTCGTGTCTACCCGCGTGCTTACGATGTGCTCCCGTGCCGCTGCACCGCTGCATTCCGCGGGCCGCGCACGGCACACGTCTTTTTCGAGTCAGGAGCCCTCATGAGCACGACTTACGCTTACGCGGCAGCGAGCGCCACGACGCCGCTTGCGCCGTTCGAATTCCAGCGCCGCGCGCTGCGCGATCTCGACGTGCAGATCGAGATCCTCTACTGCGGCGTCTGCCACTCCGATCTCCACCAGGCCCGCAACGAATGGAAGAACACGGTTTACCCGGTCGTGCCGGGGCATGAGATCGTCGGCCGCGTGACGGCCGTCGGTCCGCAAGTCACGCGCTTCAACGCGGGCGAGCTGGTCGGCGTCGGCTGTCTCGTCGATTCGTGCCGCGCGTGCCCGAGCTGTGCGGAAGGGCTCGAGCAGTTTTGCGAGAACGGTTCCGTCGGCACCTACAACGGCCGCGATCGCGCGACGGGCGACGTCACGCTCGGCGGCTACTCGACGCAAATCGTCGTCGACGAGGCGTTCGTGCTGCGCGTGCCCGACACGCTCGATCCCGCGGGCGCGGCGCCGCTCCTCTGCGCGGGCATCACGACGTATTCGCCGCTGCGCCAGTGGGGCGCGGGACCCGGCAAGAAAGTCGGCATCGTCGGCCTGGGCGGCTTGGGCCACATGGGCGTGAAGCTCGCGCGCGCGATGGGCGCGCACGTCGTGCTGTTCACGATGTCGCCGTCGAAGATCGACGACGGCAAGCGGCTCGGCGCGCACGAGGTCGTGATCTCGAAGGACGAAGCGCAGATGCACGCGCATCTGAACAGCTTCGACTTCATCCTGAACACGGTCGCCGCGCAGCACGATCTGAATCCGTTCCTCGACCTGCTGATGCGCGACGGCACGATGACGCTCGTCGGCGCACCGGAGCACGACCATCCGTCGCCGAAGGTGTTCAACCTGATCCGCAAGCGCCGCCGCCTCGCGGGCTCGCTGATCGGCGGGATCGCCGAGACGCAGGAGATGCTCGATTTCTGCGCACAGCACGGAATCACGTCGGACATCGAAGTGATTCCGATGGCCCAGATCAACGCAGCCTACGAGCGGATGCTGAAGAGCGACGTCAAGTACCGCTTCGTGATCGACATCGGGTCGATTGCGTCGAAGCGCTCGGCTTAGCGGGCGACGGTGTGCTCGGCGTGCTCGCGTCGACGCGCCGAGCGATCGCCGTGCGTTTTGCGCACAGATCGCAACGCCGTGCCCGTGCCCGTACGCGCCGCGACGCAAGCAAGCCGCGCAACGGAAACGGGCCGCAAACGCGACCCGTTTTTTCGTCGTCGCGAATCGCGGCGGCCGCCCGGCCGGCCCATGCGGAGCTGCCGCGCATTCGCCGCGACGCGTCGCGTTACTTGTAGTCGTAGTCGACCGTGAGCGGCGCGTGGTCGCTGAACTTGATGTCGCGGAAGATCGACGTGCGCTTCGCGGTGCCGGCAATGCCCGGCGTCGCGATCTGGTAATCGATCCGCCACCCGACGTTCTTCGCATACGCCTGGCCGCGATTGCTCCACCACGTGTACTGCTCGGGACGCGCATCGAGCGTGCGGAACACGTCGACGTAGCCCACGTCGTCGAACAGCTTCGTGAGCCACGCGCGCTCTTCCGGCAGGCAACCGGAGTTCTTCTGGTTGCTCTTCCAGTTCTTGATGTCGATTTCCTTGTGAACGATGTTCACGTCGCCGCACAGGATCACCTCGCGCTTCGCCTTCAGCTCGGCGAGATGCGGCATGAATTCGTCCATGAAGCGGTACTTCGCCTGCTGGCGCTCGTCGCCGCTCGATCCGGACGGCACGTACACCGACACGACCGACAGCTTGCCGAAGCGCGCCTCGACATAGCGGCCTTCCGAATCGAATTCACTGCTGCCATAGCCGATGATCACGTCGTCCGGCTCGCGGCGCAGGTAAAGGCCCGCGCCGCTGTAGCCCTTCTTCTCGGCATGGTGGAAGTAGCTCCTGAAGCCGTGCGGCTCGACGAACTCGGCGGGCAGATCGTCCGCCGACACCTTGATTTCCTGCACGCAGACGCAGTCGGCGTTCTGCTCGCCGAGCCAGTCGAAAAAGCCTTTCTTCGCGGCCGAGCGGATGCCGTTCAGATTCGCGGTGATGACACGCAGCATGATGTTCCGTCCAGTGAATTCGTTGCGGTTTATTGGATCTTGATGCCCGCAAGCTCGGGCTTCGCGGGAGGAAATTCGAGCTTCATCGCGGTCAGCTCGCGCAGCAGCAGCTCGGCGATCATCACGTTGCGATGCGTCTTCGAATCGGCCGGGATCACGTACCACGGCGCATGCTCGGCGGACGTCGCGGCGAGCGCGTCGCGATACGCGGCCTGATACGCATCCCAGTGCTTGCGCGCTTCGAGGTCCGAAATATCGAACTTCCAGTGCTTGTTCGGATCGTCGATGCGCGCCTGCAGCCGCGCGCGCTGCTCGTCCTTCGAGATATGCAGGAAGCACTTGACGACCCGCGTGCCGGATTCGGCAAGCATCTCCTCGAACTGGCGGATCTGCTTGTAGCGCCGCTCGCACTCGGCCTTGTCGATCGCGCCCGTCACGCGGGGCACGAGCACATCCTCGTAATGGCTGCGGTTGAAGATCGTCAGCTCGCCCGCGGCAGGCGCCTGCGCATGCACGCGCCAGAGGAAGTCGTGCGCGAGCTCGACGGGCGTCGGCGCCTTGAACGATACGATGCGCAGCCCGAGCGGGTCGACTTCGTGGAACACCGCCCGCATCGTGCCGTCCTTGCCGCTCGTGTCCATCCCTTGCAGCACGAGCAGCATCCGCTTGTGCTGCTGCGTGTGCAGACGCTCCTGCAGCGTGTCGAGCTGCAACGCGACGGCGGACAGCCGCTCGCGGTCGGTTTCCTTCGTTCCACCGGAAAACGGCTTCGCGGCCGGTTCGAACGCATCGAGCGCGAACGCGGCGGCTTCTTTTTCGCGCGTGTGATACGGCACGCGGTAGTCGTCGAGCGACGGTTGCTTGGCCATCGACACCTCCTGTCGTGTTGCACGAAGCGCGGCCCTTGCGCCTCGCGAAATGCGAGCGGGCCGCCCCGAACGCCGGTTCGGCGGCGGCCCGCTTGCATCGGTACGGTTTCAATCCGGCGGCGGCCGCTCAGCCGAGCTTCTTCTTCAAGAGCTCGTTGACCTGCTGCGGGTTCGCCTTGCCCTTCGTCGCCTTCATCGCTTGGCCGACGAGCGCGTTGAACGCCTTTTCCTTGCCCGCGCGGAACTCCTCGACCGACTTCGCGTTCGCGGCGAGCACCTCGTCGATGATCGCTTCGAGCGCGCCCGTGTCGGAGATCTGCTTCAGGCCCTTCGCTTCGATGATTCGGTCGGCTGCGCCTTCGTCGGCCGCCTTCTCGTCCCAGATCGTCACGAAGATTTCCTTCGCGATCTTGTTCGAGATCGTGCCGTCGGCGATGCGCTGCAGCACGAGCGCGAGCTGCGCCGCGGACACCGGGCACGCGTCGATGTCGATGCCGTCGCGGTTGAGCTGCGACGATACGTCGCCCATCAGCCAGTTCGCCGCGATCTTCGCGTTCGCGCCGTCGGCGGTTGCCGCGCCGACCTTCGCGACCACTGCCTCGAAATACTCGGCCATCGCCTTGCTCGACGTCAGCACGCCGGCGTCGTACGCGGACACGCCGTACTGCTCGACGAAGCGCTGCTGCATCGCGGCCGGCAACTCGGGCATCCCGCCCTTCACGCGCGCGATCCAATCCGCGCCGATCACGAGCGGCATCAGGTCCGGATCGGGGAAGTAGCGGTAGTCGTGCGCGTCTTCCTTGCTGCGCATCGAGCGCGTCTCGCGCTTGTCCGGATCGTACAGACGCGTTTCCTGCACGACTTCGCCGCCGTCCTCGATCAGCTCGATCTGGCGACGCACCTCGTAGTTGATTGCTTCCTCGAGGAAGCGGAACGAGTTCAGGTTCTTGATCTCGGCGCGCGTGCCGAACTTCTCCTGGCCGACCGGACGCACCGACACGTTCGCGTCGCAGCGGAACGAGCCTTCCTGCATGTTGCCGTCGCAGATGCCGAGCCACATGACGAGGCCGTGCAGCGCCTTCGCGTACGCGACCGCCTCGGCCGCGCTGCGCATTTCCGGCTCGGTGACGATCTCGAGGAGCGGCGTGCCCGCGCGGTTCAGGTCGATGCCCGTCATCCCCGCGAAGTCCTCGTGCAGCGACTTGCCGGCATCCTCCTCGAGGTGCGCGCGCGTCAGGTTGACCGTCTTCGAATACGCTTCCTTGCCGGCCTTCTCATTGGCGGGCACCTGGATCGTGATCTGGCCGCCCTGCACGACGGGGATCTCGTACTGGCTGATCTGATAGCCCTTCGGCAGATCCGGATAGAAATAATTCTTGCGCGCGAAGACGCTGCGTGACGCCACCGTCGCGCCGATCGCGAGGCCGAAGCGGATCGCCCGCTCGACCGCGCCGCGGTTCAGTACCGGCAGCACGCCCGGCAGCGCGAGATCGACCGGGCAGGCCTGCGTGTTCGGTTCCGCGCCGAACTGCGTCGACGCGCCCGAGAAAATCTTCGAGACGGTCGACAGCTGCGCGTGCGTCTCGAGGCCGATAACGACTTCCCACTGGGTCATGCTCACACTCCTGCCGGTTTCTGTTCGTGCCAGTCGGTCGCGCGCTGGAACGCGTCGGCGACCTGCAGCATCCTGGCTTCGTCGAAATAGTTGCCGATGATCTGCAGACCGACCGGGCGCTTTGCATTCGCGCCCGCGCCGAAGCCGCACGGCACGCTCATGCCGGGCAGGCCGGCGAGGCTCACCGACAGCGTGTAGATGTCCGCGAGGTACATCTGGACGGGATCGTCGCCCTTCGCGCCGAGGTCCCACGCGACGGTCGGCGACGCCGGACCCATGATCACGTCGCACTGCTTGAACGCCTCCTGGAAATCCTGCGCGATGATCCGGCGGATCTTCTGCGCCTGCAGGTAATACGCATCGTAATAGCCGTGCGACAGCACGTACGTGCCGACGAGAATCCGGCGCTTCACTTCCGGCCCGAAGCCCTCGGCGCGCGACTTCTTGTACATGTCGAGCAGATCGCGGTACTCGGCCGCGCGGTGGCCGTAGCGCACGCCGTCGAAACGCGACAGGTTCGACGACGCTTCCGCCGGTGCGATCACGTAATAAACGGGGATCGACAGCTCGGTCTTCGGCAGCGACACCGGCACGAGCGTCGCGCCGAGCGCTTCGTACTGCTTGAGCGCGGCGTCGATCGCGGCGCGCACGTCGTCGGCGAGACCCGCGCCGAAGTATTCGCTCGGCAAGCCGATGCGCAGGCCGGCGAGCGGCTTGCCCGCGTCGGCGTCGGCCGACCACGTCTTGCCGAGGTGGCGCGTATAGTCCTCATCGGCGCGCTCGAGGCTCGTCGAGTCGCGCTCGTCGAAGCCCGCCATCGCGTTCAGCAGGAGCGCGCAGTCGGCGGCGCTCCGCGCGATCGGGCCGCCCTGGTCGAGCGACGACGCGAACGCGATCATCCCGTAGCGCGACACGCGGCCGTACGTCGGCTTGATGCCCGTCACGCCGGCGAACGACGCCGGCTGGCGGATCGAGCCGCCGGTGTCGGTGCCGGTCGCGGCGGGCGCGAGGCGCGCGGCGACCGCAGCCGAGCTGCCGCCCGAGCTGCCGCCCGGCACCGCGTTCGTGTCCCAAGGGTTCTTCACCGGGCCGAACGCGGAGTTCTCGTTCGACGAGCCCATCGCGAACTCGTCCATGTTGGTCTTGCCGAGCGTGACCATGCCCGCCTTCGCGAGGCGCGCGACGACGGTCGCGTCGAACGGGCTCGTGTAGTTCGCGAGCATCTTCGAGCCGGCGGTCGAGCGCCAGCCGCGCGTGACGAATACGTCCTTGTGGGCGATCGGCAGGCCGGCGAGCGGGCCGGCGGCGCCTTGCGCGAGCGCGGCGTCGGCCGCCTTCGCCTGCGCGAGCGTGAGATCCGCGTCGACGTGGACGAACGCGTTCAGATCGCGCGCGGCGTCGATCCGTTTCAAATAGTGCTGCGCAAGCTCGACGGCCGAGCATTCCTTGGCATCGAGCGCGGCGCGCAGTTCGGTCAGGCTTTTTGCGTGCATTGCGTGGGTTTCCTGGATTCTTCGGCGCGCGCGGCAACGGCGCGCGCCCGGGCGAACAAGCTGACGAAACGGGCCGGCGAGGCCGGCTGCTGGGGCCGCGGCCCGAATCGGGCGCTTACTCGATCACCTTCGGCACGAGGTAGAGGCCGTCCTGGACAGCCGGGGCCGGGCGCTGATTCTCGTCGCGGCTCACGTGTTCCGTGACGGCGTCGTCGCGCAGCCGCTGCGCGACGGCCTGGATCTGCTCGATCGGGTGCGCGAGCGGCGCGACGCCCGTCGTATCGACGGCCTGCATCTGCTCGACGAGGCTGAAGAATTCGTTGAGCTGGGTAAGCGTATGCTCGGCGTCGGCGTCGGCCATTTCGAGCCGCGCCAGGTGCGCGATGCGTTTCACATCGGTCAGGGTCAAAGCCATGCGGTCACCGGAAAAACAAGGGCTTGGCGCAGCGTGAAACTTGCGTTGCGTCAGGGGGTTGGAGGACTCGATCGAACCCTCAAAAATCGGGGACGAAGCGGCGAAAATACCGCCCGTTTCGATTCAAATACTGCGAAATTATAAGGTATCATTACGCGTTCGACCCAGACCCGGACTGCCTTTGCCGCGCCGCCGCCGCTTTGACGAAGCCGCGCGGGCTTCGCGCCGGTCCCGGAAGATTTCACTCGCAGCTTCGCGCTTCCGAGCGGCCGCTCCCGCCCGATCCGAGGCTGTTATTTTTTCCGCTGCCGCCCTTCGCGTCATGTTCGCATGGGGCCGGCCCCAGAGCGAAACAGGATTCTGAATGTTCGGCTTTTTGCGCAGCTATTTCTCCAACGATCTCGCGATCGATCTCGGCACCGCAAACACCCTGATCTACATGCGCGGCAAGGGCATCGTGCTCGACGAGCCGTCCGTCGTGTCGATCCGCCAGGAAGGCGGCCCGAACGGCAAGAAAACGATTCAAGCGGTCGGCAAGGAAGCGAAGCAGATGCTCGGCAAGGTGCCCGGCAACATCGAGGCGATCCGTCCGATGAAAGACGGCGTGATCGCCGACTTCACGGTCACCGAGCAGATGATCAAGCAGTTCATCAAGACTGCGCACGAATCGCGGATGTTCTCGCCGTCGCCGCGCATCATCATCTGCGTGCCGTGCGGCTCGACCCAGGTCGAGCGCCGCGCGATCAAGGAAGCGGCCCACGGCGCGGGCGCGTCGCAGGTCTACCTGATCGAGGAGCCGATGGCCGCTGCGATCGGCGCGGGCCTGCCGGTGTCGGAAGCCACGGGCTCGATGGTCGTCGACATCGGCGGCGGCACGACCGAGGTCGGCGTGATCTCGCTCGGCGGCATCGTCTACAAGGGCTCGGTGCGCGTCGGCGGCGACAAGTTCGACGAAGCGATCGTCAACTACATCCGCCGCAACTATGGGATGCTGATCGGCGAGCAAACCGCCGAGGCGATCAAGAAGGAAATCGGCTCCGCGTTCCCGGGCTCGGAAGTCAAGGAAATGGAAGTCAAGGGCCGCAACCTGTCGGAAGGCATTCCGCGCAGCTTCACGATCTCGAGCAACGAAATCCTCGAGGCGCTCACCGATCCGCTGAACCAGATCGTGTCGTCGGTGAAGATCGCGCTCGAACAGACGCCGCCCGAACTCGGCGCCGACATCGCCGAACGCGGGATGATGCTGACGGGCGGCGGCGCGCTGCTGCGCGACCTCGATCGCCTGCTCGCCGAGGAAACCGGCCTGCCCGTGCTCGTCGCCGAGGATCCGCTCACCTGCGTCGTACGCGGCTCCGGGATGGCGCTCGAACGGATGGACAAGCTCGGCAGCATCTTCTCGTACGAGTGATCGTCTAGGTATCCGTATGTCGCTCGCGCGGCGTGGCCGGCTCGCTCGTTTAGAACGAACCGCCGCGCCGTTCGCGCGTCTGAGCAACATCTAAATCGATCACGCGCCCGGCGCCGACCATGGAATACAGTCCGCCGCCCCTCTTCAAACAAGGTCCGTCCGCGCTCGCGCGGCTGACCTTCTTCGTCGTCCTGGCGATCGCGCTCCTCATCTCGGACGCGCGCTTCAACACACTCGAAATCGTCCGCGGCGTCCTCGGCACCGTGCTCTATCCGCTGCAGCGCGCGGCGCTCGTGCCGCGCGACCTGTTCGTCGGCGCGACCGAGCTCGCGACGTCGAGCGCGTCGCTGCGGCACGAAAACCAGCAATTGCGCGACCGCAACCTGACGCTGTCGCTGCAGGCGAACCAGGCAGGCCAGCTCGCTGCCGACAATGCGCACCTGCGCGCGGTGCTCGAGCTGCGCCAGCAGATCGCCGCGCAGGCGACGCCCGTCGAGATCCAGTACGACACCGGCGACCCGTTCTCGCAAAAGATCATCATCGGCCACGGCGCGCAGGCGGGCATCCAGGACGGCGCGCCCGTCGTCAACGAGGACGGCGTGATCGGCCAGGTCACGCGCGTGTTCCCGCTGCAGTCGGAAGTCACGCTCGTCACCGATCGCGACCTCGCGATTCCGGTCCAGGTGCTGCGCACCGGGTTGCGCAGCGTGATCTACGGCACGCCGAAGGGCGACGCGCTCGATCTGCGCTTCGTGCCGACGAGCGCCGACCTGCTCGTCGGCGACGAGCTCGTGACGAGCGGCCTCGACGGCGTCTATCCGCCGGGGCTGCCGGTCGCGAAGGTCGTACGCGTCGACAAGCTCGCCGACACCGCGTTCGCGCACGTCGTCTGCGCACCGGTCGCCGCGGTGCGCGGCGCGCGCGAGATGCTCGTGCTGCACTACCGCACCGACGTCCCGCCGCGGCCCGCGACCGACGACGCCGCGAGCGACGCGAAGTCGGCGAAGGGCAAGAAGGCGGCGAAGGGCGCGGACAAAAACGCGAAGGCGGCGGACAAGAGCGCCGACAAGGGTGCGAAGCCCGCCGCGCAACCGCCCTCGCCCGCCCAGAACCGCCCGGCCGGCGCGGCGCAGCCCGCCGCCCCGCTCAAACCCGCGGCCGCGCCGTCGCAAGGAGCGCAGCGATGAACCGCCCTCAGTACATCCTGCAGCCGGTCAATCCGTACTTCATCGTCTTCAGCCTCGCGGCCGCGTTCCTGCTGAACCTGATGCCGTGGGGGCGGATCCCCGGCGTGCCCGATTTCGTTGCGCTCGTCGTGCTGTTCTGGAACATCCACCAGCCGCGCAAGGTCGGGATGGGCGTCGCGTTCATGCTCGGCATCCTGATGGACGTCCACGACGCGGGCCTCCTCGGCGAGCACGCGCTCGCGTACACGCTGCTCGCGTACGGCGCGATCACGATCCACCGGCGCGTGCTGTGGCTGCCGCTCGGCGTGCAAATTTTCTACGTCGCGCCGCTTCTCGTGCTCGCGCAGCTCGTGCCGTTCGTGATCCGGCTGCTGATGGGCGCCGCGTTTCCCGGCTGGAGCTATCTCGTCGACGGTTTCGTCGAGGCGGCGCTGTGGCCGATCGCGAGCCATCTGCTGCTAATGCCGCAGCGCCGTCCGGTCGACCCGGACGACACGCGGCCGATCTGACGCGCCGCGCCGCCAGGATTTCCACGTTGAACGCCCGCCGACCGCCCGCCCGCCCGCCGCTAGCGTTTTGCGGCCGCAGCGCGCCGGCCTGCGAGTGGGCGCGGCCCGCGCGAGCGCGCCGTGTCGGCACCGCCCGACACACCGGCGCAGCGACGGAAAGCACGCCCCTTCATCCGTAATCGCATGACCGAATTCAAGGACACTCAACAGCAGCTCTCGAAGTTCCGCCTGCGCGTCGCGGCGGCGGGCGTGTTCGTGTTCGTCTGCTTCGGCCTGCTCGCCACGCGGTTCTTCTACCTGCAGGTCTGGCAGCACGGCAAATACGCGCTGCAGGCCGAGGAAAACCGGATCTCGGTCGCGCCGATCGTCCCGAACCGCGGGATCATCACCGACCGCAACGGCGTCGTGCTCGCGAAGAACTACTCGGCGTACACGCTCGAGATCACGCCGTCGAAGCTGACCGACACGCTCGAAAACACGATCAACGCGCTCTCCGAAGTCGTGCAGATCGACGCGCGCGACCGCCGCCGCTTCAAGAAGCTGCAGGAGGACTCGAAGAACTTCGAGAGCCTGCCGATCCGAACGCGCCTGACCGACGACGAAGTCGCGCGCTTCACCGCGCAGCGCTGGCGCTTCCCGGGCGTCGACGTGCGCGCGCGCCTGTTCCGCCAATATCCGCTCGGCCCAACGGCCGCGCACGTGATCGGCTACATCGGCCGGATCTCGAAGCGCGACCAGGACCGCATCGACGCGATGAGCGACGAGAACGACAGCGATCCGGAAACCTACGATCCGCGCCGCGACGCGAACAACTACAAGGGCACCGACTACATCGGCAAGGTCGGCGTCGAGCAGAGCTACGAGACGGAGCTGCACGGGATCACGGGCTTCGAGGAAGTCGAGGTGACAGCGGGCGGGCGGCCGGTGCGCACGCTGTCGCGCACGCAGGCGACGCCCGGCAGCAACCTCGTACTGTCGCTCGACATCGGACTGCAGCAGGTCGCCGAGCAGGCGTTCGCCGGCAAACGCGGCGCGCTCGTCGCGATCGAGCCGAAGACAGGCGACGTGCTCGCGTTCGTGTCGTCGCCGAGCTTCGACCCGAATTCGTTCGTCGACGGGATCGACCAGCAGACCTGGGACGAGCTCAACAACTCGCCCGACAAGCCGCTCCTGAACCGCCCGCTGCACGGCACCTATCCGCCCGGCTCGACGTACAAACCGTTCATGGCGCTCGCAGGCCTGACGCTCGGCAAGCGCTCGCCGGGCTGGGGCTTCCAGGACCCCGGCTACTTCACGTTCGGCGGCCACACGTTCCGCAACGACGTGCGCTCGGGTCAAGGCTGGGTCGACATGAACAAGGCGATCATGGTGTCGAACGACACGTATTTCTACATGCTCGCGCGCGACCTCGGCGTGACCGCGATCGCGAATTTCATGAAGCCGTTCGGATTCGGCCAGATCACCGGCATCGACGTCCAGGGCGAGGCGCGCGGCGTGCTGCCGTCGCCCGAATGGAAGAAGAAGACGTTCAAGAAGGCCGCGCAGCAGAAGTGGTTCGACGGCGAGACGATCAGCCTCGGGATCGGACAAGGCTACAACTCGTTCACGATCCTGCAGCTCGCGCACGCGACCGCGACGCTCGCGAACGACGGCGTCGTCATGAAGCCGCACCTCGTGAAAGAGGTCGAGAACCCGATCTCGCGCGAGCGGCATCTGACCGTGCCGAAGGAAAGCGGCGCGATCCCGCTCAAGCAGGGCGACCTCGACGTCGTGAAGCGCGGGATGGAAAACGTCGTCGAGAATCCGTCCGGCACCGCGTTCAAGGTGTTCCGCGGCGCGCCGTACCTCGCGGCGGGCAAGACCGGCACCGCGCAGGTGTTCTCGCTGCAGGGCGGCAACTACCGCGGCCACCTGCTTGCCGAGCATCTGCGCGACCACGCGCTCTTCATCGCATACGCGCCCGCCGACCATCCGCAGATCGCGATCGCGCTGATTGTCGAGAACGGCGGCTGGGGCGCACAGTCCGCAGGCCCAATCGCGCGGCGCGTGCTCGATTTCTATCTGCTCGACCGCAAGAATCCCACGACGGAAGCCGCAGCCGTCGCGGCGGCCGCGTCGGCGACCGAGCCGGTCAACGCGCCCGTGATCGGCGACGCGACGAAGCCTGTCGGCGTTGCGGCCGGGTTCAAGGCGCTGCCTCGGCCGACGCCGCCCGCGGCAGCGAGCGGAGCGGAGGCGGCGTCGGGCGCAAGCGGGGCGGCGGCCAGCGACGCAAATGCCGGCGTCGGCGCAGCGGGCACTCGCGCGGCCCCCCATGCAATCGGCACCGCGACGAGCGCAACGGCCAGCGCTCCAGGCGCAACCGCGACGGCCGTCAGCGCCGCGAGCGCGCCGCCTGCGGCCCGCCGCCTGCCTACGCGCAAACCGCGCCGCGCGCCGGCGAGCGACGCGGCGATCACCGCCGCCGCGCCGCGGAACGACAACCGCGCCATCCCCGCCGAGAAGCCGGCGCGGGGCGGCATCGACGAGTAACGGAGACAGGCATGCAATTCGACAAGCGCGCCTCGCTCGACAAGATCAAGCAGATGTTCGCGGGCTTCGACCGACCGCTCGCGCTCATCGTGTTCCTGCTGCTGTGCGTCGGCATCGTCACGCTCTACAGCGCGAGCATCGACATGCCCGGACGCGTCGAAGACCAGTTGCGCAACATCCTGCTGACGTTCGCGCTGATGTGGGTGATTGCGAACATTCCGCCGCAGACGCTGATGCGCTTCGCCGTGCCGCTCTATTCGTTCGGCGTCGCGCTCCTCGTCGCGGTCGCGCTGTTCGGAATGACGAAAAAGGGGGCGAAGCGCTGGCTGAACGTCGGCGTCGTGATCCAGCCGTCCGAGATCCTCAAGATCGCGACGCCGCTGATGCTCGCGTGGTACTACCAGCGACGCGAAAGCAGCCTGCGCTGGTACGACTTCGTCGTCGCGTTCGGCATCCTGATGGTGCCCGTCGGCCTGATCGCGAAACAGCCGGACCTCGGCACCGCCGTCCTCGTGTTCGCGGCAGGCCTCTTCGTGATCTATCTCGCGGGGCTGTCGTACAAGCTGATCGTGCCGGTGCTCGTCGCCGGCGTGCTCGCGGTCGGCTCGATCGCCGTGTTCGAGAACCGCATCTGCCAGCCCGAAGTCGTCTGGCCGCTGATGCACGACTACCAGAAGCACCGCGTCTGCACGCTCCTCGACCCGACGTCCGATCCGCTCGGCAAGGGCTTCCACACGATCCAGGCAGTGATCGCGATCGGCTCCGGCGGCCCGCTCGGCAAGGGTTATCTGAAGGGCACGCAGGCCCACCTCGAATTCATTCCGGAGAAGCACACAGACTTCATCTTCGCGGTGTTCTCCGAGGAATTCGGGCTCGTCGGCGGGATCGTGCTGCTCACGCTCTACATGGCGCTGATCGCGCGCGGGCTCTACATCGCCGCACAAGGCGCGACGCTGTTCGGGCGGCTGCTCGCGGGGTCGCTCACGCTCGCGTTCTTCGTCTACGCATTCGTCAACATCGGGATGGTGAGCGGCGTGCTTCCCGTCGTCGGCGTGCCGCTGCCGTTCATGAGCTACGGCGGCACCGCGCTCACGACGCTCGGTATCGCCATCGGGCTCATCATGAGCGTCGGACGGCAGAAACGGCTGATGAAGAGTTGATCGAAGCGGCGCGCGATGTGCCGCTTTTTATGTCCGGCTTTCGGGCTCGCGTTCGAGCCGGCGTTCAGCGAGCCGGGTGCGGTGAACGCGCGGACTCGCGACGTTCTACCGTGTCGGTCGCGGTTGCCGCGCGTCGTGTCTGGCGCGCCAGCCTTGCGCGAGCCCGGTTTGCGGTTTGCGGTTTGCGGTTTGCGGTTTGCGGTTTGCGGTTTGCGGTTTGCGGTTTGCCAATTCGTCCGGTCCGATCAGTTCGACGGACCAGGCACCTTCGGCGCCAACGCACCACCCGGCCCCGCCTTCAGTTCAGCTGTCAGCTCCCGATACTTGAGCGCCGCCGCGTCGTCGCCTTGCGCGGCGGCCGCCGCGTAGTATGCGCGGGCGATGTTGAGGTTGCGCGCGACGCCGTCGCCGCCGTGCTCGTAGAACGACGCCGTCACGTATTGCGAAACCGGCTCGCCCGCGTCGGCCGCGCGCTTGTACCACGCGAACGCCTGCCGGTTGTCGCGCGGCGTGCCGCGTCCGTCGAGAAACTGGTTCGCAAGCGCGAGCTCGGCCTGCACGTGCCCTTGCCGCGCAGCCTTCAGGAACCAGCCGTGCGCGGCCGCCGGATCGCGCGCGACGAACTCGCCGTCGTCGAGCATCCGGCCATACACATATTGCGCCTGCGACATGCCCGCGTCAGCCGCGCGCTTCAGCCAGCGCAGCCCTTCCGGCACGTTCGCCGTCACGCCTTCACCCGTGATCAGCATCATCGCGTAGTCGAACGCGGCGAGACGGTTGCCGCGCGTCGCCGCGTCGTGAAACTGCACGAGCGCGGCGCGCAGATTGCCCGCGTTGTAGTCGGCGATCGCCGAGTTGGTTTCGCGCTCCGGATTCGGCTGCCTCTGCGCGCCCGACGCCTGTGCGAATACGCCGCCCGTCGCCGCGCCGAACGCCGTCGCGAGCAGTGCGCCGATCGCCGCGTCTTGCAGCGCGCGCCGCGCGCGCGCGAACGTCGGCGCGCGGCGGCTCTTCCCGTTCATCCCCGCACCTCCTGCAGCGCCTGCCGCGTCGCGCGCAGCAGCCACACGACATCCGCCGACAACGCAATCACGCGAAACCCGGCTTCGAGATACTGGCGCGCACCGGCCGCGTCGGCGGCGAAGATGCCGACCGGCACGCCGGCGCGCCGCCCCGCCGCGAGCACGTGTTCGAGCGCGGTCGCGACATCCGGATGCTTGGTATCGCCGAGATGCCCGAGGCTCGCCGACAGATCAGCCGGACCGACGAACATGCAATCGACGCCCGGCGTCGCCGCGATCCGCTCGGCCTCGTCGATCCCGCGCGCCGATTCGATCTGCACGATCGTCGCGATCTGTGCGTTCGCGGTCTGCACGTAGTCGCGCCGCATCCCGTAAGCCGCCGCGCGGACGACGCCCGCGACGCCGCGCAGCCCATCCGGCGCGTCGGCCGACTGAAAGCGGGTAAGCCGCACCGCGTGCGCGGCGTCGTCGGCCGTTTCGATGTTCGGGAACATCAGCGTGCGCGCGCCCGCGTCGAGCGCCCGCTTGACGAGCCACGGCTCGCGCGCCGGCACTCGCACGACGGGCTCGCTCGGCAGATGCGCGGCCGCGAGCGCACGCAGCTGCGCGGCGACGTCGTGGCTGTCGTTCGGCGCGTGCTCCATGTCGATGCACAGCCAGTCGAAGCCGGCATGCGCGAGCGCCTCGGTCGCCGCCGCGCTCGCGAGCGTGAGCCACAGGCCGAACAACGGCTCGTCACCGTCGCTCAGACGCGTCTTCAGGGAATTGGTAAGCGTGCTCATCGGCGGCCTCCTGTCGTGCGGCGCACGAGCGGACTGCGATTCGGAAGGAGCGGCGGGCTGCCGCCGGGTGGGCGCCGAGCCGCAAGGACGCGCGCGGTTCGTTCGTCGCGGCGGCCGATTCGATCATACCGTGATCGCAGCCGGTGCGCGGACTCGGGAAATACTGATGCGGGGTGAAGCCGCGCACGGCGGGGCGCGAACTGGTTGGTGCGATTCGGGGATTCGGGGATTCGGGGATTCGGGGATTCGGGGATTCGGGGATTCGGGGATTCGGAGATTCGGGGATTCGGAGATTCGGGGATTCGGCGGGTCGGCGGGTCGGCGGGTCGGCGGGTCGGCGGGTCGGCGGGTCGGCGGGTCGGCGGGTCGGCGGGTCGACAAGTTTGACGAATTATCGAACCAGGGCATCGACAGCTCGAACGATTCGCTGGCCGATCAGACAATTGCCCAGGACGACAGCAACAGAGGATCAACGAGTCAGCGGCTCGTGCTCAGTGCTCGGTGCTCGGTGCTCGGTGCTCGGCGAATCGACAAATCGACAAATCGACAAATCGACAAATCGACAAATCGACAAATCGACAAATCGACAAATGCGACGATCCGCTGATCCGCCGAGTTCAACGAATTCGGCCGAATCGCACCGCCACTGCTCATCCACACGAAACCGAGCGCCCCAAGCAAACCGGACAAGTACATCGAACGAAGGAGGGCGAAGAAAAAGCGCCGATGCGCGACCGCCTCGCGCACGCCGATGCGCATACCGCGGCGCACGCCGGCCGCCGGTGCCGAGCGCCGCGTACCGCCGCGCGTCAGACGCGCGCGTCGCGCTCGACGTCGGCCCAGCAGTTCGGCGTCTCGTAGAGACGCACACGCTCGAGGCGCAGATTGACGCCGTAATGCGCATCGTAGACGTTCGCGAGGATGTCGAACGCGATCGCTGCGAGATTCTCGACGGTCGGAATCCGGTCGAGGACGACCGTCTTGTGGTCGGCCATCTTCTCGAGGAACGAGCGCACGACGTCGTCGCGCGCATAGACGAGGAACGCGTGATCCCACTTGCTGACGAGGTGCTCCATCGCGAGCGCCTTCACATCGGCGAAATCCATCACCATCCCGCGGTCGGGTGCGCCCTCGGTATCGACAAGATCGCCGCGCAGCGTGATTTCGAGCACATAGCGATGGCCGTGCAGATTCCGGCACTGGCTGCGGTGATCGGGGATGCGGTGGCCCGCGTCGAATTCGAGTTTTCGGGTAATCAGCACGATGAATGAAGCGTAAGGCTCAAGGAATGTTCAGGTACTTGTGCGTCTGCATCGACAGTCGCCACTGCGGATGGCGCTTGCACCAGTCGATCGCGAGCTTGGTGTTGAAGTCGCGCGACGGGCCGTCCATCGGCTGCACGAGGAAGTGCTCGAAGTCGAGCTTCGCATAATCGGCAAGGCGCTGCTTGTCCTGCGGCACCACCACCTTCAGTTCGTTGCCCTTCGTGACGACGAGCGGCGCATCGGCCTTCGGGCTCACGCAGACCCAGTCGATCGACTCGAGCACGGGCAGCGACCCGTTCGTCTCGATCGCGATCGTAAAACCCGCCGCATGCAGCGCGTCGACGAGCGGCTGATCGAGCTGCAGCATCGGCTCGCCGCCCGTGCAGACGACGAAGCGATACGCTTCGCCTGCCGGCCACAGCGACGCGATCTTCGCTGCGAGCGACACGGCGTCCTTGAACTTGCCGCCGTTCTCGCCGTCGGTGCCGACGAAGTCGGTGTCACAGAAGCGGCACACCGCGCCGTCGCGATCCGCTTCGCGCCCCGACCACAGGTTGCAGCCGGCGAACCGGCAGAACACGGCCGGACGCCCGGCATTCGCGCCCTCGCCCTGCAACGTATAGAAGATTTCCTTGACCGTGTACGTCATGCTGCTTCGTTTCGGCTCGCGCCGTTCGCCTTCCGTTACTCGATGAATCCAGTTGTCGCCCGCGCCGTCGCGTGAGCACCGCGCCGCGTCAGACCGGCGCCTCCGTCACGCGCTCGCCGCGCAGATACGCTTCATAGCCGCGCTTGCGCAGCTTGCACGCCGGGCATTCGCCACAGCCGAAGCCCCAATCGTGCAGCTCCGAGCGCTCGCCGACGTAGCACGTGTGCGTCTCGATGCGAATCAGCTCGACGAACGGCTTGCCGCCGAGCTGCTCCGCGAGCCGCCACGTGTCGGCCTTGTCGAGCCACATCAGCGGCGTTTCCAGCACGAAGCGCGCGTCCATGCCGAGATTGAGCGTGATCTGCAGCGCCTTCATCGTATCGTCGCGGCAATCCGGATAGCCGGAAAAATCGGTCTCGCACATGCCGCCGACGAGCACGCGCAACCCGCGCCGATACGCGATCGCCGCGCCGATCGTCATGAACAGCAGATTGCGGCCCGGCACGAACGTGTTCGGCAGGCCGTTCGACGCCGTCTCGATCTCGATCGCGCGTGTCATCGCGGTGTCGCTGATCGAGCCGAGCACCGACAGATCGATCATGTGATCGTCGCCGAGCTTGTTCTCCCACTGCGGAAAACGCCGCTTCAGCGCATCGCGCACGCCCTCGCGGCATTCGAGCTCGACGCGATGGCGCTGGCCGTAGTCGAAGCCGAGCGTCTCGACGGTCTGATAGCGCTCGAGCGCCCAGGCAACACACGTAGCCGAATCCTGGCCGCCGGAAAACAACACGAGCGCGCCGTCCTTAGCGTCTGTCCGAATCACCTGATACTCCGTGAATGATGAGCGAGCGCGCCGGCGATCCGGCACGCGCCGGCGGCGCCGGCCCACCCAGTATAGGCAGCAGCGCCCGGCCGGAAACGGCGCGGCGCTTATGTCGCTCATCGCTCCGCGATGCAGCGGCGCACGGGCCCATGCCGTCCTCGAGCGCCGAAACGAAAAAAGGACTTGCGGCGCCCACCGGGGCACATCCTCAAGTCCTCTAAGTCTTTGAGTCGACGGAGATTTTATCACGCCTCCCCAAAACCGGCCGAGGACCGGAAATGCCGCTCCACAAACGAAAAACCCCAAGAATCTGGCGATTCTTGGGGTGGGATACTGCTGGTGGCCTGGGGCGGAATCGAACCACCGACACGCGGATTTTCAAAACGTACCGCTGACACCAGCGCCCCGTCTGGCAAGGCATCGCGGCCGCCCAAGAAGCGAAAAGCAGCCTGAAGTATTACACAACTTGGCACATTCCGGGCACAGCCCGGTTCATCCTCGGCACACGCGGCATCCGCGGGCCAGCCCCCGCGCGACGCTGAACGGGATGCCGGATCGCTCGCGCGCGCCATGCGGCAGAGTTGACTGTGCGCATGTAGCACTCGAGCACTGCCTTCGGAGTTTTACTGACGCGCACCAATCGCTTATAAATCAATGCCTTGCGCAACTCGCACGCTGCAAGATCAAGGCTAAACAGGGCGAGTCGAAGTCAATCCGGCCTATGCAAGCTGCAATTTAGCTGCACAACACCGACCGCTCTTCACCGGTTGTCAGGGGCTTCTGACACCCTGTCCAGCGGCGGGAAAACTCCGTCCGAGCATGCTAGGCCCTTGACGAATGCCTAATCTTGCACTATCTGACCAGTTAGCAAGGTGCTATGCTTCGCCCTGAAGCTGCACGCAATACTGTGTATACATCCAGTACTTTGATAAGATAACAAGGTGGGAATGATGGCGACCGGGGAACAAGGGCCTGTTGCACGTTGGTTTGCTCGCGAGACTCGCGGCTTACTCGGCGGGTTCTGCGGAGGGATCGTAGGATCGATTGTTGCATTCACAGCAATCAATCGCTGGAGCACGCCGCTCACTGTCGCATCGGCGGACTCAGTCTCGATCGCCAACACTTACATCGTCTACACAACCTTCGTAATTGCAGCGGTTGCCGCGCTGTTGGCGATTGCCGGCCTTATCTTCACCGAGCACTTTTCGATGGAGAAGGACGCTCACATAGAGAACGCGTTCAAGGCCCTGCTTGCGCAGCTTGCGACCGACGAAGAGAAGGCTGTGAAGTTCGTCAAAGAGCTGATGAAGAACCCCGGCGTCGTCCAGAGCGTGAGCGACAGCGTTGAGGAAAAGCTGAGCGAAATTGTCGCAAGGCGGAAAGCTCACGCCGGCCAGCGGGCGAATGATGCTCGCAACGAGAAGGATGCCTTAGACGATTTATCATCGTAAGAGGGAGGTCACATGGTTACCGAAACTACTGCCCCCCAAATGTTGACCGTGTCGGATTTGGGGAAATACCTGAAGGATGAATTCGACTATGACATCTTTGCGGGCGCACCGCCGGTCGATGTCGATGCCATCGCGCGACTCTTAGATATCAACGTTATCGAGTCGCCGACTTTCAACGGCTCAACGTCGGCGCCTGTCGATAGCGATACGGTGGGCCTGATTTCTCTTGAGCACGAAGGTAGGGCCACTGTCTGGATAAACACCAACCAGAATTCGTACGAACCACGACGTAGGTTTACGCTGGCGCACGAAATCGGCCACTTTTGTATGCATCGCGTTGAGGGACGGCTCGAGTTCGTCGATGACAAGAGCACGATGAGCCGCAGCGAATCTTATTGGACGAGACACGAATCGGAAGCAAATAACTTCGCGGCGGAACTCCTTATGCCCTCGCAGCTTATCCGATCCGTCGGCCGACCGATCATCGACGCTTATAAGCGTGAAAACGGCACGGAAAAGATGCCGCTGGATCGCTTCACTGCTCAAATGGCGCCTCGTTTCCGCGTCTCGAATCCTGCGATGGAATACCGAGTAAAAAATATGCTTGCTAGGCGCTAGCCTAGAATCCACTGAAGCTCGCTACGGCGAGCTTTTTTTCGCCCAAACCACGTCAGGCCAGTGATTGCCAAGCCGCATCAAAGCGCACGCGCTTGCATCAGAACGCACTATCCCCGCACACCTGCAAATTCCCCGAAACCCACGCCACAAGGGCCAGCAAGCAAAGGCGCCCGGTGCACTAGAACCACCCTGTCAAGCGAAGCCCGCAGGCGAGGAGGGGACCGCGCAAAGGCGGCTGCGGCGCCCTCCTTCGCACATCGGCCTCCTCCCCCCATTTCCGCCCCCATCCGCCCGCCTGACGGGACTACAGCGGCCTCGCGCGATCTGGCTGAAGCCCGGAGAACGCCCCGCGTCCCAAGGCGCTGTAGCGCCTCTATCCAAACGCAGTCGCATAGGCTTGCACTGGCCGCCAAGTTCCGATAGAAATTAGCGCAAGACTAACGGGGCGCCGCCGCGCTAGCCGAACCTGCGCCATAACAACCTGAGAGCTCTGTCCCGAGGAATACCCTATGCCCGCCGAGTGCACATTCGTCCTGAACCGCAGCCGCCTATCGACGCTGACCTGTCCAGGATTCGGAAGCGTCCCCGCCTTTTCCGGTAACGGCCGATACATCAACGATCCGGGCTCGACCGCCGTAGCGGATAAGGGGCCACTGCCCGCGGGCGTCTACTACATCATCGACCGGCAAAGCGGCGGCCATCTTGGCTGGTTCCGAGACACGGTGATGGATGCAGCCCTGAACACGAATCGCGCGGACTGGTTCGCGCTGTATCGCATTGACGGCCAGATTGACGACTGGACGATCGTCAACGGCATCCGCCGCGGCCATTTCCGCCTGCATCCGGTCGGCCGGCTGGGCGAAAGCGACGGGTGCATTACGCTGACGAGCCGTGGGCAGTTCGATAAGCTGCGGGCTTTCCTGAAAGCGCAACCGACTATGCAGGTCCCAGGCACCTCATTCAGGGCATATGGGAGGGTGACGGTTAAATGAAGATGATCGGCCGTATATTGCTGGCGCTGCTGCTTACCTGGCCTCTTCTGACGGGCATCTCGTCATCGCCGTTGCTGGTGCATTGGTTCGCAAACGGCGGCGAAGGCTGGAACGCGCTGTCGCCCGTGTTTCGCGCGCTCGGCTCTGACGGCGGCGAACAAAACGAAGAGATCTTCGTCGGCATCCTGCTCGTCATCAGCTTCGTCCTCGCGCTCGTTCTGTCGTTCGCCTTCTTCGGCTTGGTCGGCCGCCTCCGGCATTCGACCAATCGCTGACATTCGCAGCCTCGCGGCAACAGAAATCGGGACGATGGGACGCTAGACGGGACAACGGGACGCTAGTCGGGACACGAATGGGACAGCGACGGGATGCCTATGCGCCGTCGCGCCGAGCGACTCAGCAGCTCGCGCTCGTCAGACGCAAAAAAGGGCCGCGCCCGGTTGCCCGGTGCGCGGCCCTTCGTTCGGCGAATGCGATTCGCTATGCTGGCTTGTGCGTCTTGAGCCACTCCTTCAACGCAGCATTCACCCGCGTTTGCCAGCCTCGGCCGGTCGCTTTGAACGCGTCGAGCACGTCGTCGTCGAGTCGGATCGTCGTCGCGGTTTTGTGACTGCCGAGCGGCCGGCCCGGCCCGCGACGGACCAAGCGGTCGCCGACGTACTCGTCCGCCCTCTCAAAAAATTCGTCGGTCAGCTCCGGCGCGTCGTCCGGATCAACCCAATTGGTGTGCGTAGCTCGCTTGCTCACGGTCATTTGCTTTCCTCATGCTGATAATGCGGCGAGCCTCGCCGCGAGGCGTCCAAACCATCACGATCATGCGGCCGTCCAGCGTGCCGACCGTGATGTAACGCGATTCCACGTAATCCTCCCGCGTATCCTCCAATGTGAAGTGGTGCCCGGCGAACACCTCCACGGCACGCGCGAAATCCAGCCCCCGCTCGGTCAGTGTCTTGTCGCGTTTGTTGGGATCGAATTCAAGTTCCATAGCCATTATTGTATGTACAAAAACACCCTGTTGCAACGAATATTTGTACATACTTTTATCCGTATGAGCCAGCCGGCATCGGGGCTCGCACGCGTCCGCACGCGGTCAATGCGCTATGCCGCGAACGGCGCCGGCGGAATCTCGTAATCGTCGAACGCCACGACCTCCTCGCCGAGCCAGTCGTTCAGCTCGGCGAAGCGAGCCTGCAGCGGCTTGATTTCGTTGCGCCCGAACACGCGCGCGGCGGTGTCCGGCGTGCCGAACCCGCCCGAATTGCTCGGCACGATACCGAGCAGTTGCGGCGGCACGCGGTGCGCGGCGAGCAGATCGTCGCGCGTCACGTTCTTGATGTTGAAAAACTCGTCCTTCGCGGCGACCTCGGACACGGGGATGAGCTGGATGCCGTCCTTCTTCCCGCCCGGCGCGTACATGAAGACGTTGCGGAAGTTGCCCGGCCCCTTCGCGTTCTTTAACGCTTCCCGCATGTTGTCGACGTCGTCCTGCTTCTGCGCGGCGTCCGTCATGTACAGGATGAAGCCGGCGTGGCTGCCGTTCTCGTAGTACTTCCGCCGGAACAGCGTCGACGATTCGTTCAGCCAGGCCGAGTGCAGCGAGCTCAGATACTCGGGCAGGCCGTAGACCTCCTGATTGATGTCCGGCCGCATGAGCTGGAACACGCTGTCGGGCGCGAACTCGTGCCGGTCCTGCCAGCCGTTCACGTACACGAAGCCGCTGAAATCCGCCTTGCGCCGTACGTACTTCGCGAGCGCCGGCTCAAGCCGCAGCGTGCCGCCGACCATGTTGCGGCGGCGTTCCAGATAGCCGTTGCCGAACGTCAGGAAATCGAGCGCCCACCGCTCGAACGCGTGCCGCGACAGCCAGCGGTGCGGGCGGAACGTCGACGCGAGCACGTTCGCCTTGAAAAAGAGCGCCGAGCTATGGTGCGTGCTCGCGCGAAACGATTTCGCCAGGCCGGCGAAGCTGACCGGCGGCTCGAACCATTCGCCGTTCGACCAACACTCGACGTAATCGAGAATCTCGGCCCGGTTCATGACGGGCGTGGGATCGTCGAACGTGAAGACCTCGGCGCGCGCCGGCGCGGCGCTGCCGGCGCTCGGATTGGGCGCGGCCGCGAACGTGCGCGGCGCGCGCGATCGGCGCTTGCTCATGAGTAGAACTCCGTGAAAGAAGATGAATGGATGCCGCCGCCGGCGAGCGGCTCGCGGTCGATCGCGTGCAGGCAGGCCCACGCCAGGTCGGCGTGGCCCGTCTCGTCGTTGCGGCCGGCGGTGTAGGTGGATTGGCGGCCGCTTGCCGTCATCGTCTGCTTGATCGCCATGAACGACGCGGCCAGATCGATCCACCCCGCGTCGAATTGCAGGCGGCCGTTGCGGATGACGGACTGGCCCTTGAGCACGAGGCGGGTTTTCACCTCGGGCGAGTAGTTCAGCGCGACGGCGGCCGGGAAGAATTTACACACGAGCTGATAGACGCCCTGGCCCATGCCCGTCGTGTCGATCGCGATATAGCCGACGTTGTAGCGCTGCGTGATCGCCTCGATCGCCGCGGCCTGCTCTTCGAAGTCGTTGCCGCGGAACTGGTGACGTTCGAGCACGCGGAAGGCGCCGCCGTCGACGCGCGGCGGCGCCACGACGACGAGCCCCGCCGAGTCGCCCGTGAGCGCCGGATCGTAGCCGACCCACACCTCGCGATGACCGAACGGCCGCAGCAGCAGCGGCGAGAAGTCCTCCGCCCATTCTTCCCACGAGTCGACCATGCAGCGCTGCAGGTCCGACAGCTTGAACACCGACAGCGAATCGTCGATGAACTGGCACATCAGCAGATTCGCGAATTCCTCGGCGCTGTACTCGCGGCGCAGCTCGTCAATATCGAACAGGTCGCAGCCGCCCGCCATCGCGTCGAGCACGGTCACGATCTGCCGCCACTGCGCGTCCTCGCACAACATGCCGCGCACGAGTGCCTCGTGGCTCGTGTCGATCTGGATGCGATCGGCCGCGGCGCGGCCGCGATTCGCGTGCGCGCCGCTCCAAAACGCGTACGCCTCGTGCGTGACGCTCGACGGCGTGCTGAAGTAGGTCTTGCGCCAGCGCTTGTGCATCGCCATGCCGGACGCGACCTTGTTCAGCTCGCGGAACTTCGGAACCCAAAAGTATTCGTCGAAATAGAAATTGCCGTGGTACGACTGCGCGGTACGCGCGTTCGTCCCCAGGAAATACAGCGTCGCGCCGCTCGGCAAGATGATCGGATCGCCCGTGAGCTCGACGTCGGCGGCGTCGCGCGAGAACTGCGTGATGTACTGCTTGAAGACGTGCGCCTGCGCCTTGCTGGCCGATAGGAAGATCTGATTGCGGTCGGTGTCGAGCGCGTCGACGAGCGCCTCGCGCGCGAAGTACCACGTCGCACCGATCTGCCGCGACTTCAGAATGTTGCGCGTGCGCTGATCGCCGTTCCGATACCAGACCTTCTGATAGTCGAACAGCGATTCGCGGAACGCTTCGATGATGCGCTCGTGCTGTTCCTCGCTGATTTCGTTGCGCGGCGCGCGGCGCTTCGGGCCGGCGTTGCGCGACGCAATCTTCGGGTTCAGGTCCGATTCCTTGCCCGTCTCGTCGTACTTGCGCACGCGCGCGAGCCGCTCGACCTGTCGGCCGAGTAGATCGATTTCCTTGTAGTCCGCGCCGTCCTTCTTGTCCTTCGCAATCAGCACCATCATGCGCACTTCGAGCGATGCCTCGATGCGCTCGATGGGTGTCGCATCCTTCCACTTTTCGCGGCGGCACCACGACGCGACGGTCGCGGGTTTCACGTCGAGATGGCGGGCGATCGACGAGAGGCGCCAGCCCTGCCAATAGAGCGTGCGCGCGACCTTGCGCACGTCGTTTTCGAGCTGATGGGAGTCCGTAGTTTCAAGCATGCGGCCAAGCGTAGGCCGCCGCGCACGCGCGAGCACGCGCAGCGGACTGTACCGGCGTGAGCCACAAACGCCACTCGTTGAGCCGTAGCGCGTGAACGTCGAACATGAGAACCACGCTCACTCAACCACGTTCGACCCTCTCTATGGCAAGCAAATCGAAATTCTTCCGCGTCGCAGTGGAAGGCGCGACCGTCGACGGTCGCGAGATCAAGCGTGAATGGCTCACGCAGATGGCGAAAAACTACGACCCGAAACTGTACGGCGCGCGACTGAACATCGAGCACATCAAGGGCTGGGCGCCGCTCTCGAATTTCAACCCGTTCGGCGCATACGGCGACGTGATCGCGCTGAAGGCGGCCGAAATCGAAGACGGCCCGCTGAAAGGAAAGATGGCGCTGTTTGCGCAAATCGATCCGACCGACGAGCTCGTCGCGCTGTCGAAGAAGCGCCAGAAGATTTTCACGTCGATCGAAATCAACCCCGACTTCGCGGACATCGGCGAGGCGTATCTCGTCGGGCTCGCCGCGACCGACGACCCGGCGAGCCTCGGCACCGAAGCGCTGCAATTCGCCGCGAAGCGCACGAACAACGTGTACTCGGCCGCGTGCGAAACGTCGATCGAATTCGAAGGCGCGACCGAGACGGCCGGCCTCAAGGAATGGGTGAAGGGCCTGTTCGCCCGCAACCGCGAGAACGACGACGAGCGCTTCGCCGACGTGCGCGAAGCCGTCGAACAGGTCGCGACCCATGCGCACGACACGGACCGCGAAGTCGCGACGCTGAGCGCGGCCGTGACGAGCGCCACGAGCGCGGCGGCCGACGCGAAGAAGCGCGCAGACGAAGCCTTCGCCGCCGTCGAAGCGCTCACCGAAAAGCTGTCGAACACCGACAACGGCGCGCCGCAGCGCCCGCCGTCGACCGGCTCGACGGGCGAGCTCGTGACCGACTGCTGACCCATCCCGCACACCACACAGGAGCATTCCCCGATGAGGAAGGAAACGCGCAAGGCGTACGAAGGGTACGCCACGCAAATCGCCAAGCTGAACGACACGGGCGACGTGTCGAAGAAGTTCGCGGTCGAGCCGACCGTGCAACAGAAACTCGAAACCAAAATCCAGGAATCCAGCGCGTTCCTGAAAAGCATCAACATCCTGCCCGTGATCGAGCTCGAAGGCGAGAAGCTCGGCCTGTCCGTGTCCGGCCCGATCGCGAGCCGCACCGACACCACGAAGGCCGCGCGGCAACCGGTCGACCCGACGGCGCTCGACAGCAACCGCTACCGCTGCGAGAAGACCGACTACGACACGGCGATTCCGTATCGCAAGCTCGACGCGTGGGCGAAGTTCCCTGACTTCCAGCAGCGCATCCGCGACGTGATCGTGAATCAAGCCGCGCTCGATCGCATCATGATCGGCTGGCACGGCGTGAAGGCGGCCGCGACGACCGACAAGCAGGCGAATCCGCTGTTGCAGGACGTCAATATCGGCTGGCTGCAACAGTACCGTGACCGCGCAGCGCAGCGCGTGCTGCACGAGGGCAAGCAGGCCGGCAAGGTGCTCGTCGGCAAGGCCGGCGATTACGAGAACCTCGACGCGCTCGTGATGGATATCGTCTCGTCGATGATCGATCCGTGGTTCCAGGAAGACACGGGCCTCGTCGCGATCTGCGGCCGCGAGCTGCTGCACGACAAGTATTTCCCGATCGTCAACACGACGCAGGCGCCGACCGAGCAGCTCGCGGCCGACCTGATCGTGAGCCAGAAACGCATCGGCAACTTGCCGGCCGTGCGCGTGCCGTTCTTCCCGAAGCGCGCGCTGATGGTGACGAAGCTCTCGAACCTGTCGATCTACTACCAGGAAGGCGCACGCCGGCGCACGCTCAAGGAAGTGCCGGAACGCGACCGCATCGAGAACTACGAATCGTCGAACGACGCCTACGTCGTCGAAGACTTCGGCTGCGGCTGCGTCGCGGAGAACATCGAACTGGTGACCGCATGACGATCAACACGCCCGCTCGCGCGCACTTCGAACGCGTCTCGGCCGCGCGCGCGGCGGCCGCCGTGTCGCCCGGCGAGACGATGAAAGGCGCGACGCCGTATGAGCTGATGCTCGCGAAGCTCGCGGCCGACCGCCGCGCGCTCAAGGGTATTCAGTCGATCGAGCGGAAGGTCGAGCTGAAACGCAAGCTGCTGCCGGAGTACGCCGACTACGTGGCGGGCGTGTTGAACGGCGGCCGCGGCGCGCAGGACGACGTGCTCGTGACGGTGATGGTCTGGCGCATCGACGCCGGCGACTTCGACGGCGCGCTCGCGATCGCGGCCTACGCGCTCGCGCACGGCTTGGCGCTGCCCGACCAGTTCGAGCGCTCGCTCGCGTCGCTCGTCGCCGAGCAGTTCGCCGACGCCGCGCTGTCGGCGTTCATGGATGGCGGGACGTTCGACGCGGCGAGTCTCGAGCTCGTCGACGATCTGACGCGCGATGCGGACATGCACGACCAGGTGCGCGCGAAGTTATGCAAGGCGCTCGGCTACGCGACGCAGGCCGACGCGCCGGCGCGCGCGCTCGACTATCTGCGCCGCGCGGTCGCGCTGAACGATCGCGTCGGCGTGAAAAAGGACATCGACCGGCTGACGAAGCAGGTCGAAGCCGCGGGCCGTCGGGGCGACGGCACCGACGGCACGTAAAGAGCCCACCTCGGCATGGCGGCACCGGCGCCCAGGCCCCACGCCTGACGGTTTCGGATCTTGTGCGCCGGTCCACCGCCACCTCATTGCGAATCGACCATGAACAGTTTTGTCGCTACTGCCGCGCCCACCGTCGCGGCGACGCCGATCGAAGGCACGTTGACGAACGACGGCTTCTTCCCGGACATCGACCTGTCCGCGCTGCGCGATGCGATGCGCCTGGACGGCACCGTGACGCGCGAACGGCTGCGGCACGCCGCGCGCGATGCGATGCTGACCGTGAACGACGAGCTCGCCGCGTGGCGCGCACGGCAGCGCGCGGCGGGCGCGGCGACGCTCGCCGACGTGCCGGCGCCGCGCATCGATGGCGAATCGGCACACGTGGCCCGCTACCGGCGCGCGGTGTACCACCTGACGCACGCGGACGTGACGGAGAAGTACCGCGGCTACGACACGACGAAGAGCGGCGGCCAGGTCGCGGCCGATCTGGCCGCGACGGTCGACGATTCGCGCCGCGCCGCGCGATGGGCGATCAGCGACATCCTCGGCATCGCGCGCTCGACGGTGGAGCTGATCTGATGGCCCGCCCCCTGTACCGCATTCGTCAGTTCGCGCAGTCCCGCGTGCGCGGCGGGAAACTGTTCTGCGCCGGCGCGTGCCAGGTGCAGCAGCACGTCGCTGGCCTGTTCTGGCTTGAGATTGCCTATTGCTCGGATCGCACCGGCGCGGAGGCGGCCATACGAGCCGCCGTGATCGCGCGCCGGCGAGCCCGGCTCAAGCCGCGCGTGCTCGGCCTGTTCGATCGCGACGGGCAGGCGCTCGGGCAATGAAGATCGCGGCGCTGCAAGGCGAGACGCTCGACGCGCTGTGCTGGCGGCACTACGGCAGCACGGCGGGCACGGTTGAAGCCGTGCTCGAAGCGAACCCCGGCCTCGCCGAGCTCGGCGTGGTGCTGCCGATGGGAACCGTCGTGGAGATGCCCGAGCGCCGCGCGATCGAGACGACCACGCCGCTATTGCAACTGTTTGACTGACCGGAGCCGAATGAATGGCTGAACCGAACACTTCTTCGGCCGCGGCGCTGTTCGCCGCGGTCGGCCTCGCCGGCATCGCGCCGGGCATCGACGGCGACGCGCTAATCGGCGCGTTCGCGGGCGCGGCGCTCGTCGTCGTCACGTCGAAAGACCTCGGCCTCGCGAAGCGCGCCGCATACATGCTCATCTCGCTCGTGATGGGCTACCTCGCCGCGCCTGAAATCATCCACGCCGTGCCGATCCGCTCGACGGGTGTCGCCGCGTTCTTCGCGGCCGCGCTCGTGATCGCGGTCACGCTGACGCTGATCGAGCGCGTGAAGGGCATGGACCTGTTCGCGCTGTTTCGCAAGGGAGACTGACGTGCATGTCTCGTCCGCACTCGTCGCGCTCGCCGCACACCTCGCCGTCATCGTGCGCGTGCTGACCTACCGCAAGAACGGCGCGCGGCATCGCTTCCACGTCGCGTGGGCAGCCTGGGTGATCGTCGCGATTTCGGGCGGCTCAGCCATCGAGCTGCTGTTTCATCCGAAGCCGACCGGCTTCTTTCACGCGGCGCTCGCGGTTCTGCTCGCCGTGCTGGTCTATCTCGCGCGCGGAAACGTCGCGCGCCTTCTACGGAGTGACGAAGCGTGAACATCCTTCGATTCAACGATCACGGCGCGGAAGTCGGGCTACTGCAGCAGCGCCTCGTGCGCGCCGGCTATCCGGTCGACGTGTCGCACCTCTACGACGAACAGACCGAGCGCGCCGTCCAGACGTTACAGGCGGCCGCGGGCCTCGTCGTCGACGGCATCGCCGGCCCGAAGACGTACCGGGTGCTCGCCAGCGGGCAGCGCGATCCGAAGCACCTGACGGACGCCGACCTCGTGCGCGCGGCCGACACGCTCGGCGTATCCGTCGCGTGCGTGCGCGCCGTCAACGAAGTCGAGTCGCGCGGCGTGGGCTTTCTGGACGACGGCCGGCCGAAGATTCTGTTCGAGCGGCATGTCATGTATCAGCGGCTCGGCGTGAATCTCGGCAAGGACGCGGCGGATGCGGCCGCCGCACGCTGGCCGAGCGTCGTCAATCCGAAGCGCGGCGGCTACCAGGGCGGCGCCGCCGAATACGTGCGGCTCGACACCGCGGCGCGCATCGACGCGGCATCCGCTTACGAGTCGGCGAGCTGGGGCGCGTTCCAGATCATGGCGTATCACTGGAAGCGCCTGGGTTACGCGAGCGTCGACGAATTCGTGTCCCGCATGGAGCTGGGCGAAGCCGAGCACCTCGACGCGTTCGTGCGGTACGTCGCGGCCGACAAGAAGCTGTTGGCCGCGCTTCGTGCCCGGAAGTGGGCGGCGTTCGCAGAAGGCTACAACGGCCCGGATTTCGCGATCAACCTGTACGACGTGAAGCTCGAACGGGCGTACGAAAAGTACGCCGGCACGGGCAAGGCGGCCGCATGAACCTGTCGCGCCTTCTGCCGTGGGCATTGCTGGCCGTCGTGTTCGCGCTCGTCGCGAGCTGCGGGCACAACCGTGCACTGCGCGTGGAGCGCGACCGGGCGACGGAAGACGCGCGCCGGGCCAACCGGGACGCGGAAGCCCGAGCAGCGGTCATCGAGCGTTTGTTGACTGACGCCCGCGCGAAGGACGAGCAGCGCGCGCAGCTCGACCGCGCGCGCGCCGGCGTCGACGCGACGCTCGCGACCTATCGAAACGAACTGCGGAGACTGATCGATGAAAACGCCGCCGTGCGCACCTGGGCTGCTGGCGCTCTGCCTGACGATGTTGTGCGCCTGCACGCAAGCCCCGCCCTCAATGGCGCCGACGATTACGCTCAACGAATGCGCGAGCGTGACGCGCTGCACGATGCCGGCGATGGCGCCGCGAACCAACGGTGAACTCAGCGACGCGCTGCACGTCGCGCGCGCGGCGTGGGCGCGCTGCGCGTCCGAAGTCGACATGATCGCGACGTGCCAGGCGCGCGTGCCGCAGGCGGACAGCGATGAATAAGCCGAACAGCCTGCGTGCGGCGCTCGTCGCCGCGTTGCCGCAGCTCAACGCGTCGCCGGATCAACTGCTCGTGTTCGTCAACGAAGGCCGGATCGAAGCGACGGGCACGCGCACGGCGTCGTTCGACTGCGAATACGAGTGCGAGATCATCATTCGCGATTTCATCGGCAGCGCGGACGATGTGATGATCGCCGTCGTCGAGTGGGCGCGCGCGAATCAGCCGGACCTCGTGACGAACCGGGACGCGCGCCGCAACAGCATCACGTTTGTCGCGGACATCCTGTCGAACAACGCCGTCGACCTCGGGCTGAAAGTGAAGTTGTCGGAAAGCATCGTGGTCGGAACGGACGAAGCCGGCAACCGAACGGTCGAGCACATCGACGATGCGGCCGACGAGTGGCTCACATGACGGACGATCTTCAGGCGCTCGAGCAGTGGGCCGGCGCGCTGCTCGCGAAGCTGTCGCCGGCGGCCCGCCGTCAACTGCTGCGCGAGCTCGGCCGCGATCTGCGCCGCGCGCAGCAGTCGCGCGTCGCCGCGCAGAGGAACCCGGATGGTTCGGCGTATGCGCCGCGGAAGGTAAAGCGCGGCGGCAAGCGCTTGCGTGAGAAGGCCGGCCGCGTGAAGCGCGAGGCGATGTTTCGGAAGCTGCGCACGGCGCGCTATTTGCGAATCGACGTAGACGACGCCGGGCTCGCGATTGGTTTCGATGAGCGGCTGTCGCGTATCGCGCGCGTCCACCAGGAAGGCCAGAAAGCGCCCGTCGAGCCGGGCGGGCCGCTCGCGCAGTATCCGGTTCGCGTCGTGCTCGGTTTCGCGGATGCCGATCGCGAGCTCGTGCGCGATCGGCTAATACAGTATCTCAACCGATGACACACGCCGCCCAGATCGGCGGCGTAGAACGAGCGAAGTGCACTGACTGCGAACTTCCCTCTATTTCTTGCCGGCACTCACGAAATCATTGGGTGGCATGACGCCGAGCAACCATGAAAAGTCCTGCTTTGTCCAATTGGTTAACGGGGCTGGCAGTCCAATCGGCTGCGTCCCCGGAAAGGCGCCGAAATATGGATTTTGGACAATTGGCTTCGTATCGCTAGTAAATGAAGCATAAGCATGGCAGGTCATGCATGACGCTTTCTTCGGAGCCACTCCTGCATTAAATTCTGTAAATGAATTTCCTAGCAATACCGGCTTCCGGACAGGAGTATCAACCCCCGAAGTATAATTTGTTTGCACCCCAACCAAACGATAATTTTTGAATGCAATCGAAAGGTTGGCTTTATCAATTAAGGTATCCAAATCGGCTGTTCGAGAAGTCACTTGGCCGTTGCTAATCGGAGGGCTTGACCCCCATGGATCGTTACAATTTGAGTAGAGATCTGATTTGCAGCGATTCGGATTTGTAATTTCACTCTGGGGTTCGAACGTGGCCCACACCCAATTATTTGTTAACTTTGAATTCAAATGGAAGCTGACCATAGCATAACACACGCCGTCAATTTTCTCCAAATAATATTCTTTAGAATCAATATCACAATTAAGTTTTTCCTTGATTGAGCTGGCTGGCAGCCAATCCACCTTAATCTCGATGGCTGTTCGAGGAAAATTGATCTTTCCGTTGTTAGCGACATAATCTTTCTGCCCAGGAAGAGTTTGCAGACTATATTTGACGCTTTTCCCAGATGGAGAGGTAATAAAATCCGCAGCATCTTGATTGACATGCACCTCTTCACAGAACTCTGGATTCTTCGTCAAATTTTTTGGCACGAAAGGCAAGAAAGCGCCAGACGGCGCGTTATCTTTTGTCGTCATTGGCTGACAGGTTTTCTTAAAATCAAAATTTCTCGTTGCAAGTATGCTGGCATGCAAGCGCGTTTGATTAGCATTATTGGTGCAGTCCTTTTTGCCGCTCTTTAAACAATCTTGTTCCGGCCAAGTCTCCCATGTGAGAGGAAGATCGGTTTTCCCGGAATCGCAGTTAGCGGCAACAAAAATCTGCCATGCCAAATGTTGATATCTATTATTCCCATCTGGAATTTTAGTTGGGAGCTTGCAAGCTGCCGGATCTCTGGGCTGACCGGCATATGTTTGTGTGGAATACAAAGGAATAGTTGAATAAATTAATGCAATAGCAACGGGAATCGCATTGAGCTTCTTCATGCTCTTACCCTCCCTATGGTGGATTGCCCTGTTGCGGCGCAGTAAACTTCGCCGCCATTCTGAAAATTGTGGGAAATATATCTCTACTTAAAATGTCCGACTTTCCTTAATCGCCTTAATGGAGTCGATCAGTATTCGATGATATATTGATCGCAGCGGCGTTATCCGGCAACTACCTGTTTTGGTAGAGCCATCGCCTCTCAACAGAAGCGAAACGACGCGTGCATACCTACGTGCCGGCAACTGGGTCACCTGTTATTACGGTTTGCGCACTGATCGCACGCGTCCTTCAGGAAGATTGGAAAGTGCCCATCGAGCCGAGCGGGCCGCTCGTGCAGTATCCGGTTCGCGTCGTGCTCGGTTTCGCGGACGCCGATCGCGAGCTCGTGCGCGATCGGCTGTTACGCTACCTAAACCGCTGAATCGTTCGCTGCGGCATCGAGCCGGGCCGACGCGATCACGTGATACGCCGCATTCGTCTCGCATCCAATCCAGTGCAAGCCGGCCTCGCGCGCCGCGGCGAGAAACGTGCCCGAACCGGCGAACAGGTCGCACACGACGCCGCCGGCCGGCACGAGCCGCACGACCTCACGCGCCACGTCGAGCGGCTTCTCGGTGACGTGACGCTTCGGCAGCGGCAGACGCGACGGAAACACGCCCGGCAGATACACATCGCTGTCGCGCATCGCGCCGCGGCTTGCCCACACGACGAATTCGGCCTGCTGCGCGAAGCCGCCGCGCCGCGGTCGCGCGCGGCCGGGCGTCTTGTCCCATACCGCGACGCCGCGCAGGATCAAGCCGGCCGCCTGCACGACATCCGTGAGCGTCGGGAGCTGCCGCCAGTCGATGAAGCACACGAGCAGGCCGCCCGACTTCAACGCGCGGCGGCATTCCGTCAGCCACGCGTGGCACCAGAACGCCCACGCGCGCTGGTCCATGTTGTCGCTGTCGAAGTCCTCGTACTCGGCTTTCGTGCCGCTGTTGATGTACTTCTCGCTCGGCGGCCGCGTGCGCGCCGACGTGTGCAGCCCCCCGGACGAATACGGCGGATCGGTGAACACCATATCGATTGAAGCATCGGGCAGCATGCGCGCCATCGTGAGCGCGTCCATTGCGTGAAGTCGGTCGAGTAGCGGGGCAAGATCGGCCGCGGGCGCGGCGTCGGTAGGTTGAATCGTCATCGTGTTGCGAGAGTAAAAAATGCGCGCGCGGCGCTCGCCGCACGCGTCGTTGCGTGTATCGAGCGGCCATTGTCGACGCACGTTTCACTGCGCGGATCACGAACGCGCTGTACCCGGCGGCACGACAAAGGCGAGTGCTCGCGCCACGCGCGGGCGACCGGCACCATTGCCGGTATGGATGCGAACGAAATTCAACGGCAAGCACGCAACGTCGTGCGCAAAGGCTCGATTCTCGATGTCGACCACAAGGCGGGCCTCTGCCGCGTGTCGGTCGGCGAGTCGGACGACGACGGCCTGCAAACGAACTGGATTCCCTGGCTCGCGCCGGCGGCCGGTAACACGCGCGAGTGGTCGCCGCCGACGAAGGGCGAGCAGGTCGTCGTGCTCGGCGCGATGGGCGACCTTGCGCAAGGCGTCGCGCTGCGCGGCGTTTTCTCCGACACGTTCCCCGCGCCCGACAACCTGCCGAACACGCACACCCGCGTCTACGCGGACGGCGCGCGTGTGAGCTACGACCACGACGCGCATGCGCTCACGGCCGAGCTGCCCGCCGGCGCGACCGTGCGCGTTGTCGCGCCCGTGTCGATCACGGTCGAGACGGAATCGGCGACCGTGAAGGCCGCATCGGTCACGCTCGACGCCGAGCAGACGACCTGCACGGGCGCATTGCTCGTAAAAGGGCCGCTTGCGTTCGAGTCTGGCATGACGGGCTCGGGCAGCGCGGGCGGCGGCAACGTCATGCGCATCGACGGCGCGGCCGATTTCACGGGCGAAGTGCGCTCGATGGGCAAGAGCGTGCCGCACCACACGCACCAGGCGCGTGGCGAATCGGCCGAAGTGAGCCAGCCGCTATGAGGGGCATGAACGCAGAGACGGGCCGCTCAATGTCCGGGCTCGATCACCTCGCGCAGTCCATCGGCCGCATCGTCACGACGCCGCTTGGCTCATGCATCCAACGCCGCACGTTCGGCTCGGAGCTGCCCGACCTGATCGACGCGCCGGCGAACGGCGCGACCCGGATTCGCCTGTATGCGGCGATCGCAACCGCGTTGATGCGATGGGAACCTCGCCTGACGGTCACGCGCATTCAGATTTCTGCGGCCGCCACCGACGCGTTCGCGGGCCGGCAGTTCGTCGACATCGAAGGATGGACCGACGAGCGAGACGAACTCGTCTCGCTGCGCGTGCCGCTGACGAACGGAGGAACAACGTGAGAAGCACGCCCATCGATCTTTCGCAGCTCCCCGCGCCGGACATCGTCGAGCCGCTCGACTTCGAGACGCTGTTCGCCGAGCGCAAGGCGCGCCTCGTGTCGCTGTATCCCGTCGAGCACCAGGCGGAAATCGCCGCGACGCTGGAACTTGAATCCGAGCCCGTGACGCGCGTTCTACAGGAGAACGCCTATCGCGAAGTGCTGCTGCGCCAGCTCATCAACGACACGTCGCGCGGCGTGCTGCTCGCGTACGCCCGCGGCACGACGCTCGACCACATCGCCGCGCTGTTCGATGTCGAGCGGCTCGTGATCACGGCGGCCGACCCGGAGCACGACGTCGAGCAGGTCGACGAAGACGACGACAGTCTGCGCGAACGCGTGCAGCTCGCGCCGCGCGGCTTCTCCGTCGCCGGCCCCGAAGAGGCGTACGTGTTCCACGCGCGCGCGGCGGACGGCCGCGTGCTGTCCGCGTCCGCGCGCAGTCCCGAACCGTGCGTGATGGTCGTCACGGTCCTGTCGCGCGAAGGCGACGGCACGGCGAGCGACGAACTGATCGGCATCGTGCGTGCGGCGCTGGAAGGCGTGCGGCCGCAAACCGACCAGGTGATCGTGCAGAGCGCGAAAGTCGTGCCGTACGCGATCCGCGCGACGCTGCGCTTCTTCACGGGTCCGGATCGCGCCGTCGCGCTCGCGGAGGCGAACAAGCGCACCGCGAAGTTCGCCGCCGACATGCGGCGCATCGGCATGGAAATCACGGTCGACGGCCTGCATGCGGCGATGCGCGTCGCCGGCGTGCAGAAGGTGCTGCTCGACTCGCCCGCCGGCGGCGTCACCGTGACGCCCGAGCAGGCGCCGTTCTGCACCGGAATCGAGCTGATCGACGGCGGGGTCGCGGATGACTAAGTTGGCAACCTCGCTGCTGCCCCCGAACGCGACCGCGCTCGAACGCCGGATCGCGGAGACGAACGCGCGCATCAGCGCGATTCCGGTCGACATCGGCACGCTGATGAACCCGGACACGATCCCGCTGCGGTTCCTGCCGTGGCTCGCGTGGCACCTCGGCGTCGAGACGTGGAAGGACTACTGGCCCGAGCAGGTGAAGCGCGCGCGCGTGAAAGCGGCGATTCGGATCGCACGCAAGAAAGGCACGGCCGCGGCCGTGCGCGACGTGTGCGCGTCGTTCGGCGCGAACGTCGCGATGCGCGAATGGTTCGAGAAGACGCCGAAGGGCCGGCCGGGCACGTTCGAGATTCTCATGACGGTCGGCGCGCGCGACGGCATCCCGGCAACCGCCGAATACGTCGCCGACATCATCGCCGAAGTCGATCGGGCGAAACGCGGCACCGCGCACTACACGTTCACGCAGGGCTTCAACGCGACCGGCACGCAGCGCATCGGCGCCGGCGCGCGCGCGGCGATCTATCGCCGGCTGTCCCTCACGGATATCTGACATGGCTGGAACCCTCATCAACCTCACCGACGCCGGCCGGGCGGCACTCGTCGCTCCCGGCAACACCGGCACCACCGCGCGTCGCGTCGTCGAGATCGGGCTCGGCACCGCGCCGTTCGCATTCGACCGCGGCATGAAGGCGATGCCGAGCGAGCGCAAGCGTGTGACGACGTTCGGCGGCGACAACGTGGCGCCGGACACGGTGCACGTCGTGATCCAGGACGATTCGAACGATCAATACTCGCTGTACGCGTTCGGCCTTTACCTCGACAACGGCGTGCTGTTCGGCGTCTATGTGCAGGACGCGCCGATTCTGGAAAAATCGCCCGCGGCGTTGCTGCTGCTCGCAACCGACGTCGTCTTCGCGACGATCGACGCGGCGAAGCTCGAGTTCGGGCCGGCGACGTTCCTGAATCCGCCGGCGACGACCGAGCGCAAGGGCGTCGTCGAGCTCGCGACGCAGGCGGAAGTCGACGCCGGCGACGACGACACGCGCGCCGTCACGCCGAAGACGGCGAAGCGACGCTACGCGGCGCTGTCGGGCGCGACGTTCGACGGCCGCGTGCGTGTCGTCGCCGATGCCGACGATCACACGGCGCAAGTCGAGGTATCGCCGAAGACAGCCGGGGCCGGCAAGGAAAGCAAGGGCCGCCTGTTCGCCACGTTCAGCGACGCCTCGCTGCCTGACCTGAGCCCGCGCCTCGTCGCGTCGTATCGCGCCGGCTTCGGTGCGGGCGCATGGGGCAGTGAATACTTCGATATCTGGCTGAACGACGGCACGAACAACGACGCGCGCAGCGACGCGAAGCAGACGCGCGCGGTGCGCCTCACATCCGGCGGCCGCGTGCTGATCGGCGACCGGGAGGACGACGGCAAGACTGCGCTGCAGGTGCGCGGCGGCATTGACGCGTCGGAGGGCGTCACGTCGCGCGCGATCGATGCGAGCGGCGCTGGCGGGCAGCTCCGCGCAATCTGCGACGGCTACGGCGCGCTCGTGCGCAACGATGGTCAGCTCGTCTATCTGCTGTCGACGAAAAAGGGCGATGCGAACGGCACGTACAACGACTATCGGCCGTTCTCGTGGTCGCTGTCGACGGGCAAGGTGATCATCGACGGCAACGGATCGGGCGCCGCATTCGGCGGCAACGTCGATGTCGCTCGCGACCTGAGCGTCGGTCAAGCCGCGACGGAAGCGCATATTCGCCTCGGCCCGCTCGACGGCTACCACTACGCGAGCCAGCACGGCGTCGGCTGGTGGTCGCCTTCGCTCGGCTCGTTTCATTACGAATTCGCGAGCCGCACGTTTCGCATCGACGGAAGGGGTGCGTGGCACGAAGGCAATCTCGACCCGCTCGACAAGAGCAAGGGCGGCACGTTGGGCGGCGACGTGGCGTTCGCGCCGGGCAAGCGGCTCGTGCTCGCTGAAGGCAGCCCGTCCGTGCCTTCGCTCACGTTCGCCAACGATGGCGTGCCGGATACCGGCCTCTATCACGCGGCGGACGGCGAATTTGGCGTGACGTGCAACACGAGCGTCGTCGTGCGCTTCTCGCCGACGCTCGCCGTGTTCGAACAGCCCGTCACAGGGCCAACGCCACCGGCGGCCGACCGCTCGACGCGCCTCGCGACGACCGAATGGGTTCGGTCCGTCCTGTCGACGACCACGATTGGACAGATCGTTTTCGAGCCGCGCACGACCGTGCGGCCGGGCTTCCTCAAGGCGAACGGCGTGCTCGTGAACCGCGCCGACTACCCGGAATTGTGGGCGTATGCACAGGCGAGCGGCGCGCTCGTGTCCGACGCGGAGTGGATGAAGGATCGGTGGGGCTGCTTCTCGACCGGCGACGGCGCGGCGACGTTCCGCTTGCCCGAGCTGCGCGGCGAGTTCATTCGCTGCTGGTCCGACGCGCGCGGCGGCGTCGACGCGAGCCGGCAGATTGGCGCGTTCCAGGGCGACCAAAACCACGCGCACACACACGGCGCGGGCGCGAGCGAAGTGCCTGACCATGCCCACAGCGCATGGACCGACGTTCAGGGCTGGCACGGCCACCACGGCTGGACGAACGGCGTGGGCGATCACCAGCACGTCGTCCCGTTCGGGCAAAACGATCGGTCATTTACGCCACCGTGGGGAACCAACGGTGAGAACGACCGCTTCGGCGCGCAAACGGAAGACTGGGACAACAAGTGGTTCCTCACCAGCCCCGCGGGCAACCACAACCACGAGTTCAACACGGAAGGAAACGGCAATCACGGCCACACCGTCGGCATCGGCGCCGCGGGCAGGCACGCGCACGTCATCACGGTTCAGCCCGACGGCGGCGACGAGTCCCGCCCCCGCAACGTCGCGCTGCTCGCGTTGATTCGCGCCTACTAACCACGAGAGACACGACATGTTGATTCATCACTACAGCCCGTCGACGGGCGAATACATGAGCAGCGGCCAGCCGGACGCCGATCCGCGCAACGACGGCCGCTGGCTGATTCCGGCGTCCGCGACGCTCGATGCTCCGCCGGCGCGCACGCCGACCACGTGGCCGTTCTATCGCGACGGCGCGTGGTTCCTGCTGCCCGACTATCGCGGCCGCGTCTGCTATCGGACGGACACGGGCGAGCCGGTCGAGATCGCGATCGCGGGCAAGACGCCGGCCGACCTTGGCCTGACGACCGAGCCGCGGCCGTCCGATCGGCACGCGTGGATCGACGGCGCGTGGGCCGTGCCGCCCGAGCTGATCGCGCGTGAGAAGCGCGACGCCGCGATGGCCGAGTTCGAACGGCGGTTGGCGATCGCGCGCCGGGAGAACCTCGGCAAAGCCGACGCCTACGCGGCGGGCCAGCTCGACGACGAGCAGACGCATTACTTCAAGGCCTGGTCGGCCTACCAGATGGCGCTCGTCGCCGCGATCCAGAAAGACACGTTCCCGGACGCGATCGCGTGGCCCGACACGCCCGCGCCATACGTGCCGCCCGCGCCCGAGCCGATCGCACCAGAAGGCATGCCGCCCGACGACGACGAAACGCAACCGGCGGCGCAGTTGTACACCGAACGCACCCCGGCCTGACGCCGCATCGATCACCGGGAACCCTCCCGATTTTTACGTAACAGGAGTTGCACACCATGCCGCAGGACTACCACCACGGCGTACGCGTCATCGAAATCAACGAAGGCGGCCGACCGATTCGCTCGGTGTCGACGGCCGTGCTCGGCGTCGTCTGCACCGCGGGCGACGCCGACGCGAGCGCCTTTCCGCTCAATACGCCCGTGCTGCTGACGAACGTCGTCGCCGCGCTCGGCAAGGCTGGCAAGAAAGGCACGCTGCGCCGCACGCTCGACGCGATCGGCAAGCAGACGAAGCCGCTCACGGTCGTCGTGCGCGTCGCCGAAGGCAAGGACGAAGCCGAGACGACCTCGAACGTCATCGGCACCGTGACGCCGGAAGGCAAGTACACGGGCATCAAGGCGCTGCTCGCCGCGCAGGGCGCGCTCGGCGTCAAGCCGCGCATCCTCGCCGCGCCCGCCCTTGATACGCAGCCGGTCGCAGCCGCGCTCGCGGCGACCGCGCAGTCGCTGCGCGCGATGGCGTACGTCGCGGCGTCCGGCTGCAAGACGAAGGAAGAAGCCGCCGCGTACCGCAAGCAGTTCGGCCAGCGCGAAATCATGGTGATCTGGCCGGACTGGCTCGGCTGGGACGACACGACGAATGCGACGGCCGTCATCCCGGCGCCGGCGATCGCCGCCGGCTTGCGCGCGAAGATCGACAACGACGTCGGCTGGCACAAGACGCTCTCGAACGTCGTCGTGAACGGCGTGTCCGGCATCAGCGCCGACGTGTCGTGGGATTTGCAGGACCCGGCGACCGACGCCGGCTATCTGAACGAGCACGAAGTGACGACGCTCGTGAACCGCAACGGCTTCCGGTTCTGGGGCTCGCGCACGTGCTCGGACGATCCGAAATTCGCGTTCGAGAACTACACGCGCACCGCGCAGGTCGCGGCGGATTCGATCGCGGAGGCTCAGATGCCGGTCGTCGACGGCCCGCTGAACCCGTCACTCGCGCGCGACATCGTGGAAAGCATCAACGGCTGGTTTCGGCAGCAGACCACGAACGGCTATCTGATCGGCGGCGGCGCCTGGATCGATCCCGAGCCGAACACGGCCGACGTGCTTGCGTCCGGCAAAGCGTACATCGACTACGACTTCACGCCGGTTCCGCCTCTCGAAAACCTGGTGCTGCGCCAGCGCATCACCGATCGCTACCTCGCCGATTTCCCGGCGCGCGTGGCGGGCTAACAGGAGTCAAACGCAATGGGTATGCCTCGAAAACTCAAGGGCTTCAACGTCTTCCACAACGGCGCGAATTTCGCGGGCGAAGTCGACGAGCTCGTTCTTCCGAAGCTCAAGCGCAAGATGGAAGCGTGGCAGGGCAGCGGCATGACCGGCCCCGTGAAGATCGACTTCGGCAGCGAAGAGCTTCAGCTCGAATGGACGTGCGGCGGCTTCATGGTCGAAGTGCTCGAACAGTACGGCGCCATGCAGCACGACGGCGTGCTGCTGCGCTTTTCCGGCGGCTATCGGCGCGAGGACAGCAAGAAGCACGACCAGATTGAAGTGGTCGTGAAGGGCCGGCACGAAGAAATCGACATGGGCACCGCGAAGGCGAAGGAAGACACGAAATTCAAGATCACGACCAACGCCAGCTACTACAAGCTGACCGTGAACGGGCGCGACCTCATCGAGCTCGACTTCGTGAACGCGGTCGAGAAGATCAACGGCATCGACCTTGCGGCGGACCTTCGCCGCGCGATGGGCCTGTAATCGACACCCGCGTCGAGCGCGGGCCATTCCAATTTCACATCCAACCAGGAAACATCATGACGACCATCGATACCGACAACATCGAAACGACAGGCCACGCCGCGCTCGACGAGAACACGCACACGCTCGACACGCCGATCGAGCGCGAAGGGCAAACCATCACGCAGGTGACGCTGCGCAAGCCGACGTCGGGCGCGCTGCGCGGCACGTCGCTTGCCGCGCTCGTGAATCTCGATGTCGATGCGCTGCGCAAGGTGCTGCCGCGCATCAGCACGCCGACGCTGACCGAGTTCGACGTGGCCGGCATGGACCCGGCCGACCTCGTTGCACTGGGGGGCATCTTCGCCGGTTTTTTGATGCCGAAGGCGCTGAAAGCGAGCATGGAATCCCGGACCGCGTAGAAGACGCGATGGCCGATATCGCGACGGTGTTTGGCTGGACGCCGCGCGATATGGACGGCTTCGCCCTGGCCGAATTGATGGACTGGCGCGAGCGCGCCCGGATACGTAGCGGAAACGAGTAACGATGGACAACGCCCTGAAACTGCGCGTCATGTTCGATATGATCGACAACTGGACGAAGCCCCTGAAGAACGTGCTGAACAGCAACAAGGGGCTTGCGCAGTCGCTCAAGCAGACGCGCGGCGAGCTTGCCGAGCTCGGCAAGCAGCAGAAGGCCGTCGCCTCGTTTCGTGAGATGCGATCCGGGCTCGCTGAAACGTCGACGAAGCTGTCGGCCGCGCAGGGCCATGTGAAGCAGCTCGCCGGCTCGTTGCGCGCGTTCGGCCCGCCGTCTCGGCAGATGATCGCCGACTTGGGGCGTGCCCGCCAGGCGGCGTCGAAGCTGCGCGCCGAGCAGAAGAAGCAGACGATCGCGCTCGAGGAGATGCGCGGCAAGCTCTCGCAGACCGGCATCGACACGCGCAATCTCGCCGCGCACGAGCGCACGCTGCGCGCCAACATCGCGCAAACGACGGCGGCGATGCAGGCGCAAACACGCCAGCTCGACGTGATGAGCGAGCGCGAAAGAAAGCTCGCTGCCGCGCGCGGCAAGATGCAGGCGATGCAGGGCGTCGCCGGCGGGATGGCGATCGGCGGTTACGCGGCGCGCTCGACCGGCGCGCACGCGCTCGGCGATCTGCGCGAGGCGCTCGACGAGACGAAGAAAATCCAGAACGAGCGCGCACGCATCACGGCGCTCGGCCTCGGCGACCAAGCGACGAAAGACGCCGAGAAGTACGTCCGTTCGATGAAGATGATGGGCGTCAGCACGTCGGACAACATGACGCTGATGCGCGATGCGCTGTCGATCTTCGCGGACGAACACCACGCGCAGATGGTGATGCCAACGCTGGCGAAGATGAAGTTCGCGAACGAAGCGATGTTCGGCGCGGAAGACGCGCACGCGAACGAAGAAAAGTTCATGAACATGCTGAAGGTGATCGAGCTGCGCGGCGGCACGAAGGACGAAGCGACGTTCAGGAACGAAGCGAACATGGTGCAGAAGGTGCTGTCGGCGACGGGCGGTCGCGTCGGCGGCGACGAGTGGCGCAACTTCATCCAGACGGGCGGCGTCGCCGCGAAGCAGATGCGCCAGGACGCGTTCTATTACCAGATGGAGCCGCTGATTCAGGAAATGGGCGGACACGCGGTCGGCACAGGTCTCATGTCCATGTACAACAACGTCTATCAGGGTAAAACGACGGTCAAAGCGGCGCGCGAACTGGTGAACCTCGGCCTCATCAAGAAAGAAGGGATCGAGTACAACAAGATGGGGCAGGTCAACCACTTCAAGACGGGCGCACTGAAGGGCAGCGACCTGCTGAAAGCGTCCCCGCTCGAATGGCTGGAGAAGGTGTTTCTGCCGCAGCTCGCCGCGAAGGGGATTACTGATCCGGACAAGATCAAGGACGTTATCGCAACCGTATTCACCAACCGCACCGCTGCGAACCTGGCGACGACGATGGTCATGCAGCGGGACCAGATTCATAAGAACGAGAAGCTGAACACGGGCGCGTATGGCATCGACGAAATGCACAAGCTCGCGTCCGAACAGACACCCGGCAAGGAGCTCGACGCACGCGCGAAGCTGCGCGACCTCCTGAACGAAATCGGCGAGCGCATCGCGCCGATGTACAACGCCGCGCTCGACCAGACACGCGCGCTTGCCGACAACCTGCTGAAGACGATTCAGGCGCATCCGCAAGCGACGAAGGTCATCGTCGCGCTCGTGGCCGCTTTCGCCGCGCTACTCGCCGTGCTCGGCACATTCACGATCGTCCTCGCCGGCGTGCTCGGTCCGCTCGCGATTGTGCGTTTCAGCATGGCAACGCTCGGCATCCAAGGCGGGATTCTGTCGCGCGCGCTCGGTATCGGCGCGGCCGCATGGCGGATGTTCGGCGCGGCCGCCATGGGAGCGGGGCGCCTGTTGCTCACGACGCCGATCGGCCTGTACGCCGCGGCGTTCGCCGTCGCCGCGCTGCTGATTTACCGCTATTGGGGGCCGATTAAGGCATTCGTCGCGGGCGCGCTCGCGGCGATCGGCAAAGCGCTCGCGCCGATGCGCGGCGCATTTCTCGCGGCGTTGCAGCCGCTTGGCCGTGCGCTCGCGGCGGCGAAACCGATGTGGGACTGGCTGGGCCGTGCGCTGTCGACGGCGGCCGGTTGGCTCGGCAAGCTCTTCGCGCCGGCGCGCGCGAGCGCCGATGGCCTGTCCGCAGCGGCGGCGGCCGGCCGTGGGTTCGGTGCGGTGCTCGGTGCGGTGCTGCGCGCCGCGCTTGCGCCGCTCACATGGCTCGGCCGCGCGCTCGGCGGGCTCGCCGGCCTATTCGTCGAAGCGATGGGCGACGCGCGCGCGGCGATGCACGGCGGGCTCGCTGCGCTCGGCGCGCTGATCCTGAACTGGTCGCCGCTCGGCATGTTCTACCGCGCGTTCGCGGGTGTGCTTTCGCTGTTCGGCGTCGAGCTGCCCGCGAAGTTCACCGAGTTCGGCGGCCACCTCGTCGACGGGCTCGTCGGCGGCATCAGCAGCGGGCTCGGCAAGGTGAAGGACGCGATTTCGAATATGGCGAACAGCACCGTGGGCTGGTTCAAAGAGAAGCTCGGCATTCACAGTCCGAGCCGCGTATTCGCCGCGCTCGGCGGCTTCGTCGGCGAGGGCGCGGCGCTCGGCATGCAGGGCGAGCAGCAGCGCGTCGCGAAAGCGGCGCTCGGCCTCGCAACCGCGGCTGTCGCGTCATTCGGCACGCCGGCGCTCGCGACGCCCACGACGCCGCTCGTGCAGCCGACCGTGCCGATCGATCGCCGCGCGCCGCTTGCGGCGGCAACCGCCGCACCTTCGGCGGCCGCGCCGGCATCGCCGATCGTCATCAACATCTACCCGCAAGCCGGGCAGGACCCGCACGCGATCGCGCGCGCCGTCGAAGCGGCGCTCGATCGCCGCGAGCGCGCGAAGCAGTCGCGCATCGGCTCGCGCCTGTCGGACTGACGCATACGGAGTCACGCATGCTCATGTCCCTCAACCAATTTGTTTTCAGTCTCACGAGCGCGCCGTTCCGCGAGTTACAGCGGCGGCGCACCTGGAAGCATCCGACGAGCTCGCGCGTCGGTGCGCGCGACGGCCGCCAGTTCGCCGGCGTCGGCGACGACACGATCACGCTGAACGGCCTGGTCGCCCCCGAGACGTTCGGCTCGATCGCGTCGATTCGCGAGCTCGCCGCAATGGCGGACACTGGCGAAGCGTACGTGCTCGTCGACGGCGCCGGCAACGTCTACGGCGCCTACGTCATTGCCGAGCTGAACGAGACGCAGAGCTACCACACGGCGGACGGCACGCCGCGGCGCATCGAGTTTCAGCTCACGATCGAACGCGTCGACGACGACGTGCTGCGCACGGCGCGCGACAAGAACACGCGGAAGGACAAGCGCTGATGGCCACGTCGACGAACGAACGCACCACGAGGACGGATTCGCACGACGCGCCGCGCGTCGCGCGCCTGCATCCGCAGCCGGACTACCGCATTTCGGTGGGTGGCCGCGATCTGTCGCGCCTGTTCGCGCCGCGGCTCGTGTCGCTGTCGATTTCGGAGTCGCGCTCCGACGAGGCGGATACGATTGACATCGTGCTCGACGATTCCAAGAACGACCTCGACATCCCAAAGCGCGGCGCCACGATCAAGGCGTCGATCGGATGGGCGGGCGAGCCGCTCGTCGACAAGGGTAGCTTCGTCGTGAACGAAGTCGAGCACAGCGGCAGCCCCGACATCATCACGGTACGCGCGCGCTCGGCCGCGATGACGAGCGGCATGCAGGAGCGCCGCGAAAAGAGCTGGCATCGACAGACGATCGGCTCGATCGTGCGCTCGATCGCCGGCCGGTACTCACTCTCGCCGACAGTCGGCGACGCGCTCGCCAAAATCCTGATCGCGCACATCGACCAGACACACGAATCGGACATGTCGTTTCTCACGCGCCTCGCGAAACGCTACGACGCCGTGATGAACGTGAAAGACCTACGCCTGTTGTTCATGCCGATCGGCACCGGCCAGACGGCGAGCGGTAAGCGGCTCGACGTGCTCGAACTGACGCGCGCGAGCGGCGACAGTCATCGCTACCACGTGTCCGAACGCGAGAACTACGCGGCCGTGCGCGCGCACTACCATTCGAACGGACGCGCGAAACGCAAGTCGGTCATCGTCGGGGGCGAGAACAACAAGAACGTGAAGGTGCTGCCGGAAGACTACGCGACGGAAGCGGAAGCGCGTGCGGCCGCGCAAGCTGAATTCAAGCGGATGCAGCGCAGCCAGGCGACGATGAGCTACACGCTCGCGCGCGGCCGCGCCGAGCTGTTCCCTGAAATGCCCGTCGTCGTGTCAGGCTTCAAACCGGAAATCGACGAGACGCCGTGGCTCGTAAAGAAGGCGACGCATACGATCGGCAACGTCGGCTTCACGACCGCGCTCGAGCTCGAAATGCGAGACGATCCGACGACGGACCGGCATCGGTCGCATTTCAGGAAAGCTGGAAAATGAAATTCCTTCCGGATCAGGTCGGCGTTGCTCCGAACCAATGCCCGATCCCTTCGCCTCTCAGGTAGTAGAGTTTTACGCCGTTAAGAACGCGTTCCTGATTGTCTCCACCCTCCTTATACTTCGTCACCATATCCATGATTTTGGGCGTCACGGATTTGACGGATACGTCAGGAATAGCCGCAGTTAGAGCAGCAGCAGCCACCAGCACGATGTTGGCGGCGGTGTCGGGAGTTCCGTCGCTACCGCCGATGAACGTGACTTCGAGAAGCTTCCCGGATTCTTTGCTCACACGAGCAATCAACCCCATGCGCTCGTCAAAGTCTGCGCGAACCGTATCTGCAACGCTTCCACGGTGCTTGTTGGAGAAACGAGCCCGAAACGGCAAATCCATCGTTTTCACGATCTCATCGAAACGAGCCGCATATTGCTTGGGGGTCATGCCCAAATCGCGATCCTCATTCGCATTGCTTTCTTTTTCGTCTTTATTTTCGGAACTGGACGATGTTGACTCGACTGCGGTGGCTACGACCGGCCGCGACGCTCGTTGCTCTGCGGATGAGCTGCTTGCGGAAACATCACGAGTTGCCAAAGAAGCAGCCGCTGAGGAGCTGGACGTTGATGCAACGCTCGCTGGCTCCTCCTTTGGAGCAAGCGTTCCAAAGAAGATCATCGACACGACAAAACCAGCAATGCCGGCACCCAAATGAGATGCGAACCCACCGTGCCCCTTGCCTCTCCAGAATTTCGCAAGAGCTCTCCAAACGATGCCCCAAATTAGGATCGTCGCAGCAAACAGAAGTAACACGTTCATAAGTTCCCCGGAATGAATAGCGCAGTCGTGTGCGCCTGTTAGAAATTATTTTGCAAAAGCGTGACGAATTAGCGCCGGGCTGTGTCCGCTTTCTGCCATGCGGCACTATCACCAGTGGTCGCACACTGTCGGCGCACACCTGCTTGCATGACTACGCTACCGAGCGAATAGCGATTGCCGCCGTATTCGCAATGTGGTGATGTGACGACCGCTTGGTTCTGCGCGGACTCGTCTGGTCGGTGCATCACAACGTACATCGTCGCCGCAACGGCTATCGTCACCGTTACGGCGATCGATACAGCAAGCCAAGGCAATTGCTTTTTCTGTTGTTGTGCCGGAGTGGATTCCGGTTCAATTGGCACCGTGGCGTCGGCTTGTCGAACCGCGTGTTCGGCCTGTGACTCAGCGGGCGCGACTGACTGCGGTGCGGCGTGTTTCCGCTCGTTGAGCTCCGATTGAACAGAGGCACGCGCGGGCTGATCCGCTGACCCGTTGCGTATCCACCCGTCGAGGTACCGCATCACGCGTTCGAACAGATCACGCGGCATCTCGTCCATGCTCGGGAACTTGAACACCGTTCTCAAGCGGCGGTACACCATGAGCTTCTCGACACCGGTCTTTGCCTCAAGCTCAAAGATTTTCGCTCCGATTGCGCGCCGTTGGCGTTCGCTGATGTACTGCTTCGACTCTGCCCCGCTATGCAGGTGGATATTGACGTTAGCTTGCGCATTACTGGCCTTCACATCTCCGCCAGCAACCTGCCCGACCTCTCCGCTGAATTTCTGATTCATTAACTTCTTTTTCTCCTACGGCTGGCCTGCCGTTTGTTTCTCTCAGTTGCGTTAGCTTTCCCGCTTCTTCTTTCGTCCTGCGTCCCCCATGTTGATTGTGAAGGGGGCCGTCACGTCGCCAACCACGTGATTCCCGATCTTCGCCCCTTCGAAATTCTGATGAACCGTCCTGGTTTTCGCGGCCTTCGACGCGGCGGGAACCTGCTGCGTCATCCCCCCAATCAGGCCGAGCACACCGGCTCGCCCCTTTGCGTCGAGCGAGCGATACCCTGCCAGCAATACTTCTTCGTCTGCCGACAGCTCGGATGCATTGCGCTGCCCAGTAAGAACGTAGAGCACATCGATCCCCGCCGCCGCAACTTGCTCCAAATACGCAGCATCAGGCACTCGCTCCCCTTTTTCGTACAGAACTTGCGTCTTCTCCGTAACGCCTCCGCGCTCAGCAAACGCGCGCTGCGATAGGGACGTGCGCTTCCGCTCCGCACGCAATCGATCGCCGATACTTACCATATGGTTTGATTTATCGTTGCATACACACCGTTCGGTGTGTATCATCAGTGTTGTGCAAGGTTAACGAAGGGAAGTATACCGCCATGCTTCGCAAGAAAGCTCCCGTTACGCGCTCGCCGCGCGGCGTGTTGTCCAACAAGCCCGTGTATATGCGGCTCATGCCGGACGAACGCCGCACACTCGAAGAACTGTCCGCGTCCCAAAATCGCTCGACGTCCAGCGTCGCGCGACTAATCTACCTCGAAGGGGTTGAGCGGTATCAGGCCAAAGTTACCGATGCGAGCGCGCAAGCGCACGCAAATCCCGTTGTGGGGCATTGAGTCATGCGAAACCCTGCCCTTATCGAACCGGCGCTTCGTCATGCTCTGCACGGCCCCAGGCGTCAGGACGTGCAACAAGCTCTTGGATGGGATGACTCCCAGGTCAGCCGTTTCCTCAGCGGCGGGCAGGGAGTCGTGATCGACAAAATCGACACGCTCGTCGCCGCAGTCGGCTTCGTTCTCGTCACCCGCAAATACCTCGATGCCGTTGCCACACTAGGCGAAGTCGGTGTGCATTGCGAATGCGCCCGCCGCGGCTACGGCGAATGCCGCCCAGGGAGTTCGTCATGCGAATCCTGAACCGCTGCCCTCACTGCCGCACGCGTGCCACCGCACGCAGCAGCCGCGAAATGTCGTGGACCTTCCGCGAAGTCACGTATCAGTGCAACAACCCGGAATGCGGTCACACCTACGTCGTGAACATGGAATTCGCACGCACCCTGTCGCCGTCCGCAACGCCGAATCTATCGCTGAATCTGCCGCTCTCGCCGCACGTGCGCGAACGCCTCGCACAGCAGCTCGAGCTGCCCGTCTAGCGCCCTAACCCGCTTCCGCTGTTTCCCCTCGCATCGTGCCTACCTGGCGCGAGGGGCTTTTTTTGCCCGAAGAAAGGAGTTGTCCATGCAAAGCGCAGCTTCATCCGCTGTCCTCGTATTCGAAAACGTCGAGTTCGATGTCGTCGATATTCACGATGTGCCGTGGCTAAGGGGTATCCAAATTGGATATGCCTTGGCATACCAAAATCCGGCGCAAAACATCCAGAACCTGTACGACCGCAACGCCGACGAATTCACCGACGAAATGACCCAACTCGTCGAGCTCGACACCGCCGGCGGCCGCCAACAGGTCCGCATCTTCAGCCCACGCGGCTGCTACCTGCTCGGCATGCTTGCTCGCACCGATCGCGCGAAGTCGTTCCGCGCATGGGTGCTCGACGTACTCGAGGGTCGCCTCGTCCCGCAACAGACCGGACGCCTCACCGTCTCGCAGCGCCTGTCAGCTCTGCGTTACCGCGGCATGCTCGCAAAGGATCTGTCCCGCACCACCGAGCGCGGGGTCGCACTCGAACTGTACGCCAACCTTCGCCACGTCTCCCGGCTCCTCGGCATGTCGACTACGGACCTCGACACGCTCGCGCCCGGCCTCAAGCAACAGTCCCTCGCCAACTGAAAGAAGGAGACGAATATGGCGACCTCCGCTGCGGCCCCGCTCATTTTTCCCTTCATCGTCTCTGACCTTCCGTTGGAGAAGCGCCGCGAATACCTGCGCACCCTCTGGAACGCCGACGTCGACGCAGTCGTGTTTCTCGGCGCCGCCCGCAAGCTCGGTTATGCACTCGGCGGACGCTGGGATGCTGACGCCGACATGCCCGCCCTCGTGCCGACCGTCAGGCTCCTGCACTGACCACGATGCGCGCGCCTCTCTCCGAGCTCGAGCTGCGTGCGGCCTGGTCGCGCCTGCGCATGGTCGGCGACATCGACACGGCCCCGCCCGCGGTTCGCCTGGTCGTCGAATCCGCGGCGCGCGCGATGCAGGACCGCGAATACGTCCGCTTGCGGTGCAGCTTCGACGCAAAGCGCTGCGCGGCAAACGACACCGACGACTGACCCAACTGCGCCGGCTGCCGGCGCATACATGAGGAACCACACGATGAAACCCTACGTTTTCAGCGTCGGCGTACTGCTGATGCTCTCGTTCTCGCTCACGGGCATTCACTGCCTGACCGCCGACGTGCTGCGCCTGTTCGATGTTCGCCACGCGCGCACCATCGCATTCGCGATCGGCGTCGCCGCATTGGTCGCCCTGGTCGCTGCGCTGGCCTGGTCCGTTCCGCCGCGGAGGTAAGCCATGACGCTCACGGAATTTTTCGCCGAGATTGGCGACGACCACCTCGGTTTCCAACTCCTCGAGCAGTGCATGACGAATGTCCGCGTCATGCGGCAAGGAACGCGTGTGTCGTTCGAAACCGACGCCATCACGGCGACCGATGCCGCGTGCGGCGCCGGCCGCGTGGGCCTGATCGTGTGGGCGGATCGCGACGCATATGAACGCGCGACGGCCAAAGCCAACCAGGCCAAGCCCACATAGCGCGGCGTCGGCCGTCGTCGACGAGCTCGAGGCGATTCACAAACGCGCTGTCGCAACGCATCGCCCGATAGCGCATCCACTTTCACGCCGCGCGCACTCCCCGATGCCTCGGGGCGCGGCGTTTTTCCGGGGCGGTCCGCACGACGCCCCGGCTTTTTCGAGGGTGACATGACCCAATTTTCTGAACAACTTCCGGCGGACGACACGAATTCGGAGATCCGTTATCGGAATGCCGTCCGCTACGTGATGTGCGAGCAAATCGCAGAACTCCGAGCGCTGAAACTTCACGGGCACTTCCCGTGGGCGAGTTGTGCACTGCGGATCGATGTTTGTTCGCGCCTAGAAGAGCTCGGCGGCCTCGCCGGGGAGTGGTGAGCATGACGACGACTACTTCGATCCGCTACGAGCTCATGACGACCGCCGGCCTTCGCACTGTGAGCGGCGACCACGTCGTGATTCCGAACGAAGCCGGCGCAACCTTCGGCGTTCACATGGAGCGCCACGCGCCAAACGGCCATCCCGAGAAGTGGGCCGTGACCCACCTCGCTTCCGGCATGGCGGCCGGCGTCGGCCCGACGCGCGACGCCGCGATCGCGCACGCGGCCGCAAACCTCGAGCGCAACAAGCGCCGGCTGCGCGACATGCTCGATGAAGCCATGACGGCACGCGCCGATCTGCAAATCGCCGTGCATCGAATCCAACAGAACGAACACGCCATTCTCGGGAGGATTCCCGCATGAAGCACGACTCGACCCGCGCGCCGCACGACGTCGCGCTCGCCTCCGCGATCGCCGCGGCCGCCGGCACGCTGCGCTTCGACAACAAGCCGGGCAGCCTTCAGCGGCAATGCATGCTCGGCCTGTTCGTCGCGGCGCTCAGCGACCGCCTTGCCCTCGCCTTCCCCGAGTCCGCCGCTGCACTGAACGCCGTCGTGTTCAGCCCGGCCACGACCGGCAACCCCACCGACCGCACACCGCAGCAACCCAAGTAGCAAACACAAAAATGGCCACGATCGACGAACTGAAACAACGAATCGACCTGCACGACCTCGCCGACCGCCTCGGCCTCAAGCGCGGCCGCGGCGGCGACAAGGCGCTCTATCACTCACCGCAGCACGAGGACAAAAGCCCGTCCCTGTCGATCTACGTGAACCACCCAAAGCACGGCACCGGCTGGCGCGATCACAGCGCCGACGCCGGCGGCTCGTGCATCGACCTGGTAATTCACGCGCGCGGCGGCACGGTCGCCGACGCGGTGCGCTACCTGCACGACGCCTACGGCATCCCGCTTGATCGGCCGGCACCGGCAGAGCGCCGCGAGAAGTCGACCGTCGAATACATCGCCGATCGCTGCCTCGCCGAGCGCGACCGCGTGCGTGAGTACCTCGGCGGCCGCGGCATTACGGCCGCGGCGATCGACGCCGCGTTCGCCGCGCGCTCGCTCGGCTTCAACACGTGGACGAGTTCGAAAGTCGCCGCCGGCGAAGTCGGGCACGCTGGCCCGGCCGCCGCATTCATCGTGCGCGAGCCGGCCGACGGCCGCGTCGTCGCCGTCGACATGCGCTATGTCGACCCGGCGCTCAATGGCGGCGTCAAGACGCAAACACAGGGCGACAAGGCCGGCTACGGCTGGACCGTCGACGCCCGGCGTCTCGACAAGGCGAAGCGCGTATTCATCGTCGAAAGCGCAATCAACGCGCTGTCGATCGACACCTGCGCGATGCCCGGCGCTGCGGCGCTCGCGCTGCGCGGCCTCGCCAATGTCGACGCGATCGACTTCTCGTCGCTGCGCGGAAAGCAAGTCGTGATCTGCCTCGACAACGACGAGCCGTTCGCGGACGGCCATCCGCGCGCCGGTCACCGTCCCGGCCCGGAAGCCGCGTGGGCGCTTTACGAGCGTCTCGCGAGCCTTAACATCAGCGCCGTGCTCGTCGACCAAGCCGGCTGGCTCGCCGATCTGGCGGACGGCGAAACGAAGCAGCAGCCGATCAACGACGTGAACGACTACCTGCAACTGCGCGGCCCGGCCGAGCTCGCGCGCGCGCTCGAGCAGCTCGAGCCGTGGCTCATCGCCGGCCTGGCGGGCGACGCGTCGCGCCGCGGCCGGCCGCGCATTTATCTGCCGTCGCATGACTTCGCGCAGTACTGGCGCTTCCGCGTGCGGCCCGACTTCACGAGCTACATCACGAAGATGGACCGAAACGACGAGTCAGGCGTAGAAACGCCCGTGATGACGGACCTATGCGGCTTTCGCATCGCCGGCATCAGTCGCGTATCGGTCGCGAGCGCGACGTCGACGATGACGGGCGACGCCGACCAAGCGCCGACCGTCTACTTCGCCGTGTCCGTGCAGACGCCGCGGCACGGCGCGCAGCTCGTCCGCCGCGTGATGCTCGACGACCAGCTCCACAACGTCGACCAGTGGGGCAAGTTCGGCCCGATCTGGACGCCGGCGCCGTTCAAGCGGATGGTGAACATCCTTGAGCGCGGCGCCGACCTCGGCGCGCGCCAGGCGGCGAACTTCGTCGGGCTCGCGTGGCGCGACGGCCGCCTGATCGTCAACGAGGGGCCGGACTGCTACTTCACCGAAGCCGACAAGCAGTGCCCGTATCACAACCTGACGTTCCCGAGCGGCCCGGCCAGCGACGCGCGTCGCGTCATTACGGCCTACCAGACGACGTTCAAGCAGAACGCCGCGACGATACCGCTCGTGTGGGCGCTCGGCGGCCACCTGAAGGCACTGCTCGGTTTCTGGCCGCACATCACGATCCAGGCGAACAAGGGCGCCGGCAAGTCGACGCTCATCAAGCGCCTCGAGCGCACGCTCGCGTTCACGATGTTCTCCGGGCAGTCGCTGCAAACCGAATTCCGGCTGCTGACGAGCATCAGCCATACGAGCCACCCGGTCGGATGGGAAGAGCTTTCCGCACGTCGACAGGACGTGATCGACAAGGCGGTCGGGCTGTTGCAGGAGAACTACCAGTACACCGTGACGCGCCGCGGCACCGACATGACCGAATACCTGTTGTGCGCGCCCGTGATGCTGGCCGGCGAAGACGTGCCCGTGCGCAGCCTGCTCGGCAAGCTCGTGCGCACGACGCTGACCGGTAAGCGCGGCCCGCTGCTGCCCGACGATCTGCCGCGCTTCCCGGTTCGGCAGTGGCTCGAGTACCTCGCGAGCCTCGACAAGCGCGCCGTGCTCGAACAGTACGCGACGCTGCGCGACAAGGCGCTCGCGAAGTGCATCGCGAGCGGCGCTGACGACGGCGCGACTCGCATGGCCGCCAACTATGCGGCGATCGCGCTCGCCTGGCGCTATCTCTGCGAATTCGCCGGCATGGACCCGAGCGAGGGTGGCTTTCCGCATGACCTGATCGCGGAAATGAACGGCCACGTCGCCGAGACGAGCGCCGATCGCGAGCCGTGGGTCTGGATCATGGAAACGGTGCTGTCGGAGATCGACGGCGGCAACTACAAACACCCGTACACCTTCGATACGGTCGACGGCGAGTTCTGCCTGTTGCTGCGCACGGGCCACGTGATGGACCACCTCGCGCACACGAGCGCGCTACGCGACAAATGGAACGGGCTGCCTGTGAAGTCCGACCGCGTGTTCAAGGCGCAGCTCAAGCACGCCGGCGTCGTGGTCGGCGAGAAGGAAGTCGAGCGCCGCATTTACACCCGCCGCGTGCCCTACCTCACGCCGGTTTCGCTCGAGCGCCTGGCCGTGTTCGGCCTGCACGTGTCGATCCGCGATGACCTGGCGACCGATGCACTCGAACGGGGGCACGCATGACCCGCTCTCAGCCATCGCGGCCGCCGTGCGGCCGTGCCCCTTCCCTCGTTCATTCCGGCCGCGTAGCGGCCCTGAAATCGGGTTTCCGCTGCGTGCGCCGATGCGCGCAGCAGTCGGCGCACGCCAACCCGCGGCCGCCGCTTGGTTCACTTCCCCCCGTTCCCCCCGCGAGTCGAAACAGCCGGGCAACAGCGCGAGCCGAGAGGAAGCGGGGCCGCGCGGGCGAAATTTTCCACAGCGACCGGGCAGGCAGCGCACGCGAATCGTGGATTTCGCGGGTGTCCGCTCGTAAGTCTTTGATTGTTGAGAAGAGTGCCGCCATGTGTCGCCCCGCATTTGCCACGAGTCGAGCCGTTTTTGCCACCAGTCCGGTTTTTGCGTCGGCCGCCGTCGCTCCTTTTTCTCTTCTCTCTAATTCATTGAAAAAGAAGAAGAAAGAATACGTAGAAGGGCAGGAAATCAGCCGAAAAGCCGTGCCACGAGTCGGGTGCGTTTTGCCATCAGTGAAGGATGCTGCCTATTTTTTAGGCCACGAGTTTTTGAGGGTCGCCATGCCTGAATGGTGGCAATTGATGGCAGACGAATATGTTATGAATCAAACAGTTACCCATAAAAATGACCTCAAACCATCATTCCATGAGTTGCGCTGCGTGTATCCCTTCCACGCGGGCCTGAACGTGAGGCGCTCAAGATGCGAACGATGAATCTGGAAGAAGCGGCAGCGTGGTTGTTCACGACGCCCGAAACCGTGTCCGAATGCATCCGCCGCCACGGACTGCCGGCCGCAAAGATCGGTCGAGCGTGGGTTCTCGTGGATGTCGACGTGATAGATTGGCTCAGACAGCAATACGAAAAAACAGGTGGGAAATGCGGTTCTACAAGCGACAAAAAAATGGCCCTTGGTGGTTCGACCTCAGCATCGACGGCTCGCGAATTAGACAATCTTCTGGCACCTCGGACCGTAGGGCGGCGGAAGAACTTGCCGCCAAGGTTGCGAGCGATTACTGGCGGCAAAAAAAGCTCGGCGAGCGGCCGGCCGTAACGTGGGACGCGGCGGTCGTACATTGGCTCAAGCAGAACCAGCATCAGCGCTCGCTGGAGACCACCAAACAGCGCCTGCGCTGGCTAACGGATCAACTGAAGGGAGAGAACGTCCGCAACATCGATCGCGAACGCATCCAGGCGCTGATCGAGACGAAGGCGGCCGAGAAGTACCGCGGTAGTCCGGTAGCAGGCGCGACGGTGAACCGGCACATGGCCGCGCTCTCGGTCATCCTGCATCACTGCCACGCGGAGGGGTGGATCGACGCGGTTCCCCCGATTCGCAAGCTGCGGGAGAACAGCGCACGCCTGACCTGGCTTACCCGCGCGCAAGCGCAACGGCTACTGGAAGAACTGCCGACGCACCTGCGACAGATGGCGCGGTTTGCGTTGGCGACGGGGCTGCGTGAATCGAACGTGCGACTGCTGGAATGGGCGCAGGTCGATCGAGAGCGGGCGCTGGCGTGGATTCATGCCGACCAGGCCAAAGCCGGCAAGGTGATTTCCGTGCCGCTGAACGAAGACTCGTTGGGCGTGCTGCGCGAGCAGCAGGGGCAGCACAAGCGCTACGTGTTCGTGTACAAGGGGGCACCCATCGGCCGCATCTACAACCACGCATGGCAAAAGGCATGCGTGCGAGCGGGCCTGTCAGGGTTGCGCTTTCATGATCTGCGGCACACGTGGGCGAGCTGGCACGTTCAGGCCGGCACGCCTCTGCCAATCCTTCAGCAGCTCGGGGGATGGGCCAGCTATCAGATGGTGCTGCGCTACGCGCACCTCGGGCGGGACCACGTGGCGGCTTACGCGGACAACATCGGCACACTGCGGCACAAATCTGGCACACCGCCAGAAATAGAAAAGGGTTCCGATTGCTCGGAACCCTTGTCAAATCTGGTGGCCTGGGGCGGAATCGAACCACCGACACGCGGATTTTCAATCCGCTGCTCTACCAACTGAGCTACCGGGCCACGAAGAAGGAAAATTATAGCAATGCGTCAGACAGCGATCAAGCCCCTTGTGCAAAAAATTTATGCCGCGCCTTCGGCGGGCTTCTTGCCGAGCTCGACGCCGAGTTGCTTTAGCTTCCTATACAAGTGCGTGCGCTCGAGGCCCGTCTTCTCCGCGACGCGCGTCATGCTGCCGTTCTCGCGAGCGAGGTGATACTCGAAGTACGCGCGCTCGAACGCGTCGCGCGCCTCGCGCAGCGGAATGTCGAACGGAATCGCCGCCGTCGTGTGGTCCGCGAGCGCCGCGTCCGAATCGTCGTTGAACGTCGGCAACGCGGCCGCCGACGCGACCGACGACGCCCCCGCCGCCTGCTTCGCCGCCGGGTTCGCCGGCAGCGGCGCCGCGCCGCGCGCAAGGCCGTGCTCGACCGACTTCAGCAGCTTCTGAAGCGTGATCGGCTTCTCGAGGAAATCGAGCGCGCCGATCTTCGTCGCCTCGACGGCCGTGTCGATCGTCGCATGCCCCGACATCATGATGACGGGCATCGTCAGTTGTCCTTGGCTTGCCCACTCCTTCAGCAACGTGACGCCGTCGGTGTCGGGCATCCAGATGTCGAGCAGCACGAGATCGGGCGCATGTTGCAGCCGGTAGTCGCGCGCGGCCTGCGCGTTCTCCGCGACGTCGACGACGTGCCCTTCGTCGCTGAGGATCTCCGAGAGCAATTCCCGGATGCCCATTTCATCATCTACCACCAGGATGGTTGCCATTTACGCTGCCTTTGTCTGCACAGTTGCTCTTGTCTTGGCGGGTGCCGTGCCGCCGTTCGCTCCGCCCCCGGCGCCCGCTGCATCGTCCGCGAGTTGCAGGAACAGGATCGAGACCTGCGCGCCTTCCACGACGTCGCCGTGCATGCGATTGCGCAGATCGATCCGCGCACCATGCTCGTCGACGATCTTCTTCACCGTCGCGAGGCCGAGCCCCGTGCCCTTCGCCTTCGTCGTCACGTAGGGCTCGAACGCGCGCGTCAGGATGCGCGCCGGAAAACCCGGACCGTTGTCCGAGACGGTCAGCCGAACCGCGACGCGCGTTTTGCCGTCTGCGTCGGGATCGCCATATTCTACTGTCTTGGTTTCGAGCAACACACGGGGATGCTCGACGTCGGCGACCGAATCCTGCGCGTTCTGCAGCAAATTGTGAATCACCTGACGCAGTTGCGTCGCATCGCCGCGGATCACCGGAAGCGGCGTCTGCTCGACGACGATCGTGCTCTTGCCTTCGCCGACGCCGTAGAGCGTCAATACTTCGCTCACCAGATCGTTCAGCTGCAAGTTGACGAGCACCGCGGTCGGCGTGCGTGCGTACTCGCGAAAATCGTCGACCATCCGCTTCATTGCGGCCACCTGATTGACGATCGTCGTCGCGCCGCGCTTCAGCACTTCGGCATCGGGCGGCGCGAGCTTGTCGGAGAGCTTCATCTGCAGACGCTCGGCCGACAACTGGATCGGCGTGAGCGGATTCTTGATCTCGTGCGCAAGCCGCCGCGCGACTTCGCCCCACGCGACCGAGCGCTGCGCCGAGATCACGTCGGAGATGTCGTCGAACACGACGACGTAGCCCGACGTCTGCGGATCGTCGAGCTGGCCCGGCGCGGCCGCCGTCGACACGAGCCGCGTGCCGCGCACGAGCAGCGTCAGCGGATCGGCCTCGCCCGGCACCTCGACCGCGAACTGCTGCTGCCAGTGGCCGCGATCCTCGCCGCCGCCCCGACCCGCCGCCTCGCGATCGGCGAACGCCTTTCTCACCATCGCGCCGAACTCCGCGACGACGCCGATCTGATCGAGCGTCGTGCCGATCAGCGAGTTGAACGGCTGCCGGAAGATCCGCTCGGCGCCGCGGTTCGCGGTCGTCAGGCGGAACTGGCGGTCGAGCACGAACACGCCCGCCGTCAGGTTCGCGAGAATGCTCTCGAGATAGGTTTTCGAATGTTCGAGCGCGACGCGGTTCTTCTCGACCGCGAGGCGCGCCTCCGAAAGCTGCCGCGTCATTGCGTTGAACGACTGGGTGAGGAAGCCGAGCTCGTCGCGCGTCTTGATCTCGCGCTTCGGCGTGTAGTCGCCTTCCGCGACCTCCTTCGTGCCCTGCGCGAGCAGGAACAGCGGCCGCGCGAGCTGGTTGCCGAGCGCGAGCGCGATCATCATCGCGATGAACGTCGCGAGGAAGAGGGCGAGCGTCAGCGTGCCGATGTACATCTTGCGCAGCCCGCTGCGGCCGAGCGACTTCTCCTGATATTCGCGATACGCGCGCTGCACCGCGTCGGCGTTGCGCGCGAGCGTCGGCGACACCGGCTGCGTGAGTTGCAGGAAGCGCTCGTCGGGCTGCAGCAGCGCCGTCGTCGCATCGGGAATGCGCTGCACGACGCGCAGACGCAATGCGCCCTTCGACCCGTGCGCGCGCGGGTCACCGTCGACTTCGCCCTCGATCGCCGCATAGCCGCCGTGCTCGCGCGCCTGGCCCAGCATCAGCGGCGTCGGCATGTCGTCCGGAATCAGCGCGGCGAAGTTGCCCGAGGCCTGCGCGACGATGTGCACGTCGGGCGACGCGCCGTTGCCGCGGCCCGGCTCCACGATCGTCGCATCCTGCACGCCGAACTGGTCGCGCAGGCGCAGCAGCGTGAGCGTCGTGCCGTTCGTGTTGCTGTCGGCGCTCGCGAGCTGCTCGGACATCAGGTGCGCCTTCGTCTGCAGGTCCGCGAGCGACGTGTCGAGCATCCCGCGGCCGAGATTGAGGCCCGCGGTAAGCGCCGTCTCGACGTTGACGTCGAACCAGGACTCGATGCTGCGCGACACGAACTGATACGACACGATATAGATGATCCCGCCCGGCACGACGCCGACTAGCGTGAAGAACACCGCGAGCTTCGCGAGCAGCCGCGTGCCGAACTTGCCCTTGCGCAGGCGCGCGACGATCATCCCGACGAGCCCGAGCACGACGAGCAGGAACACGAGCGCGACGATGATGTTCGCCGAGTAGAGCCACGAGTAGTAGCGATCGAAGAACTCGGTGTTCGCGCTCGCGGCCGCGAGCAGCACGAGCAGCAGAAGCGCCGTGATTGCGACGGTCGACACGATCACGCGTATGAGGAGGCTCTTTCCGCTCGTCGCGCGGCGGACGCGCATTTTATTTAGCACGTTCGGCCACCGTGAAAGTAAAGCGCTTCCAGTCGGAAACGAGACTCCAGTCGCGGTTGTTCACCGCGTCGACCTGGAACGGCTTCGGCATCAGCGCGGTGTCGAGCTGCATCCGCACCGACGCGGTATACGTTTCGCCCGAGCGCACCTGGTTCTTGTCGATCACGTGCCAGGACGTCACGTGCTTGACCACCGCGAGCGCCTCCTTCAGCGACGGAAAGCCGAGCTGCAAGCCGCCCGTCGACACGCGGTATTCGCGCGTGAGCGGCTGGAACGACAGTCGGATCGTCTGCGACACCGACACCGGCTGCTCGTCGAACCAATACCAGCGCGCGCGGCTCAGTTCGAAATCGGTCGTGAAATAAAGCGGCACGCCTTTGTTGACCGCGTCCTCCAGGCTGCTGTTGAGCTCGAAATCGAAACGCGCGTCGAGGCTCCAGCCGCTGCCGTCCGACTGCAGCGACGCGCGCTGCACGGCGACCGGATCGGCGTGTGCGAAAGGAACGGCAGCGAGACACAGCGTCAGCGCGACCCAAAGCACGGCCGCGAGCCGGAGTGGAAAGAAGCGTTTGATCGTCACCGTTTCTGAAAGCGCGCGTAGAAAAATCCGTCGTGATCGACATGCCGGCCGGGCTCGCTCGATCCCCCGATGGCCGGCGCCCCCCCTGACGCGCCCTGCGGCAGCAACTGCCCGGGCGCGTCCAATCGTACCGCATCTTGATAGGCGTCTCCAAACCAGCGCGCCTGCAGCTCGCCCTCTTCCGGAAAGATCGAGCAGGTCGCGTACAACAGTTCGCCGCCCAGTTTCACGAGCGGCCAGAGCGCGGCGAGAATGCGGCGCTGCTCGACAACGAGCGCGGGAATATCGGCCGCGCGACGCAGCCAGCGGATGTCCGGATGGCGGCGCACGATGCCCGACGCCGAGCACGGCACGTCCGCGAGGATTCGGTCGAACGGGCGTCCATCGTGCCATTGCGCAGGATCGCCCGCATCGCCTATGCGCACGTCGGCCGCAAGCGACAGCCTCGCGAGGTTTTCGCCGATGCGCGGCGCGCGCGCCGGATCGCTTTCGAGCGCGACGACTTCGACGTCCGCAAGCTCGAGGATGTGACCCGTCTTGCCGCCGGGCGCCGCGCACGCGTCGAGCACACGCATGCCGTCGCGCGCGCCGAGCCATTCGGCCGCGAGCTGCGCGCCTGCATCCTGGACCGACACGACGCCGTCCACGAAGCCCGGAATGCGCTCGACCGGCAGCGGCGACGCAAGCCGTATCGCGTGGCGGCCGATTTTCTCGGCGTCGATCTGCTCGGCGCGCAGCACATCGTGATATGCGTCGGCCGTCATGCGGCGCGCGTTCACGCGCAGCGTCAGCGGGCCGGGCGTGTCGCCCGCGGCGAGTATGCGCTGCCATGCGGCGGGCCACGCGCGCTCGACCGCGTCGATCCACCACGTCTCGTAGTTCCAGCGTGCACGGCGATCGGACTGCAGCCGCTCGATCCACGCAGCCCGTTCGCGCAGGAAACGACGCAGCACCGCGTTGACGAGCCCCTTCGCGAACGAGCACTCGCGGCGCGCGCCGACGGCGGTCACGGCCTGGTCGACGACGGTGAAGGGCGCATACGCGGCATGCTCGTCGTCGTCGACGAGAAGCGCGAACGCGCAGACTAGCAGCGCATGCACGTGCGCATGCGGCGCTTTGGCGACGAATTGCGCGATCAGCCAGTCGGCCGCGCCGCGGCGGCGCACCGCGCGATAAGCGATGTCCTGGATCGCGCCGCGCGGCCCCGGTTGCGTGCCCGCGGGCAGCGTCGTCTGGACGGCTGCAAGCGCGGCGGGCAGCGCCGCGCCGCGATTGACCGCGTCGACCGCTTGCGCGGCGGCGTCGAGCGCGAAGCCGAGCGAATCGGGTACGAGGTGCAACGTCGACAGGCGCGTGGCGCGAGCGGGCGCGCCGGATGCGCGGGAACGGGAAGAGCGAGTGTGGGTCATCGGATCAGCAGTGCCTGCGGCACGCAGTGGCGCCGGGCGGTGGTAGGGATGTGCCGGAGGCTGGCCCGCGGCCGGTGAGCGGGATATTGTAGCGCGCCGGGCGAGCGGCTCGCCTGTTCGGGTGGCAAGGCTGCGTTGGTGGAATTACGCGTCGGGCAGCGGACGATGCGTGGCCGGTTGGGTCCGGGAGCCGTCGGCTGGCGGGCGCGGGTCCGTTCGGGATAAACGAATCAGGCTGTTCCGTTCCTTCGGCTCATCGGCGAGCAACGGGCAACGGGCAACGGGCAACAAGCAACAAGCAACAAGCAACAAGCAACAAGCAACAAGCAACATCAGTTTTTACGGTGCGGCCGCCAGGCGGCAACCTGTTTCTTCGCTTTGCGCTTCGGAGTCTCGATGTGTCCGCGACGACCGTGCGCGATGGGCGCGATGTGTTCGAAGCAATAACGACGCGATTCGCGGTAGCCCGCCAGCGGCTCCTCGCAGAATCCGCATACCCAAACGCCGCCGCCCCGCCGCAAACGGCGAACCCCGCAGCGCAAAGCATGCAGGGTTCGGAGGTTCGCGGCGCGCCGAAGCGCATCGGAAGCAGCTACCGTCGCGACGCCCCCTTACGAGCACGTCGTCGTTGCGACAAGATTCGTCAATCGAATCGGCCGGTGCGCGCCATTTCCATCAGCCTCGCGATCCGTTCCTCGGTGGCCGGGTGCGTCGAGAACAGGTTCTGCAGCCCGCCGCCCGACAGCGGATTCATGATCATCATCTGCGCGGTGGCCGGATGCTGCTCCGCCGTCTGAAACGGAATGCCCGACGCGTAGCGGTGGATCTTGTCGAGCGCCGACGCGAGCGCTTGCGGATCGCCCGAAATCTGCGCACCGCCGCGGTCCGCCTCGAACTCGCGCGCACGCGAGATCGCCATCTGGATCAGCGCGCCCGCGATCGGCGCGAGCAACGCAACCGCGATGCCCGCGATCGGGTTGGCCGGACGGCCGTTCTCGTCGCGCCCGCCGAAGAACATCGCGAAGTTCGCGAGCGCCGAGATCGCGCCCGCCATCGTCGCGGAAATCGTCGAGATCAGGATGTCGCGGTGCTTCACGTGTGCGAGTTCGTGCGCCATCACGCCGCGCATCTCGCGCTCGGACAGCACACGCAGAATACCCGTCGTCGCGGCGACGGCCGCGTGCTCGGGATTGCGGCCGGTCGCGAACGCGTTCGGCTGGTCCTCGTCGATCAAGTAGACGCGCGGCATCGGCAGGTTCGCGCGCGTCGCGAGCTCGCGCACCATCCGGTAGAACTGCGGCGCCGTGGTTTCATCGACTTCCTGCGCGTTGTACATGCGCAGAACCATCTTGTCCGAGAACCAATACGAGAAGAAATTCATACCGAGCGCGATCAGCAACGCGATCGTCATCCCGCGCGATCCGCCGATCATGCCGCCGATCACGACGAACAGGGCCGTGATCGCGGCCATCAGGATCGCCGTTTTGACCCAATTGAACATGTTTCCCACTCCTTATCCGTCTGCGGGGACCGCGCCGCACGCTCATCGACGGCGGCGCACAATTGTAAGCAATCTGTTAGATAAGAGCGTATCGAGAAAATTCAATCCTCAGCGCGTCGATGTCGCGAGCTTGACGCCGAGCCCAACGAACGCGCTGCCGACGCCGCGGTCGAGCCATTTCTTCACACCAGGCTTGCCGGCGAAGCGCTGCGTGACGGTGCCCGCGACCCAAGCGACGATGCACGACCACACGGTGCTCATCGCGAGGAACACCCCGCCCAGCGTCAGGAACGCGAGCACTTTGTGGCTGCTGTCAGCCGAGACGAACTGCGGGAAGAACGACACGAAGAACAGCACCACCTTCGGGTTCAGCACGTTGGTCAGGAACCCTTGCATGAAAAGCTGGCGCAGCGATTTGTCCACACCGCGCCGTGCGGTCTGCTCGGCCGCAGGCTCCTGCTTCGCGAAGACGAGACGCACGCCCAGGTAGACGAGATAGGCCGCGCCGACGATCTTGATAACCGTGAACGCGGTAGCCGACGCCGCGAGCACCGCCGTCAGGCCGAACGCGCATGCGAGTACGTGCACGCAACAGCCGGCCGAGATGCCGAGCGCGGACAGGAGGCCCGCACCGCGCCCCTGTGCGACGCTGCGGCCGACGATGTACGCGGTGTCGGGCCCCGGCGTGATGTTCAACAGGAAAACCGCCGCGACGAACAAGCCAAGATGGGTAATGCCGAACATGCCGATCCCTCGATACTGACGTCAAAGAATTCTACGCGCGCGTCCTGCGTCGCGCGACCTGGCCGTTCGGCCGATTGCGCGACGCGCGCGATTCCGATGAACTACAGGCAGGCGACGAAATTATGCGGCGTCGGGCAGCGCGAAGCGCTGACCGGCCGCAAGCGGCGCGCCCGCGAGAAACTCGCGCGCTGGCAGCCGCTTGCCACCCGGCTTCTGCAACTGGGTGACGCGCAGCGCGCCTTCGCCGCACGCGATTACGACGCCGTCCGGGCCGGCATCGATGATCGTGCCGGGCGCACCGCCGCCGGGCGCCGCCACCGCTTCCGCCGCCCACAGCTTGAGCGTGGTGCTGTCGAGCGTGCCCGCGCCGCCCGGAAACGGGTCGAACGCGCGCACCTGCCGCGCGAGCGCGGCGGCCGGCTTGCGCCAGTCGAGCGCCGCCTCGTGCTTGCCGATCTTCTCGGCATAGGTGACGCCGTCGGCCGGCTGCGGCGTCGCGGCGAGCAAGCCCTCGCGCTCGAGCTCGGCGAGCGCGTCGACAATGAGGTGCGCGCCCGCCGCCGCGAGCTTGTCGTGCAGCGTCACCGTCGTGTCGTCGGGCGCGATCTCGACGCGCGCGTCGTGCAGCATCGCGCCCGTGTCGAGGCCGGCGTCCATCTGCATCAGCGTGACGCCGGTTTCCGCATCGCCCGCCTCGATCGCGCGATGAATCGGCGCGGCGCCGCGCCAGCGCGGCAGCAGCGATGCGTGGATGTTGATGCAGCCGTGGCGCGGCAAGTCGAGCACTTCCTGCGGCAGCAGAAGGCCGTATGCGGCGACGACCATCACGTCGTGAGGCGTCGCGTGCAGTAGATCGAGCGCGGCGGCAGCCTCGACCGGGCACTTGCCCGTTCGGCGCAGCGACGGCGGCTGCGCGACCGCGATGCCGTGCTCGAGCGCGTAGCGCTTCACGGCGCTCGCCTGCAGCTTCATCCCGCGCCCCGCCGGGCGATCGGGCTGCGTCAGCACGAGCGGCACCGGAAAGCCGGCTTCATGGATCGCGGCGAGCGCCGCCGCGGCGAATTCCGGCGTGCCGGCAAAAATGACCCGCAGTGAATGTGTCATGTGCGAATGAATCGGGAAGCAGCCGCGCGCGTCACATCGCGCGTTCGAGTTTCTTCATCTTCGTCTTGATCCGGCTCTGCTTGAGCGGCGACAGATACTGGACGAACACGCGCCCCATCAGGTGATCCATCTCGTGCTGGATGCACACCGCGAGGAGCCCTTCGCAATCGATCTCGAACGTCTCGCCTTGCTCGTTGAGCGCGCGCACGCGCACGCGGTCCGGGCGCTCGACTTCGTCGTAGACGCCGGGCACCGACAGGCAGCCTTCCTCGTATACCTGCTTGCCGTCGCCCGTCCAGACGATCTCCGGATTGATGAAGACGCGCAGCTCGTTCTTGTCCTCGGAGACGTCGATCACGATCACGCGCTCATGCACGTCGACCTGCGTCGCCGCGAGGCCGATGCCGGGCGCCGCGTACATCGTCTCGGCCATGTCGGCGACGAGCTTGCGGATGCGGTCGTCGATCTTGTCGACCGGCTTGGCCACCTTGTGCAGCCGTCTGTCGGGGTAATGAAGGATGTTCAGCAAAGCCATGATGTTCAGTGTTGAGAGACGAACGACTCACCCGCATCGGCCGTTTGGCCGACTGCCGCGACACGCGCGCCAGCCTCAAGATGGTTTCGACGACGCGCAGAATGCGCCGCGCGCCGCAATGACCGGCCAATCGCCGCGGGCCTGCGCGCGTGGCATTCGTTCTATTTCGGATGATGAAAATTTTATCACGGCACCACGCGGCTCGCAGGCCGCGCTTCTCGAGGGGGACTTCGTCATGTCGCCGCTGTCGCTGACGCGCGCCGAGCTCGCTGGCTGGCTGCGGCTTGCGGGCGCGCCCGGCGTGCCGGCCAGCGCCTGGGCGGCGCTCATAGGCGCGTTCGCATCGCCCGAGGCGCTTTTCGGGGCGTCGCATGCGGAACTGGCGGCGCTTATCGGCGACGCGGCCGCTCGCGCGGTACTCGCGCCGTCCGCCGACGATTTCGAGCGGCGTGTCGACGAAACGCTCGCGTGGCTCGACGCACCCGGCAACGCGCTCGTGACCCGGCACGATCCCGCGTATCCGGGCACGCTCGCCGAGCTCTACGATCCACCGCCGCTGCTATATATAAAAGGAGGCATCGCGCTGCTTCATGCGCAGGCCGTTGCGATCGTCGGCAGCCGCGACGCAACCCCGCAGGGGCTCGCCGACGCGACGCGCTTCGCGCGCGAACTGTCGGACTCGGGCCTTGCGATCGTGTCCGGCCTCGCGCGCGGCATCGACGGCGCCGCGCACCGCGGCGGACTCGACGGAGCAAGCAGCACCGTCGCCGTGATCGGCACCGGCGCGGACCTCGTCTACCCGGCTTGCCACCACGCGCTCGCACACGAGATCGCCGAGCGCGGCGCGCTCGTCTCCGAATGGCCACTCCGCACGCCGGCGCGCGCCGCCCATTTCCCGCAGCGCAACCGGCTGATCGCCGCGCTGTCCGGCGGCGTGCTGATCGTCGAGGCGGCGCCGCGCTCCGGCTCGCTCATCACCGCGCGGCTCGCGAACGACATGGGACGCGATGTGTTCGCGATCCCCGGCTCGATCCACGCGCCGCTGTCGCAAGGCTGTCACGCGCTGATTCGCGACGGCGCGAAGCTCGTCGAGACCGCGACCGACGTGCTCGACGAATTCGGCCTCGATCCCGCCCGGCCGGCGGTCGCGAGCCGCAACGCGCCCGCCGACGCCGCGGCGGACGCCGGCCTGGACACCGACGCACGCCGGTTGCTCGAAGCAATCGGATACGGCCCGGTGCCGCTCGATCTGCTCGCACAGCGCACTTCGCTCGCGAGCGACGCCCTGCATCAGTTGCTGCTGCGTCTGGAACTGGCCGGGCGCATCACGGCGCTGCCGGGCGGCCGCTACACCCGCATCGACGGCGCGCGGGAGCCCGCTCAAGCGCGCAGGACGGGCGCCGTGCTACATTCCGGCGAGTAGGCGTCCGCTTGGGCCTTTGCCCGCGCCGCCGCCACCTTACGATGCAAGGAAAACCGCCAATGCCCGCGCTGAACCTCGACACCGACGAAGATCGGATCGCCGAGCGCCTCCGGAATCCCGATACGCTGCTCGTCGCCTGCCTGTGCGCCGAATGGTGCGGCAGCTGCCGCGAATACCGTATTGCGTTCGACCGGCTCGCCGACGCGCACCCCGACGCCTGTTTCGCGTGGATCGACATCGAAACGCACGCAGATCGGCTCGACGACCTCGACGTCGAAAATTTCCCGACGCTCTTGATCGAGGACGCGAACGCGGTCCGTTTCTTCGGCACCGTGCTGCCACACGCGACAATCGTCGAACGAATGCTGTCCGACCTGACCGCGCTGCCGGGCGCGCCGCACGCACCGAAATTGCGCAATTTGTTCGGCTAAAACCATCCGGCCCCGAAATATCGGCTGCGGAATGCAGCTTTATCGCTCGTTTACGCGAGAGGACGCGCGGCGGACTTGCCGCCGCCCTTGCCCCCACTTATGATGACCCGCTTTTTGCTCACGCCGGCCGCCGTTTCGGCGCCGTGTGCTATAAAGCCGTCGTAAAAGGGCCCGCAGTCGGGCTCGCCCGGTCTACCAATACACACTGTCATGTCGAAAGCACTCATCATTGCGGAAAAGCCTTCTGTCGCGAACGACATCGCGCGCGCTTTGGGCGGCTTTACCAAGCATGACGAATACTACGAAAACGACGAATACGTCCTGTCGTCGGCGGTTGGCCACCTGCTCGAAATCGCCGCGCCCGAGGAATACGAGGTCAAGCGCGGCAAGTGGAGCTTTGCGCACCTGCCCGTCATCCCACCCCATTTTGATCTGAATCCGATCGCGAAAAGCGAGTCGCGCCTCAAGGTGCTGACGAAGCTGATCAAGCGCAAGGACGTCGACCGCCTGGTCAACGCATGTGACGCGGGGCGCGAGGGCGAGCTGATCTTCCGCCTGATCGCGCAGCACGCGAAGGCGAAGCAGCCGGTTCAGCGCCTGTGGCTCCAGTCGATGACGCCCGCCGCGATCCGCGACGGCTTCGCGCACCTGCGCACCGACTCGGACATGCAGCCGCTCGCCGATGCCGCCCGCTGCCGTTCGGAAGCCGACTGGCTCGTCGGCATCAACGGCACGCGCGCGATGACCGCGTTCAACAGCAAGGGCGGCGGCTTCTTCCTCACGACGGTCGGCCGCGTTCAGACGCCGACGCTGTCGATCGTCGTCGAGCGCGAGGAGAAGATCCGCCGCTTCGTGCCGCGCGATTACTGGGAAGTGCGTGCGGAATTCGTCTGCGCAGGCGGCTTCTACGAAGGCCGCTGGTTCGATCCGAAATTCAAGAAGGACGAATTCGATCCCGAGAAGCGCGACTCGCGCCTCTGGAGCCTGCCCGCCGCTGAGACGATCGTCGCCGCGTGCCGCGGCCAGATCGGCACCGTCACCGAGGAATCGAAGCCGTCGACGCAGCTCTCGCCACTCCTTTTCGATCTGACGAGCCTGCAACGCGAGGCGAACGGCCGCTTCGGCTTCTCGGCAAAGAACACGCTCGGCCTCGCCCAGGCGCTGTACGAAAAGCACAAGGTGCTCACCTATCCGCGTACCGACGCGCGCGCGCTGCCGGAGGACTACCTCGACACGGTGAAGTCGACGCTCGAGATGCTGAAGGAGAGCAACAACTACCTGCCGCACGCGAAGCAGGTGCTCGACAAGAACTGGGTGAAGCCGAACAAGCGGATCTTCGACAACTCGAAGATCAGCGACCACTTCGCGATCATCCCGACGCTGCAGGCGCCGAAGTCGCTGTCCGAGCCGGAGCAGAAGCTCTACGATCTCGTCGTCAAGCGCTTCCTCGCGGTGTTCTTCCCGGCCGCCGAATTCAAGGTGACGACCCGGATCACCGAGGTGGCCGGTCACCACTTCAAGACGGAAGGCAAGGTGCTCGTCGAGCCGGGCTGGCTGCAGGTTTACGGCCGCGACGCCGAGGGCGCCGACGCCAATCTCGTGCCGGTGCAGAAGGAGGAGAAGGTCAAGACCGACAAGATCGCCGCGCACGGCCTCACGACGAAGCCGCCCGCGCGCTACTCGGAAGCGACGCTGCTGTCGGCGATGGAAGGCGCGGGCAAACTCGTCGAGGACGACGAGTTACGCGAAGCGATGGCCGCGAAGGGCCTCGGTACGCCGGCGACGCGCGCAGCGATTATCGAAGGCCTGCTCGGCGAGAAGTACCTCGTGCGCGAGGGCCGCGAGCTGATTCCGACAGCGAAGGCGTTCCAACTGATGACCCTGCTGCGCGGCCTCGACGTGAAGGAGCTGACGGCGCCCGAGCTGACGGGCGAGTGGGAGCACAAGCTTGCGCAGATGGAGCGCGGCAACCTGCAGCGCGACGCGTTCATGCAGGAAATCGCGCGGATGACGCAGACGATCGTCAAGCGCGCGAAAGAGTACGACTCCGACACGATCCCGGGTGACTACGCGACGCTCCAGACGCCGTGCCCGAATTGCGGCGGCCAGGTGAAGGAGAACTACCGCCGCTTCGCCTGCACGAAGTGCGACTTCTCGATTTCGAAGATTCCGGGCAGCCGGCAGTTCGAGATCGACGAAGTCGAGGAGCTGCTGCAGAAGAAGGAGATCGGACCGCTGTCGGGCTTCCGCAGCAAGATGGGCCGGCCGTTCTCCGCAATCCTCAAGCTCACGTTCGACGACGAGACGAAAAACTACAAGCTCGAGTTCGACTTCGGCCAGGAGCAGGGCGGCGAAGAAGGCGAAGCGCCGGATTTCTCCGCGCAGGAGCCGGTCGGCGCGTGCCCGAAGTGCAAGGGCCGCGTGTTCGAGCACGGAATGAGCTACGTCTGCGAGCATTCGGTCGCGAACCCGAAGACCTGCGACTTCCGCTCCGGCAAGGTGATCCTCCAGCAGGAGATCACCCGCGAGCAGATGGCGAAGCTCCTCGAGAACGGCCGCACCGATCTGCTGCCGAACTTCAAGTCGTCGCGCACGGGACGCAACTTCAAGGCGTATCTCGTCAAGCAGGCTGACGGCAAGATCGGCTTCGAGTTCGAGAAGAAGGAGCCGCGACCCGCGGCGGCGAAGAAGACCGCATCCAAGTCGACGGCCACGGCCGGCGACGCGGCGGCGGACGACGCTGAAAAGACCGAGAAGAAGGCCGCGCCCGCTCGCAAGACGGCCGCGCGCAAGACACCGGCCCGCAAGACGGGTTCCTGATCCGGCGTCCAGCCGGCGCGCATATGCGGCCGCCGGCCAGCGCGGCACGGCGCCGCGCGAAGCGTCGCGCTACTGACCGGCGCGAACGCGGCAGTGCTTCGATCCAAACAAAAGCGCGGGCTCTCGATGAGCCCGCGCTTTTGCTTTTAGCGGTGGAGGATCCGGCGCGCGGTGGCGCACTTGCCGGACAAGGAGCGCGCGGCGTCGTGCGTTACAGCGGCGACGGCACGACGGCGCGGGCGCGCGGCGCGCGCGGCAGACGCGGCGACAGCGCCGGATCAGCGCTCGGATGCTCGGCAAGCGCATCGGCCGGCAACGCATCGACGGGCTGCCCCAGGCTGCCCTGCGTCGCCCATTGCTCGCCAAGCATCGTGTCGGGCGATTGGCTGAAGTGCTCGACGAGATGGTCGATGAACGTGCGCACCTTCGCCGGCAGGTGCCGGCGGCTCGGATACGCGATGTTGATCTCGACCTGCGGCAACCGGTACTCGCTCAGCAGGCGCACGAGCTTGCCGCGCGCGATGTCGCTGCCGATCAGATAGCTCGGCAGGATCGCGACGCCCATGCCGAGCATTGCGAACTGGCGCAGCATTTCGGTGTTGTTCGCGACGACGATATTCGACGGCCGCACACGCACCTCGCCGTCCGGGCCGGTGAACACGCGCTCGTCGCCCCAGTATTCGGACGGCAGGCTCAGGCACGGATGCTCGACAAGGTGTTCGGGATGCATCGGCATGCCGTGCTTTTCCAGATAGCTCGGCGTTGCACAGACCACCATGCAGCCCGTCGTCAGCCGGCGCGTGACGATGCTCGCGCTGCGCATCTGCCGGGTAATCACGATGCCGACATCGAATCCTTCCTCGACGAGATCGACCTGTCGATCGACGAGGGTCAGATCTGGAATGACTTTCGGAAAGCGCTGCGTATAGGTCTGTAGCACCGGCGCGAGGTTGTGCAGGCCGAACACGACGGGCGCGACGATCCGCAGCGTGCCCACCGGCTCGTGGTTGCGCGCGACGACCATCTGCTCGACGTCTTCGAGTTCGTCGAGAATCTGGCGGGCCCGCTCCAGATAGACTTGGCCGGATTCGGTCAGCGAGAGACTACGGGTGGTGCGATTCAGAAGGCGGGTGCCGAGCCGGCCTTCGAGGTCGGCGACGTGGCGCGTCGCGACCGCGTTCGAGATGTCCATCGCACTCGCTGCCCGGGCGAAACTGCCGAGATCTGCGACCTTGACGAACACTCGCATCGACTGCAAATGATCCATACTCCACTCCTACCGCTGTTACCGCTTCAAAAATATGAAGCAAATGAGTAATTTTCCTACGACAGCGAAAAAGATGCAGAGTTGCTCAACTTCCCGCGAAATCTCGACAAAAACCTTCGAACTTGCTCAGCCTGTCTAGCCGGATAGACCAACTGTTCTGAATTAAGAAATAATTGAGCAATCTCCCCTCCGCAAATTGCCCAATTGAGAAACGGCGGATTCGCCGCCCGGCCGGCATCAAGCGGGACCTGAACAGCGCGATCTCCGCCCGCGCATGGACGCTTGCCGCGCCGCGTAACAAGCTGTTAAAAAGAGATACACCTGTTGCCCCGCCGTCATAGCATCATTACGGCCCCCAAACCGGGCCGGACCGGCGCGCGACGACGCGCGACGGCCACCAATTCACATCGCTCATCCCGCGCGAATCCCGAAACACGCCATGAAAATTGCCATCCTCGACGACTACCAGGACGCCGTCCGCAAGCTCAATTGCTTCGAGATGCTCGCCGACCATGAAGTGAAGATCTTCAACAACACGGTGCGCGGCCTAGGGCAGCTCGCGAGCCGCCTGGCGGAAGTCGAAGCGCTCGTGCTGATTCGCGAGCGCACCCACATCACGTCGCAACTGCTCGGCAAGCTCCCGCATCTGCGCATGATCAGCCAGACGGGCCGCGTGTCGACCCACATCGACCTCGACGCATGCACGGAACGCGGCATCGCCGTGCTCGAGGGCACGGGCTCGCCGATCGCACCCGCCGAACTGACCTGGGCGCTCATCATGGCCGCGCAGCGGCGCATCCCACAGTACGTCGCGAATCTGAAGCAGGGCGCGTGGCAGCAGTCCGGCCTCAAGACGTCGGCGATGCCGCCGAACTTCGGGCTCGGCCAGGTGCTGCGCGGACAGACGCTCGGGATCTGGGGCTACGGCAAGATCGGCCGGCTCGTCGCCGGCTACGGCAAGGCGTTCGGGATGAACGTGCTGATCTGGGGTCGCGAGCATTCGCTCGAAGCGGCGCGCGCCGACGGCTTCGCGACCGCCGAAAGCCGCGAAACGTTCTTCGAGCAGGCCGACGTGCTGTCGCTGCACCTGCGCCTGCACGACGACACGCGCGGCATCGTCAAGCTCGACGACCTGCTGCGAATGAAGCCGACGTCGCTCTTCGTCAATACGAGCCGCGCGGAGCTGCTCGACGAGAGCGCGCTCGTCTCCGCGCTCGCGCGCAACCGGCCGGGGATGGTCGCGATCGATGTCTACGAGAGCGAGCCGATCCTGCAGGGCTACAGCCTGCTGCGGATGGAAAACGTGATCTGCACGCCACATATCGGCTACGTCGAACGCGAGAGCTATGAGCTCTACTTCGGCGCCGCGTTCAAGAACATCCTCGCGTTCGACGCGGGCGACCAATCGAGCGTCGCGAATCCGGAAGCGCTCAATCAGGGACGGATTCGTCGCTGAGCACCGGCACGTGGAAGCTCAGCGCGCGACGCGCGGCCGCCGTCGCGCGCGTCGGCTACCGCACGCCGATGATCTAACGGCTGCCTCACCGTATTCGCCGCACCTTCCCGCCTCAGCGCACCGCGCCGAATTCGCCGACGAAATCCGATGCGGTGGTAACGAAGCACTCACCATCGCGCCGACCGAGATCATACGCATGCTGCATCTGGTGCGGGCTCGTATAGTCCCAGCTCGAGATCGGCACCTTGCTCGACGGCTGCACGTAGAGCCGCCGCTGGCTGCCGTGGTTGACGACGAACGCCTGCGGACGCGGATAAAGCCGCGTCACCATCACGAGCACAAGCCCCGGCGACGCGTCGAGCGCGCCGACCGGCACGTTGTCGACCATCCCGCCGTCGAGCACCGGCCGGCCGTTGCGGCGCAGGACGGGTGTAAACGGCGGCGTGCACGACGACTGGAGAACGAGGTCGGCAAGCTCGTCGACGCGCACGCAATCCTGCGCGCGGACGAACTCCGGACGAAAGCCGAGCGAGCGGCCGAGCGTCGGATGGAGCGTCTTGCGCACGTATTTCTCAATGTTGTACGCGATAAGCCCCGCCGCGACCGCGCTGCGCGCGCCGAGCCAGCGCGGCACATGCGACACGCCGATACGGATCTCGGGCGCGCCGGAGAGCTTCGCGAACGGCTCGCCGTAGATGTCGAGGAGCGCCTGCCGGTAGATCCGGTAATGCGGGAAGACCGGCTCGGCGCGCAGCAGGTTGCCCCAGTAGACGTTTTTCCGGTTGTGCTTGAGCGTCTCTTCGTAATAACGCATCACCCAACGCGAATCGCGCGTGTAGAGCATGCACGCGGTCGCCGCGCCCGCCGAGATGCCGGCGATCACGCGCGGCCGCACGTCGAGCGCGGGCCGCACGACATCCCAGAATCCCGCCTGCCACCAGCATCGGTTGCCGCCGCCCGCGAATACGACCTGATCGAACATCGGATGCGCCCCTCGCCTCTGTTTGCCGCCGCCGGCGCTCAGGAGACGAGCGCGTAGGTCGATGTCGCGTGGACGGCCATCTTGCCGTCCTCGTCGAACAGCTCGATTTCGCCGAACACGAGATTACGGCCCATCCTCAGCACGCGGGCGGTGATGAACACGTCGCCCTTGCGGACCGGGCGCATGAAGTGGGTGTTGAGCGCGACGGTCGTCATCGGCCGGAATTCGCCGAGCGCCGCGGAGATCGCGACGACCATCGCAGTATCGGCAGCCGCCATGAACACCTGACCGCAGATTACGCCGCCCGAATGGCGAAGCTCGCCGGAGAACGGCAGCCGGAGGGTGACGCCCTCCTCCGAAACCGATACGGGAGTCAGGGAAAGAGAACGGACCCACGGAGCAAGGAGCCGATCCAGCAAATCACGGACAGTGTTTTCGTCCATCGTCGTACGCCCAGAAAGAGCCGCGCGCCCGCCGCGCGACAGGGTTTGGGCGACATCATACCGGGAGCGCGCAAGAAGCGACGGATCGTGCGAGTTCGGAACGGCAGCGCAGGCCCGGCGAGAATATTCCAAGAAAAATGCAAAAAGGGCTAGACAAGGCCAGAAATGCCATGCATAATTTTCGCTCTGTTGGGGCGTTAGCTCAGTTGGTAGAGCAGCGGACTCTTAATCCGTAGGTCGAGTGTTCGAGTCACTCACGCCCCACCAAGGAATTCAAGGGCTTGCATGAAAGTGCAAGCCCTTTTTCTTTGCCGCCGCAGAGCTAATATTAGACAGCGTCTAAAATCCGGCCACGTTCCATGCGCATCCGTTGAGATGGCTGGACGCCCTTCAGGCCGTTGTCTGGTGCGTCGCACATACTGCTGTCTGCCGGCAGACAACTCTGATCCCCCGCCCCTTGCCACCCGAGCACTGCCTTCGGAGTATTGCCTACGCCTGACAAGTTCTTATAAATCAATACCTTGCGCAACTCGCAAATTGCAAAACCAAGGCTAATCTAGGTCAATCAAGGCCAGCCAAGTCAATCCAAGGTGTACTTTAGCTACACTCGCGCGACTTTGCTGAGCCGCATCAACATTGCAGCAGCTTTGCTCGGCAGATGCTTACAAAGCACTCGAAATACCAAGCACTTTCAATAACTTAGATAAATATCGCGTTTCCAAAACGATCGATCGCAAGGGCTTCGGAGCCTTATCTGGCTGAATCCCGGATAGCATTGGAAACGCGCCCAATGGCCTCCAGTACTTGCGCCCCCCGTCCGCCCGGCGGATGATAGTGCATCAATATGATCTTGCTTAGACGCGATGGCACAAAAGAAGAAAGTCGTCTACTTCCTCGGCGCCGGAGCATCGTTCGGAGCTGGTGCGAAAGCTACGGTCCAAGCAGGGCATCAATTGCCCATCCCGACTCAAGCGACATTCTGGCCAACATTCCTGAGATTCTGTAAGAGCCAGAAAAATCGCGCCCGGATCGAATCTTTTTTATTCCGCTACTTTCTCGGGTATGGCAAAACACCCGTTCGCACTCCAACAGCGAAGCGGCGACATTTACTAACTAGTCGGCCCTGAACAATTCGTTTTGTCGCGCAGATGAAGCTACGCCGCCGACGGCGCAGCGGCTCGGAAGCTGAGCAAAGCGACGAGAATCAGGGCGTAAAAAAGCCGCAGGTTGCGCAGGATCATCCGCAGGTTGTGGCCAGCGCCGCACAGCACCGCATGAATCGCATCGCCCAACGAACCCTTGAGCCAATTTCGATCGAGCTTGCCGTCGGCCTTCATGTGCCCGATGGCCGGTTCGATTGCGCTGCGACGCCGGATCATTGCTCGCAGGCCGCGTGTGATACCGCGTCGCAAACCTGGGTGATAGACCTTCACACCATCGACGGCGACGCCCTTGTAGCCGCGGTCGACGACGGCGATCTCCGGCTGCACATCGCTCAGGATCGCCGCTTGTTCTAACGCTTCGGCCAACGTGTGCCCGTCGTATGGATTGCCCGGCATTGAACGAGCTCCGACTACCAGACCTTCCTTGTGCGTCGTGGTGATCGACACCTTCACGCCAAATTCGTACGGCTTGCGCGCTTTGCCTTTCGCCAGGCACTCCACTTCCGGCGCGTGCAGCGCATACAGCTTGTTTTTGTCCTTCTGCTTCTGCGTGAGAATCCGCTTCGTGCGGCTGATCAAGTCTTCCAACTCCGCGCGACTTTGCTGAACAACGCCTTCCAGTTGCCGCTCCACGTCACGCATCACGCGCCCCACTCGTGAACGCAAAGTGCGCAGCGCCTTCTTCATCCGCTTGTACTGCTTCGCATGCGCATAGCGCCCGATCTGGCCCGCCAGACGCGGCGCTTCGCGGTTGTAGTTCTGCCGCAGCTTCAGCCCGTGCTGGGCGGCGGCCTTCACCAGATGTTCCCGGCAACGTTCGAGCAGGCGCGAATCGGTGGGATGCGCAATCGCCTTTTCCATCACCGTCGTATCGACAATCACCCGCTTCAGGCTCGTCGTCTTGATGACCTTTGCGCGTTTGGCCGCTTCGATCGTCTCAGCCAACAGTTCTTCAACGCCGGCTTCGCCCAGGCGCTTACGCCAGCGCGTCAGGCTCGACGGATCGATCGGCGGTTTCGTCTGCAAGTACGTCTCGCCGGTGAACACTTGCCAGTACGGGTTCTCCAGCCATTGCCAGACGACCTCTTCATCCGACAGGTCGAACGCGTGCTGCAAGTACAGCAGCCCTGCGATCAAACGCGGCGACGTTGCCGGTCGGCCACGAGACGATGCGAAACTCGCACTCATCGTCGCGCTCAACCGAGCCCAGTCGATCAGATCGGCCAGGCGAATCAACGGATGCTTCAGATTGATCTGCTCGCGCAGCGGTTGGCGGAAGAAATCTCCCTCTGTCACCGGCAACTTCGGACCCATCCACACCTCGTCAGGATTTGCAGGATTCACGCGTCAATATGCCTGCTTCCTGCAAATCCAACAACACCGTTTCGGCCTCACCGCCTTTCCGTATAAGCCGTCCAGGATTGTTCAGGTTCGACTCGGTAGTGACCGAGGCGGGACGCTGTAGCCGGCTCGCAACACTGATCGAACGCTTACTCGCCCAGGGCGTGTTCACACTATCGAAGGGCTTCGACAATCAGGGCGAAGTTGATAAAGGCAATGAACATCAGATCGAGTTTGTCGAAGCGCGAGAAGATGCGACGAAAGCCCTTCAATCGACGGAACAGCCGCTCGACTTCGTTGCGACGTTTGTACATTTCCCGGTCGTACTCCCAAGGCTCGACGCGCGTGCTCAACGGAGGAACGACCGGGATGAAACCGAGATCGAGCGCGAGCTGTCGGGTTTCGTTACCTTCGTACGCCTTGTCCATCAGCAGGTGCAGCGGCCGATTCGGCGGTCCCAGGCGTTCGAGCAGTGCACGTCCGTGCGGCGCATCGCCGGCTTGACCGGGCGACAGTGCGAACATTATGGCTGTTCGAGCATCCGCGGCAACCATATGAATCTTGGTTGTCCATCCTCCACGGGACTTGCCGATAGCTTGGGGTCCATTTTTTTTAACGCACCGGTGCCGTCAGGATGAACCTTCACGATCGTGCTATCCAGCGATACCGCTTCAATTCGGACGCGAATAATCTGTGCGCGCTGCAACTCCGTGAACACTCGGTCCAGTACGCCGTTGCGAGACCAACGATTCATGCGCGTGTAGATCGTATGCCAGCGACCGAAACGTGGCGGCAGGCCGCGCCATTTACATCCGTGCTCAGCAACATAGAGGATCGCGTTGAGCACTTGCAGGTTCGGCAGGCTCACATTGCCTCGCTGTCGCGGCAGGCAATGTTCGATCTGTTTGAATTGGGCTTCGGAGATTTCCATCCCCGAAGCATAACCTTAAATCAATGTAGTGTGAACACGCCATAGTGCGGCTCGAAGGTGGGGCGGGGACAAATTGCGCGCAGCGGCGCATCAAATCGCACCATCGCGCATCAAAACGCACGAATCCGCACTCATGCGAAACTGCCGGAAGCCCGCGCCAGTAGGCGCTCGCGCGCTGGGCGGCGAATGCATGAAAACTGCCCCATCAAGAAAGACCGCAGGCGAGGAGGGGGACCGCGCAAAGGCCACCGTCGGGGTCTGGCTGCGCGCCGAAGAGCCTGACCCCAAACACTCCGCCCCCGGACGCGCCTTGACCTCCTTGCGCCGCTCGTGGTGCGGTCCAGGGTTGGGGTTGCCTCGCGAATGCAAAGCCGTTGTAGGCCCGCTATTCGCGCCGTCGCCAGACACACAAGGATCGCACCCGGCACGCTCGGGACAGATCGCAGATATCATTTTTCGCTAGCATCGAGATAGCACTTTGTGCTATCATTCCAGCATGAAAACGAAACACGCCCGAACGCTCACGGCGATCTTTACGAAGCCGACCTTGGGCGGCATCGTATTCGCTGACATCGAATCGCTGGTTGTCGCGTTGGGCGGCGACATCAATGAAGGCGCAGGGTCGCGCATCGCCTTCGAATTGAACGGGACGCGCCGCTACCTATATCGCCCTCATCCGGGTAAAGAGGCAAAGCGGTATCAGGTGGAAGATTTGCGCGACTGGTTCATCGAATTGGGGATCAAACCATGACCAACGCAATGACTTACAAGGGATATTTCGCCCGCGTAGATTTCGACGGGCGCGACAAGATTTTCGTCGGTCACGTGCTCGGCGTGGACGACAAAATCAGTTTTCACGGCGAAACCGTCGACGAGCTGACTGCGGATTTCCACGCAGCCATTGATCACTATCTGGAAGACTGCAAGCACACGAACCGGAAGCCTCAGAAGCCCGCATCGGGTAAGTTGATGTTGCGTATCAACCCGGAAGTGCATGCGGTTGTCGGCATCGCGGCGGCCGTGTCGGGGGAGAGTGTCAATCAGTGGTCGGAAGAGGTGTTAGGGCGCGCGGCCCGAGAAGTGCTCGATCGTGCCGCGCATGCGTGACGCCTGCCACCTATGATGCCGCGACCGGCGCCGGCGGAATCTCGTAATCGTCGAACGTCACGACCTGCTCGCCGAGCCAGTCGTTCAGCTCGGCGAAGCGGGCCTGCAGCGGCTTGATTTCGTTGCGCCCGAACACGCGCGCGGCGGTGTCCGGCGTGCCGAACCCGCCCGAGTTGCTCGGCACGATGCCGAGCAGTTGCGGCGGCACGCGATGCGCGGCGAGCAAGTCGTCGCGCGTTACGTTCTTGATGTTGAAGAACTCGTCCTTCGCGGCGACCTCGGACACGGGGATGAGCTGGATGCCGTCTTTCTTCCCGCCCGGCGCGTACATGAACACGTTGCGGAAGTTGCCCGGCCCCTTCGCGTTCTTCAGCGCCTCGCGCATGTTGTCGACGTCGTCCTGCTTCTGCGCGGCGTCCGTCATGTACAGGATGAAGCCGGCGTGGCTGCCGTTCTCGTAGTATTTCCGCCGGAACAGCGTCGACGATTCGTTCAGCCAGGCCGAGTGCAGCGAGCTGAGATATTCCGGCAAGCCGTACACCTCCTGGTTGATGTCCGGGCGCATGAGCTGGAACACGCTGTCGGACGCGAACTCGTGCCGGTCCTGCCAGCCGTTCACGTACACGAAGCCGCTGAAATCCGCCTTGCGTTGCACGTACTTCGCGAGCCGCCGGCTCGAGCCGCAGCGTGCCGCCGAACACGTTCCGGCGACGCTCCAGGTAGCCGTTGCCGAACGTCAGGAAGTCGAGCGCCCAGCGCTCGAACGCCTGCCGCGACAGCCAGCGATGCGGGCGGAACGTCGACGCCAGCACATTCGCCTGGCGTCATCGAACACGATCCGCCGTCTCTTCGCTCAACACTCGATAACACGCCGGCCGCCGATCCCGAAACACGCCCCAGCTTCGCCGTCGATACGCGAGCGCGTCGAGATCGAATTCGGCAGTCACGATCGCCTGGCCTTCGCGGTCGCATTCGACGATCTTCTCGCCGTCCGCGCCCGCGATAAACGAACTGCCGTAAAACGTGATCTCGCCCGATTCGCCGCGCTCGACGCCGATCCGGTTGCTCGCGACGAGCGGCATCAAATTCGCGGCCGCATGTCCGCGTTGCGTGTTCTGCCAATGCGCGCGCGAATCGATCGACGAATCGTGCGGCTCGCTGCCGATCGCCGTCGGATAGAGCAACATCTCCGCTCCCGCCAGCGCCATCGCACGAGCACATTCCGGAAACCATTGGTCCCAGCAGATCCCGACGCCGATCCTGCCGTACGCGGTGTCCCATACCTTGAAGCCCGTATCGCCCGGCGTGAAATAGTATTTTTCCGTGTAGCCCGGGCCGTCCGGCACGTGCGTCTTCCGATAGACGCCGAGCGCGCGGCCGTCCGCGTCGAAGATCGCGACCGAATTGAATTGCGTCTGGCCGACGCGCTCGAAAAAGCTCACCGGCAGCACGACGCCGAGCTCGCGTGCGAGCGCCGCAAAGCGCGAAAGCCACGAATGACCGTCGTACGGCTTCGCGAGCGCGAAGTGGGCAGGATTCTGGTCGATACAGAAATACGGCGTCTCGAACAATTCCTGCAGCAGCACGACCTGTGCGCCGCGCGCGGCCGCGTCGCACACCATACGTTCGGCGCGCGACAGGTTCGCATCGACGTTCCAGTCGCATGCCATCTGCGTTGCAGCCACGCTCACCCTTCGCACCTCATCCTCCTTGCGCTTGACGCAGCGCCGACCAATACGGCGCCTGCGCGGCGCGAGCGGCCGCCACCGCACCGCGCTCGCCGTCGCCGAGCGGATGCTGGACGAACAGGTGCGGATCATCGAACGGCGCGTTCCAGCCGACGAGCCCTTCGAGCACGCCGAGCGTCGCGATCGGCAGATACGGCAAGCTGTAGCCGCCTTCCTGCAGCATCGCGATGCGTCCGTCGCACACGCTGCCCGCCGCTTGCCTGAGCGCCCGCGCCATGTGCCGGAACCCGTCGCGCTGGACGCGCATTCTGCCGAGCGGATCGAATGCGTTCGCGTCCTGCCCCGCCGACACGAGAATCAACTGCGGCGCGAATGCATCGATGAGCGGCAACACCAGTTCGTCGAATGCGTGCTGGTATCCGGCATCACCCGTACCGGACGGCAACGGCACGTTCACGTTGTAGCCGGCGCCCGCGCCGCCGCCCGTCTCGCGCGCCTCGCCGCCGTCAACCGGAAAGTTCTCCGCCTCGTGCAACGAGACGAACATGACCGACGGATCGTCGTAGAACACCTGTTGCGTGCCGTTGCCGTGATGCACGTCCCAATCGACGATCGCGACGCGTTCGATCCCGTGCGCAGCCTGCGCATGCCGGGCAGCGATCGCGACGTTGTTGTAGTAGCAGTAGCCCATCGCGAAATCAGCGCCCGCATGATGGCCCGACGGCCGGATCAGCGCGTATGCCTGCCGCAGCGGCCCCGTCATGACCGTATCGACGGCAGCACACGCGGCCCCCGCCGCGAGCCGCGCGATGCGCTCGGTCGACGCGCTGCCCGCCGCGTCCTCGCCGAGCTGCACCACTTGCTCGCCCGCCACCGCGCAGGCTTCGGCGAGCTGCCTCAGATACTCGGGCCGATGCACACGCAGCAATTGCTCGTCGGCCGCGCTCGCGAACGCGATACGCGTCAGTTGCTCGGTCATGCCAACCGCATCGAGCAACTGCTTCGTGTACGCGAGCCGCAGCGGGCTGTCGAAATGCTCGCCGAAAATCAGCGCGCCGTTCGGGACGACGTACACGAGATCGCCTTGCCGATGCGTGAGAAATGCGGGATCGAACAGCAGTCCGGTGGGAATCACTTCGGTCTCCTCGTCAAAATGACACCGATCAATGGCCGGTCTTGAACTGGGTCCAGTAGCGCGTCTGCATGCGCATCGCGGCGGCATCGGCCGCTTTACCCATAGCGTACGCATCGCCGCCGCATCCGGATAGATCGCCGGATTCGACGTGAGTCGCTTGTCGACGAGCGGCGTCGCCGCGCGATTCGGATTCGGATACATCACCTTGTTGCTGATCTTCGCGACGACGTCGGGCCGCAGAATGTAATCGATGAAGCGTAGCGCGTTGTCCGCGTGCGCGGCGCCCTTTGGAATCGCCATGCTGTCGAACCAGAACGGCGCGCCGCCCGCGGGCAGGCTGTAGACGATTTGCTGGCCGTTCTTCGCATCGGCCGCGCGCAGCGCCGCGACGAGCACCGCGCCCGAGTAGCCGGTGACGACGCACACGTCGCCTGTCGCGAGATCGTTCATCACGGGCGTCGCGATGAACTGGCGGATCGTCGGCCGGATCTTCTTCATCATCTGGAGCGCCGCTTCATAGTCGCGCGGATCGGTCGTATTCGGATCGCGACCGATGTAGCGCAGCGCAAGCGGAAACACTTCGCTGCCCGCATCGTTGAAGGCGATCCCGCAACCCTCGAGCTTCGTCGCATACGCGGGGTCGAAGATCAGATCGAGCGTGTTCGCGGGCAGCGGGCCGCCGAGCGCCTGCTTCACCTTCGCGACGTTCAGCCCAAGTCCGAACGTGCCCTGCATGTACGGCACGCTGTACTGGTTGCCGGGATCGACTTCGGCCGCGCGCGCGACGATCGCGGGATCGAGATTCTTCAGATTCGGCAGCTTCGATTTGTCGGGCTTTTGATAAAGGCCCGCCTGAATCTGGCGCGCGAGAAAGTCGTTCGACGGAAATACGAGATCGTAGCCGCTGTTGCCCGTCGTCAGCTTCGTTTGCAGTGCCTCGTTGCTGTCGTAGACGTCGAGCCGCACCTTGATGCCCGTCGCCTTCTCGAAGAAGGCCATCGTGTCGGGCGCGAAATACTCGGCCCAGTTGTAGATGTTGAGCACGTCGCCGTCCGCCGCATGCACGGCGGGACACGCGAGCGATACGAGCACGACGACGATCCACGCGATGCGCTTCATCGATCTCTCCTTTGACGACGCCGAACGGGATTCCTGCCGCTCGCCGGCCGCGCCGCCGAACGTTCCATTTGTGATCGTAAGTAGAGGAAAAAATCGATTCGTGATCTTATTACGCACATCGCTTGTGCCTTTGAGGAAAGAATGCGGCGAATCGATCTGCTGTCCGCGCTCGAGACCTTCGTCTACGCAGTCGAGGAAGGCAGTCTCAGTCAAGCGGCGCGCAAGCTCGCGAAAACGCCGTCGGCGGTAACGAAAGCGATCGCCGGACTCGAAGCGACACTCGGCGTGCAACTGCTCGAGCGTACGACGCGCCGGCTCGTGTTACGGAAGGCGGGCGGCTCTATCTCGCGACCGCAACCGACGTGCTGCGCCGGCTCGCGGACGGTGCGCGGCAGTTGTCCGAGCACGACGACGAGCCGCGCGGCTTGCTGCGCATCACGGCCGCGCACTCGTTCGGCCACGCGATTCTCGCACCGCTCTGCACACCGTTTGCGCAGGCGTTTCCGCGCGTGCGGATCGAACTGTCGCTGTCCGATCATTACGTCGACATCGTCGGCGACGGCTTCGACCTCGCGCTCAGAATGGGCAATTACGATCTGCCGAGCCAGATCGTCAAAACGATCGGGTCGAACCGCAGCTTATTGTGCGCGAGTCCTAACTATCTCGCGCGACGCGGCCGGCCGGTCGTGCCCGCCGAACTCGCGCAGTACGATTGCGTGATCTACCGCCACCCGACGCTCGCCAGCACCTGGACGTTCGATCGCGACGGCACGCGCGAACGCATCGAGCCGAAAGGGCCGCTCGCCACCGACAACTACGCCCTCGCCCTCGCCGCGACGCTCGACGGCGCGGGTGTGCTGCCGTGTCCGCAGTGGAGCGTCGTCGACGCGCTCGAAGCGGGCCGGCTCGTGCCGCTTCTCACTGCATGGCGCTTCGAGAGCGCGTCGTTCGGCGAGGACCGCATCTGCGCCGCCTATCCGTCGAGCCGGCGCGGCTCGACGAAGCTCTGCCGGCTCATCGAGCGAGTCGAGGCGAAGCTCGCCGACAGCGAAGCGCGCGTCGCGCGCGTGCTGGGCGAAGCGATTTGCACCGATCTCGTGCTCCGTTGACGAGGGTCAAGGTCTTTTTCCCGTACTCCCCACAGTCGAAGAGCGCAGCGCGCCCGCACCCGCCTGTTGACGTGCGTCAATCCGCATCTGCAAGCCGCGTGCAAATTGGATACGCTTGTATGCATCGCATACCGCGAACGACGCGACGAGTGCGTCGACGCAGCAGCGTTTCGGACCCCGTACGGCCCTCGCCGCACAACACCCGCTCGCCGTTGCTCGATCGCGAGCGGCCCGTCCGGCGTGCGCGGCGAGCCCATTCGTCCCGGAGACATCGTCATGGAAGAAGCTTACGCACGGCGCGCGCTGCTGCTCCATCTCGGCAGCGTACTGCAAATCCTGAGCCGCCTCGAACAGCAGAAGCCCGACAGCCTGTCGATCGAAGCGCTGCTCGCGACGAACGGCATGCTCGCCGACGTGCCGCTCGTCGAGTACGTCGTGCAGGACATGACCGTGCGCGAGTTCGAAGTCCGCGTATTGCGCTCGTTCTGCCTGTGGCCGCAACTGCTGCTCGAAGATCCGCTCGACTACGGCGCGCTCGCGCTGCCCGTTCGCAAGCACCTGTTCGCGGGCAACGACGCCGGCTGGAAAGCGTACGCGTCGACGCTGCGCGAAGCCGCGCCTGGCTTCGGCACCGCGCGTTCGTACACTGCCAAGCCGCGCGAGGCCGAGCCGAACTTCGCCGACGAACGCGACACCGAGGCCGGCGATATTCCCGTCGAGCCCGACGCCAACGACGAAGGCGACGGCCGCTTGCGCGAGCGTGCGGCGGCAAGCATCGAGAGTGCGGCGCCAGGCGCCGTGCGCATACGCCGCGAATCATACGAATAACGTCACCATCCTTTCCTCGACGGCGCAGCCCGACGTGCAATCGATAAGGCTTCCGAACCTGTTTCGAGCGTGTCGGCACGTGTTTTGCGGCTACATGAGCGCGGCCCGCCATTGAAATTGCGCGGTCCGCCACCACATGCACGCCTGTAAGGCCCATCGGCGCGGACGGGCGTCCGCGGCAAGCCGACGAGCCTGGCTCGACGGACACGCTCCGTCACGACGTACCGCGGCCCGATCCGCGTTTGCCATGAAAGTCTCAGAGCGCGACGTGCGCTACGAACAGGGCATCGACCGATTGCTCGAACTTGCCGGCGCCCACGACGACGCGGCATACGCAGATATGAGCGATGGGCTCAGCGGCGCGTCGTCTGACGCGCTCGAGCACGACCTCGGCGATCTCGAACTCCTAGAACATCACTCGGCCGACGAAAGCGGCGGCCCTGCGTCGTTCGACGACAAGCCGGCGCGGTCCGCGTACGTCGATGCCGATTGGCGCGGCGACGCCGAATCGCATTCGTCCGAACGAAGCGACAACAACGCCGTCGACACCGCGATCTCGACGGATCCGCTTGCCCTCTTCGTGCGCCGGATGCACGCGGTGCCGCTGCTGAATCACGCGCAGGAAATCGCGCTCGCATCTGAAATCGAAGCCGGCCGTCAGTGCGTGCTGCAGGCGCTCGCCGATGCGCTCGATCTTCTCGATCTGGCGTCGCTGCCGGACGACCCGGCGCTCGCCCGTGCGCGCGCCGCGCTGCAGCGTGCGCGCGCCCGCGGTGACGAGGGCGCGCGCGCGTTCGCCCGTGCGCGCAAGCAGGCATACGCCGCCCTCGATGCCTACGGCTGGCCATCGACCGAGATCGACGCGGTGCGGCGCGCGATGCATCGCACGCCGGCGTCGCCGCCGAAGGGCAACGCGAGCGCGCTGCGCGCCGCCGCGCACGCGTTTGCCGAAGGCGAGGCGCGCATCTCGGCCGCGACCAGCAAGATGGCCGAAGCGAACCTGCGGCTCGTGCTGTCGATCGCGCGCAAGTACGCATCGCGCGGTCTCGATCTCGCCGATCTGCTGCAGGAAGGCAATCTCGGCCTGCTGCGCGCGATCCAGAAATTCGAATATCGGCGCGGCTTCAAGTTCTCGACGTATGCGACGTGGTGGATTCGTCAGGCGATTTCGCGCGCGGTCGCGGACCGCGCACGCACGATCCGCCTGCCGGTTCACGTCGGCGACCAGGCGCGCCGCGTGCGCAAGATCGCCGATCGGATCAAGCAGCGCAGCGGCGCCCGAGCGTCGCTCGCGGAGCTCTCGGAGGCGACCGAGCTGTCGACCGAGCGTCTGCGCGCGGTGCTGCAGCTACCGCACGAGCCGCGTTCGCTGAACGCGCCGCTCGGCGACGACGATCAGGCCGAATTCGGCGACCTCGTCGAGGATGCGTCGACGCCGAGCCTGTTCGACGCGCTGGCCGGTGCGCAGATGCGCGAGGTCGTCGCGTCGCTGCTCAAAACGATGTCCGTGCAGGAAGCCGACATCCTGCGCCGGCGCTTCGGCATCGGCGGCGACGAGCCGTGGAGCTACGAGCAGATCGCCGCGCAATCGGGGGTATCGCGCGAGCAGATCCGCCGAATCGAGAAGCGCGCGCTGCAGACGCTGCGCGTGACCGCCGAAGCGTGCAACGCGCACGACTTCCTCGACGTGCAGCTGTAATCGCCGCTTGCCCTGCCTTTGGTCAGACGCTGAACCGATTCAACGTATATGCGCGATACGCGGCGACGAACGCGTCGAACGATCCAGCGTTCTTCCCTTCGAGCTCCGTCTGCTCCGCGAGCGAGCGCTCGGCGAGCGCCCGCGCGTCGCGCGTCGCGATTTCGTCGAGCGGACGGCTGCGGAAGTACGCCGCATGTGCTTCGCTTTGCGCGCGCGCAAACTCGATGAACGACTGCCCGTTCGCGCGCATCGCACGCAGCACGCGTGCGGACGGCGTGCGCTCCGGATCGTCGAGCTTGGCGCGCTGCGCGGCAATCGCGCGCATGTGCGCGTCGCCGCCGCGAATTTCGTCGAGCACGCGGCCTGCGGCTTCGATCTGCGCGAAGAGCTCGTCGGCCCACGCACGCATCGACACCGCCGCGCCGTCGCGCGTCAGCTCGAGCCCAGGCTTGCGCCCTTCCATCGTCACGCGGCCGAAGTTCGCGTTCGACTCGCGATACGCATCGCACGTGAGCGGCGCGCTATCGTCGAGCGCGCAGACGAGCAGATACGCATCGATGAAGCGCGCAGTGTCGAGCGAGATGCCCGTCGGCTCGAACGGATCGATGTCGAGGCAGCGCACCTCGATGTACTGGACGCCGCGCGACGCGAGCGCGTGCAGCGGCCGCTCGCCCGAATACGTGATGCGTTTCGGCCGGATCGTCGAGTAGAACTCGTTCTCGATCTGCAGCACGTTCGTGTTGATCTGAATCCACTCGCCGTCGCGGTGCGTGCCGATCGCCTCGTACGGCGGATACGGCTCGCTGACCGCCTTCGACAGCGCATCGAGATAGCCCTGCAGCGTGTTGTAGTCGGCCTCGAGCGCCGACTGCGCGGTCGTGTTCGAGTAGCCGAGGTCGCTCATCCGCAGGCTCGTCGCGTGCGGGCGATACAGCGTCGCGGCGTCGAACGTGTCGAGCTTGTGCGGGCGGCCGCGCAGGAAACCGAGATCGAGCGCCGGCGACGCGCCGAACAGATACATCAGCAGCCAGCTCGTGCGGCGGAAATTGCGGATCTGCGCGAGATAGCGCTCGGATTGGTAGTCGACCCTGTTCGCGGTCGAGCCTTCCGCCTCGTGCAGCCGCCGCCAGACTTCTTCGCTCAGCGAATAGTTGTAGTGGATGCCCGCGATGCACTGCATCGTGCGGCCGTAGCGATATGCGAGGCCGCGCCGGTAGACGGTCTTCAGGCGTCCGATGTTCGACGTGCCGTAGTCCGCGATCGGGATTTCGTCGTCGGCGGGCAGGAGGCCCGGCATCGAATGCGTCCACAGCATCTCGTCGCCGATCGACGCATAGACGTAGCGATGCAGCTCGTCGAGCCGCTCGAGCGTCGTCGCGGCGTCCCGCTCCGCAGGCGTGATCAGCTCGACCAGCGCTTCCGAATAGTCGGTCGTGAGCGACGGATGCGTGAGCGCCGATCCGAGCGCGCGCGGATGCGGCGTGAACGCGATCATGCCGTCGCGCGTCACGCGCAGGCTTTCCTTCTCGATGCCGCGCAGGCCGTCAGGCAGCTGCTCGCGCGTCGGGCTCGTGCTCAACACGGCAAGGCGTTGCTGCAGCAAGTCTGTCTGGCGGGAAGTCATGTTGTTCGGCATCGATGCAAGTGCGGGCTCGGCAACCCGCGACGCGCGCGGACCACCTGGCGGGATTTGACAGTAGCGGGCACTTTAACATCTCGCCGAAAGGCTCGCTTGACCCGCCCTCCGGCGTTGCCAGACGATCCGCGCCGGCCGCGCGCGGCCTGTCGCCTACCCGCCTCGCGCGGCACCGGCGCGGTCGGCGATCTCGTTCCACAGATGCATCGCCGCGTACGCACGCCACGGCCGCCACGCGTCGGTCCGGCGGCGCTGGCTCGCCGGACGGTCGAGCGCGGGATCGCGTGCGGCGATCGCCTGCATCAGCACGAGATCGGTCGCCGGCCACGCGTCGGCGTCGCGCCACGCACGCATCGCGACGTATTCGACGGTCCACGGACCGATTCCCGGCAGCGCGAGCAGTGCGGCGCGCACGCCGGTCGGGTCTGTCGCGTACGCGTCGAGCGGCACGTCGCCCGCAGCGACCGCGCGCGCGACGCCCTGCAGCGCGGCGACGCGCTTGCCCGGCATCCCGATGCGCGACAAATCGCATGCGGCGAGCGCGGCGGGTTCGGGGAAGCGCCAGCCGATCGGGCGCTGCGAATGGTGCGCGAGTTGCTCGCCTGCGCGCTCGACGAGCCGCCCGACGATCGTCGTCGCCGCTTTCACGCTCACCTGCTGACCGACGATCGCGCGCACGATCAGCTCGAAAGTCGACCACGCGCCCGGCACGCGCAGGCCCGGCGCGGCGCCAGCGAGTGGCGCGAGCCAGGCGTCGCGCGCGAAATGCGCGCCGATCGCCGCAGGATCGGCGTCTAGATCGAACATCGTCGCGAGCCGCGCGGCGAATGCGTCGTCCAGATGTCGCGCCGCATCGCCCTCGACGAGGGCGATGAGACAGCGCTTGCGCGGATGCTTGCGTACCGTCAGCGCACCCGCCGCGCCGCGATGATCGATCGTGCGCAGATACGCGCCGCCTTCGACCGCCTCGACGCCCGGAATCGCACGCCCCGCGAAGAAACGCAGCACGCGCGGCCAATCGTATGGCGGTTTGAACGGCAGTTCGAGCGCGACGCTGCCGGGCCGCGCGGCGGCCGACTCGAACGCGGCGCTCAAGCTGAGTCGTCCACGGCAAACACGACGGGCTCGCCCGCCGCGTGTTGCGCTTCGGCGTCGAGGAGCGCGGCCTTGCGCGGCAATCCCCATCGATAGCCCGCGAGCAAGCCGCCTTTCTGCACGACGCGGTGACACGGAATCGCGAGCGCGACCGGGTTCGACGCGCACGCACTCGCGACCGCTCGCACTGCGCGCGGCGCGCCGAGCGCCTCGGCGATCTGCGTGTAGCTACGCGTCTCGCCGTAAGGAATCCGACGCAATGCATCCCATACGCGCTGCTGGAACTCGGTGGCGGCAAGGTCGAGCGGCAGTTCGAAGCGTCGGCGCGTGCCGTTCAGATACGCGTCGACCTGCGCGACGAACGGCGCGATCCGCTCGGGCGACTCGACGAGCTCCGCGTTCGCGAACGCCGCCTTCAGCTCGTCGACGAGCGCTGCCGCAGCGTCGCCGAACGCAATCTTGCAGATGCCCTTGCGCGTCGCTGCGACGAGCACGACGCCGAGCCGCGTGTCGGCGGTCGCGTACTCGATCCTCAGCCCGGCGCCTTTGCGGCGGAACGCGGACGGCGACATGCCGAGCTCGCGCGGCGCCGATTCGTAGAGCCGCGACGGCGAATTGAAGCCCGCGTCGACGGCCGCACGCGTGACGGCGACGCCGCTTTGCAGCGCGTCGCGCAACGCGGCGCCGCGCTGCGCGGCCTGGTATTGGCGCGGCGACACGCCGACGACACGCTTGAAGAGGCGCTGCAGATGAAACGGGCTCACGTGGACGGCGTCGCTTAGCTGCGCGAGCGTGAAGCGGTCCTGACGATGTGCGTCGAGCACGGCGCACGCGCGATTGACGATTTCGAGCTCGCGCGGCAGCCCTTCGGGCTGGCAACGCTTGCACGGGCGATAGCCGGCCGCGCGCGCGGCGCCCGTGTCGGCGAAGAACGACACGTTTTCGCGCTTCGGCGGCCGTGACGCGCACGACGGCCGGCAGAACACGCCCGTCGTCCTGACCGCGTAGCAGAACGCGCCGTCGGCGTCGGCGTCCCGCGCGACGAGCGCGGCCCAGCGCGCGTCGTCGGTCGGATAGGCTGGCTTCTTCATCATGACCTCGCAAAAGCGGAACGGATGCCTGTCACTGTAGACGTCGACCCGGCCGCCTACGCGCTGATTCTTGCGCTCTCATTCGAACGGCTGACACACGAATGTCACACAATCGTCCGATCCATTGCCGCAACCGCGTGCGGGCGCCGCATCGGCCCTATTTTGTTGCGGTGCGAATGCGACAGATTGCCGTCCTGACGTTTTTTTACACAAAGAATATTGCGTCGCACCATCCGGATGTGTATAGTTGGAACTGTCTCCTCCATGTCTCCTCCTGATATGGATTAAGCCCGTTCGAACACGAACGGGCTTTTTTTCGTCCATCGATTTTGCACCGTCCGCCCGCGTGTCGCACGAACCGCCTACACTCGGTAAGACTTCCTGCCGAAGGAGACGCCCCCAATGAAATTCCATATCCACGAGATCGATCACGTGGTGCTGCGCGTCGCCGATCTGGCGACGATGACGCGTTTCTATTGCGACGTGCTTGGCTGCCACGTCGAGAAGGAGCAGCGGAATTTGGGGCTCGTCCAGCTGCGCGCCGGGCGTTCGCTGATCGACCTGCTCGCGGTCGGGGCGTCGATCGACCGGCCAGACAGCGGGGTGCCGGGAAAGGGCCGGAACATGGACCACCTGTGCCTGCGCGTCGAACCGTTCGACGCGGCCGCGCTGCACGCGCATCTCGCCGCGCACGGCGCGCGGCCGGGCGACGAAGCGCGGCGCTACGGCGCGGACGGCTACGGGCCGTCGATCTATCTGTTCGATCCGGAAGGGAACATGGTCGAGCTCAAGGGACCGCCGGAGGCCGTCGCGCCCTGAGCGCAGGGGCGCAACCTGGCGAACCGGGGGCAGAAACCGGAACCGAAAACCCTGGCTTCGCTCCGGCCGACGCGCGGCAACCCACCACCCACGCGCCGCTCGCCGCATCGCCGTCCGCTCAGGCGCCTTCACGCGCTTTCAACACAGTCCACTCGATCGCGACCGGATCGTGCGTCGCGCTCGACAGCCACGCAGCGCCGTCCTGGATCGTGCACTGCAGACGCATCGTACGCTCGGCGATGCCGCCCAGCGCGGCCGCGGCGCCGTCGGCCAGCGACGTTACCTGCACATTGTGCAGCCGCTCGACCTTGCCGCGCACACCCTGCCACCAGATGTCCGACGTGCGGCCGCCGTACGCGATCACGTTCACCCGGTCGGCGCGGCCGCTCGCTTTCGCGATGCGGCGCTCGTCGGGCTGGCCGATGTCGATCCAGGTCTCGATCGCGCCCGTCAGGTCCTTTTGCCAGAGATCCGGCTCGTCGGTGTCCGACAGCCCCTTGCAGAACTCGAGCCGCTCGTGCGCGAACAGCGCGAACGCGGCGATGCGCACCATCATCCGCTCGTCCGTCTCGGACGGATGACGGGCGACGGTGAGCGAGTGATCGGCATAATAGTGCCGGTCCATGTCGGCGATTTGCAGCTCCGCCTTGTAGATCGTCGATTTGAGCGCCATTCAGCATCGGGCCCCATGCGGGCCGTTGATTCGGGTCGGGGCGTGATGATACCGAATGCGCGATGACCGCGCGACGATGCGCGGACGACACCGAAGGCGGCGGAAGCAAACGCAGCACGGCCCGACACGCGCCGGGCCGTAAATCTTGCCGCACCCGGGCCGTGCCCGAGCGCGTGATCAGAAGCGAATGCGACCGCGTTACTGCTTGACGAAGCGCGAGTCGGCCCAGAGACCTTGCTGGTCGCTGTTCTCCGCGCTCACGAACTGCACGTCGCCGTTGTCGACGCTGACGATCCGGAAGCGCTGCCCCTCCGGTACCGACAGGCAGCGGTAGTCGTCGAAATACTGCTGCTTCGCCTGCGAGTGGCCGTCGCGCTCATGATTCAGTACGGAATCCAGATTGTCTTTCGACAAACATCCCCAAGCGTTCTTGGTAAGCTGGATTTCCTGTTGCGGCTTGAGCAACGCGTCGCCGCTCGCCTGCGCCACCGAAAATGCAACGATGCCGCTCGTCAACATCAGAAAAAGGCCGGTTCGCTTCATCATGTCGTGTCTCCCATTCGCTCGGGTCATGAGCTCGGGTTAGCTATGTATTTAAAGGCTTGCGTCGACCCACGTTTTCTCATGCTAGAAGATGCGAAGGCGATCTCAAGCACATTCGTTGTGCGACCGCAATAGCGACGAATTGCCGCACCCACCGCACCGCTCCGTTTGCTGAGTACGCTGCCGCGCCCGGTCACGGCACGAATGCACTTTCCGGACGATTCGGATGCCCAAAAGTCTTGCCCCACAAGCCTTTCAGTGGTGCATGGTTTCCCACGATGAACGAGTTGGATAATTTAAAAGGAGTCGGTTAGCGATTTGATGCATCGCACATAAAGTCGTCGAAAAATATCGCGCGCCGCATGGAAATTTTTCTGACCTGCGGAATACAAGAAAAATGCCAGGTGCTTTTGCACCCGGCATTCGTTCCATTGCCATAAGCGCCATACCTCGACCGGTGTGGCGCTTACGGTGTATACGCCAGCCGGCGTTATTCGCGGCCGCGCAATTCCGCGTTCGGCTGGGCGACGAAATAATCGCGCTGGAAAATGCACATTCTCAAAGCGTTGTGATACTGGCCATTGCCGAAAAATTCTTCGATCAATTCGGCCTCGTGCTGGAAACCGCATTTCTCGTAAACCCGGATCGCCGCAGCATTCGATTTGTCGACGATCAAATACAGCTTGCGCAGGTTCAGTACCTTGAACGCATATTCGACGGCGAGCCGGGTCGCGCGCGTCGCGTACCCGCGTCCCTGCCGGTTCGGCGCGATGATGATCTGGAACTCGCCGCGACGATGGATGTAGTCGAGCTCGATCAGTTCGACGAGACCGACGAGTTCGCCGTCCGGACCGGCCGCGACGAAGCGGCGCTCGCGCTGGTCGTGCACGTGCTGGTCGTATAGCTGCGACAGCTCCGTGAACGTTTCGTACGGCTCTTCGAACCAGTAACGCATGATCTTCGCGTCGTTGTTCAGTTCGTGGACGAAACGGAGGTCTTGACGTTCGAGCGGTCTCAGCGCAAGCGTATGTTGTTCGTTCTGGATTTGCATGGTGGTTGTCCTTGAGTCATTCGGGAGACGGCGTGCGAGCGGTATGGACACCCGGGCAAGCGCGGAGTGCGTCGAAGGATGCATCGACGGAAAATGACTGCGGGCACTTGTACAGAGCCTAAAATGAATCGAGGGTTCCCGCCCCGCGATGGAGGCTATCGTGATCGAGCAAGTGATACTGGGCGTTTTTCTCGTACTGCCGCTTCTCATCGTCGCGGTGCTGTACTCCGACGAACTCTGGCAGGAGCACCGCCTGCAGCATCCGCGCGACGAGCACGCGCCGCATATCGACTGGCGCCATCCGTGGCGCATCCTGCGGCGAGGGCATTGACGGTGTCGAGTCGTCCGCGCCGGCCGCGCGGATTTGCCGCATACGAGAAGACATCCGCCGCGCATCGGCACGGCGGCGACGGAGAACATACGGCGCGCAGTTCCGCATGCCGTGCACGCATGATTTCGTTCGATACGCCGAATCCGGTGGCAAGCCAGGTTCGGCGTTTGCTTGGACCGTGTCACACGTCGCGCGCGAACCGACATGCGAATCGCAGCAGATCGTCCGGCCGCTGCGGCCCGGATCGGGATAGGGGCGGTCAGGTGGTCTGACCGATCCCCTCCATACCACCCGGCATGCGGGTCCACACCGGGCGGTTCGAGCAGTTGATGTCATGAGAGCCGGGGTACCCAAGGCGGTCGAAGTAGGCGATCGGCATGACGCGGTTCATCAGCAGGCGGCTGTTGCGCCACCATCGCCGACTGTTCGCGGCCACCCGGCGGGCATCCTCGATGCGATGCGCAGCACTAGAATCAAAAAGCAATTGCGCTGTCGGCTGTACGAGAACTAGCACAATGTGACGGGGTGAACGATGAGGACTCTGATGCTGTCGTGCCTATTGGTGGCAACGCTTGGCGCTTGCAATAGCTCCAGCAAACAGGAGGTGCCTACTACCTCGGCGAGTCCGCAGCAGCCAGCGTCTGCGCGCAGTTCCAACAACGCCTCCCCACCGCCCACTGCGCCCGAGCCTCCGCCGCCCTCTCATCAGTACGCGATGGAACAAGACGGTACATATGGCTACGAGCCGGCCTTGAGTGAAGATGACGTTCGAAGCGGCAAAGCAGCGAAGCCCCTCGTCATGATGCGTTATGTCGGTCTTCGGGATGGAACGTACGTATTGCTGATGCTTGATCCGGACAACGAAAATTATGCGACGCGCTTGACATGCCAAGCACCGTGCAATTTTGCGAAAGTGCAGATCATGTCCGGCACGTCGGTGCTAAAGACCGAGACTATTCGTGTCGTGCCGAATTCGCTGGTAGGCGCAATGCTGGAAGACGCATTATCGGGCCAACTGAGACCGTATGGTCAGACTGCACCGATGCCTCGGCCAGTTGCAGTTCCATCCATCGATACCCCGGCCACGGCTTCGGCTCAGTCGACACCGCAAGACTCGACGACGGAATCAATTCCACAACAAACAAGTTTCGATTGCTCAAAGGCCAGATCAATTCCCGAATATCTGATCTGCCATGACCCGGAACTCGCGGCGTCCGATCGCGAACTCGCAACCATCTATCAGCAAGCAAAAGAAGCGGTTCCCGACAAGGCTGCATTCGCCGAGCGCACACGCAAGCAATGGAACTACCGTGAGAAGAATTGCCGTGACAAGCCCTGTCTTGTTTCGTGGTACGCCTATCAAAAAGAGGTCTTAACCAAGATCGCTCAGACGGGGGACGTGAACGCGCAGTCGCAGTGAGACTCGGCATCGCCTACGCCATGTGTCAGCTTGGGAACGAGACACCTGGGACCGCTCGGCCCCATCCGCCGCTCTGCATGCCGCAGCAAGAATCCGATTCCGGATAACGCCGCTGGTGATCCGATCCTGCGTCGGTGTTGCTGCGCAATCGTCGGTCGACGGGCTACTTCCCGATACAAAACCGACTAAAGATCACCCCCAACAAATCATCAGAAGTAAACTCCCCTGTGATCGAATTGAGCTGCTCCTGTGCGAGCCGCAGTTCCTCGGCGAAGAGATCCAGCGCCTGAGCATTCTGATCCGCATGCTCGGTCGCCCGCGCGAGATGCGCCTGCGCCGCGCGCAGCGCGATCAGATGCCGCTCGCGCGCGAGGTACACGCTTTCCGCGCCTGCCTGCCATCCGGCGATCCGCAGCAGCTCGCCGCGCAGCAAATCGATCCCGTCGCCGCGCTTCGCCGACAGCCGCACTTCGCACACCTCCGCGCCGTCCTCTCCGCCGCCCACCCGCACCACCGACGCCGGCGTGCCCGTCAGATCCGTCTTGTTCAGCACGCACACGACCGGCACCCCGGCCGGAAAACGCGCGGCAATCGCTCGGTCGTCGGCGCCGAGCCCACTGCGCGCATCGAGCAAATGCAGCACGACGTCCGCCCGCTCGATTTCGCCCCACGTACGCGCGATGCCGATCTTCTCGACCTCGTCCTCCGTCTCGCGCAGCCCCGCCGTGTCGATGATGTGCAGCGGAATGCCCTCGACCTGGATCGTCTGCGCGACTTTGTCGCGCGTCGTGCCGGCGATCGACGTGACGATCGCGAGCTCCGCGCCCGCAAGCGCGTTCAATAGCGACGACTTGCCGACGTTCGGCTGCCCCGCGAGCACGATCGACAGCCCCTCGCGCAGCAGCGCCCCCCGCCGGGCGTCGCCGAGCACGTGCGCGAGCCGCTCGTGAATGCGCGCGAGCTTGCCGCGCGCATCCGCAGCCTCCAGAAAGTCGATTTCCTCTTCCGGAAAATCGAGCGTCGCCTCGACGAGCATCCGGAGCGCGATCACGTCGTCGACGAGTGCGTGGATGTCACGCGAGAACGCACCGTCGAGCGACCGGCCGGCTGAGCGCGCGGCGGCCTCGGTGCTCGCCTCGATCAGATCGGCGACGGCCTCGGCCTGCGCGAGGTCGAGCTTGTCGTTCAAGAATGCGCGGCGCGTGAATTCGCCCGGCTCGGCGAGCCGCAAGCCGTACGCGCGCCCCGCGTCGAGGCAGCGCTGCAGCACGAGCTGCAGCACGATCGGGCCACCGTGGCCTTGCAACTCGAGCACGTGCTCGCCGGTATACGAGTGCGGCGCCGGGAAATAGAGCGCGATGCCGCGATCGAGCGGCTCACCGGCGTCGTCGAGAAACGGCACGTAGGCCGCATGACGCGGCGCGAGCCGCGTGCCGCACAGCGCGTCGCTCAGCGCGAGCGCCGCCGCTTCTCCGGCGCGTCCGAGCGAAATGCGCACGACGCCGATTCCGCCCCGGCCTGACGCGGTGGCAATGGCGACGATCGGATCGGAATCAGTGGCAAGCATGGCGATAAATCTGAAATAAATGAAATGGCAATCAAAAAAACCGGAGATATCTTTGAATGCCGAATTGTAGCCCGACTGCGCAATACTATTGCGCAGACCACGTTCCAACCCGCCATTTTCCGCAATTTTCTGTTTATCTTAGTTGCGCTAATCAATTCATACGACGAATTTCCGGCGTGTCGCCGACGAAACGACCTCGACCGCCAATCAGCAAGCATGAGCGCACTCGCACGCAGTCGCAACCTCTGGCATCCACCAGTTAAACAATCACTCAGTTGGGCTAAACATAACCCAATTGGTTGTCTTCCTGGCGGCGGTCGAACTGCACAATCTGGCCATGCCGACACTCGAAGAAAAAGCGGCGTTCACCGAACGTCTCAAATTCGCCTTGTTGCGCAGCCCAGAAAAAGTGACCGGCGCGACGGAACTCGCTTTGCATTTCAATTTGCGTCATCACGGCGAGCATCCGGTTTCTCCGCAAACTGCGCACAAATGGCTGACGGGCCGCACGATTCCGACTCCTGACAAGCTTCGCACGCTTGCCGAGTGGCTGCGGGTCGACCTGCATTGGCTGCATTACGGTCCGCCGCCGAGCGCGGCGCGCACGACGCCGCAGCCGTTGCCGCGCGACGAAAAATATCCGCCGACGCCGGAGACGATCGAGCTCGCGTCGAAGATCGAGGCGCTGTCACCGCATCACCGCTATCTGGTGCAGGAACTGATCGAACAGTTCTACGGCGACACCTCGAAGCGCTGATCGCGCGCCGCCGGCCTCAATAAAAAAAAGCCGCCTGACCAACAGGCGGCTTTTTCGCATCCTCGGTCGAAACGACGCACGACCGCACGATCACTCGGCGCGGCTCGAAAAAAAGGGGCGAACTGCGTCGCCCCTTTTTCGACCAGCCGAGTGTCAGCTCGCCTTTTTCTTCGCCGCGGCGCCGCCGAGCGTGCGCGTGATGTAGTACTGCTGCGCGATCGACAGCACGTTGTTCACCACGTAGTACAGCACGAGACCGGCCGGGAAGAAGAAGAACATCACCGAGAACGCGATCGGCATGAACATCATCATCTTCGCCTGGACCGGATCCGGCGGGGTCGGATTCAGCTTCGTCTGCACGAACATCGAGACGGCCATCAGCACCGGCAGGATGAAGTACGGATCGCGCTGCGACAGATCGTGAATCCAAAGAACCCACGGCGCGCCGCGCATTTCCACCGACGCGAGCAGCACCCAATACAGCGAGATGAATACCGGGATCTGGATCACCACCGGCAGGCAGCCGCCGAACGGATTCACCTTCTCGGTCTTGTAGAGCTCCATCAGCGCCGCGTTCATCTTCTGCGGATCGCTCTTGAAGCGCTCGCGCAGCGCCTGCATCCGCGGCGTGATTTCCTTCATCCGCGCCATCGACTTGTAGCTCGCCGCCGACAGCGGGAAGAACACCGCCTTGATCAGCAGCGTGAGCAGAACGATCGCCCAGCCCCAGTTGCCGACGAAGCCGTGGATCTTCTCGAGCAGCCAGAACAGCGGCTTCGCGATGATCGTCACCCAGCCGTAGTCTTTCACGAGCTCGAGGCCCGGCGCGATGCCTTCGAGCATCCGCTCTTCTTCCGGACCGGCGAAGAGGCGCGCGGACACGTCGGCCGACTGGCCCGGCGCGATCGCCGCGACCGGCTGCTTCACGCCGACGCGGTACAGCGACGGATCGATCTTTTCGACGTAGATGTCGCGCTTCGCGCCTTGCTGCGGAATCCACGCGGACGCGAAGTAGTGCTGCACCATCGCGATCCAGCCGTTGTCGGCAGACGTGACGTAATCGGCCTTGTTCTTGTCGACGTCGCTGAAGTTGATCTTCTGGAAGTGCTTCTGGTCGGTGTAGACCGCCGGCCCGAGAAACGTGTGCGAGAAGAGCGGCGTCTCGACGGGCGTGTTGTCGCGCACGAGCTCCATGTAGACGGTCGGCGTCACGGGCGCCGTGCCGACATTGTCGATCTTCGTGTCGACGCCGATCACGTAGCTGCCGCGCGTGAACGTGTACGTCTTCACCACCTTCACGCCGCCCTTCACCGGCGATTCGAACGACAGCTTCAGCGTGTTCTGGTCGCCCGACAGCGACGTCGGCCCCGCGACCTGCGAGTAGACGTCGTTGTGGTTCGGGAAATCTCCGCCGAGGAGGCCCGTGCGCGCGAGATACGTGTGGTTCGCGGCGTGGTCGAACAGCGTGACGAACAGGTCGGGCTGCTTGCCGTCGCCCTCTTTCTTCAGCGTCAGCTTCGCGAGCGTGCCGCCGCGCGTGTCGATCTCGCCGTCGTAGACGTCGGTCGAGAAGCGCACGAGCTGCGCCTGCGCCGCAGGCGCGGTCGTCGCGGGGGCCGCGCCCGTCGCGGCCGCCGGCAGCGCGTTCGCCGCCGATGCCGCGCTTGCGCCAGACGCGCCGTTAGTCGCGTTCGACGCGGTGCTCGTCTGCGTGACGTTCGGGAAGAACATCGACGGGCGTCCGTGGGATCGCTGCCAGTTGTCGAACAGCATGACCGCTGACATGAAGAAGATCACCCATAGGACGGTGCGTTTGATATCCATGCGTTGTCTCAGAGTCGATGGGACGACGCCTCAGCTTTGTGAGGAGCGTTGCGTGCGTCGGAGTTGGGCGGCGGGACGAGGTCGATGCCGCCCGCGGAGAACGGATGGCATCGGCACAGGCGCCTGGCGGCAAGGTAAGTGCCGCGCGCGGCGCCATGATACTGGATTGCCTCGCGCGCGTAATCCGAACAGGAAGGATAAAAACGGCAACGGCTGCCGAGCAGCGGGCTCACGGCAACCTTGTAGAAGCGCAGCAACGCGATCAAAACCGTTTGCATAGCAGTGGCGGCGCCGATGCGCCGCGTTCGAGCCAATCGGGCGGACGGCTGGCCGCCGTCCGCGACGGGCGTCGGCGCGTCACTCGGACGCGGGCTTCGCCCCGTTGCGACGGACGATCTCCCGGGCTGCCCGGTCGAGCAGCTCGCGAATCTCGCCCGCGCACAGCGCCGCGAGCGGCGCGGATGCCGCGCTCGGCATCGCCTTCTTGTCGAAGCGCGTATGCAGGCGCAGCAGGATGTCCCAGCCGGCGAACTCGGCGCGACGCGTGCGAAACGCTTCGCGGGCGAGCCGCTTGACCAGATTCCGCGTCACCGCACGCGGAGCGTACTTCTTGCCGATGACGAGTCCAAGACGCGCATCGCGCCCCGTCGGCTTGCCGTAGACCACGAAGTGCGCGGTGCGCCGCCACGGGCGCAAACGAAAAACGGATGAAAATTCATCCGTTTTCAGAAGTCGCGCAGCTTTGGGAAAGGCGGCGGACGCTTGCAACGGAATCGAACCCGGGACAACGGCTGCCTCGCCCGCATCGCTGCGGACGGCGGACACGGCGCGCGGCCCGCCCTTAGATGGCGAGACGCTTGCGGCCCTTCGCGCGGCGGGCGTTGATGACCTTGCGGCCGCCAGCCGTCTTCATGCGCACGCGGAAGCCATGGGTGCGCTTGCGGCGCGTCACGGAAGGTTGGTAGGTACGTTTCATGTCGCTCTCACTTGTTCGAGAATATCGGGAATCAGGGACCGCGCGCCCCCTCTTTCGAGGCAACCGGGCGAACGCAATCGCCGAAAATAGCAGGATTGGTTTTCGCGGAACCCGCTATTTAAACCGTTTTTCTCTTGGCGGTCAATACGTTAGAGGCATGCCGGGACCGCATCGGCGGCGCCGATCCCCGGCTCCACGCCCTGTGGCGATCGCTCCCCGCCGACGACTCGGCCCTGTGGATAACTCCCGCGCGCACCGCGTTTGGCGGTAGAATCTCGCCTTATCTCCAAGAATCCCGCACGCCGCCTCGGCCCGCGCTCGCGCTCAAACCTTTGTCGCGCAAGCGTCCGAGGCACGTCCGCACGGCCGCACCGGGCCTTGTTGCGCATCCGCGACAAGGGTGGCCGCGTGCCGTACGTGCAACCGAAACAACGACAGCTCTTCGATGAACGATTTCTGGCAACACTGTTCCGCGCTATTGGAGCGTGAA